>NZ_AUKW01000018.1:0-185990 GCF_000424965.1 Streptomyces sp. TAA204
CCCGCGCCCTGGGCCCCGCGCTCCCGGCCCCGGCGCCCCGTCCCCGCGCACCCCGCAGCCGGGCCGGCGTCGGCAGAACTCCGTGTGAGCCTCCTCCGCCCTTGCGGTACCCTGACCGCATGCGTGCCGTACGCCTTCTGCTTAGCCGGCCGCGCTGATCAGTCCCGGCCCTCGTCCGACACCGACGTGATCGACAGGGCCGGAATCGGCGCGGCGTCCCCTCCTGTGCGAGGGGATTTTTCATTTGTGCTCGGCAGGGACGACCGATGGAGCTTTGAGGACGATGACCGAGACGACGACCGCCGCCGAGAGCGCGGCCCCCCATCGCTACACGGCAGCGCTGGCCGCCGACATCGAGACGCGCTGGCAGGACTTCTGGGAGAAGCAGGGCACGTACGAGGCGCCCAACCCCGGGACCGGCGATCTGGCGGGTGACCCCGCGATGACCGCCCGGCCCAAGAAATTCATCATGGACATGTTCCCGTACCCCTCGGGTGCGGGCCTGCACGTCGGCCACCCGCTCGGGTACATCGCCACCGACGTCTCCGCCCGCTTCCAGCGGATGACTGGGCACAACGTCCTGCACACCCTCGGCTTCGACGCCTTCGGCCTGCCCGCCGAGCAGTACGCGGTGCAGACCGGCACCCACCCGCGCACCTCGACCGAGGGCAACATCGTCCAGATGAAGGCGCAGCTGCGCCGCCTGGGCCTGGGCCACGACCAGCGCCGTTCGTTCGCGACGATCGACCCGGACTACTACAGGTGGACCCAGTGGATCTTCGTGCAGATCTTCAACTCCTGGTACGACACCGACGCGGCGAAGGCACGTCCGATCGAGGAGCTGGTCGCGCAGTTCGCGTCGGGTGAGCGCGAGACACCGGAGGGCTTCGGGCGCTGGGAGGACCTGAACAGCGTGCAGCGCGCCGAGGTGCTGGGGGAGTACCGGCTGGCGTACGCCTCTGACGCGCCGGTCAACTGGTGCCCCGGTCTGGGCACCGTGCTGGCCAACGAGGAGGTCACGGCGGAGGGCCGTTCCGAGCGCGGCAACTACCCCGTCTTCAAGGCCGAGCTGCGCCAGTGGAACATGCGCATCACCGCCTACGCCGACCGGCTGCTGTCGGATCTGGACGGTCTGGACTGGCCCGAGGCGATCAAGCTGCAGCAGCGCAACTGGATCGGACGGAGCGAGGGCGCCCGCATCGACTTCCCGCTGGGCGACGGGAACATCGAGGTCTTCACCACCCGCCAGGACACCCTGTTCGGCGCGACGTACATGGTGCTGGCCCCGGAGCACCCGATGGTCGACGACGTCGTTCCGGTCCAGTGGCCGGAGGGCACCCACGAGGTGTGGACGGGCGGTCACGCCGACCCCGCCACGGCGGTCGCCGAGTACCGAGCGCAGGCAGCGGCGAAGTCGGACGTCGAGCGGCAGGCCGAGGCCAAGGACAAGACGGGTGTCTTCACCGGCGCGTACGCCACGAACCCCGTGACCGGCGAGCAGGTGCCCGTCTTCATCGCCGACTACGTGCTGATGGGCTACGGCACCGGCGCCATCATGGCCGTCCCCGCCCACGACCACCGCGACTTCGCCTTCGCCCGCGCCTTCGAGCTGCCCGTGCGGTGCGTCGTGGAGCCGTCGGACGGACGGGGCACGGACACGGCGCAGTGGGACGACGCCTTCGTCTCCTACGACGCGAAGATCGTCAACTCCGCGGCCGGGACCGTCTCCCTGGACGGACTGGACGTGACCGCGGCCAAGGCGAGGATCACCGAGTGGCTGAGGGAGCGGGGGTCCGGCGCCGGCACCGTCAACTACCGGCTGCGCGACTGGCTGTTCAGCCGTCAGCGCTACTGGGGTGAACCGTTCCCGATCGTCTACGACGAGGAAGGCGTCGCGCACGCGCTGCCCGAGTCGATGCTGCCGCTGCAACTGCCCGAGGTGGACGACTACTCGCCGCGCACCTTCGATTCCGACGACGCGGACACCGTCCCGGAGACTCCCCTGTCGCGGAACGAGGAGTGGGTGAACGTCACCCTGGACCTGGGCGACGGCAAGGGCCCCCGGCGCTTCCGCAGGGAGACCAACACCATGCCCAACTGGGCGGGTTCGTGCTGGTACGAGCTGCGCTACCTGGACCCGCACAACAGCCGTGCCCTGGTCGACCCGGAGGTCGAGCGCTACTGGATGGGGCCGCGTGAGGGCATCCCGCACGGCGGTGTCGACCTGTACGTCGGCGGCGCCGAACACGCCGTCCTGCACCTGCTGTACGCGCGTTTCTGGTCCAAGGTGCTCTTCGACCTGGGGCACGTCTCCTCTGCCGAGCCGTTCCACAAGCTGTACAACCAGGGCATGATCCAGGCGTACGTCTACCGTGACAGCCGCGGCATCGCCGTGCCGGCCGAAGAGGTCGAGGAGGTCGACGGTGCGTACTTCCACCAGGGCGAGCGCGTCAGCCGGCTGCTGGGCAAGATGGGCAAGTCCCTGAAGAACGCCGTCACTCCGGACGAGATCTGCGCGGAGTACGGCGCGGACACGCTGCGACTGTACGAGATGGCGATGGGGCCGCTGGACGTCTCCCGCCCCTGGGACACCCGTGCGGTCGTCGGCCAGTACAGGCTGCTGCAGCGGCTGTGGCGCAACGTCGTGGACGAGGCGACAGGCGAGGTCACCGTCGTCGACGCGGCTCCGGACGAGGACACGCTGCGCACCCTGCACAAGGCCGTGGACGGGGTCGGCCAGGACATGGCCGCGCTGCGCTTCAACACCGCCATCGCGAAGCTCACCGAGCTGAACAACCACGTCACCAAGCTGCGCGAGGTGCCGCGTTCGGTCGCCGAGACCATGCTGCTGCTGATCGCCCCGCTGGCGCCGCACGTCGCCGAGGAGCTGTGGCGGAAGCTGGGGCACGAAGAGACCGTCGTGTACCAGGACTTCCCGGTCGCCGACCCGGCGTACCTGGTGGATGAGACGGTGACCTGCGTGGTGCAGGTGAAGGGCAAGGTCAAGGCGCGGCTGGAGGTCTCGCCGTCGATCTCGGAGGCCGACCTGGAGGCGCAGGCGCTGGCCGAACCGGCGATCGTCGGGGCGCTGGGCGGCGCGGGCATCCGGAAGGTGATCGTCAGGGCGCCGAAGCTGGTCAACGTCGTTCCTGCTTAGGCTGAGTCCGGGGCGTCCGGGGCGTCCGGGGCGTCCGGGCCGCCCTTGACGTCCGGGGCGGGGTGCGCGGCGGCGGCCCGGGCCCGTCCCCTACGGGGTCCCTGTGGGGGACGGTCCGGGTTCCCGAGGAACGCGGCCCCGGCCCTGTCCGTTTAGGCTGGAGGGAGAAACAAGCGGCCCGGGGTGGACGGACGAGGGAGCGTGCTCGTGGAATTCGTCATCGGCGTACTGGCACTGCTCTTCGTGCTGTTCGTGACGTTCGGTGTCATCGCCGCGGTGCGCGTCACGCGGGCGGTCCAGCGCGGAGTCGAACGGACGGGCAGCCAGGTGCGGCGCACCGTCGAGGACACCGCCCTGCGGGCGAAGAGCGCACAGCCCGGCCCGGTGGGGGAGCTGGCCCGCAAACGGCTGGAGCTGCGCGCGTCCATCGACGGCACGCGCCGCGCTCTGGAGTCGGACGTGACACAGGACCCGTCCCTGCAGGAAGCGGTCGGGCTGCTCGACCGCCTGCACGAGCACGCGCGGCATCTCGACGGCGAACTGCGCCTGCTGATGGAGCGGGAGCCCGACAAGGCCCGCACCGCAGCCCGTCTGCCCGAGGTGCGTGAGCGTGTCGCACGTATCAAGCAGTCGGCGGATTCGCTCCGCTTCGCCGCGCAGGACCGTGCCAGCCGGCACGACGCGGACGGGCTCGACGCGCTGCGCGAACAGATCGAGATCGAATCGGGTGCGCTGCGCCACTGGCAGAGCCCGGAAGAGCTGGACCCGCCCCGTGAGGAACAGGCGGGCCTGGAACAGGCCCGTGCGGAACAGCCACGCGTCGAGCCTCCCCGTGCGGAACAGGCCCACGCCGAGCCTCCCCGTGCCGAACATCCCCGTGCCGAACATCCCCGTGGCGAACATCCCCGTCTGGACAAGGGCCGTCCGCAGAGCGCTCCCTGAGACGGCGGTAGCCTCCCTTCATGTCCCGCACCACGTCCCGTCATGTCGCGATCGTCACGGATTCCACCGCCTACCTCCCGCAGGGGGCGCTGGTACGGCACAGCATCGACGTGGTGCCGCTGACCGTGGTGCTCGGTGACCGGGCGTTCGAGGAGGGCACCGAGATCTCGGCGCCCTCGCTCGCCGAGGCCCTGCGCGAGCGCCGGGCCGTGACCACCTCACGGCCGAGCCCGGCGGTCTTCGCGGAGACCTACCGCGCGGCTGCCGAGGCCGGCGCGGAGGGCATCGTCTCGCTGCATCTGTCCGGTGAGATCTCGGGTACGTGCGACGCGGCGCAGCTCGCCGCTCGTGACGCTCCCGTGCCGGTGCGGGTGGTGGACACCGGTCTCGTCGCCATGGCCCTGGGGTTCTGCGCCCTGGAGGCGGCCGGGACGGCGGCGGGCGGCGCCTCACTCGACGAGGTCGTGGCAGCCGCGGAGAAGCGTGCCGAGGGAATCTCCGCCCACTTCTACGTCGACACGCTCGACTATCTGCGCCGGGGCGGGCGCATCGGCGCCGCGCAGGCGCTGTTCGGCTCGGCTCTCGCGGTCAAGCCGCTGCTGGAGCTCGTGGACGGCCGTATCGCGATGCTGGAGAAGGTACGGACGGCGTCCAGGGCGATCGCACGGCTGGAGGAGATCGTGGTGGAGCGGGCAGGCAGTGCGTGCGTCGACATCGCGGTGCACCACCTCGCGGCGCAGGAACGTGCGGACCAGCTCGCGCAGCGGCTCCGGGAGCGGGTGCCGGAGCTGGGTGAGCTGCATGTGAGCGAGGTCGGTGCGGTCATCGGCGCCCACACGGGGCCGGGGCTGCTCGGCGCCGTGGTGTCACTGAGGTGAGTGAGCCGGTCATCCACAACCGGCGGGTTCTCCCCGGGAATTGACCAAGATCAACTGATGTGCGCGGTGCTGGCTACCTTCGGTCGGCATGAGCACTCGTTCCCGTCTTCGCCGGCGTCCCCGTCCTACGGGCCCGCCTCGCGGGCCCCGGTCCCGTGCGTGTCCCGCTCCTCCCGGCCGCGGTCGTCTCCCGTGCCGCCGCCGTACTGTCCGCCCCGCACGTCCCGGGGCGGCCGGGTCCGCTTCCGGCCCCGGTTCCGGCTCCCCCGAGGCGGCGGGGACGACGGAGGGGCCGGGGCAGCGTGCCGCGGCGCTGCTCGGGGATGCCGCTCGGTCCTCGCCCGGCGAAGTCCGCCCGTCGGCGGACGAGTCGGGGCCCGCGCCGCCACCGGCGACGACGACGCCGGTGGCGGCACCGGCGCCCGTACGGCGCGGACCGCCGGTGCCTCCCGGTGGGAGTGCCGAGCCGCTGCCCGTACGGCGCGGACCTCGGTCGGTGCCGTGCGAGTCCGGGAGCGCGGCGGCGCAGCAGGATTCCGGGGCGGCCGGACCGGAAGCGGCGCGCGAGGTGCTGCCACGCGCCGAAGCGCTGGCCAGCGCGCGCAGCGCCGTACGGCACAGCCGTGCCCGGCGTGCGGCGCGGACACCGGAGAACGACGACACCGTTCCCCTGACCGCCGGGCTGCCCCCGGTCGCCGCCCGCCCGCGCGGGGCACGGACGGACGCGCCGGCCACTCGCCCCGGGGACGACGGCAGCGGTGGCGGACAGGCACGCGAGCGCCCTCCCGCACCCGGACCGCCGGGCGAGCGCCGGGGGTTCGTGCGCCCAGTTCGTGACCTGCGGGAACGGCTCCCGCTGTGGCTGCGGTTGCGGTGCGGTGTGGAGCCGCGGACGCTGCTCGCGCTGGCGGTCGTCCTCCTGGCCGCCGTCGCTTTCGCCGTGCACCACTTCTGGACGGGGCGCCCGGAAGCCGTACGGGCACCGGAGCCGCGGAGCGCACCGGCCCTCCCGGAGGCGGACGGAGCGGGGGAGGGAGACGCGGCGGACGGCCGGAGGACGGGCGGCGCGACGGGCGGGGCGGGCAAGCGGCTGGTCGTGGACGTCTCGGGGAAGGTCCGCAAGCCCGGCATCTACCGGCTGCCGAGCGGCGCGCGGGTCGCCGACGCACTCGAGTCGGCGGGCGGAGTGCGTCCCGGCACGGACGTCAGCGGCCTCAACCGGGCACGGCGTCTCATCGACGGTGAGCAGATCGTCGCGGGCGGCGCACCGGCAGCGGGCGGTGCGGGAAAGGGGGCCGCCGCCGGTCCGGCGCCCGGCGCCGGTGCGGGACCGGCGGGAGGCACCGTCAGCCTGAACTCCGCCACGGCCCAACAGTTGGAGACGCTGCCGGGAGTGGGCCCCGTCCTGGCCCAGCGCATCGTGGACCACCGGCAGAAGAGCGGCGGGTTCAGCTCCGTCGACCAGCTCCAGGACGTCAGCGGTATCGGGGAACGCCGCTTCGCCGACATCAAGCCGAAGGTGACACCGTGAGCCCGGGGCGGAACGCCGCGAGCGGACGTTCCGCCGTGCACGTCGCCGCTCCCGGTGCGTTCGGCGCCGCGAATCCCCGGCAGGAGCAGCCCGCCGACCTGCGGCTGGTCCCGCCCGCTCTCGCCGCCTGGGGAGCGGCGGCGCTGGCGTTGGGCCTGCCGGGGGCGGTGGCGGCGGCGGGCGTCGCGGCGTGCACCGCGGCGGCCGGGGTGCTGTTCGCGGTGGCACGCCGTGGAGCGCGGCGCGGGCGGGGCGGGCCTGCGTCCTTCTTGCCCGTCACCGCTGCGCTGTCGCTGCTGTGCGCGGCAGCGGGCGGAGGCGTCGCCGCCCTGCACGCCGCGGA
Organism: Streptomyces sp. TAA204; assembly: GCF_000424965.1. Classification (NCBI taxonomy): domain Bacteria; kingdom Bacillati; phylum Actinomycetota; class Actinomycetes; order Kitasatosporales; family Streptomycetaceae; genus Streptomyces; species Streptomyces sp. TAA204. The sequence goes on from NZ_AUKW01000018.1 coordinate 6,852, forward strand.
TCTGCGCCGTGGGCCGCTGCCCCGCCTCGCAGCCCAACACGCTTCGGTGACGGCCGACTTGACCGTCACCGGTGACCCCCGCCGGATGCGGCCCCGTGTGCACGGTGCCCGGCAGGCAGCGGACGCCCTGCTCTTCCGGGCCGAGGCAACCCACGTCACCGCACGGGGCTCCCCGCCGGGCGAGGTCCGGGCGGGGGAACCACCCGCCCGACACGCCGTGCGCACGCCGGTGCTCGTCATCGTCCACGGGCCGGAGGGACGCGGCGCGCGGGAATGGCTGCGTCTGCTGCCCTCGACCGGTCTGCGCGCCGACGCCAGGCTGATGACCCCCACCCGTACCGGTCACGGACAGGACATCGCCGCCGTCGTGCGCGTACAGGGCGACGGCCCGCCCCCGGTCATCCGCTCGCCGTCGGCAGCGCAGCGCACGGCGGGCAGCCTGCGCGCCGGGCTGCGCGAGGCGACCGGCGGACTCGGCGGGGACGCCCGGGGGCTGCTGCCAGGGCTGGTGGTGGGCGACACCTCCCGCATGCCGCCGGGCCTCGAAGCGGCGTTCCGCAGCACGGACATGACGCATCTGCTCGCGGTCAGCGGCGCCAACCTGACGATCATGCTGGCGGTGCTCATCGGGCCGCCCGGCACCGCCCACCTCGCGGAGCGCCGGGGCCTGGCCCCGCGCCTGGGCATCCCGTTGCGCGGCACGGCGGTGCTCGGAGCCCTGCTCACGCTGGCCTTCGTCATCGTCTGCCGTCCTGAGCCGAGCGTCATACGGGCGGCGGCCTGCGGACTGATCACGCTCCTCGCCCTCGTGACCGGCCGGCGGCGCTCCCTCCTGCCCGCCCTGGCGGCCGCTGTCCTGCTGCTCGTCCTCATCGACCCCTGGCTCGCGCTCGACTTCGGCTTCCTGCTGTCCGTGCTCGCCACGGGAGCGCTGCTCACCATCGCGCCCCGCTGGAGTGCGGCGCTGCGGGGCAGGGGGATGCACGGACACCTCGCCGAAGCTCTCGCGGCGGCGGCCGCGGCCCAGGCCGTGTGCGCTCCCGTGGTGGTGGTGCTCGCCGCGCACGTCAGCCTGGTGGCCGTCCCCTGCAACCTGCTGGCGGAGTTCGCCGTGGCTCCCGCCACCGTGCTGGGGTTCGCTGCCCTGGCGACGGCACCGTTCGCGATGCCGCTCGCCAAGGCCGTTGCCTGGCTGGCCGGTTGGCCCGCCGAGGGCATCGCCGCGCTGGCGCGCGGGGGAGCGGCGCTGCCCGGCGCGGAGATCGAGTGGCCCGGAAGCTGGAGCGGAGCGTTCCTGCTCGCCTTCGTCATCGCCGTCGCCGTGCTCCTCGGCACCCGGCTCCGGCTGCTCCGGCGCCCGTGGCTGTGCGCGGTGTGCGTGGCGCTGTTGCTGCTGGCGGTGATCCGTCCGGTGCCGCTGGTCCGGCCGCTGACCGGATGGCCGCCTCCCGGCTGGCGTCTGGTGGTGTGCGACGTGGGGCAGGGCGACGCGCTCGCGCTCGCCACGGGGAGGGACGGCTCCGCCGTGGTCGTGGACGCGGGGCCGGACCCGGCCGCCGTCGACGACTGTCTGCGCACTCTGGGGGTCACCTCCGTTCCCCTCGTCCTGCTGACCCACTTCCACGCCGACCATGTCGCCGGGCTGCCGGGGGTGTTGAAGGGACGCGGTGTCGGGGCGATCCAGGCCACGCCGCACCAACATCCGAGGGGGCAGGCGGCGTTCGTGCGCCGTACCGCGAGGGAGGCAGGTGTTCCCGTGACCGGAGCCGCTGCCGGGGAGAGGGGAAGCGTGGGCGGTCTGTCCTGGGAGGCCCTGTGGCCGCCCGCCGAGTCCGCCGAGCCTGCTGGTGCGGCTGGTGCGGCTGGTGCGGCTGGGGCAGCCGGGCGGGGCGAGGACGCCAACGACGCGAGCGTCACCCTGTTCGTCCGCGTGGCCGGCATGACCCTGCTGCTGCCGGGCGATCTCGAACCCGACGCTCAGCGGGGGTTGTTGACGAACCATCCGGCGCTGCCCTCCGTCGATGTGCTCAAGGTCGCGCATCACGGGTCGGCGTACCAGTACGCGCCCCTGCTGGAACGGCTGCGCCCGCGCGTCGCCCTGATCTCCGCGGGAGCCGACAATCCGTACGGGCACCCCGCGCCCCGTACTCTCGGAGCGCTCCGCGCGGCCGGTGCTCTTGTCCGGCGCACCGACCTCCATGGAGCACTGGCGGTGACCGGCACGGGGAGAGAAGGCTCCGCCACGGCAGGGGGCGGGCCGGCAGTGGCCACGGAGCGTGAGCCCGCCGACCGGCAGCCGGCGCAGCGATCGGTGCCGTCACGGGCGGTGCGGGAGCCCCGGCGCCCGAAGTACTCGAGAGTGCCTTCGCCGGCCGCCGGTGAGGACGGCATCGCCGAGGCGGGCGGAGCCGTGGTGCCGTGTCGGGCCGGCGAGAAGAGGGGAGGTGAGGGCCGGTCGGGGTGCCGGTTCCGACAGTTCCTCCCCGTCAGGCTCACCCCGCCTCTCTCCGCGTCACTCCCCCCGCGTCACGCCCCCAGCATCACCCCTCGTTCCCCCGTCTCAGTCCCACTCCAGCCAGCCCTCGTACTCGTCCGCGAGCTCGTCCAGCAGCCGCCGGTCGTAGCGTCCCTGCGGGGCTTCCAGGACGACGAGCCACTGGGCGTCCTCGGCGTCGTCCTCTCCCGCCAGCGCCTCACGCACCAGTTGCGGCTCCTCGTGCGGCCCCTCGAAGCGGCTCTTAAGCTCCTCGGCGACCTCCTCGGCCGCGTCGCGGTCGGGCAGTACCAGGATGTGTCGTACGTCCGTCACACAGGCATTCTGCGCCAGGCGGATGTGTCGGTGGGCCATGGGATGCTGTTCGGCGATGGCTGGTACGCGCAAGAAGACGACGGACGATCCGCTGGCCCCTTTCACGCTCGCCGTGGGCCAGGAAGAGCTGCTGCTCGACCGCGCGGTGCGGGATGTGGTGGCGGCGGCGCGAGCGGCCGACCCGGACACCGACGTGCGCGAACTGGCCGCCGCCGACCTCCAGCCGGGCACGCTGGACGAGTTGACCAGCCCGTCCCTCTTCGCCGAACGCAAGGTCGTCGCGGTGCGGAACGCGCAGGACCTCTCGGCAGAGACCGTCAAGGACGTGAAGGCGTATCTGGGTTCCCCCGCCGAGGAGATCACGCTGGTGCTGCTGCACGCGGGCGGCGCCAAGGGCAAGGGCCTGCTGGACGCGGCCCGCAAGGCGGGCGCCCGTGAGATCGCGTGCGCGAAGCTGACCAGGCCGGCGGACCGACTCGCCTTTGTGCGGGGCGAGTTCCGCGGCCTCGGCCGCTCCGCGACCCCGGAGGCGGCCCAGGCCCTCGTCGACTCCGTCGGCAGCGACCTGCGTGAGCTGTCCTCCGCCTGCTCGCAACTTGCCGCCGATGTCGAGGGGACGATCGACGACGCCGTCGTCGCGCGCTACTACACGGGCCGCGCCGAGGCCTCCAGCTTCGCCGTGGCCGACCGCGCGGTCGAGGGCCGGGCGGCGGATGCCCTGGAGACGCTGCGCTGGGCCATGGGGACGGGAGTCGCGCCGGTCCTGGTCACCAGCGCCCTCGCGCAGGGCGTACGAGGCATCGGCAAGCTCGCCTCGGCGCCCCGCGGCATGCGCCCCGGTGACCTCGCACGTGAACTGGGCATGCCGCCCTGGAAGATCGACCGGGTGCGGCAGCAGATGCGCGGATGGTCCGCCGAGGGTGTCTCCACGGCTCTGCGTGCGGTGGCAGCCGCGGACGAGGCAGTCAAGGGCGGCGGTGACGATCCGGAGTACGCGCTGGAACAGGCCGTGATCGCGGTGGCGAAGGCGGCACGCTCCCGCTGAGCCGGCCGCCGCCCTGCGAGCGCCCCGCGCCGCACCCCGGGACCTGTGCGCCGGTCTGCGGCCCCGCGCCGCACCCCGGGCCTGTGGGCCGGTCTGCCCCGCCCGCCGGGGCGCCCGCGAGGGCCCGGGTACGGGCGTCCGGCAGGTCCCGCTCGTGCGTCCACGCACACGAGTCCAGCGCACGCCCCTGACCGCAGGTCCCCACACCTGCGCCCCTGAGTCTGTGGCCCTGCGCCTGTGGCCCCTGCCCTGCACCCTGCGCGTACGCACAGACGTCTCCGCGCGTACGTCCCCCGCGTGTGCCTCCCGCGCGCACGTCCCCCGCGCGCACGTCCCCCGCGCATGCGAAAACCCCGCAGTGCCCGGGAAGAGCAGTGCGGGGCTCCGGCTTTCAGCGACCGCGGAGCGGTCGGACGCGCCGCACCCGCGTGGCGAACGCAGGCCGCGTGCGGCGCGGAATCACGTGTGAGACATCACGCTGTGGAGCAGCCGGCACGGAACGGAGTGAGAGGGCCCGTCGGACCCGCACCGGCGAGGGAGGGCGTCAGCCCTTGAGGGTGCTGAACCGCTGCGCGAGCGCGGACTTCTTGTTCGCCGCGTTGTTCTTGTGCAGCACACCCTTGCTGACGGCCTTGTCGAGCTTGCGGCTGGCGACGCGCTGGGCCTCGGCGGCCTTGTCGCTGTCACCGGCGGCGATGGCCTCGTGAGTACGGCGGATCGCCGTCTTGAGCTCGGACTTGACCGCCTTGTTGCGCTGACGCGCCTTCTCGTTGGTCTTGATCCGCTTGATCTGGGACTTGATGTTCGCCACGAAGAAGAGCCTTTACGGGTTCGGTGATGGTGTCTTCATGCCGTCGTGAGCTTCTGCCGAGCGCACGAGGCACAGTGGGCCAGGCTATCAGCAGGCCCTGTGGCCTCCCAATCGGCCCGCACCCCCCGCGCATGGGACGATGGGGCGACGAACCGCATGAGTGTTTCCCGCCGAGACCCGACAGACCCGACAGGACCCTGCGTGCCCGCGACCCCTTCGAACGTGCCGGAGCCGAGCCGTACCGACCCGGCGCTGATCCGCAACTTCTGCATCATCGCGCACATCGACCACGGCAAGTCGACGCTCGCCGACCGGATGCTCCAGCTCACCGGCATCGTCGAGGACCGGCAGATGCGTGCCCAGTACCTCGACCGCATGGACATCGAGCGGGAGCGCGGCATCACGATCAAGTCCCAGGCCGTGCGCATGCCCTGGGCGCCCACGGGCGCCCAGGAGGCCCCGCACATCCTGAACATGATCGACACCCCGGGGCACGTGGACTTCACCTATGAGGTCTCGCGCTCCCTGGCCGCCTGCGAGGGGTGCGTCCTGCTGGTGGACGCGGCACAGGGCATCGAGGCGCAGACCCTCGCCAACCTCTACCTGGCGATGGAGCACGACCTCACGATCATCCCGGTGCTCAACAAGATCGACCTGCCGGCGGCGCAGCCCGAGAAGTTCGCCGCGGAGCTGGCCCATCTCATCGGCTGCGAGCCCGAGGACGTGCTGAAGGTCTCCGCGAAGACCGGCGAGGGCGTCGAGGAGTTGCTGGACGAGGTCGTCAAGCAGGTTCCGGGGCCCGTCGGCGACGCGCAGGCGCCGGCCCGAGCGATGATCTTCGACTCGGTCTACGACGCGTACCGGGGTGTCGTCACCTACATCAAGGTCGTCGACGGCAGCCTCAGCAGGCGTGAGCGCATCAGGATGATGTCGACGGGCGCGACCCACGAGCTGCTGGAGATCGGCACCAACTCACCGGAGATGACCGCTTCGGACGGTCTCGGCGTCGGCGAGGTCGGTTATCTGATCACCGGTGTGAAGGATGTGCGCCAGTCCCGGGTCGGCGACACCGTCACCCGCTTCAGCAAGGGCGCCGAGCAGGCGCTGGCCGGTTACAAGGACCCGAAGCCCATGGTCTTCTCCGGTCTGTATCCCCTGGACGGCTCCGACTACCCCGAGCTGCGTGACGCCCTGGACAAGCTGCAGCTCAACGACGCGGCGCTGACCTACGAGCCGGAGAACTCCGTCGCGCTCGGCTTCGGCTTCCGCGTGGGCTTCCTCGGGCTGCTGCACCTGGAGGTCGTACGGGCCCGTCTGGAGCGAGAGTTCGGCCTCGAGTTGATCGCCACCGCTCCGAACGTCGTCTACCGCGTCGAGATGGAGGACGGGAACGAGCACGTCGTCACCAATCCGAGCGAGTTCCCGACCGGGAAGATCGACAAGGTGCACGAGCCGGTCGTACGGGCGACGCTGATCGCCCCCAGCGAGTTCATCGGCGCGATCATGGAGCTGTGCCAGTCGCGGCGCGGTGGTCTGCAGGGCATGGACTACCTCTCGGAGGACCGCGTCGAGCTGCGCTACACGCTTCCTCTCGCGGAGATCGTCTTCGACTTCTTCGACGCGCTGAAGTCCCGCACCCGCGGCTATGCCTCCCTGGACTACGAGCCCACGGGTGAGCAGAGCGCCGATCTGGTGAAGGTCGACATCCTGCTCCAGGGCGACCAGGTGGACGCCTTCTCCGCGATCGTGCACAAGGAGAAGGCGTACGCCTACGGCTCCCGCATGGCCAACAAGCTCCGTGAGCTCATCCCGCGCCAGCAGTTCGAGGTGCCCATCCAGGCGGCCGTCGGCGCCCGGATCATCGCACGTGAGACCGTGCGGGCCATCCGCAAGGACGTCCTCGCGAAGTGCTACGGCGGTGACATCTCCCGCAAGCGGAAGCTGCTGGAGAAGCAGAAGGAGGGCAAGAAGCGGATGAAGGTCGTCGGCAGGGTCGAGGTGCCGCAGGAGGCGTTCATCGCGGCACTGTCCACCGACGGCGGCGGTACCGGCGAGGGCGCCAAGACCAAGAAGTGACGAGGAAGCAGGGCGCCGGGGCGAAGAACCCGCTCCCGGCGCGCTCCTCCGGCAGGCAGCGGAGCAGCCGGTGAGGGCATGATGAGGGGCAGGCGAGCATCAGGGGCGGGCCGTGTGCGCGGTCTGCCCCTGATGGTTTCCGAGGAGCCTGTGACGATCGAGCGGTGGTCGGGGCATTGCGGACGGAGACCCCCTTACGTAAGGCCGCCACGGCATCTAGGCTGGCGCTGCCCCCCTAGTTACTCGTGAGTCAACAAGCACTCACCACGTAAGTCACCAAGCAAAGTGCTGGCCAGCGGAGGATGTCGTGAGCGACACACAACCCCTGATCGAGAACCGGCCGCCCTCCGTGGCGACGCTCTTCCTGGAACGGGTCGAGGCCACCCCCGACGCGGAGGCCTATCGCTATCCGGTCCCCTCCGCCGCGGGCGAAGGGCCCGACGAGTGGCGCGGCTACACCTGGGGCGAGGCGGCGCAGCGTGTCTTCGGGATCGCCGCCGGACTGATGTCGCTCGGCGTGGCCCCCGAGGAGCGGGTGGCCATCGCCTCCAACACCCGCGTCGACTGGATCCTGGCCGACCTCGGCATCCTGTGCGCCGGCGCCGCGACGACCACCGTCTACCCGAGCACGAATGTCGGGGAGACCGCCTTCATCCTCGCCGACTCCGAGAGCCGGGTACTGATCGCCGAGGATCTGGAACAGCTGGAGAAGGTGCGGGAGAACCGCGCCGAGCTGCCCCGCCTCAAGCACGTCGTGCTCATCGACACCGGCGACACGGCCGAAGGGGGAACGCCCTCCGGTACCGGCCCCGACGCGGGGGACCCCGAGGGCTGGGTCCTCAGCCTCGCCGAGCTGACCCGGCGGGGCGCCGAGTACCTGGAATCCCACCCCGACTGCATCAAGGACATGGTGCGGGGACTGCGCTCCGACCAGCTGGCCACGCTCATCTACACGTCCGGGACCACCGGCAAGCCCAAGGGTGTCCGCCTTCCGCACGACTGCTGGTCCTACATGGCCAAGGCCATCGCCCAGTCAGGACTGGTCACCCGTGAGGACGTGCAGTATCTGTGGCTGCCGCTGGCCCACGTCTTCGGCAAGGTACTCACGGCGGCGCAGATCGAGGTCGGTCATGTGACCGCCGTCGACGGCCGCATCGACAAGATCATCGAGAATCTGCCGGTCGTGCAGCCGACGTACATGGCCGCCGTGCCGCGGATATTCGAGAAGGTCTACAACGGTGTGGCGGCCAAGGCCAAGGCGGGCGGCGGGGCCAAGTACAAGATCTTCCAGTGGGCGGCCGGTGTCGCCCGCGAGTACGCCAAGGTCACCCAGGAGAACTTCCGCCGCACCGGCAACGCCACCGCGCCGGCCGGTCTCAAGGCCAAGCACGCGGTGGCAGACCGGCTCGTCTACGCCAAGCTCCGCGAGGCATTCGGCGGCCGGCTGCGCGCCTGCGTCTCCGGGTCCGCCGCGCTCGCCCCCGACATCGGCTACTTCTTCTCCGGCGCGGGCATCCACATCCTGGAGGGCTACGGGCTGACGGAGTCCTCCGCCGCCAGCTTCGTCAACCCCGGCGAGGCGTACCGCACGGGCACTGTCGGCAAGCCGCTGGCCGGCACCGAGGTGCGCATCGCCGAGGACGGCGAGATCCTGCTGCGCGGCCCGGGCATCATGCAGGGCTACCACGGGCTGCCCGACAAGACGGCCGAAGTCCTGGAGGAGGACGGCTGGTTCCACACCGGCGACATCGGCGAACTGTCGGAGGACGGCTACTTGCGGATCACCGACCGCAAGAAGGACCTGATCAAGACCTCCGGCGGCAAGTACATCGCGCCCGCCGAGGTCGAGGGACAGTTCAAGGCGCTGTGTCCCTACGTCTCCAACATCCTGGTGCACGGCGCCGACCGCAACTTCTGCACCGCCCTCATCGCCCTGGACGAGCTGAGCCTCACCGCGTGGGCGCAGGAGCAGGAGTCGCTCAAGGACAAGCCGTACAAGGAGGTCATCACCAGCGACGAGGTGCGCCGGATGGTCGAGGAGTACGTGACGGAGCTGAACGGCACGCTCCAGCGCTGGCAGACGATCAAGAAGTTCCGTGTGCTGCCGCGCGACCTGGACATCGAGCACGGCGAGCTGACGCCGAGCCTCAAGCTCAAGCGGCCCGTCGTGGAGCGCGAGTTCGGGCACCTGATCGAGGAGATGTACGCGGGCTCGCGCGAGGCGTGAACCCGCAGGGTGTGCCGGGTGAGCCGGGCGGCCGCTGAGGACCGGGCCGCCCGGCGCACCTGTTCAGCTTCGGCGCCGCCCGGGGCAGCACACCCCGTTCCGCAGTTCGCGCAGCGGTTCGGTCAGCTGGGCGATGTGCCGGGCGAGTTCGCGGACGTCCGGGCCCGGAAAGGGGGCTGAGAGCCTCTACGGGCTCCGTCCACACGGTCTGGCCGCAGCACGCAGAAGGACGCTCGTCAACCGGGCGAGGGGCGACGGCTCCCGTGCGTATCCGGAACCGCCCGGCGGCGCAGTCCCCGTGGTGCGGGGCACGGTCCGCACCGGGCAGCGGGTCCGGCCCCGGGTATCGCATCCCGAAGCCCGTCCAGTGTTCGGGACACTTCACCATTCATCGTTTGCGCCTCTTCGGTTTCGTCACTCGACGCATATGAATCCAGCCAGTCTGTCACCCTTGCGATAACCGTGCGGGGTTTGGCGGGAGAACTGTCGGGACGCGGCGCTGTGGGGACGATGCCGATGCGGTGGGGGGAAACGGACGGGACGGAGACAGGGGTGCGGCAGGACGGCCCTGCGGCTCCCGCCCCGGAAGGCGGACTCGTCACCGGCCCCCCACCCGGTTCCGCACGCGGTCCCGTCCCCGATGCCGCCCCCGGTCCCGATGCCGTCCCGGTACGAGCATGCCTGCCCGGTGACGCCCAGGCTCCCGCGGCGGCGCGCAGGCTCGTCCGCGACGCCCTGTGCGACTGGGGAACGCCCCTCGCCACGGTGGACGACGCGGTGCTGCTCTCCAGCGAACTGGTGACCAACGCGGTCGTACACGCCGGTACGGCCGTCCAGTTCGGCTGCCGGCGTGAAGGCGGCACCTTGGTGGTGGAAGTCGCCGACCACCACCCCACGCGCGCCGTGGAGACCCATGGCGGTGGAGAGGGCGCCGGCCCCGGGGCGTACGAGCGGGACGTCCCCGGCGGTCATCAGGGGCACGGCCTGCGCCTGGTCGCGGCGCTGGCGGAGGAGTGGGGGGTCAGCTACCGGCGGGACGGCAAGACGGTCTGGTTCCGGCTGCCCTGGGAGCCCGGCCGGCTGCCCGGGGGCCCGTCCGGCCACCCGGACCCGGAGGCGGCGGAGGCGCCGGAGACTGCGGAGGCGGCGGAGACGGCACAGGGGGCGGAGAGGACGGAGCACGGGAGCGTACGCGCGCAGGTCCCCCCGCCGGCCGGGCGGCAGGGGGACCTGAACCTGACGGGACGGCTCGCTCCCGGCGCACAGCGCGTCGTGACCGGTGTGCGGGGCGGACCCGACTGGATCAACCACGGAGTCCTCTCCTTCCTCGCCGAGGCGTCCGATCTGCTCGCCGGCCAGACCGACGAGGACCAAGTCGCCTCTCTCGCCGGACAGCTCCTCGTACCCCGCTTCGCCGACTGGTGCGCCGTGTGGCTCACCGACACCGACACGGGCGCTCCGCCGCGGCTGGCCCGTGTGTGGCACTCCCACGAGGACCGCATGGACGCACTCCGCGCCGAGCTGCTGAAGTCGCCTCCCTCGCTGTCCAGGCGCAGGCACAGCGGCAACGCCGTGCCCCGTGCCTGGCCCGGGCAGCCGTCGGCGTACGGCCCGGGAGGTGCAGCGGCGGGCTGCCGGCTGGTCGTCGGTGGACGCACGGTGGGCACACTGATCGTCGGACGGGCGGGGCTGCTGCGGATACCCGACGAAGTCCTCCGCGTCGTCGAGGACTTCGCCCGAAGGGTCGCGGTCGCCGTGCTCTCCGCGCGCCGCTACACCCGCCAGGCGACCATCAGCAGGGTGCTCCAGCGGGGGCTGCTGCCGTCCGGCGAGGTCGTCATCCCGGGAGTGGAGACCTCCGTCGTCTACGAGCCGGCGGGCGAAGGCTCCTGGGCCGGGGGCGACTTCTACGACTTCTACGAAGTGGGTGACGGGCGCTGGCGGTTCGCACTGGGAGACGTGTGCGGCAACGGTCCGGAGGCCGCCGTCGTCACCGGCCTGGCCCGCCCCGTGCTGCGGCTGCTGGCACGCGAGGGCTACGGCGTCCCCGAGGTGATGAACCGGCTCAACCGCGAGGTGGGCGAGCAGAATCGCTTCCTCTCCCTGGTCTACGGCGAGTTGACGCCCCGCGCGGCCGCCGAGGGCGCCGGCACGGAGTGCACGATGGTCTGCGCCGGTCATCCGCTCCCGCTGGTACGCGGGGTGTCGGGGGAGGTACGGGCGGCGGCGGAGCCGCAACTGCTGCTCGGCGTCGTCGAGGAGGTGGAGTACGAGAGCCAGAGCGTCGTCGTGGAGCCCGGTGAGACCCTGCTCTGCGTCACCGACGGCGTGACGGAACGGCGCCGCGGACCGCGCCAGTTCGACGACGACGAGGGCCTCGCGGCCGTGCTGGCGCAGTGCGGAGGGCTGGACGCCGCCGGCACCGCGGAACACCTGCGGCGTGCCGTGCACGCTTTCGGGGACGGTGCGCCCGTGGACGACCTGGCGATGCTGGTGCTGCGGGCGCGCGGGGCAGCCTGACGGGCGGACGGGCGGATGGCCTGACGCACTGACGCTCTGATGCACTGACGGCCTCACGCACTGACCACCCGGCAGGCGGGCGGCTTGACGGGGCGGGCGACCTGACGGGGTGGACGGCTCCGCGGGCACGCGCCCGGCGCCGTCGCCCGCCCTTCCGTCCCACGCCCGCCCCCGTGTGTCCGCCCCGCGACCTCCGGTCAGTCGACGAGATCGCGTACGACCGCGTCGGCCAGCAGCCGCCCGCGCAGCGTGAGCACGGCTCGCCCCCGCTCGTACGGTCCGGGCTCCAGCAGCCCTTCGTGCAGCGCCCGGCGGGCCGCCGACGCCCCCGCGGGGGCGAGCAGTTCGAGCGGGCAGCCCGCCGCGAGCCGCAGTTCGAGCATGATCCGCTCGATCCGCCGGTCCTCGGTGCCGAGCAGTTCGCGGCCGGCGCCGGGGGAGCGCCCTTCGGCCAGCGCCTGCGCGTACGCGGCCGGGTGCTTCACGTTCCACCAGCGGACACCGCCGACATGGCTGTGTGCGCCGGGCCCGGCACCCCACCAGTCCGCGCCGGTCCAGTACAGCTCGTTGTGCCGGCAGCGGGCGGCGGGGTTGCCCGCGGTGGCCCAGTTGGAGACCTCGTACCAGTCCATGCCGGCGGCGCGGAGCGTCTCCTCCGCGAGCAGATAGCGGTCGGCGTGCACGTCGTCGTCCGTCATCGGGACCTCGCCGCGGCGGATGCGGTGCGCGAGCCGGGTGCCCTCCTCGACGATCAGGGCGTAGGCGGAGACGTGGTCCGGGTGCGCGGACAGCGCGGCGTCCAGGGTGGCGCGCCAGTCGTCCTCGCTCTCGCCTGGCGTGCCGTAGATCAGGTCGAGATTGACGTGGGCGAAGCCGGCGGCGCGTGCTTCGGCCACGCATGCCTCGGGCCGTCCGGGCGTATGGGCGCGGTCCAGGACGTTCAGCACGTGCTGCCGCGCGCTCTGCATGCCGAACGAGATCCGGTCGAAGCCCGCTTCGCGCAACTGCGCGAGGGAGCGGGGGGAGACGGACTCCGGGTTCGCCTCCGTGGTCACCTCGGCGTCCGGTTCCAGCCCGAACTCGTCACGGACGGCGCCCAGCGCCCGGGCGAGGTCCCCGGGCGGCAGCAGTGTCGGAGTGCCTCCGCCGACGAACACGGTCGAGACCCGGCGGGGGTCGTCGCCCAGGACCTTGCGCGCGAGCCGGATCTCGTCGGCGAGCGTGGCCGCGTAGTTCTCCCGCGAGGCCAGGACGCCGCCGGAACCGCGCAGCTCGGAGGCGGTGTAGGTGTTGAAGTCGCAGTAGCCGCAGCGGGTCGCGCAGTACGGCACGTGCAGATAGAAGCCGAGCGGACGGGACTCGCGGCCGGTGAGGGCGGACGCCGGGAGGGCGCCGCTCTCGGGTACGGGCTCGCCGTCGGGCAGTGCGGAGGGCATGCCCTCCATTGTCCGCGACGGTGCTGTGCGGTCCGCGACGGCGGCCTGAACCCGGCCTGCTCTCCCCGGCCGGAGACCGGCGGAGCACGCGGCCGCCGGTGCGCCCCGCGCGCGCGTCGCGTGGCGCATCTCACAGCAGTTGGTCAGGAGAACCCGATGTTCAGGAGAACCCGACGGTCACGTGGTCGATGAGCTGTTCCACCCTCCCCAGCAGCGCCGGTTCGAGGTCGCGGTAGTCGCGTACGCGGCCGAGAATGCGCTGCCAGGCCGCACCCGTGTTGTCGGGCCAGCCCAGCGCCCGGCAGACGCCTCTCTTCCAGTCCTGCCCGTGCGGCACCCGGGGCCAGGCGTCGATGCCGACGGAGGAGGGCTTCACCGCCTCCCAGATGTCGATGTAGGGATGACCGACCACCAGCACGTCCTCGCCGGTCACCTCCGCCGCGATACGGGACTCCTTCGAGCCGGGGACCAGATGGTCGACCAGCACACCCAGCCGTGCCTCCGGAACCGGGCCGAAGTCCCTCACGAGGGCCGGGAGATCGTCGATGCCCTCCAGGTACTCGACCACGACCCCCTCGATGCGCAGGTCGTCGCCCCAGACCTTCTCCACCAGCTCAGCGTCGTGCCGCCCCTCGACATAGATCCGTCCCGCGCGGGCCACGCGGGCGCGTGAGCCGGGGACGGCGAGCGAACCGGAGGCGGTGCGCCGCTGGGCCGCCGCACCGGCCGCGGGAGGGGAGCCGGCGGCGGCGCCCGGCAGCGGACGTACCAGCGTGACGGTCTTCCCCTCCAGCAGGAAGCCGCGCGGCTCCATCGGGAAGACCCGGTACTTGCCGAACCTGTCCTCGAGCGTGACGGTCGGGCCCCCGGCGGTCTTCTCCGTACGGATGACCGCACCGCAGAACCCGGTGGTGATCTCCTCCACCACCAGTTCGGGATCGGCCGGCACCTCGGGCACGGACCGCTGTGGCTTCTTCCACGGCGGCGTCAGGTCGGAGTCGTAGGAGCGGCTGTGCATGACCGCATTCTTCACGATCCCGCGAAGCGGCGCGCGAGGACGTCCCGTTGGGCGCGTACGAACCGTGCGTCCACGGCGGCGCCGTGCCCGGGCACGTACACGGCGTCCTCGCCGCCCAGCGACAGCAGCCGGTCCAGCGCGGCGGGCCAGCGCGAGGGGCAGGCGTCGGGGCCGGCCTGCGGCTGACCGGACTCCTCCACCAGGTCTCCGCAGAAGACCACGTCCGGGCCGCCGTCCGCACCTCGTACGAGTGCCGCGAGGTCGTGCGCGCTGTGGGCGGGGCCCAGGTTCACCAGCAGCACCCGCCGCCCGCCGGCCGTCAGCGTGAGCGAGTCCGCGACCGTGTGCCGGGGGGACGCGGATGCGGAGGCCGACGCGGTGGCCGACTCGTCGGCCACCCCGGGCGGCAGGCCGTGGAGCACGGCGTCCCGGCGCAACTCCTCCCGGGCGCCGGTGAGATCCATGCCCGCCGGTCCGTACACCTCCCCCGCCGTGACGGCGGCGGTGAAGGCGGCCGTGCCCAGTACGTGGTCGAAGTGCGGGTGGGTGAGCACCACTTGCGTCACCGCGAGGCCCGACAGACGGCGGATCTCCGCGCCGATCCAGGCGCCCTCGCCGAGGCTGGAGCCCGTGTCGACGACCAGCGCACCCCTCGTGCCCAGTACGGCGCCGGCCGTCGCGTCCCAGTGCGGCAGCCTGTGCCGCACCACGCCGGGGGAGAGGTGTTCCCAGGCCCCGGGGCGGCCACCGTCCGCCGTGTGCGCGCTGCCGGCCTCGTGCCTGTCCGTCTCTTCCCTGTGACCGGCCATGCCGCGACGGTACCGGTCCGCCCACGGGGCTGCCGCGTACCGAGAGTCGGGCAGCCCTTGCCCCCGTTGCGGCAACCGGCCGTACACTGGCCCAGGGGTTCTGGCACTCCGTGGAAGAGAGTGCCAGGGACACCGGAGAAGCCGGGCCAGAGGTCCCGGTGGCCCCGGGGCGCAAGCCGGGCAGAACCGGACGGGAGGTGTGCACGTTGCTCAGTGAACGCAGACTCGAAGTGCTGCGCGCCATCGTCCAGGACTACGTCGGCACGGAGGAGCCCGTGGGCTCCAAGGCGCTCACCGAGCGGCACCATCTCCAGGTCTCCCCGGCGACCGTGCGCAACGACATGGCGGTGCTGGAGGACGAGGGGTACATCGCCCAGCCGCACACCAGCGCCGGACGCATCCCCACGGACAAGGGCTACCGCCTCTTCGTGGACAAACTGGCCGGCGTCAAGCCGCTGTCGTCCCCCGAGCGCCGCGCCATCCAGAACTTCCTGGAGGGCGCCGTCGACCTCGACGACGTGGTCGGGCGCACCGTGCGGCTGCTGGCGCAGCTGACGCGGCAGGCCGCCGTCGTGCAGTACCCGTCGCTGACCCGGTCGACGGTGCGGCACGTGGAGCTGCTGTCGCTGGCTCCGGCGCGGCTGATGCTGGTGCTGATCACGGACACCGGCCGGGTCGAGCAGCGGCTGATCGACTGCCCCGAGCCGATCGGGGAGGCTTCCCTGGCGGATCTGCGGGCCCGGCTGAACAGCCGGGTGGTGGGGCAGCGCTTCACCGAGGTCCCGTCCCTCGTGCAGGACCTGCCGGACGCGTTCGACGCGGACGACCGCGGCACAGTCTCCACGGTGCTGGCGACGCTGCTGGAGACGCTGGTCGAGGAGACGGAGGAGCGGCTGATCATCGGCGGCACCTCCAACCTCACCCGCTTCGGGCAGGACTTCCCGCTGAGCATCCGGCCCGTGCTGGAGGCCCTGGAGGAGCAGGTCGTGCTGCTGAAGCTGCTCGGGGAAGCCAAGGACCCGGGCATGACGGTACGAATCGGGCATGAGAACGCCCATGAGGGGCTGAGTTCCACCTCGGTCGTGTCGGTCGGCTACGGTTCGGGCGACGAAGCAGTTGCCAAACTCGGCGTGGTCGGACCGACCCGCATGGACTACCCCGGAACGATGGGAGCGGTACGCGCAGTGGCACGGTACGTCGGACAGATCCTCGCGGAGTCGTAAGTGGCGACGGACTACTACGCGGTCCTCGGCGTGCAGCGCGACGCCTCGCAGGACGACATCAAGAAGGCCTTCCGCAGACTGGCGCGCGAGCTGCACCCGGACGTCAATCCGGACCCCAAGACCCAGGAGCGGTTCAAGGAGATCAACACCGCCTACGAGATCCTCTCGGACCCGCAGAAGAAGCAGGTCTACGATCTCGGCGGCGACCCGACGGGCGGCGCGGGCGGCGGAGGCGGCGGCTTCGGCGGAGCGGGCTTCGGCAACTTCTCCGACATCATGGACGCCTTCTTCGGCACCGCTTCGCAGCGCGGACCGAGGTCCCGTACGCGTCGCGGCCAGGACGCCATGATCCGGCTCGACATCGACCTGGACGAGTCCGCCTTCGGCACCACCAAGGACATCCAGGTCGACACGGCGGTGGTGTGCAACACCTGCAGCGGTGAGGGAGCGGCGCCCGGTACCTCACCGCAGACGTGCGACATGTGCCGCGGCCGGGGAGAGGTCTCGCAGGTGACGCGGTCCTTCCTGGGCCAGGTCATGACGTCACGCCCGTGCCCGCAGTGCCAGGGCTTCGGCACGGTCGTGCCCACGCCCTGCCCGGAGTGCGCCGGCGACGGGCGCGTCCGCTCGCGCCGCAGCCTGACGGTGAAAATCCCCGCCGGTGTCGACAACGGCACCCGCATCCAGCTCGCGGGCGAGGGCGAGGTCGGCCCGGGCGGTGGCCCGGCGGGCGACCTGTACGTCGAGATCCACGAGAGCGCCCACCACGTCTTCCAGCGCCGTGGCGACGATCTGCACTGCACGGTGACCATCCCGATGACGGCGGCGGCCCTGGGCACGCAGGTGCCGCTGGAGACGCTGGACGGCATGGAGGAGGTCGACATCAGACCGGGCACGCAGTCCGGGCAGTCGATCCCGCTGCACGACCGCGGCGTCACGCATCTGCGTGGCGGCGGCCGCGGTCAGCTGATCGTCCATGTCGAGGTGATGACACCGAGCGCTCTGGAGCCGGAGCAGGAGGAGTTGCTGCGGCGGCTGGCGGAAATGCGCGGTGAGGAGAGGCCGACGGGTCAGTTCCAGCCCGGACAGCAGGGGCTGTTCTCCCGGCTGAAGGACGCCTTCAACGGCCGCTGAGGGAACCGGTTCCGGGCTGGGCACCTCCGATGACCGGAATCATGACGAGGAGTGTCCGCGCCCCGCGGACCTGCCCGCCTCCGGGTGGGACGGGCTCCACGGGGCGTGTCACCGCGTGACAGGATGAGTTCATGTCCGCCGCGTTGACCACTCTCTCCGAGCTCACGGAGTACCCGATAGTGCAGGCACCCATGGCGGGTGGCGTCTCCTGCCCGGAGCTGGCCGGTGTCGTCAGCGAGGCGGGAGGTCTGGGTTTCCTCGCGGCCGGCTACAAGACCCCCGAAGCGATGTACGAGGACATCAAGCAGCTGAGGGGCCTGACCAAACGCGCCTTCGGCGTCAACCTGTTCATGCCGCAGCCCGAGAACGCCGACTCGGGTGCACTGGCGCGCTACCGCGCGCAGCTCGCGGGCGAGGCGACCTGGTACGAGACGCAGCTGGGCGAGACGGACCACGCCACCGACGACGCGTACGAGGCGAAGCTCGCCATACTCTTCGACGACCCGGTGCCCGTCGTCTCCTTCACCTTCGGCTGCCCCACGCGCTTCGTCCTGGACCGGTTCAGGAAGCGCCGTACGTACACCGTCGTCACCGTCACCTCGGCCGCCGAGGCGCAGGTCGCGGAGTGGTCCGGCGCGGACGCCGTGTGTGTGCAGGGCATCGAGGCGGGCGGCCATCAGAGCACGCACCGCGACGACCCGCAGGCGGACGGCACCGGCGGCGGCCTGGGTCTGCTCTCCCTGGTGACCCAGGTCAAGGAGGTCGTCGGGCTGCCCGTGATCGCCGCGGGCGGTGTGATGCGCGGCAAGCAGATCGCGGCGCTCCTCGCCGCCGGGGCGAGCGCGGCGCAGATGGGTACCGCGTTCCTGGTGTGCCCCGAGTCGGGGGCGAACCTCGCACACAAGCAGGCCATGACCAACCCCCTCTTCAACCGCACCGAGTTGACCCGTGCCTTCTCCGGCCGTCCCGCCCGCGCCCTGGTCAACCGCTTCCTGCGGGAGCACGGACGGTACGCGCCCGCCGCCTACCCCCATGTCCACCACCTCACGGCGGAGCTGCGCAAAGCGGCGGCCAAGGCGCACGACCCGCAGGGCATGGCGCTCTACGCGGGGCAGGGCCACCGCCTCGCACGTGACCTTCCCGCCGCCTCGCTGATGGAGGTGCTGGTGACGGAGCTGGCAATGGCCCACGAGAGCATGGTCAAACGCGGAGTCAGCGGCGGCGGCGCATGACGGCTCCGGTCTTCCTCGCCGGACGCGGCCAGCTGGAGGAGTCCGCCCGGCACCCCGGGGGGACCGTGGTCCTCGAGGGCCCCGAGGGGCGGCACGCGGTGTCCGTACGGCGGCTTCGCCCCGGCGAGCACGTCGTGCTCACCGACGGCGAGGGCACCGGAGCGGCCGGCGTCGTGGAGTCGGTCTCGGGCAAGGACCGGCTGGAGGTGACCGTCACCTCCCTGCGCACCGAGGCGGAGCCGCAGCCGGGCATCACCGTCGTGCAGGCGCTGCCGAAGGGCGACCGCGGCGAACTGGCCGTGGAGACCATGACCGAGACCGGCGCCGACGTGATCGTGCCGTGGGCCGCTTCCCGCTGTGTGACGCAGTGGAAGGGTGAGCGCGGGCAGAAGTCCCTCGCCAGATGGCGTTCCACGGCACGTGAGGCGGGCAAGCAGGCGCGGCGCATGCGTTTCCCGGAGGTCGCTCCGCTCGCCACGACCGCGGAGGTGGCCCAGATCCTGAGGGGCGCTGCGCTGGGCGTCGTCCTGCACGAGGAGGCGAGTGTCCCGCTCGCCGTGGCCGAACTGCCCGCCGACGGCCGCATCGTGCTGGTCGTGGGCCCCGAGGGCGGGGTGAGCCCGCAGGAGTTGGCGGCCTTCACGGAGGCGGGTGCCCGTACGTGCAGGCTGGGGCCGAGCGTGCTGCGTACGTCGACGGCGGGTACTGCGGCGACGGCGCTGCTGCTGGGCCGTACCGGCCGCTGGTCCTGACAGGGGCACGGACAGGCGCACGGACAGAGGCAGAGGCAGAGGCCGGGGCGGGGGCAGGGCCCCCGCCGTCGGGGGCTGTCCGGTCAGTGCGGCTGTTCCTGCCAACGGTCGATGTGCAGGACTTTCTCCAGGGGCTTCCGCCTGGCCGCGCGGAAGGTGGTGCCGACCGTGTGGGCGGTGGGGATCAGCGCGCCCTGGTAGACCTGTTCCGGCAGTCCGAGCACCTCGGCGGCCTCGCGCTCGTGAGCCAGGTGGAGCGTCGTCCAGGCAGTGCCCAGCCCGCGCGTACGGGCGGCGAGCATGTAGCTCCAGGCCGCGGGAAGCAGCGAGCCCCACAGCCCTGCCTGGTTGCCCGGGGGCAGGGTGGAGTGCGGGAGCTGGAGGCAGGGGATGACCAGCACGGGAACCCTGCCCATGTTCTCGCCGAGATACCGCACGCTGTCGTGGACGCGCTGCTGCACCCGCGAGTGCTCCGGGTCCTGCGCGAAGAGCTTGCCCGCGGCCGACGAGGACTCCAGATACGCCGTGCACGCCCGGTTGTAGATCTCGCCGATGGCCGCTCGCCGGTCCGGGTCGGTGACGACCACGAACTGCCAGCGCTGCGCGTTGGAACCGCTCGGCGCCTGGAGCGCGATCTCCAGGCACTCCCGCACCGTCTCCAGGGCCACGGGCCGGTCCAGGTCGAGCCGCCGCCGTACGGACCGGGTGGTGCTCAGCACGTCCACGGCGGACATGTCTTCGGCGGAGGAGCTGGGGTGGAATTCCACGAGGTGCACTCTCTCTGTCTCTGTGGGGGGTGGGGGCGGGAGAGGGGGCCCGCCTGTGTGTGCACCTTCCCCGGCCCGGCGCCGTCAGTCGGGCGAAGTGGTGGGCAGGGTCGGCGGGGAGCGGGGAGCACCCGGTGTGCGCTGGCCCGTGCGCGCGCCCGGTGGCGGTCCGCACGGGTGAGGCGGCGGCGAGCACAGGTAGCATCCCTGCATGGCTGGAGAACCGCAGGCGGACTGCCTGTTCTGCAAGATCGTCGCGGGTGACGTCCCCGCGACCGTCGTCCGGGAGTCCGAGACGAGCGTGGCGTTCCGCGACATCAACCCCCAGGCGCCCACGCACGTCCTGGTCATCCCCAAGGCGCACTATCCCGACGCCGCCGCGCTCGCAGAGGCCGAGCCGCAGCTCGCCGCCGAAGTGCTGGTCCAGGCGCAGCGGGTCGCCGAGGAGGAGAACATCGTCCCTTCGGAGACCGGACCGGGCACCGGCTACCGCATCGTCTTCAACACCGGGGCGGGCGCGGGCCAGACGGTCTTCCACGCGCACGCCCACGTGCTGGGCGGCCGCGGCCTCAACTGGCCGCCCGGCTGAGTCCCCGCGTACCCGATGTCCGTACGTGAACTGGTCGTGCTGGGCACCGCCAGCCAGGTGCCGACGCGGCACCGCAACCACAACGGGTACGTGCTGCTCTGGGACGGCCACGGCATCCTCTTCGACCCCGGCGAGGGCACCCAGCGTCAGATGCTGCGTGCCGGGGTCTCCGCACACGACCTGACGCGGATCTGCGTGACGCACTTCCACGGCGATCACTCGCTCGGACTCGCCGGAGTCATCCAGCGCATCAACCTGGACCGCGTGCCGCATCCCGTCACCGCGCACTATCCCGCGGGCGGACAGCGCTACTTCGACCGGCTCCGGTATGCCACGGCCTACCGGGAGACGGTGCGGCTGCGGGAGCAACCCGTGCGTGCGCCCGGTGAGTTGCCCGCGCCCGAGCCCGTCGGCGGCGCCTACGGTCACGCCCCGCCGTTCACGCTCTCCGCGCAGCGGCTGTCCCATCCCGTCGAGACGTACGGCTACCGCCTGACCGAGTCCGACTCGCGCCGCATGCTGCCGGAACAGCTCGCAGCCCGGGGCGTGCGCGGTCCCGACATCGCCCGTCTCCAGCGCGAGGGCGAACTGCGCGGCGTACGCCTGGAGGAGGTCAGCGAGCCCCGGCGCGGGCAGTGTTTCGCCTTCGTCATGGACACCAGGATGTGCGAGGGGGTGGACGTCCTCGCGCGGGACTGCGACCTGCTGGTCATCGAGGCGACGTTCCTGGACGAGGACGCCGCACTCGCCGAGGAGTACGGCCATCTCACGGCCGGTCAGGCGGCTGCGGTGGCGGCGCGTGCGGGAGTGCGCAGCCTGGTCCTCACCCACTTCTCGCAGCGCTGCACCGACGCGTCACTCTTCGCACGGCAGGCCCGGCAGGCGGGTTTCCAGGGGGAGTTGACTGTCGCGGAGGACCTGGCGCGCGTGCCGGTCCCCGGACGGCGGGCCTGAGGCCGGACAGGACCTACGCAGGCGGCCCCGCCGCGTCAAGTGGCTTGCGGAGCTTCGACAACAACGCGGCCGCTCCCACGGTTAGTACGTACCTTTACGCACGGGGATCTCAACCGGTCCGTACTTTCCCAGAACTGGAGCGACCCATGACCCGGAAGCGGAAACTCAGCCTGAAGAGCAAGGTCGTCGCGGGTGTCGGAGCCGCTGCCCTGACAGCCGGAATCGTCGCGACGACGGTGGGCACGAGCCAGGCGTCCGAGTCCTGCGCCGGTCTCGACAAGGCTCTGCAGAACAACCAGAACTTCATCGCCGACCAGCGGGCGAACCCCGACGCCCAGTCTGAGGCCCGCATCGCC
Organism: Streptomyces sp. TAA204; assembly: GCF_000424965.1. Classification (NCBI taxonomy): domain Bacteria; kingdom Bacillati; phylum Actinomycetota; class Actinomycetes; order Kitasatosporales; family Streptomycetaceae; genus Streptomyces; species Streptomyces sp. TAA204. The sequence goes on from NZ_AUKW01000018.1 coordinate 28,610, forward strand.
AACCGGCAGGCCGTCGTCGACCTGATCCAGCAGCGAAGGGCGGCAGCCGGCTGCGTCGACGGCCAGTAGGTCCACGGCCGCTGTGAATCCCCGCTGAGCCTCGGCCGCCCAGGTGGCGCGCCGAGTGAGAACGGCCGGTACCACCTGCCCGGGTACCGGCCGTTCCGCACGGGCGTTGCACCCCCGGCTACGGCTACGGCGACGGCGACGGCGACGGCGGCGTCCGCGAGCGGGCCGGCCCGGGCGTCTTCCGCCGCGGACGCCGCCGTGCCCCGCCCGCGCTCCGGGCCGTACGTCACACCGCCGCGCCGTCCTCCATGAGCTCCAGGAAGCGGCGCATACCGACGTTGCCGCCGGAGATGATCACACCCACGCGCCGGGGAACCGGATCGACGCGGCCCGCCAGCAACGCCGCCAGCCCGGTCGCGCCGCTCGGCTCGACCACGATCTTCAGCCGCTCGAACGCGAGCCGCATCGCCGCACGGATCTCCTCGTCGCTGACCAACTCCACGCCCGCCAGCAGCCGCTGGTTCACCGAGAACGTCGTCTCGCCCGGTGTCACCGCGCCCTGGCCGTCCGCGATGGTGCGCGGCACGGCGTCCAGCGTGACGCGGTGGCCCGCGGCCAGCGAACGCCGCGTGTCGTCCCCTGCCTCCGGCTCCACGCCGACGACGCGGATCCCGGGATGCAGCGCCGTCGCCGCCGTCGAGGAGCCGGCCGCGAGGCCGCCTCCGCCCACGGGAACGAGCAGCGTGTCCAACTGCCCCGTCTCCTCCAGCAGTTCCAGGGCGGCGGTGCCCTGGCCGGCCATGATGTGCGGATGCTCGTAGGGGGGCACGATCGCCAGCCCCCGCTCCTCAGCCACCTTCTCGCCGATGGCGACGCGGTCCTCGCTCCAGCGGTCGTAGGTGATGATCTCCGCTCCGTAGTCGGCGGTGGCGTCCAGCTTGGAGCGCGGACTGTCCTCGGGCATCACGATGACCGCCCTGGTGGCCAGCTCACGGGCCGCCAGCGCGACGGCCTGCGCGTGGTTGCCGGAGGAGTAGGCCGCGACGCCGCGGGCGCGGCGCCCGGGTGAGAGCTGCACGATCGCGTTGTAGGCGCCGCGGAACTTGAAGGCTCCCACCCGCTGGAAGTTCTCACACTTCAGATAGGTCTCCGCACCCACCAGCCGGTCCAGCGTCCGGGAGCGGAGCACCGGAGTCCGGTGCGCCACCCCCTTCAGACGTCCGGCGGCCTCACGGATGTCCTCCAGCGTGACGGGGCCGTGGTCCGGGCGGCTGCTGCTCATGGGCGCTGTGCTCCTCTTCCGGGTCGGGAGGGGACCGTACGGGCCCCCGGGTGTCCGCGGCCCCATCCTCACCCCGCCCGCCCCGCCACCGAAACGCCTTTACCCGCGGCCGGCCCGCTCCCGCACATGCGACGGGGACCCCGCCGGACGGCGACACCCGTCCGCCTGGTCGACGGCTGACCTTCCGAGCGGCACAGTTGAGGCTCAGGAGACGAGCCGGCGTCACGACGAGGTGGCGGCGGACGGACATCGGAGGACCTGGATGGCACAGCAGGTGCGTGGCGTCATCGCGCCGGGCAAGGACGAACCGGTCCGCGTGGAGACCGTGGTGGTCCCCGACCCCGGCCCCGGCGAGGCGGTGGTGAAGGTGCAGGCGTGCGGCGTCTGCCACACGGATCTCCACTACAAGCAGGGCGGAATCAACGACGAGTTCCCCTTCCTCCTCGGCCATGAGGCCGCCGGGGTGGTCGAGTCCGTCGGCCCCGGCACCTCCGGGGTGGCGCCCGGGGACTTCGTGGTCCTCAACTGGCGTGCGGTGTGCGGCCAGTGCCGCGCCTGCAGCCGCGGGCGTCCCTGGTACTGCTTCGACACGCACAACGCGCGGCAGCAGATGACCCTCGCCGAGGACGGCCGCGCGCTCTCCCCGGCGCTGGGCATCGGTGCCTTCGCCGAGAAGACCCTGGTTGCCGCCGGCCAGTGCACCAAGGTCGACCCGGGTGTCTCACCCGCGGTGGCGGGGCTGCTGGGGTGCGGTGTGATGGCCGGCATCGGCGCCGCCGTCAACACCGGGGCGGTCACGCGCGGTGACTCCGTCGCGGTCATCGGCTGCGGCGGGGTCGGGGACGCCGCCGTGGCCGGCGCCCGCCTCGCCGGAGCCTCCCGCGTCATCGCCGTCGACATCGACGCCCGGAAGCTGACGACGGCCCGGTCCATGGGCGCGACGCACACGGTCGACTCCACCGGTACCGATCCCGTCGAAGCCATCAGGGAGCTGACGGGCGGCTTCGGCGCGGACGTCGTCATCGACGCGGTGGGCCGCCCGGAGACCTACGAACAGGCCTTCTACGCACGGGACCTGGCCGGCACCGTCGTCCTGGTCGGCGTCCCCACCCCCGAGATGCGCCTGGACCTGCCGCTGCTGGACGTCTTCGGGCGCGGCGGATCACTGAAGTCGTCCTGGTACGGGGACTGTCTGCCCTCACGCGACTTCCCGATGCTGATCGACCTCCACCAGCAGGGGCGGCTGGATCTGGAGAAGTTCGTGACGGAACGGATCGCCCTGGACGAGGTGGAGGAGGCGTTCGCACGCATGGAAGGCGGGGACGTGCTGCGTTCCGTGGTGGAGCTGTGAACCGCCGGGCGGGCCGGGCCGGTTGACCGGAGTACGCCGCGCCCGGCCCGCCCGGCGACGTGTTCCGCTCCGCGCCCGCGCGCTACGGCTCGATCAGCCCCGCCCTGATGGCGTACCGGGTCAACTCCAGCCGGTCGCGCAGTCCGAGCTTCTGCAGCAGATTCGCCCGGTGCCGTTCGACCGTCTTGACGCTGATGAACAGCAGGTCGGCGATCTCCCTGGAGGTGTGGCCCTCGGCGACGAGCTTGAGGATCTCCTCCTCGCGGTCGGTGACGGCCCGGTCGGGAAGCCCGTCCCCGTCCCGCACCCGGTCGAGGTAGTTGCGGATCAGCGCGGTCACCGCTCCGGGGTAGAGGAACGGCTCGTCCCGCATCGCGGCGCGGCAGGCCTCGACCAGGTCGCGGTCGGCGACGGACTTGAGGACGTACCCGGCCGCACCGGCCTTGAGCGCCTCGAAGAAGTACTGCTCGTTGTCGTACATGGTCAGGATCAGGATGCGCATTCCCGGCTGCTGCCGGGCGAGTTCGCGGGCCGCCTGCAGTCCCGTCAGCCGGGGCATCGCGATGTCGAGGATGGCCAGGTCCGGGGCCTGGGAGCCGGCCATCTCCAGTGCCTCGGCGCCGTCCCCGGCCTCGGCGACGACAGTCAGGTCGGGCTCCCCGTCCAGGATGAGCCGCACGCCGCGGCGTACGAGCGCGTGATCGTCCGCGAGCAGGATGCGGGTCCGTCCCTCTGCGTCCGGCATGGTCACCCGCCCACGTTCCTCGAGGGCTGGAGGGGCGCCCCGGTGTGCCCGTCCTTCCCCTCGGAGGTGTCCGGTACGGGCACATCGAGGCGCACTTCGGTCCCCACACCTCCGGGGCCGGGACCGAGGGAGAGTTCCGCGCCGACGAGCAGGGCCCGTTCGCGCATGCCCCGGATGCCGGCGCCCTCGGGTGCGCCCCGCAGGCCGCGGCCGTCGTCGCGCACGCGCAGCTCCATCCCGGTGGGGCTGCGGCGCAGACTCAGTTCGACGTGCCGGGCGCCGGCGTGGCGGACGGTGTTGGTCAGGCCCTCCTGGGCGACGCGGTAGAGCACCAGTTCCCTTTCCTCGTCCAGTGCGGGCAGTTCCTTCTCCAGCTGCCGGCGTGCCGTCAGCCGGCTGTGGGCGGGAATCTCGGTCGTCAGCGACTTCAGGGCGCTGACCAGGCCGAGCTCCTCCAGTACTCCCGGGCGGAGCCTGCGGGCGATGCGGCGGATCTCGTCCAGGCTGCCACGGGTGATCTCCTGTACCTGGAGCAGCTCCTCCTGCACGGACGGGGAGGCGTGGTCCGCGACGCGCTTCATCTCCAGCAGCACGGCGGTCAGGGTCTGGCCGATCTCGTCGTGCAGCTCCTGGGCGATTCGGCGGCGTTCGGCCTCCTGCGCGGACAGAGCACGGGCACTGGTCGCGGCCCGCTCAGCCTCCAGCCGGTCGAGCATCGTGTTGAACGTCCTGATCAGGTCGGCTATCTCACCGTGCCCGGCCACCGCGGGGCGCCGGCCGGGCCGCAGCAGGTCGGTGGTGGTCATGGCCCGTGTCAGGCGCTGCAGCGGGGTGAGGCTGAGCCTGAGCAGGGCAGCGTTGGCCACCAGCATCACGGCCAGACCGATGCTCAGGACGAGCGCCTCGGTCAGCAGTACGGGCGTGGAGACCGTCACCGGGCCCAGCAGCAGCAGCGCGGTGGCGAAGATGAGGACCGCCGCGTTCAGCAGGAAGATCCGCCAGAACAGGGACACGGTGCAACGCCCTCCTCAGCGCCGACGCACAGCCGGGCGTACGGTCCGGCCCGCGGTGCCCCGTGCCTCCTCCGCCGGGTCACCGGGTCAACCGGCGGCGCTCCCGTCCCGCGCCGACCACGTGCCGTACTGCCAGCTTGCCGGTGCGCGGTGCGCACCGTCCATCGGGAACGGCACCCATTTCCGGAGGTGTCCCGGTGGTGTCTGCACGTCCCGCGCCTCCCGAAATGGGTGTCAGACCCGATGGTTCGCGAGGGGCCGCCAGAGGATCATGGAAGCCGGGTCGGTGGAGGCCAGGCTGATGGAAGCCGGGCCCACAAGCATCGCCCCCTCCGAACGGCTGTCGCGTGCAGAGGCGTCGCCCGGCCCGGAGCCGCCCGTACACCTGAACAGGAGTCGCGTCGATGCCCGTCACCTCACGGTCGCACCCGGGTGTCCGCTCGGGCGTCCGCGTCCCGGGCGCCACGGAGCGGTTCCGCCGGGTCACCTCAGCGCCCGCCCGTGTGTCACCGGTGCCGGCTCTCGGCGCCCCCGGCGTGCACGCCTTATTCGTGGCCCGCACCTCAAACGCCTGGTCCGTCGAGGTCACGCCGGGAGGCGTCAGCACCCCGGCGGGCCTTCGCGCCCGGCGGTTCCGCTTCGCACCTGTATGACCCGTTGTCCAGAAGAGAGCGAGGAGGTGCGGATGACACCGGATCACCGCGCAGCGCACGCATACCCGCACGCATACCCGCGTCCAGACCCGCAGGGACAGCTCAGAGGTACGGACCCCGGCCCGGCAAGGAGGGCGGAAGAGTGGCCCATCCGGAGGACGACCCGGCGCCCGGCCGGGAGAAGCGGACCGGGCACGGCGACCCGCGGCCGGAGACGGCCACCGGGCCCGCACTGCCCGCCTCGTTCCGGCACCTTGCCCGTGACAGTGCCCCGCCGTCCGGCACGTCCGCTCGCCGCTCCAGTCATCGCGTACCGGCCTGGCTGTTCGTGGGCGCCGCGACCGGGACACTGGCCGCGGGGATCTTCACCGGGCAGGGACTGCTCGTCGCCCTGGGCCTGGTACTCGCCGGTGTCGCCGGCCACCTGTTCACTCCGGAGTTCGCACAGAAGTGGGAGCAGGGGCCGCCACGACGGTGAGGCCGTGGCGGGGCGCGGCTGTGCCCCGGCGGCCGCGGACGCCGGGACGCGCCGGGAGGCGCAGCGGTGACCCTGCAGGAGCTGTATCTGATGCTGCTCGTCGGAGGGCTGGTACTGCTCGCCGGCGTCGCGGCCGCCCGGACCGCCAACCGCCTCGGCCTGCCCAGTCTGCTGCTCTTCCTCGCCGTCGGCGTCATCATCGGCGAGGACGCGATCGGGCTGGAGTTCGACGACGCCCAGCTCGCCCAGGCCCTCGGTACGGCTGCCCTGGCCGTCATCCTCGTCGAGGGCGGACTGACCACCCGATGGGACGACGTCAAACGTCTGCTCGCCCCCGCCGGAGTGCTCGCCACCGTCGGCGTGGCCGTCTCGGTGGCAGTCACCGCCGCCGGTGCCCATCTGCTGTTCGGGCTGGAGTGGCATCTGGCGCTGCTCCTCGGAGCGATCATCTCCTCCACCGACGCGGCCGCCACGTTCGCCGTGCTGCGCAGACTGCCGCTGCCGCAGAAGGTCACCGGGCTGCTGGAGGCCGAATCCGGCTTCAACGACGCCCCCACGATCATCCTCGTGCTGGTCTTCAGCACCTCCGCCGAAGGGCTGCCCGGCCCGGTCTCCATCGCCGGCAGCGTCCTCTACCAACTGGCGGTCGGCGCCGCCGTCGGAGTGGTCGTCGGCCGTGCGGGCGCTGCCGCCCTGCGGCACATCGCCCTGCCCGCCACCGGCCTGTACCCGCTGACCACGGTCGGCTTCGGCATCGTCGCGTTCGCCGCCGCCGGCGCCGCGAACGCGAGCGGCATCATCGCCGCCTACCTCTCCGCGCTCGTGCTCGGCAACTCCAAGCTGCCGCACGGTGCGGCGACCCGCTCCTTCGCCGAGGGCGCGGGCTGGCTCGCCCAGATCGGGCTTTTCGTCATGCTCGGGCTGCTGGTCAACCCCAGTGAACTGCCCTCAGCCGCCTTCACCGCCCTCGGTGTGGGGCTGGTGCTGCTGCTGGCCGCGCGGCCCGTCTCGGTGCTGCTGTGCCTGCTGCCGTTCCGGATGCCGCTGCGTGAGCAGGCCTTCATCTCCTGGGCCGGGCTGCGCGGCGCGGTGCCCATCGTCCTGGCGACGTTCCCGATCGTCTCCGGCGTGGAGGGGGCCCGGAGCCTGCTGAACATCGTGTTCGTCCTGGTGGTGATCTTCACGCTCGTACAGGGCCCAGCACTGCCACTCGCCGCCCGGCTGCTCGGGCTGATCCGGCCGGCGGCGCTGCGTGAGGTGCAGGTGGAGTCCGCTCCGCTGGACGTGCTCGACGCCGACCTGCTCACCGCCTCCGTCCCCCGCGGCTCCCGGCTCAAGGGCGTCGCCGTCTTCGAACTCCGCCTGCCGCCGCCCGCCGTCGTGACGCTCGTCGTGCGTGAGGGCTCCAGCTTCGTTCCCCGCCAGGACACGGTGCTGCACGAAGGCGACGAACTGCTCCTGATCACCACGCCCTCCACACGGGACACGACCGAACGGCGGCTGCGCGCGGTCAGCAGGCGCGGACGGCTCGCCCGCTGGCTGGGTGAGGGGGGTTACGCGGAGCCGGCCGAGGAGCGCTCCCCCTCCCGGCGTTGACCTGCGTCTCCTGTCTCCCGCCGGCGCTCCGGGGGCGCCGGAGACGTACGGCGGGGGCCTGAATGCCGGACCTGGCCGTGGCATCACTTTGCCCACCCATTACCCTGGTGCGGTGATTGCCCATCGCAAGGACCGCCGCCGACGCCGGTCCTGCTGCTGACGTGACGGGGGGCCCGGGGTGAGTTCACGCATCCACAGGGGACCGCCCTCGGCGTTCCAAGCGCCCTCCCGCACTCCGCACCTCCGTGGCCGTACGCGCGGACGTCACCGTCCCAGGCAGCGCGGCCGTCACAGACGACACCGGCAACCCGGGCGGCCGGGGCGGTCGGACGACCCGATGTGCGCCTCCCGCCGCCCCCTCACCGAAGCTGACTCTCGCCTCGCCGCCGAAGCCGCCGCGCTCGCCGGCATCCGAGAAGGCGTGGTCGCCGATGCCGAACCGATCACCGGAGGACGGACGCCGTGCACAGCACCACCACCATGCTCATCGAACTGGGGGCGATCATCCTCGCCCTCGGAGTCCTCGGACGTCTCGCGGGCCGGGTGGGCTTCTCGCCCATTCCCCTCTACCTGCTCGCGGGACTGGCCTTCGGGCAGGGTGGCCTCCTCCCGCTGAACGCCAGCGAGGAGTTCGTCGCCACCGGCGCGGAGATCGGCGTCATCCTGCTGCTGCTTCTGCTCGGCCTGGAGTACAGCGCCTCGGAACTGGTGACCAACCTCAAGACCCAATACCCCTCCGGGCTCGTCGACTTCGTTCTCAACGCGCTGCCCGGCGCGGGCGCCGCGCTCATCCTCGGCTGGGGCCCCGTCGCCGCCGTCGTCCTCGCCGGCGTCACCTGGATCTCGTCATCGGGGGTCATCGCCAAGGTCGTGGGCGACCTCGGACGTCTCGGCAACCGGGAGACACCCGTCGTCCTCGGCGTGCTGGTGATCGAGGACCTGGCCATGGCGGTCTATCTGCCGATCCTCACGGCCCTGCTCGCGGGTGTGAGCCTGGCAGGCGGAACGGTGACACTGCTGATCTCCCTGGGAACCGTGGGAGCGGTGCTCTACGTCGCGCTGCGGCACGGCCGTCTGATCAGCCGCGTCGTCTCCTCCGACAACGCCGAGATGCTGCTGCTGGTCGTGCTCGGACTCACGCTCCTCGTCGCCGGCATAGCGCAGAAGCTCCAGGTCTCCGCAGCCGTCGGTGCCTTCCTCGTCGGTATCGCCCTTTCGGACGAGGTCGCCGAGGGCGCCCACAACCTGCTCACCCCACTGCGCGACCTGTTCGCGGCCGTCTTCTTCGTCTTCTTCGGCCTGCACACCCAGCCCGCCGAGATCCCGCCGGTGCTCGTGCCCGCGCTGATCCTCGCCGTCATCACCACGCTCACGAAGGTCGCGACCGGCTGGTACGCCGCGCGCCGTGCGGGCATCAGGGCCGCCGGCCGCTGGCGGGCCGGGGGGACGCTCGTCGCCCGCGGCGAGTTCTCCATCGTCATCGCGGGTCTCGCCGCGGGGGCCGATCCGCGCATCGGGCCGCTGGCCACCGCGTACGTCCTCATCCTCGTCATCGTCGGACCGCTCACCGCGCGCTGGGCCGAACCGGTCGCACGCCGCCTCGGCCTCTCCTCCGGTTCGCGCGAACGGACGGCCGCGGCGGGCGCGCCGGGTGCGGCGGGAACCTCCGCGGGGGGCGGCGAACCGCGCGGTGCGGGGGAGAAGGGCGGCAGGGCCGCCTCCGGCGTGGAGGAGGGCGCGGACGCCGCCTCCGGCACGGACGAGGTCTCCGGCCGGGAGGACACCGCTACGGAAGAGACCGCCGGCAGAGAAGAGACCGCCGGCGGCACGGAGGAGGCCGGCGAGTCCGCGGACTCCGCGGCGACGGACGGCGACGACACGGCCGAAGGAGCGGGCACCGCGCGAACGTACCGGTGACGCCGCCCTCCGGCCGCCGCAGTACCCCGCCGCCCTCACCGCCACCGGTGAGGGCGGTTTCATGTGCCGGGGCCGCGGGCCCCGCTGCACGGGCACTTGACCACCGACAGGCCTACTTCATAGCGTCCATGGCATCCCCGTACATGGACTTCGTCCATGTACGGGAACAGTCGCTGCGCGAGAGAGCACAACACCCCGACAGGAGCCGCCGGATGAACGCCGACCTGACCATCGCCGAGGTACGGCTCACACCGGTCCTCGTCTCCGACCCGCCGCTGCTCAACACCCAGGGTGTGCACCAGCCCTACACCGCACGGCTCATCGTCGAGATCGTCACGGCAGGGGGCGTCACCGGCCTCGGCGAGACCTACGGCGACGGCAAGTACCTGGAGCTGGCCGCCCCCATGGCCTCCGCGCTGCGCGGACGTCCGGTCAGCGACCTGAACGGACTGTTCACCCTCGCGGACACCGTCCAGGTCGACTCCGCCCGCGTCGAGGACTCCGTCGACGTCGGCGGCCTGCGCGGTGTGCAGACCGCCGACAAGCTCCGGCTCTCGGTCGTTTCCGCCTTCGAGGTCGCCTGCCTCGACGCCCTCGGCAAGGTGCAGGGCCTGCCCGTGCACGCGCTGCTCGGCCACAAGGTGCGCGACCGCGTCGAGTACAGCGCCTACCTCTTCTACCGCTGGGCCGAACACCCCGGCGGCGCCGGCGAAGGCGACGACTGGGACGAGGCGACCGACCCCGCCGGCATCGTGGCGCAGGCACGGCGCTTCGCCGGCGACTACGGCTTCCGCTCCTTCAAGCTCAAGGGCGGCGTGTACGAACCCGACCGGGAGATCGCCGCCGTACGGGCCCTCGCGGAGGCGTTCCCCGGCGCACCCCTGCGGCTCGACCCCAACGGTGCCTGGTCCGTACCCACTTCGCTCCGGGTCGCGGAGGAGTTGGGGGAGGTCCTGGAATACCTGGAGGACCCCACCAGCGGCACCCCCGGCATGGCCCACGTCGCCCGGGAGGCCGGAGTGCCCCTGGCCACCAACATGTGCGTGACGACCTTCCCGGAGATTCCCGAAGCCTTCACCACCGGCGCCGTCCAGATCGTGCTGAGCGACCACCACTACTGGGGCGGCCTGCGCCGCACCCGCGAACTGGCCGCCGTGTGCCGCACGTTCGGTGTGGGCGTCTCCATGCACTCCAACACCCACCTGGGCATCAGCCTCGCCGCCATGACCCATGTCGCGGCGACCGTCCCGAACCTGGAGCACGCCTGCGACAGCCACTACCCCTGGCAGGGCGAGGACGTCCTCACCCGCAGGCTTGCCTTCCACGAGGGCTGCGTCGAGGTGAGCGACGCCCCGGGCCTCGGCGTCGAACTCGACAGCGAGCGGCTCGCCGCCCTGCACGAGCGCTGGCTGGAGGACGACGGCACCATGCGCGACCGCGACGACGCCGCGGCCATGCGCAAGGCCGACCCCGGCTGGACCACCCCCGCCGTGCCGCGCTGGTGACGTTCCGGCCCCGCCGCACCGGCCCCGCCGCACCGTCCACGACACCGGCCACGACACCGCCCCGCCGGTGCGCGGAGTTGGCCGGATGCCGTTGTCACGCGGTACACCGGACACACCAGTCGGAACGGCACGGTGTCGAAGGAGTCACGGGTGAGCACGGGCGAGGGGAGTACACGGGAGGGGCCACACGGTCCGGGCGCCACCGGCGCCCACACGGACCGCGCCCGCGGCACGCCGCCCGGGCGCCCCTTCGACCCGCTCGCCGCGCTCCGCGCCCCCGGCGACCCGGCCTGCGACGTCTACCTGGCCGGCACCGTCTTCCTCGACATCATCTTCACCGGCCTCGACTCCGCGCCCGTGCGGGGCACCGAGTCCTGGGCGCGCGGCATGGGCTCCAGCCCCGGCGGGGCGGCCAACATGGCCACCGCCCTGGCCCGGCTGGGTCTGCGCACCTCGCTCGCCGCCGCGTTCGGCGACGACATGTACGGCGACTACTGCCGCGAAGCCCTGGAGAAGGGCGAGGGCATCGACCTCACCCTCTCGCGCACCGTCCCCGGCTGGCATTCGCCGGTGACCGTCTCCATGGCGTACGAGGGCGAACGCACCATGATCTCCCACGGCCACGAGGCGCCGGCCCGTGAGTCCGCCAGCGCCTGGGACCCGGAGGCCCCGGAGTGCCCGCCGCCCTCCCGCGCGTGCGTGACCTCCCTCGTCCCCGGCGAACCCCAGGAGTGGATCGCCACCGCGGCGGGCAGGGGCAGCCGCGTCTTCGCCGACGTCGGCTGGGACGGGACCGGGCGCTGGGACCTGGCGGCCCTGCCCGGCCTGGAGCACTGCGAGGCGTTCCTGCCCAACGCGGAGGAGGCGATGCGCTACACACGCACCGACTGCCCCCGCGCCGCGGCCCACGCGCTCGGCGACCGGGTTCCCGTCGCGGTCGTCACGCTCGGGGCGGAGGGCTCCTACGCCGTCGACTCCCGTACCGGTGAGACCGCGCACGTCCCCGCCGTACCCGTCGAGGCCCTGGACACGACCGGCGCGGGCGACGTCTTCGTCGCCGGCTACGTCGTCGGCGCCCTCGCGGGGTGGCGGCTCGGGGACCGGCTGGCGTTCGCGGGGCTGACGGCCGCGCTGTCGGTGCAGGAGTTCGGGGGCTCGCTCTCGGCCCCCGGCTGGTCCGAGATCGCGGACTGGTGGCGCACGGCGCGGCCGGGGTACGCCGCGGCGGGCGACGTCTCCGGTACCGGGCCCGTCCCGGGGCGCGGCTCCGGCTCCGGCTCCGGATGCGCCTCGGTACCCGGCTCCGCCTTCGCCTTCCTGGACCCGGTACTCGCGGGCTGCGGCCGCCCCTGGCCGCTGCGCCGTGCGCTTCCCACGATCGGCTTCGGCCGCGAGCGGCCCACCGTGTAGGCGCGAGGTCGCGGAAGGGGTGACCGGTCGCGGTACGGGTACGGGGGCGGGCCCGCGCACAGCGGTAAAGCGCTCTGCCATGTCAGCGGGGCGTCGTATTCTTGGAATCCCAGCGCCAGCCGACAAAGAGAGGGATGAGGAAGGCCCACCGGGTCACCCATGACGCAGACAACGACGAATCAGGCGGGGTCCCCGCAGGCGACTGCCCGCTTCACCGTTCCGGCCAAGCACCCGATGGTGACCGTGCTGGGTTCCGGTGACTCCCTGCTGCGCGTGATCGAGCAGGCGTTCCCCGCCGCCGACATCCACGTGCGCGGCAACGAGATCAGCGCCTCCGGCGAGCCCGCCGAGGTGGATCTGATCCAGCGGCTCTTCGACGAGATGATGCTGGTCCTGCGCACCGGACAGCCAATGACGGAGGACGCGGTCGAGCGTTCGATCTCCATGCTCCGCGACCAGCAGAACGGCCGCGGCTCGGCGAGTGAGACCCCCGCCGAGGTGCTCACCCAGAACATCCTCTCCAACCGCGGCCGCACGATCCGCCCCAAGACGCTCAACCAGAAGCGCTACGTCGACGCGATCGACAAGCACACCGTCGTCTTCGGCATCGGCCCGGCGGGCACCGGGAAGACCTATCTGGCGATGGCCAAGGCCGTGCAGGCCCTGCAGGCCAAGCAGGTCAACCGGATCATCCTCACCAGGCCCGCCGTCGAGGCGGGGGAGCGGCTGGGCTTCCTGCCCGGCACGCTCTACGAGAAGATCGACCCGTATCTGCGTCCGCTCTACGACGCCCTGCACGACATGCTCGACCCGGACTCCATCCCCCGCCTGATGGCCGCCGGGACGATCGAGGTCGCGCCGCTGGCGTACATGAGGGGCCGGGCGCAGCCGGTCTTCAGCAACGTGCTGACCCCTGACGGTTGGCGGCCCATCGGTGATCTTCAGGTCGGTGACCTCGTCATCGGATCGAATGGCGAGCCGACACCGGTGCTCGGCGTCTATCGGCAAGGTGAGAGGGACATCTATCGCGTCACTGCCCAGGACGGGGCCTGGACGCTGTGCTGCGGTGAGCACCTCTGGACGGTCCGCACCGCTTCCGACCGCCGTCGCGACCGGCCCTGGAAGGTTCTCGAGACCAAGGAGATGATCGGCAGGCTCCGTGCCGCGCATGCCCGCCGGTACGAACTGCCGCTGCTCACCGCCCCGGCGGCCTTCCCCGAGCGTCGAGTGCCGATGGACCCCTACGCCATGGGGCTGCTGCTCGGCGACGGATGCCTCACCGGCTCCACCTCACCGTCGTTCTCCACTGCCGACCCCGAGCTCGCCCGGGCCCTGGAAGCAGCGCTGCCGGCTGTCGCGGTGCGCCACAAGAGCGGGCCGGACTACGTTCTGAACGGGATCAAGAAGCCCGGGGACACCGTCACTCTGGAAAACCCGGTCACGCATGTGATGCGGGAGTTGGACCTGCAGGGCAGCCGTTCGAACACGAAGCTCGTGCCGGACGTCTACCTGTACAACTCCGCTGAGGTCCGGCTCGCTCTGCTCCAGGGGCTGCTCGACTCCGACGGCGGCCCGGTCGGCCAGTCCGACCGCACCTGCCGTGTTCAGTACACGACCACGTCGATGCTGCTTCGTGACGATGTCGTCTCTCTCGTCCAGTCGCTCGGCGGAGTGGCTCACACCCGGCGCAGGGCTGCCGACGACGCTCACATCGTGGACATCCGGCTCCCGGAGGGCATCGAACCCTTCCGCCTCGCCCGCAAGCGGGAGCAGTACCATGCCGCAGGCGGCGGGGGACGTCCGATGCGCTTCATCGACAGCATCGAGCCTGCGGGCCGCGAGGAAACGGTGTGCATCCAGGTGGCGGCGGAGGACTCGCTCTACGTCACCCAGGATTATCTGCTGACGCACAACACCCTCAATGACGCCTTCATCATTCTCGACGAGGCGCAGAACACCAATCCCGAGCAGATGAAGATGTTCCTCACCCGGCTCGGTTTCGAATCCAAGATAGTCATCACCGGTGACGTCACCCAGGTCGACCTCCCGGGCGGCACCAGGAGCGGGCTGCGGCAGGTGCGGGAGATCCTGGACGGTGTCGAGGACGTGCACTTCTCCGTGCTCGACAGCTCCGACGTGGTGCGGCACAAGCTCGTGGGCCGCATCGTCGACGCCTACGCGCGCTACGACACACAGACGGAGTCCGGCGGGGAGCACGGCGCCGGACCCGGCAGACCCGGTGACCGCCACGGCCACGGAAAGCGCTGAGAACCCCACCACCATGACGATCGACGTCAACAACGAATCAGGGCGCGCGGCCGATGAGCAGTCGCTCCTCGACATCGCCCGCTACGCCCTCGCCCGTATGCGTATCCACCCGCTCTCCGAGCTCTCGGTGATCCTCATCGACGCAGGGGCCATGGAGCAGCTCCATCTGCAGTGGATGGATCTGTCCGGCCCCACCGACGTGATGTCCTTCCCGATGGACGAGCTGCGCCCGCCCGTACGGGACGAGGAGGAGCCGCCGCAGGGGCTGCTCGGCGACATCGTGCTCTGTCCCGAGGTCGCCGAGCGGCAGGGCGCCGAGGCTCCCACACAGCATTCGACGGACGAGGAGTTGCAGTTGCTCACCGTGCACGGCGTGCTGCACCTGCTGGGCTACGACCACGAGGAGCCGGCGGAGAAGGCCGAGATGTTCGGTCTGCAGTCCGCGATCGTGGACGGCTGGCGCAGTGAGCAGGGCCTGACCGGTCCGTCCCCGGCCCCCACCACCGCGTCGTGACCGCCCAGCTGATCGGGGCGGCGGTCCTGCTGGTCGTCGTGGCCTGGCTCGCAGCCTGCGCGGAGGCCGGTCTGGCCCGTACGACGAGCTACCGCGCGGAGGAGGCCGTGCGGCAGGGCCGCCGTGGTGCGGAGCGGCTGGCCGCCGTGGCGGCCGATCCGACGCGTTATCTGAACCTGGCGCTGCTGCTGCGTGTCGCCTGCGAGGTCGCCTCCGGCGTGCTCGTCACCTATGCCGCTCTGCGGGCCTTCGACGAGACGTGGCAGTCGCTGACGGTGGCGATGGGTGTGATGGTGCTGGTCAGCTATGTCGCGATCGGTGTCTCGCCGCGGACCATCGGCCGGCAGCATCCGCTGAACACCGCGACCGCCGCCTCGTACGTGCTGGTCCCGCTCGTTCGCATCCTGGGCCCCGTGCCGCAGCTGCTGATCCTCCTGGGCAACGCGCTCACGCCCGGGAAGGGCTTCCGCAAGGGACCGTTCGCGAGCGAGGCGGAGCTGCGGGCGATGGTCGACCTCGCCGAGCAGGAGTCACTGATCGAGGCCGAGGAGCGGAAGATGGTGCACTCCGTCTTCCAGCTCGGCGACACGATCGTGCGCGAGGTGATGGTGCCGCGTACGGATCTGATCACCATCGAGCGGTTCAAGACGATACGGCAGGCCCTCACGCTGGCCCTGCGCTCGGGATTCTCCCGTATCCCCGTGGTAGGGGAGAGCGAGGACGACATCGTGGGCGTCGTCTACCTCAAGGACCTGGCGCGCAAGGTGCACATCAGCCGGGAGGCCGAGACGGAGCTGGTCTCCACGGCGATGCGCCCGGCGGCGTTCGTTCCCGACACCAAGAACGCGGGCGATCTGCTGCGGGAGATGCAGCAGGACCGCATCCACGTCGCTGTCGCCGTCGACGAGTACGGCGGAACGGCCGGGATCGTGACCATCGAGGACATCCTGGAGGAGATCGTCGGTGAGATCACCGACGAGTACGACCGTGAGCTGCCGCCCGTGGAGGACCTGGGTGAGGGCCGCTACCGGGTGACCGCGAGGCTCGACATCGGCGACCTGGGCGAGCTGTACGACCTCATCGGCCTGGACGACGAGGACGTGGAGACGGTCGGCGGCCTGCTGGCGAAGTCGCTCGGGAAGGTGCCGATCGCGGGCGCGACGGCGACGGTCGACGTCACCGAGGACCGTTCCGACCCGGAGCTGACGGCCCTGCGGCTGACGGCGGAGGCGCCCGCCGGGCGGCGGAACAGGATCGTCACGGTGCTGGTGGAACCTGTCCGGGCGGCGCGGGACGCCGACGACATGTCCTCGGACGAGCGTGCCAACGCCTGACCGGGGGCGGGAGCCGCGGGCCGACCCGGGGCAGGCGGTCCACGCTGTCCGGCGGCGCCCTGCCTGGGGGGCGCCGAACCGGCCTCGGGCGCTCGGCGCCTGAGCGCGCGTCCTATGCTCTTTCGCATGAGCGACCAGAGTGATCAGCCACTGGACCCCGAGGACGGCAAGCTCCTCACGCTGGCGCGCAGCGCCCGCGCCCGCAACTCCGTTCCCGAGGGTGCTGCCGTGCGGGACGAGACGGGGCGTACCTACGTGGCGGGCTCGGTCGCTCTGCCCTCGCTCCGGCTGAGCGCGCTGCAGACCGCCGTGGCGATGGCGGTGGCCTCCGGTGCGTCGTCACTGGAGGCGGCGGCGGTCGTCACGGAGGCGGAGCTGATCCCCGCGGCCGATCTCTCCGCGGTGCACGACCTGTCGGGTGCGGCGACGACGGTGATGCTGGCCGGGCCCGACGGGAAGCTGCGGGCGACGGTCGCGGCGGGCTGAGGGCCGCCGGCGGGCTACGCGCCCCGAGCCGCCCGTCGCCGGTACGCCCGTGGAGCCGCCGTACGGCCGGTCGGGGGCACTCATCCGATCGGGGACAATGGGCGCCATGGATGCGCCTTCCCCTGCCTCTCCCGCCGACGGTGCCGCTGAGGCACCGCACCGCTCCGGTTTCGCGTGCTTCGTGGGCCGTCCCAACGCGGGCAAGTCGACCCTGACCAACGCGCTGGTGGGTACGAAGGTCGCGATCACCTCCAACCGGCCGCAGACCACGCGGCACACGGTGCGGGGCATCGTGCACCGGCCCGAGGCGCAGCTCGTACTCGTCGACACCCCGGGGCTGCACAAGCCGCGCACCCTGCTGGGGGAGAGACTCAACGACGTCGTCCGCACGACATGGGCCGAGGTCGACGTCATCGGCTTCTGCCTGCCCGCGGACCAGAAGATCGGTCCCGGTGACCGGTTCATCGCGAGTGAGCTGGCCGGGCTGAGGAAGCGGACGCCGAAGGTCGCCGTGGTCACCAAGTCGGATCTGGTGGACTCCGAGAGGCTGGCCGCGCAGCTCATCGCCGTGGACCAGCTCGGCAAGGAGGCGGGCGTCGAGTGGGCGGAGATCGTGCCGGTCTCCGCCGTCGCGGACCGGCAGGTCCCGCTGCTGGCCGACCTGCTGGTTCCGCTCGTCCCCGAAGGGCCGCCGCTGTATCCCGACGGTGATCTCACGGACGAACCGGAGCAGGTCATGGTCGCCGAACTCATCCGGGAGGCCGCGCTGGAGGGCGTACGGGACGAACTGCCGCACTCGATCGCCGTGGTGGTCGAGGAGATGCTGCCCCGGCAGGACCGCCCGGCCGACCGGCCGCTGCTGGACATCCACGCCAACATCTTCCTGGAGCGCCCCAGTCAGAAGGGCATCGTGATCGGCCCGAAGGGCAAGCGGCTCAAGGAGGTCGGTACGACCTCGCGGGGGCACATCGAGGCGCTGCTGGGCACGCCGGTCTATCTGGACCTGCATGTGAAGGTCGCCAAGGACTGGCAGCGCGACCCCAAGCAGCTTCGGCGGCTGGGTTTCTAGTGCCGGGAGGGGCACCGGTGCCGCGACGGGGGCAGCGACGGGTCGGGCCCCGCCGGGAGAGGCACACAGGGGCACCAGGAGCACCCGCGGCGGTCCGTCACCGGCCGGAGCCTTCCGAGAGCACAGTCTTGACCAGCGCCGACTGCGCCTCCGTCAGGCGCGGGTCGGCGAAGTGGCCCGTGGCCCCGTCGACTTCGATCTCGTAGGCGAAGCCGTCCGGCACGCCCAGGGGCCTCTCGCTCGTGCCCTCGGCCAGCGCGGTGCGGGCGAGAGCGGTCAACTCGGCGGCGTCGGGCCGCCCGTCGGTCTCCAGAGCGGCCCGGCGGGCCAGGCCCGCGAAGCCGCCTGTGCGGGTGACGGTGATACGCATAGGGTCATCTTCCCGCCGTGGTGGCCGTTTCGCGCGGTCCCGGGCCGGGCCGAGTCGTCGGGTGCCCGAATTCGACCCGGCCCGGGGCCACTTCCGGCTCGGCTCCGGCGCCGGTTCCCGTCCGGTCCCGGATTCCTGTCCGGTCCCGGTTCCGGACCCGCCGGTTCGGCGCACGCGGCGTCCGCCGCCGAGCCGCCGAGCCGCCGAGCCGCTACGCCGCGTCGGCTCCGGCGCCGCGCAGGGAGACGCCCACCGCGGACCACGACTTGCGCACCGCCTCCAGCTCGGCGCTGCCGTCCCCGTACCGGGAAGCGGCCGCCGCGACCGTGGCGTCGGCGAACGCCTCGAAGCCGGCGTCCGGAGCGAGACCGCCCGCGGTGAGAGTGTCGTACCAGACCTGCCCCGCGCGCTCCCAGGCGTTGCCGCCCAGCTCCGTGGCGAGCTGGTAGAAGGCGTGGTTGGGGATGCCGGAGTTGATGTGCACGCCGCCGTTGTCGGAGCCGGTGTGCACGTAGTCGTCCATCGTCGCCGGCTGGGGGTCCTTGCCGAGGACGTCGTCGTCGTAGGCCGTGCCGGGCGCCTTCATCGAGCGCAGCGCCTTGCCCTCGACCTCGTCGGTGAAGAGGCCGTCGCCGATGAGCCAGTCGGCCCGTTCGGCGGTGTGGCCGAGACCGTACTGCTTGATGAGGGAGCCGAAGACGTCCGAGACGGACTCGTTGAGCGCACCCGACTGCCCGAAGTACTCGAGATTCGCGGTGTACTGGGTGACGCCGTGGGTCAGCTCGTGGCCGATGACGTCGACGGGCAGCGTGAAGTCGCGGAAGACCTCGCCGTCCCCGTCGCCGAAGACCATGCGCTCGCCGTCCCAGAAGGCGTTGCCGTACTTCTCGCCGTAGTGGACGGTCGCATCGAGGGGCAGGCCCGCGTCGTCGACGGAGTGGCGGGAGTAGACGCCGAGGAAGAGGTCGAAGGTGGCGCCCAGACCCGCGTAGGCACGGTTGACGCTGGCGTCGTCCGTGGGCTCCTCGCCCTCGGACCGCACCGCGGTGCCCGGCAGTTCCTCCTTGTTGCCGGCGTCGCTGATCGTGCGCCGCGGCTTCTTCTCGGCGTCGTCGCCTATGCGGGGGACGGCCGCGCCCGCGGTCATACGGACGGTGGTGATGCGGCGGCGGGTGCGCTGAAGCGCGTCGCGCTCCAGGGTGCGCCGGGCCGGCCCGTACAGGGCGGGGTTGCCGGAGCGGGAGAGGTGGTCGAGGAGATGGGGCGGGATGATCGTGCAGAAGACGGGGTGCCGGGAGGGTCTGAACACGGACCGTGCCGATGAGGTGCGCGCTGAGTGTGCGTCCATACCACATAACGTGGCACAGGGTCATTGCCATGTCACTCCCCGCTGCCATGATTCGCACGAAGAGGTACAGAAGTGCCCAACTCCCTTGCCCTCACGGGAGCCTCGTCCGTGCACGGGGAGTGAGGAGGTGCCGGGGCGGAATGATGCGCCGTCCCGCATGGTGATACGGGGTCCGGTATCCGGTGCGTCTCCGTTAGGCTGTCGCCATCATGCTTTTCGGGCTGCTTCTTCTTAGCTGCCGCGGCGAGGGTCTGTAGGAATCAGGCCGGCCCCCTCCCCGCGGAGACCGGTGCTGCCGCCGTCGGCCCCCGAAGCCCACTACGCGGAGCCCCTCCGCGATCAGGAGCCCAAGCATCATGACTTCCTCCGCCTCCTTCGGCCGTCCCACGCCCGTGACCGCGGCGACCGTACGGCAGAAGCCCTCAGGGATGCCGGTGCACAAGTACCGCCCGTACGAGGCCGTCGACATCCCCGACCGCACCTGGCCGGACAACCGCATCACCCAGGCCCCGCGCTGGCTCTCCACCGACCTGCGCGACGGCAACCAGGCCCTGATCGACCCCATGTCGCCCGCGCGCAAACGCGCCATGTTCGACCTGCTGGTGTCGATGGGCTACAAGGAGATCGAGGTCGGCTTCCCCGCCTCCGGCCAGACCGACTTCGACTTCGTGCGCTCCGTCATCGAGGAGGGCGCGGTCCCCGAGGACGTGACGATCTCCGTCCTCACCCAGGCCCGCGAGGAGCTGATCGAGCGCACCGTGGAGTCGCTGCGCGGCGCGCACCGCGCGACCGTCCACCTCTACAACGCCACCGCACCCGTCTTCCGCGAGGTCGTCTTCCGCGGCACGCGTGAGCAGGTCAGGCAGATCGCCGTGGACGGCACCCGTCTGGTGACAAAGTACGCGGAGAAGCTGCTCGACGACCGTACGTCCTTCGGGTACCAGTACAGCCCGGAGATCTTCACCGACACCGAGCTGGACTTCGCGCTGGAGGTCTGCGAAAGCGTCATGGACGTCTGGCAGCCGGAGGACGGCCGCGAGATCATCCTCAACCTGCCCGCGACCGTGGAGCGTTCCACGCCCTCCACGCACGCCGACCGCTTCGAGTGGATGTCCCGTAACCTGTCCCGCCGCGAGCACGTGTGCCTGTCCGTGCACCCGCACAACGACCGCGGCACCGCCGTCGCCGCCGCCGAGCTGGCGATCATGGCGGGCGCGGACCGTATCGAGGGCTGCCTGTTCGGTCAGGGCGAGCGCACCGGCAACGTGGATCTGGTCACCCTGGGCATGAACCTCTTCAGCCAGGGCGTCGACCCGCAGATCGACTTCTCGCAGATCGACGAGGTCAAGCGCACCGCCGAGTACTGCAACCAGATGGACGTGCACTCCCGCCACCCCTACGTCGGCGACCTCGTCTACACCTCCTTCTCCGGCTCCCACCAGGACGCCATCAAGAAGGGCTTCGAGGCGATGGAGGTCCGCGCGCAGCAGCACGGCACGGGCGTGGACGAGATGGAGTGGGCGGTCCCGTACCTGCCCATCGACCCCAAGGACGTGGGGCGTTCGTACGAGGCGGTCATCCGCGTCAACTCCCAGTCCGGCAAGGGCGGCATCGCCTACGTCCTCAAGGGCGAGCACCACCTGGACCTGCCGCGGCGGATGCAGGTCGAGTTCTCGAAGATCATCCAGGAGAAGACCGACAGTGACGGCGGCGAGGTCACCCCCGCCGCGATCTGGGAGATCTTCCAGCACGAGTACCTGCCCACCCCCGACACACCCTGGGGCCGCATCGCGCTGCGCTCCGGGCAGTCCACGACCACGGTCGAGGGGCAGGACGCGGTCACCGTCGAGGCGACCGTCGACGGCGAGGACGTGGTCCTGGAAGGCACCGGCAACGGCCCGCTGGCGGCCTTCTTCTCCGCCCTCCAGGCCGTCGGCGTCGACGTGCGGCTCCTGGACTACGTCGAGCACACGATGAGCGAGGGCGCGGGCGCTCAGGCCGCCGCGTACATCGAGTGCGCGATCGGGGACAAGGTGCTGTGGGGCGTCGGGATCGACGCCAACATCGTCCGCGCCTCGATCAAGGCCGTCGTATCGGCGGTCAACCGGGCTTCCCGCGGCTGAGCGGGCCGCCGGCAGAATCCGTCATCGGCCGTCCTGCCCCTCCGCCTCCGGCGCGGCGGGGCAGGACGGCCGTGGTGCGCGGGGGCCCGCGCGGCGGTCTGTCCGCAGCCGTACAGGGACCACCCACCCCCGGCAACGCTCAGGGAAGGTCCAGCTCCGCCCACACCGTCTTTCCGGGAGCGGGGCCGGGTCGGCGATCAGAGACGCCCCAGCGCGCCGCCAGGGCCGCGACGAGGACCAGCCCGCGCCCCGATTCGCTCTCCGCGTCCGGTGGTTCGGGCACCGACGGGACACGCGCCCCCGTACGGGCGTCGCACACCTCGATGCGCAGAACGCCCCGCGTGTGGGCGGGTGCCGCTATCAGGCCGAGCGCGAACTCCCGTCCGGGAACGCGCCCGTGGGAGACGGCGTTGCCCGCCAGTTCGGCCACGATCAGTGAGGCGGTACGGGAGATGTCGCCGTCGTAGGGGAAGTCCCACTCGTCGAGCTGCGCCGCCGCGAGCTGCCGGGCCAGGCGCGCACCGCGCGGCGTCGGCGCGAAGAGGCGGCGGAATTCACGCGTACCGAGCGGCGATCCGCCGCAGCGGTGCCGGAAGAGGAGATGGCTGGAGGGGATGCGGATGTCGGGGTCCATGCACGGTCCAACTCCCCGACCAGCACGCCGGGCTCTGTGCACGCCGCGTACGCACGGGGACGTACCGGCAGGCGCGAAGGGCGCGGACCGGTGCGGCGGCCGGGGTCCGGCCCGGCGGCGGGTGCCGGGCCGGGCGGTGCGCCGTGTACGCGTTCCTGTCGCATCTGTACGAGCTGTGACCCGTAACCCTCACAGCAACCCTACGGGTTGGCATGACGTGGACGGGACGGAGCGAGGGGTGGTCACGTGGGTCAGCAGGACGATTCGGGGTCGGGGACGCTCAAGTACTTCGGAAGCCAGCTGAAGTTGCTCAGGTGCCGGGCAAGGCTCTCGCGCGGCGGCCTTGGCGAGCGCATCGGGTACTCCGAGTCGACGGTCGCATCCGTCGAGCAGGGACGCCGCATGCCGCAGCGGGACTTCATCGAGCGCGCGGACGAAGCGCTGGGCGCCGACGGACTGCTGCGGATCGGCGCGGAGCATCTGATGCGGGAGCGCTATCCCAGCTGGTTCCATGACTTCGCCGTGCTGGAGCCGGACGTGCTGAGCCTGAACTCGTACGAGAACCATGTCGTGCCGGGCCTCCTTCAGACCGCGGAGTACGCGGGAGCCGTCATGGCGGGGCGCTGTCCGCCCCCGGAGGACGAGGAGATCGAGCAGCGCATCGCAGCCCGGCTCGACCGGCAGGCACTGGTGACGCGCACTCCGCGTGCGGTATTGAGCTTCGTCGTCGAAGAAGCGGTGCTGCGGCGTCCCATCGGTGGCGCGGACGTGATGCGGGGGCAGCTTCAGCACATGCTCCACTGTTCCGCGATGCGTCACGTCTCCCTGCAGGTGATGCTGACCCGGCAGGAGCGGCACGCAGGGTTGCAGGGCCCGATGGTGCTCCTGGAAACTGCGGAAAGCCGTAACTTGGCCTACATCGAGGGCCAGCGCGGAAGTTTCCTGATCTCGGAGCCCAGCGAGGTCGGTGTGCTGACCCAGCGGTACGGCATCATCCGGGCGCAGGCTCTGAGCCCTGAGGAGTCACGGCGACTCATCGACGATGTGGCAGGAGAGCTATGAGCACCGTGGACGGCGCATCCGGTCACTCCGGACTGCTGTGGTTCAAGAGCAGTTACAGCGGCGACGACGGCGGCAACTGCGTCGAGGTGGCGACCGTGGATGCTGCCGTGCTCGTACGGGACTCGAAGGACGGCGAGGGTGTGCCGCTCGCTTTCCCGGCGGAGGCCTGGGTCGGCTTCGTCGCTCTCGCCGGGCAGCTCTGACCGGACGCCTGAGCGTGCTTCGGGCAGGGCGTGCCCGCCCGGTCCTGGAGCGTACGGAAGCGGGGTGCTGACGCCGGCTCCTCCTTGTGGTTAACATCACGTTCACCGGCAGCGTGGCCGATTCGTGACGGAGGTAGGCGTGAGCGGCGTGAGGCACTCCCGTGACCAGCGAGGAAGCTGGTGGACGGGCGGTCGTGGGAGGGGCCCGGCGGGTGTACGCACCAGCTGGCGCACCGTCGGCGACGGGGACTTCTTCTGTCCCGGATGCGGCGGCGACCGCAGCTACCGCCGCCGTGAGGGCCGCCGCCGCCTGGTGCTGCTCGGCGTGCCGCTGCTCTCCCGCGGAGCGGTGGAGCCCGTCCTGGAATGCGCCGCCTGCCGCGAACACTTCGGCACGCAGGTGCTCGACCACCCCACCACGTACCGGCTCGCGTCCATGCTGCGCGACGCCGTGCACGCCATTGCCCTGACCCTCCTCGCCGCGGGCGGCAGCGAGAGCCCGACGGCCCGCCGGACCGCCGTCCACACCGTCCGCGGGGCGGGCTTCCCGGAGTGCACCGAGGACCAACTGCTGACGCTGATGGCCGCGCTGAGCGCCGGCAGCGTCTCCGCCGAGATCGAACTGCACGAGACGCTGGCCCCGCTCGCGCCCCATCTGGCCTCCGCGGGCCGGGAGAGCCTTCTCCTGCACGGCGCGCGTATCGCCCTGGCGGACGGCGCGTACCGGCCGGCCGAGCGGGACGCGCTGGCCGCGGTGGGCCGTTCGCTGCGGATCGACGAGGAGGACGTCGACCGGCTGCTGGCGGAGGCCCGTACGCCCTCCTGAGCGCGGGCCCGCCGCCGTGTGGGCGACAATGTCCGCATGACCCTGTTCCGCGACGACGGCATAGTGCTGCGCACCCAGAAGCTGGGTGAGGCGGACCGGATCATCACTGTGCTCACGCGCGGGCACGGACGGGTGCGGGCGGTCGCCCGGGGGGTGCGCCGGACGAAGTCGAAGTTCGGGGCCCGGCTGGAGCCGTTCAGCCACGTCGACGTGCAGTTCTTCTCACGGGGCAGCGAACTGGTCGGCCGGGGGCTGCCGTTGTGCACCCAGACGGAGACCATCGCGCCGTACGGCCGGGGCATCGTCAGCGACTACGCCCGCTACACCGCCGGTACGGCCATGCTGGAGACCGCCGAGCGCTTCACCGACCACGAGGGCGAGCCCAACGTGCAGCAGTATCTGCTGCTGGTGGGCGCGCTGCGCACCCTGGCCGCCGGTGAGCACACGCCCGGTCTGGTGCTCGACGCCTTCCTGCTGCGGTCGCTCGCCATGGGCGGGTACGCGCCCAGCTTCGAGGACTGCGCCAAGTGCGGCCTGCACGGCCCCAACAGGTTCTTCTCCGTCGCCTCCGGCGGCGTGGTGTGCGGCGAGTGCCGGGTCCCCGGCAGCGTCGTACCCTCGCCGGAGGCGCTGCGGCTGCTGGGGGCGCTGCTCACCGCGGACTGGGAGACGGCGGACGCGGCCGAGGCGCGGCACGCGCGCGAAGGCACCGGCCTGGTGTCGGCCTATCTGCACTGGCACATGGAGCGGGGCCTGCGCTCGCTGCGCTACGTCGACCGCACTCCCGGGGCGGAGCGGTCCTGACCGGCGTCGACGTCCACCGGTCGGCTACGCTCGCACTGCCCCACGCATCCTGATACACCCCGAACCACCCTGGTCCACCCCGAACCGCATCCCGATCCGAGCGATCCCGTCCCCTGGAGCTGAACGCCCATGGCACGCCGCGGAATGCTGCAACGGCAGCATCGCGAGTACGTCACCCCCGAGCCGCACCCCTCCGGTGAGCGCCCGCCCAAGATCCCGGCAGAGCTGGTGCCCGGCCATGTGGCCTGCGTGATGGACGGCAACGGCCGGTGGGCCAAGCAGCGCGGGCTGCCGCGCACGGAGGGCCACAAGGTCGGCGAGGGCGTCGTCCTGGACGTGCTCAAGGGCTGCCTGGAGATCGGCGTCAAGAACCTGTCCCTGTACGCCTTCTCGACGGAGAACTGGAAGCGGTCACCCGAAGAGGTGCGCTTCCTGATGAACTTCAACCGTGACGTCATCCGCCGCCGCCGCGACGAGATGGACGAACTGGGCATCCGCATCCGCTGGGTGGGCCGGATGCCGAAGCTGTGGAAGTCCGTGGTGCGCGAGCTGCAGGTCGCGCAGGAACAGACCGTGGACAACGACGCGATGACGCTCTACTTCTGCGTCAACTACGGCGGCCGTGCGGAGATCGCGGACGCCGCGCAGGCCATCGCCCAGGACGTACGGGCCGGGAAGCTCGATCCCTCGAAGGTGAACGAGAAGACGCTCGCGCGGTACCTCTACTACCCCGACATGCCCGACGTGGACCTCTTCCTGCGGCCCTCGGGCGAGCAGCGCACGTCCAACTACCTGATCTGGCAGAGCGCTTACGCGGAGATGGTCTACCAGGACGTCCTCTGGCCGGACTTCGACCGCCGTGACCTGTGGCGGGCCTGCCTGGAGTACGCCCGCCGCGACCGCCGCTTCGGCGGCGCGCAGCCGCTGGACGGCGGAACGAAGGGCGGGGGAGCCCCGGAAGGCGAGTCGTCGTAGTGTCGCGTCATGTCAACCACGCCTGACGGCACTTCTCCTGACGCTGACGCCGATGGCCCTCCTCCCCCCGGGGACCGGAGGCTCCTCGGGTCCAGGCGCGGCGCGCGCCGGACGCTCATCGTGCTGATATCCCTGGCCGTGGTGGCCGGCAGCGGCGTCGTCGGCCGGGTGTTGTGGGGGCAATACGAGGACCACCGGGACCGGGAGGCGAGCCGCGCGAAAATCGATCGGGCCTGTGCGCGACTGGTCGACCCCGACGCGGTGCTCGCCCTGCGCGGGGGAGCCGTGAGGGTCAAGCCCGACAGTGACGGGGCCACCAGAATCGGGACCCCGGGTGACCGAAGCTTCCACGATGGCAAACCGACCGGCTCCTGCCGGATCTACCGGGTCGGGGAGCCCGGCACCACGTACGCGCACTTCGAGCTGCTTGTCGCCCGGGAGCCGGGCAGCGACTACGCGAACATAGTCGGTTCCGAAGAGGGGCCATTCGAACGACACGGCTGGGACGGGCCGTCGAGGGACATGACCCGCCGTGCGCCCGAGCCGCTGCCCCAGCCCCTGGCGGACGGCAGGTCAGGCTACTTCACCGACGACAGCGTCGTGGTGCGCGCCCGGTGCAAGGGCAACTCCGAGGACGAGACTTCCCTGTTCGTGCGGGCGACGGCCCCGGACGGCGAGGACGTGGAACGTGTGACGGAATCCGACCGCCTGGCCCTTGCAGACATGGCGACCCGCGCCACGAGGAAGGCCGCGCACAAGCTCGGATGCCGTACTCGTGTCGCCGCGCCGCCCCACCGGCTCCCGGAACCCCCGGCAAAGCTGGGTGAGCCGGAGAAGGCAGCGGGCGCCTGTGCCTGGTACGCGCGGCTGGTACGCGAGTCCGGCCGCGGCGAACTCCCCGACCGGGCGCTGGGTGCCCAAGCGGGGAGCGCGGCCTGGCAGGAGAGCTGCCTGCTCGGAGTGAGCCCCTCCCTCACCACCACCCTGTGGAACCGGCACGAGAAACTCATGGGGGACACCAACCTCGGTACTGCCCTGAGTACTTCGCCGTGGTGGATGCAGTTCGAGAGCTACTTCAGGGACGCCGCCAGGGACGTCGTCTCCGACGGCCTTGGGCGCAAACAGGTCACCCTGCGTCCCGGCACCGCGGGAAGCATCAACGGTCTGTGGTGGGCCTCCTCCACCTGCCGGGGCGAACCCGCCGTGCACGTCATGACCTCGAGTTACCCGTACGAGCGGGTCGTGGCCCAGCGGGCGCGGGAAGCGCTGCGCGCGTACGTGTCCGACGTGGCCGAGCGCCGCGACTGCACCGACGTGAAGCTGCCTCCGGCGTCGGCGTTCCAGGACCGCTAGGTCTTCAGTCCACGGCGGCCGGGGAGACGGAGCGGTGCGTGCCGCTCACTTCTTCCCGGCGGCGCACTCCCCGCACGTACCGAAGATCTCGACGGTGTGGCCGACGTTCACGAATCCGTGTTCCTCGGCGACCGACTCCGCCCACTTCTCCACCGCCGGGCCCTCGACCTCGACGGCCTTGCCGCAGCGCCTGCACACCAGATGGTGATGGTGGTCGTCGCTGTGGCAGCGGCGGTAGACCGACTCGCCCTCGTCGGTGCGCAGCACGTCGACCTCACCCGCGTCGGCGAGGGACTGCAGCGTGCGGTAGACGGTGGTCAGACCGACGGAGTCCCCACGGTGCTTGAGCATGTCGTGCAGTTCCTGCGCGCTCCGGAACTCCTCGACCTCGGCCAGGGCCGCCGAGACGGCCGCACGCTGCCGTGTCGACCGGCCGCGAACAGGGGGACCTGCGGTGGGCACGCGCTCTCCTTCGTTCGTCTGGTCGCTCTGCGGACCTGCTCGGTCATTGTGCCAGGAGTCGGGGCACCGTCCCTACGCCCTGGACGCTCCGCCGGTGACGCCCTCGGACTCCGGACCGGTCCCGGTCCCGGCCTCGGCGCCCGTGTCCGCGTCGGCCGCGGTACCGGCCCGGCCGGCCCCGCGGCGCGCGAGGGGCGCGCCCAGTGCCGTCACCACGGCGAACAGCGCGATCGCCAGCACCACGATGCTCGCGCCCGGCGGAACGTCCGCGTAGTACGAGGTCGCGGTGCCGGAGAGCGTAACGGAGACCCCGAACAGCACGGACAGCCCGAGTGTGGTGGCGAAGCCCCGGGTGACCTGCTGCGCGGCGGCCACCGGAATCACCATCAGCGCGCTCACCAGCAGCAGTCCCACCACCCGCATCGCCACCGTGACGGTCACGGCCGCGGTGAGGGCCAGCAGCAGATTGAGCATCCGTACGGGCAGGCCGGTGACCCGGGCGAACTCCTCGTCCTGGCACACGGCGAAGAGCTGCCGCCGCAGCCCCAGCGAGGCGGCCAGGACGAAGGCCGACAGGCAGACGATGGCGACCACGTCGGAGTCGGAGACCGTGGTGATGGAGCCGAAGAGGTAGGTGGTGAGCGAGGCGTTGGAGCCGTTCGGCGCCAAGTTGATGATCATGACGCCGCCCGCCATGCCGCCGTAGAAGAGCATCGCGAGGGCGAGGTCGCCGCGTGCCTTCCCGTACCAGCGGATCAGCTCCATCGCGATCGCGCCGAGCGAGGCGACGAGCACCGCCGTCCACACCGGGCTGGTGTTGAGCAGGAAGCCGAGGGCGACGCCGGTGAGCGCGACATGGCCGATGCCGTCGCCCATGATCGCCTGACGGCGCTGGACGAGGTAGATGCCCACGGCCGGTGCCGCGATGCCCACCAGCAGCGCGGCGAGCAGCGCACGCTGCATGAAGGGGTAGTCGAGCAGCTCGGTCATACGTGCGTCCCCGGGTTCACTTCGCTCACGGACAGTCCGGACCCGATCGCCGAGGCGTCCGCCTGAGGACCGGGAGTGTCGTGCGGATGGCAGGCCAGGTCGTGCAGCGCCTCGGGGTCGGTGACGCGCTCGACCAGGCCGTCGCGCAGCACCACGGCGCGGTCGATCAGCGGGGCGAACGGGCCCAGCTCGTG
Source organism: Streptomyces sp. TAA204 (assembly GCF_000424965.1). Classification (NCBI taxonomy): domain Bacteria; kingdom Bacillati; phylum Actinomycetota; class Actinomycetes; order Kitasatosporales; family Streptomycetaceae; genus Streptomyces; species Streptomyces sp. TAA204. The sequence goes on from NZ_AUKW01000018.1 coordinate 57,584, forward strand.
CAGGACGACCAGGACCGACGTCCCGTCGCCGACCTGCTCGCGCAGCGCGGAGGCCAGGACCTCCTGGCTGGGCAGGTCCACCCCGGCCAGCGGCTCGTCCATGAGCAGCAGTTCGGGGTCGCCGGCCAGCGCGCGGGCGATGAGCACCCGCTGGTGCTGGCCGCCGGAGAGGGCGTTCACGGAGTCCCCCGCGCGGTGCGACAGACCGACCAGCTCCATCGCACGGCCGACTGCCCGCCGGTCGGAGCGGCCGAGCGGACGCAGCCCCCTGCGGGCGAGCCGTCCCGAGGAGACCACTTCCCGCACGGTGGCGGGGACACCGGCCGCCGCGGTGGAGCGCTGCGGTACGTAGCCCAGGCGGCGCCAGTCGCGGAAGCGGGCGAAGGGGGTGCCGAAGAGTTCCAGCTCTCCGCCGGTGAGCGGAACCTGCCCGATGACGGCGCGGACGGCCGTGGACTTGCCGGAGCCGTTGGCGCCCAGCAGGGCGACGACCTCGCCGCGGCCCAGTGTCAGGTCGACGCCGCGCAGGACGGCGCGTGCGCCCAGCGAGGCGGTGGCGGCGCGGAGGGACAACACGGTCTCCGGTGCGGCGGCCATGGGCGGGGCCTTCCTGTGTGGTCGGTGCCCGGCGGTCGCCTGTACGGGTGAGGGCCGGGGAGCTGCGGGTTCGGGGGCTGCCACGGAGCCGGGGAGGACACCGGGCCGGTGTCCTCAGACCGCGCCGAGGGCGGTCTGCAGCGAGGTCAGGTTCTGGCGCATGACCGAGAAGTAGTCGTCGCGCTTCGGGTTCTGCACGCTCTCCAGGGGGCTGAGCACACCGGTCTTGAGATTCAGGTCGCCCGCGAGGGTCTTGGCGGTCTTGTCGCTGGCGCTCGCCTCGAAGAAGACGGTGTCGACGTCGTCCTCCTTCGCGATCTTGTGCAGTTCCTTCATGCGGGCGCCGCTCGGCTCGGACTCGGGGTCGACGCCGGAGACGGCGGCCTCATGGAGGCCGTAGCGGTCGGCGAGGTAGCCGAAGGCGGCGTGGGTGGTGATGAAGGTGTCGGTCTTCTTGTTCTTCAGACCCTTCTCGAAGTCCGCGTCGAGGGCGTCGAGGCGTTCGACCAGGGTGGCGGCGTTCTTCTTGTAGACCTTCGCATGGGCCGGGTCGGCCTTGGCGAGCTGCTCGCCGACGCCTTCCGCCACTTCGGCGTAGCGCACCGGGTCGAGCCAGACGTGCGGGTCGTCGCCCTGGCCGCCCGCGGAGTGGTCGTGCCCGTGGTCGTGACCGCCTTCTTCGTGCCCGGTCTCCCCGTGCCCGCCTTCCCCGTGTTCCTCGGCGTGGTCCTCCTCGCCGTGGACGTCTTCTCCGTGCTTCTTGAGAGAGGTGTACGACGAGGCCTCGGCCACGTGCTCGGGCTCGGCCTGCTGGATGCCCTCGTCCACCGCGGGCTGCAGGCCCTTGAGGTAGACGACGAGGTCGGCCTCGCTGAGGCGGCCGGTCTGCTGGGGGCTCAGCTCCAGGTCGTGCGGCTCTCCGCCGGGCTTGGTCAGCGACTCGACCTCGACGTGCTCGCCGCCTATCTGCCCGGCGAGATATTCCATGGGGTAGAACGAGGCGACGACGTTCACCTTGCCGTTCTCCTCGTCGCCGGAGCCGCCCCCGCAGGCGGTGAGCGTGACCCCGCCGAGGCCGAGGGCCGTGGCGGCTGAGACGGTGCGTATGAATCGTCGGGAAGCGTTCATGACACTCATTTTCAGCCTTCTTGGAAACGATTGTCAAATGATGTGTCCGCCGACGGCCGATCCGGCACCGATGCCGCACCGATTTGATCCCGCCCCCTCCTGGATCGGTAACCTGAAGTATTCCGTCCGCCGTTGATGAAGAGAGCACTGTGGCCGCCGACAAGATCGACACCATCGTCAGCCTGAGCAAGCGCCGTGGCTTCGTGTACCCGTGCAGCGAGATCTACGGCGGCCAGCGCGCCGCCTGGGACTACGGGCCGCTCGGCGTGGAACTCAAGGAGAACATCAAGCGCCAGTGGTGGCGCGCCATGGTCACCTCGCGCGACGACGTCGTCGGGATCGACTCCTCGGTGATCCTGGCCCCCCAGGTGTGGGAGGCGTCGGGGCACGTCGCCACCTTCACCGACCCGCTGACCGAGTGCACTTCCTGCCACAAACGCTTCCGCGCGGACCACCTGGAGGAGGCCTACGAGGCCAAGCACGGGCGGCTGCCGGCCCAGGGCCTCGCCGACGTCAACTGCCCGCACTGCGGCAACAAGGGCGCCTTCACCGAGCCCAAGCAGTTCTCCGGGCTGCTCTCCACCCACCTCGGCCCCACCCAGGACGCGGGCTCCGTCGCGTACCTGAGGCCCGAGACCGCGCAGGGCATCTTCACCAACTTCGCCGCCGTGCAGCAGACCTCGCGCAAGAAGCCGCCGTTCGGCATCGCGCAGACCGGCAAGTCGTTCCGTAACGAGATCACGCCCGGCAACTTCATCTTCCGCACCCGTGAGTTCGAGCAGATGGAGATGGAATTCTTCGTCAAGCCGGGCGAGGACGAGAAGTGGCACGAGTACTGGATGGAGCAGCGCTGGTCCTGGTACACGGGCCTCGGCATCCGCGAGGAGAACATCCGCTGGTACGAGCACCCCAAGGAGAAGCTCTCCCACTACTCGAAGCGCACCGCCGACATCGAGTACCGCTTCAACTTCGGCGGCAACGAATTCTCCGAGCTCGAAGGCGTCGCCAACCGCACCGACTTCGACCTGGGCGCCCACTCCAAGGCCTCCGGCCACGACCTGTCGTACTTCGACCAGGAGGCGGGCGAGCGCTGGATTCCCTACGTCATCGAGCCGGCGGCCGGCGTCAACAGGGCGATGCTCGCCTTCATGCTGGACGCCTACATCGAGGACGAGGCGCCCAACGCCAAGGGCAAGCTGGAGAAGCGCACCGTGATGCGCCTCGACCCGCGGCTGTCACCCGTCAAGGTCGCGGTGCTCCCCCTCTCCCGTAACGAGAAGCTGTCGCCGAAGGCGCGGGGGCTGGCGGAGACGCTGCGCAAGCACTGGAACATCGAGTTCGACGACGCCGGCGCCATCGGCCGCCGCTACCGCCGGCAGGACGAGATCGGCACGCCCTTCTGCATCACCGTCGACTTCGACACCCTGGACGACAACGCCGTCACGGTGCGCGAACGCGACACGATGAAGCAGGACCGCGTCTCCCTCGACCAGATCGAGGGCTACCTCGCGGGGCGGCTGCTCGGCTGCTGAGCGAGCAGAAGTGAAGCAGGGGTGAAGTGCCCGGCCGGTCCGCAGAACTTCGCGGACGTGTCGGGCACTTCGCGTCGCTCGCCCCCCGCCGACGGGCGGTCAGCCGTCGTCCGGTTTCCCGTCAGCACGCTCGGCCGGTGCCCCGAAGCCGACCGTCTCCAGCTCGCAGTCGAACGGTGCCGGAATGTGCAGCGTCTTGCCGAACGGCACGGTCGTACGGGACGTGTAGCCCTTCTCGGACGGCGCCCAGAAGACGGTGGCCGACTCCTCCCGCATGTCCAGCAGCAGATAGACCGGCACGCCTTGCTTGCCGTAGACGGGAGCCTTTTCCTCCCAGTCGGCGTCACGCCTCGAGTCGGAGGTCAGCTCCGCCGCCAGGGAGAGCGCTTCGCCGTCGACGTAGCGCCCTCGGCCATGGAAGGCGCGTTCGTCCGCCGCGTACACGTCGGGCCCGTAGCCTCGTTCCTGTTCGGGGAAGGAGAACAGGAAGGGCGCGACGTCGACGACGTGTCCCGCTGGGGCGTGCGGCTCCAGTTGTGCCCGGACGGACCGCATGATGGGCAGGTAGAACCTCTGCGACCACGGTGACACGACGATGCTCCCCCTGATGATCTCAGCCCGGTAGCCGTCGGGCACCTCCATGGTCAGAAGAGTCCGGCACAGCTCCTGGAACCGGGCCGGGCCGTCGGGGGTCTCTATGGGCGTCGGTCGCTCAAGCATCACCGTCATGATGCGCCTTTCCTGGTGAGTGATCCAGTCGTCACCCAACGTAGCGGCACGGTCCGACAACCGGCACCGGAGACCTCCGTGCCGGGGCCCGACCGCTTCTGCCGCTTTCAGCGCGCTTCACCGGAGCAGCGCGGTCAGCCTGTCGGCCTGCCGGTCGGCGGTGGCGGGCGGATTGCGGCGGCCCCCGGCCTCGTCGAACCGGAGCAGGAACAGCCAGACCAACGCGAGCAGGCACCGGCACTTCTCCAGTTGCGCGGACTCCGCTGCCGTCAGGGCAAAGTGCCCCAGGAAGGACGCCACGTCGAGCGGTTCCTCCACCCAGCAGCCCACATGCTCGGTGATCTCCGCCAGTTCGAACACGCGGTCGCTGCGACCGGAGTCCTCGAAATCGACGATCCGGACTCGGCGGCCGTCCCAGAGGAAGTTGGCGAGATTGCCGTCCCCCGCTCCGAAGACGGCTGGAACTTCCTGCTCCCCGGATTCCCCGGGCTCCTCCAGTCCGGCGCTCTCGAGCCACTCCATTCCCGCCGCCATGGCACGCCCACAGCGCCGCCGGGCAGTGCCCGGGAGTTCGGGGCCCAGGAGCGAAGCGAGCCGAGCAGATCCCGTCGTCCGCCGGGCCTCGGTGGAACGGGGGCCAGGTCACCGGTGGGGACGGCGGCGTGGAGTTGGCGCACCGCGTCTGCCAGAGCAGCGGTCTGCTCGCCGTCCGGCACGCGTCCGCGCAGCGGCTCACCGGGCAGCCGCGACATCACGATCACCGGTTCCGGGGCCGTGAGATCTGCATGGTGGGGAGCGGGTGCCAGCCCCGGGGCGTGCCTCTCGAGCAGGCGCAGCGCCCGCCACTCACGCTCGCCTCCGCCTTGGTCCGCGCCGAGGAAACGCTTGGTCACGCTGTGCGGACCCAGCTCCACCCCGTGCGTGCTCCACCGGTCCGCGCCCATGGCACGATCCTGTCAGTGCCGCGGACGGTCCCGGCCGACCGGTGCCTGTCGGGCCGGAACCGGGGATGCGGGACAATGGGGGCGGCCCAGGCGCTGTGCGCGCCGGCCCGCCGCCCCGAAACGCCCGTGCCTCCCGGAGGACACCCCCGCCATGACGTCGCCGCTTCACATCGGTCCCCACGCCGTCCAGCCCCCCGTGGTGCTGGCGCCGATGGCGGGGATCACGAACGCGCCGTTCCGGACGCTGTGCCGCGAATTCAGCGGCGGCAAGGGGCTGTTCGTCAGCGAGATGATCACCACGAGGGCGCTGGTCGAGCGGAACGAGAAGACCATGCAGCTCGTGCGCTTCGACGGCAGCGAGCGGCCGCGCTCGATCCAGCTCTACGGTGTGGACCCCGTCACCGTCGGCAAGGCGGTCCGCATGATCGCCGACGAGGACCTGGCGGACCACATCGACCTCAACTTCGGCTGCCCCGTGCCCAAAGTCACCCGCAAGGGCGGCGGTTCGGCGCTCCCGTACAAGCGGCCGCTGCTGCGCGCCATCCTGCACGAGGCCGTGGGCAACTCCGGCTCTCTCCCGGTCACGATGAAGATGCGCAAGGGGATCGACGACGACCACCTGACGTATCTGGACGCCGGCCGTATCGCCGTCGACGAGGGCGTCACCTCCATCGCCCTGCACGGGCGTACGGCGGCGCAGCACTACGGCGGCACCGCCGACTGGGACGCGATCGCGCGCCTGAAGGAGGCGGTGCCGGAGATCCCGGTACTGGGCAACGGCGACATCTGGTCCGCCGGCGACGCGCTGCGGATGGTGCGCGAGACGGGCTGCGACGGCGTGGTCGTGGGGCGTGGCTGCCTCGGGCGGCCGTGGCTGTTCGCCGACCTCGTCGCGGCGTTCGAGGGGGCGGGCCCGCAGGAGTACGCGCGGCCCGGCCTGCGTGAGGTCTCCCGGGTGATGCTGCGGCACGCGGCGCTGCTGGGGGAGTGGCTCGGTGACGAGGCCCGCGGCGTGATCGATTTCCGCAAGCACGTCGCCTGGTACACCAAGGGCTTCTCGGTCGGGTCGCAGGCGCGGCAGCGGCTGGCTGTCGCCTCCTCGCTGGAGGAGATGGCCGAACTGCTCGAAGGGCTCGACCTGGACCAGCCGTGGCCGCAGGGCGCGGACGGTCCCCGCGGCCGCACGCACGGGCGCAACAAGGTGGTGCTGCCCGACGGCTGGCTGAAGGACCCCAACGACTGCGCCGGCGGCGTCGACGCGGACGCGGAGTCGGACACCTCCGGCGGCTGAGGAACTTCTGCCCGGAACGGCAGCACGCCGAGCACGGGGCTGGGATACTTCCCGCTCGTGAAGGCCATCGTCTATGAGGAGTTCGGGCAGCTTCCCGTGCTCCGTACCGTTCCGGACCCGTCCCCCGCTCCCGGCGGTGTCGTCATCGAGGTGGCGGCCACCGGGCTGTGCCGCAGTGACTGGCACGCGTGGCGGGGACACGACCCGGACGTGCGGCTGCCGCACGTCGGCGGACACGAGTTCGCCGGGACGGTGGTGGGCACGGGGCCCCAGGTGCGGCTGCCGTGGACGGGGCAGCGGGTGACCGTGCCGTTCGTCTGCGGCTGCGGCACCTGCGCGCAGTGCGCGACGGGCAACCAGCAGGTGTGTGAACGGCAGCGGCAGCCCGGTTTCAGCCACTGGGGCTCCTTCGCCCAGTACGTGACGATCGACCACGCCGACGGCAATCTGGTTCCGCTCCCGGAGTCACTGGACTCCCCGGCAGCGGCGGCGCTGGGATGCCGTTTCGGCACCGCGTTCCGCGCGGTCGTCCGGCAGGGCGGTGTCACCGCCGGCGACTGGGTGGCGGTGCACGGCTGCGGCGGCGCCGGTCTGTCGGCGGTCATGGTGGCGGTGGCCGTGGGTGCGCGCGTCGTGGCGGTCGACGTCTCGGCCGCCGCCCTGGACCTCGCCCGCGAGCTGGGCGCCGCGGCCACGGTGGACGCCTCCACGGTGGACGACGCCGGGGCCGCGGTCGCCGAACTCACCGGCGGCGGCGCCCACCTGTCGCTGGACTGCCTCGGCGATCCCCGCACGTGCGCGGCGTCCGTACGGAGCCTGCGCCGCAGGGGGCGTCATGTGCAGGTCGGGCTGCTGCCCGCCTCACAGGCCGCGGCGGCGGTCCCGATGGACCTCGTCGTCGCCCACGAGCTGGAGATCGTCGGCAGCCACGGTGTCCAGGCCCACGAGTACCCGGCCATGCTGGGGATGGTGGAGTCGGGTGCGCTCCGTCCGGAGCTGCTGCTGCGGCGCACGATCGGGCTGGAGGAGGCGCCCAAGGCGCTGATGGAGATGGACATCCCGGTGCCCGGCTCTCCCGGCGTGACGGTCGTCAGCCCCGCCGTCGTCTGACCCCTCTCCCGTCAGGCATGCGGCATGCCCTGGGCCGTCGTGCGTGTGGGCCCTCCGGCCACCCCCGAGAGGTGCGCGGGTCCGCCCGCCCGTCACCGTTCCCTGCCGCGAGGGCGAAGGGGGCGGGGAGAGGGAGGACGGACCCGGTGGGAACCGCTCAGGCCGGGGTCACACGGCGCCTTCCAGCGCCGTCAGCAGAGCGAGCGGCGTTGCGGCGGACCATGCCTGCGGTGAGCAGGCGTGCGGATAGGGCACCGGGTCCGGGTGGTCGCCGCGTGAGTAGCCGGCGAGCACCTCTGGGAGCCGGTAGCCCTGACGTGCGGCGGCGTCGACCATGCCGTGCGCGAGCTTGCGGGTCTGCGCGGACAGCCCGTGGCGGGCGAGGCCCAGGGCGATGAGGGCGTTGTCGTGCGGCCAGATGCTGCCGCAGTGGTAGGAGAGCGGGTGGTACGGGGCCTGGCCCTCCGCCAGTGTGCGCACGCCCCAGCCCGAGAAGAAGTCCGGCTCCAGCAGCCGCCGGCCGACGGCACGTCCCCTGTCGTCGTCGAGGATGCCGGACCACAGCAGATGACCCGCGTTGGAGGCGAGGGCGTCCGCGCGGGTGCCCGCACTGTCGAGGGCGATCAGCGGGAAGTCGTGCTCCGTCATCCAGAAGTCGGCGTTGAACCGTTCCCGCAGCAGCTGGGCGGCCTTCGTCAGACGCTCCGCGTACGCCTCGTCCTGCCAGACGGTACGGGCGAGTGCGGCGGTACGGCACAGCGCGTCGTAGGCGTACCCCTGCACTTCCGCGACCATGACCGCGCCAGTGGGGCGTGTGCCGTCGGAGGTGCATACGGAGCCCGGCGAGTCCTTCCAGTTCTGGTTGGCCAGGCCGCGTTCGTGGGCGTGGTAGGCGAGATAGCCGTGGGTGTCGAGACCCCCGTGTTCGAACATCCAGTCGACGGCTGCGCGTGCCTGTGGCTCCAGACGGCGGGCGAGGGGAACACCGTCCGAGTCGTCCGCGGGCACCCGCTCGTTGTACGCGCCGAGGAGGATCAGGAAGAGGGGTGTGGCGTCGACCGAGCCGTAGTAGCGTCCGTAGGGCACCTGCTCGAAGTGGGCGAGTTCGCCGTGCCGCACCTCGTGCACGATCTTGCCGGGCTGGGCGAGGCGTTCGTCCTCGTGCTCCCGCGCCTGGGTCGCGGCCAGCGCGAGCAGCGTCGCCTCGGCAAGCCGGGGCCGGTGCGGCAGCGTGAACAGCGAGGTCAGGAGGGAGTCGCGGCCGAAGAGGGTCAGGAACCAGGGGACGCCCGCGCCGGGTATGAGCAGCGACTCCCCGTCCGGACCCGGCGCCGTGACGCGCAGCCCGGCGAGGTCGGTGAGCCCCTGCTCGCAGGCGCGGGCCAGTTGGGGCCAGTCGGTGAGCGAGGCGGGCACGGGCTCCGCCGAGGTGAAGTCGGTCGTACCCGCCCTCAGCCGTGCCAGGACGGCGGTGGGGTCGGCGAGTCCGCCCTCCTCCTCCCGTCCGCCGGTGCCGCCGTCCCCGCCGTCCCCGCCGTGCGGGTGTGCCGTCACCCGCAGCCGCAACTCGGCCGTGCCGTGCGGCGGGAGGCTCAGCAGCCAGCTCAGCTGCCGCGCGGAACTGCCCGTCTCCTCGACGGTCTCCGGTGGCGGCTCGGCCGTGACAGCCGTGCGGGAGTGCCACTCGCCGCGGCGGTAGCCGAAGTCGACGCCGTCCGCGCGTGCCCTGCGCGTACGCACGGCGTGCGGCTTGTCGTAGAAGCGGTGGTCCGAGCGCAGCTCGAACTGGTCGGCGAAGTCGGCGTCGACGGTGAGTGACAGCCGTGCCGTGGTCGCTTCGCCCAGATTGCTGGTGAGGCGGATACGTTCGCTCAGCACGCCGCTCTCGACGGCCTGTTCGCGGAAGACGGTGTAGGCGGGTGGCTCCTCGCGGGTTCCGTGCGGAGTGAGTACGGCGGTGCCGGTGCTGTCCGTCGCGGGCACCAGTACGGCCGGGGCGGAGCCGTCGACGGTGAGCTGCCAGCGGCTCAGGTGGCGGGCGTCCCGTACGAACAGGCCCTCGGGCACGTTGCCTTCGGACTGCACACTCGGCAGGGCCCATCCGGGTGTGCCGGTGACATCGCCGGAGGGGCCCAGTACGGCGAACGTGCCGTCGTGGACCAGCAGTCGGTGCTCGGTCGCATTCACAGGGTCAGGGTCCTTCCTCGGACTCGGACGTGCGCTGTGGTCCGTGCGTTGAGGTGAACTCGGTCGGCCGGGCCTCCGGTTCGCGCTCGGACCCGTACTCGGGCGGGTGGAGCAGATCGAGGGCGAGGGCGGCGGTCCAGCTGAAGTCAGACGTTCCCCGTCCGCTTCCCGTGTACGGGTCGAGATACTCCGCGAATCGGGACGAGGCGGCCGCGGCGAGCACGTCGGCCCGCAGGGAGTCGGCCCCCTCCTGCTCCCCGCACCGCCGAAGCCCGCGCTCCAGCAGCCAGTTGACGTTGAACCAGGCCGGCCCGCGCCAGTACCGGTACGGGTCGAAGGCGGGCCCGAGCAGGTCGTAGCTGGGCACCAGCCGTACCCGTGTGCCCAGCCCGTAGTGCTCACCGCGGACCGTGCGCAGCAGGGAGTCGGTGACACGGCGGGGCAGCCCGGGGACGATCAGGGGCAGCAGCCCGGCGACGCTGCGTACGTCCACCAGTTCGCCGCCCGCGTCCGCATCCGCTTCCCACTCCGCTGTGCCTTCTGCTTCCCTCCCCGCTGTGCCTTCCGCCTCTCCGTCCCGCTCGCGCCGGCCGCCGCGGCGCCCTGCGCGCAGGTCCCGGCACAGGAACTGACCGGCCTCCGGCGACCACAGGCGCCGTACGAGCGCGTCCGTCATCGCGGCTGCCCTCTCGCGGTGCGGGCCCGCGTCGCCGCCGAGTTCGTCCACGACCGCGGCCAGCGCGTGCTCGGAGGCCGCGAGCAGCGCGTTGAATCCCGGGTCCTCGACGGCGAAGGGGTGCGGCGCGTCCGCGTCCCGGTAGCCGTGCTCGCGGTAGTCGGCGGCCAGGCGTACGTAACGCCCGTAGTCCAGGTCGGTGGGCCGGTCGGCGGCGGCTCCGTGCGTGAGGTCCGCGCGGCGGAAGGAGCCTGCGGCGGCGGGCTCGATCCGTGCCAACGGGCCGTCCCAGCAGGGGCTGTTGTCCATCCCCGGCTCCCAGGGGTGCACGACCGCGGCGAGACCGCCCCCGCCCAGGTCGCGGCTGTCCGCGAGATAGCGGTGCCACGCCCTCAGCCGCGGCAGGACGCGGGTGAGGAATCCGCGCCGCCGGGAGAGGGCCGGGTCGGCACAGTGCACCAGCCACGCGGCGAGCGCGTGCACGGGAGGCTGGACGATCCCGGACGTCTCCACCTCGCGCGGGGCCCCGGCCGCGGTGCCGCGGGTGGAGGAGCGCCAGAAGTCCGGGCCGGGGAAGTACGCGTCGAGCGGCACGTGCGGACTGAAGACGATGTGCGGGACGCGTCCGTCGCCCCACTGCGCCGACAGCAGTGTCTCCAGCTCCCGTTGGGCGCGGACCGCGGAGAGATGGCGCAGCCCGATGGCGATGAACGCCGAGTCCCAGCTCCACTGGTGCGGATAGAGGCCGCGGGAGGGCACCGTCGAGGCGCCCGTCCAGTTGCCGAGCAGGACGCGGCGCGCGTCGGCACGCAGCCGGAGGCGCCCGGAGTGGTCCAACCGTTCTGCGTGCGGCGGGAGTCCGCCTCCTGCGGCGGGGGCCGCCGCCTGCTCCGGCGCCGGGGCAGGCACAGGAGCGGGCGGGGCGGGGCTCACGCCGCCGCCCGGGCGAGGAAGGAGGGCACGGACCGCAGTGCCCCGGCGGTGTCGTCACCGGTCAGCCTGCATTCGAGGGCCAGCGGTCCGGTGTAGCCGGCGCTGTCGAGGGCGCCGAGCCAGGCGGGCCAGTCCAGGTGCCCGGCACCGGGCTGGAAGCGGTTGGAGTCGCTGACCTGAGCGTGCCCGATGTACGGGGCCGCGGCGAGTATCGCCGCCGGCGGGTCCGCCTCCTCGATGTTCATGTGGTAGCTGTCGATGCCGATGCGCACGGAGTCTAGGCCGGTCTCACGGATCAACCAGGCTGCCTGGCTCAGCCTGTTGACCATGTGGTCCTCGTACCGGTTGAGCGGTTCGAGGTAGAGGGTGACGCCCTCGCGGCGGGCGTGTTCACCCAGTTCCGTCAGGCCGGTGAGCAGCACCTCGCGGTCCTCCTCCTCGCTGCGCGGCGGCTCGAAGGGAGGCAGCCGCCGGGAGAACATGCCGTACGAGGCGGGGGTCTGGGCGCCCGTGCCGCCCAGTTCGGCGATGACCGAGAGCTGCGACTTCATCTGCGCGAGGGCGTCGCGCCGCAACTCCTCGTCGAAGGCGCCGAAGAAGTGCTGCATGTCGACGCACACAGTCGGCATGACGACTCCGTCCGCCCGTGCTCTGCGCAGCTCCGGCAGCCGGTCGCGGAAGCGGAAGTCGCCCTTTCCGCGCAGCTCGACGGCGTCGTAGCCCGCGGCCTGCGCGAACTCCCACTTCTCCTGAAGGGTCTGCCCCGGCAGCAGTTGCTCCTGGCAGGCGGTCGTGAACATTCCTGGTGCCTTTCGCGTGGTGCGCGCTGGTGCGGTGTGCGGTGTGCGGTGTGCGGTGTGCGGTGTGCGGTGATGCGGAGCCGGTGCGCCGAGGGGGCCGGTGCGCCGTCGCCGGTACCTGCCGGCGGGTGTGTGCCGTGGGCCGTTCTCCTGCCGGTTCAGAACTCGAGGACGACCTGGAGCGCGTCCGCGGGCCGTCCGTCCAGCAGTTCGTACGCCCCGGCCGCCTCCTCAACCGGAACGACGTGGGAGACCAGGGGCTCCACCTCCACCTTCCCCTCGGCGACCAGCCGCAGGAAGGTCTGCTGCAGCCTCTCCACGCTCCACCGTCCGGCGAGCTGCTGCGGCACCCCGCCGATCTGGGAGCAGACCAACTGGGCCCTGTTGTGGTGGAATTCGTCGCCGAGCCGCAGTCCTGTGCCGTCCCCCTGGTAGAAGCCGGAGGCGACGACGCGGCCGCCGACGGCCACCGAGCGCAGGGCCTCGTGCAGCGCCGGATGGGCGCCGCTGATCTCGATGGCGGTGTCCGCGCCGCGTCCGCCGGTGAACTCCCGCACGCGCTCGGCGACATCGTCCTCCCGCGCGTCGAGGGTGAGTTCGGCGCCGTACCTGCGTGCGACGGGCAGACGTACGGGCAGGGCGTCGACGGCGGTCACGCGGGCACCGTTGAGCTGGGCGAGACGCGTGGTCAGCAGACCGATGACGCCCTGGCCGAAGACGGCGACGTCCTCACCGAGGTGGATGTCGGCGGCGAGTACGGCGTTGAGCGCGATGGCCCCGACGCGGGCGAACGACCCCGCCAGCGGCTCGACTCCGGCGGGAAGCGTGTGCCCCTCCAGCCGCTCGGCCGGGACGATGCCCTCGCTGCGGTGCCCCCAGATCCCCCACACCACGTCGCCGGCGGCCGGAGTGCCGGGACGTCCGGTCAACTCCGGTGAGACCTCCGTGACTTCGCCGACCTCCGAGTAGCCCCAGCCGGTGACCGGATAGGTGATGCCCGCGGCGCCCTCACGGAAGAGGCGCGCCTCGGAGTCCCAGGTGCGGGTCAGATAGGGGTTCGTGCCCCGGTACGCGGTGAGTTCGGTACCGGCCGATATGCCCGAGTACCGGGTGCGTACCCGCAGATGGCCGGCGGGCAGCGCGGCACTGGCGTGCTCGGCCACCTCGACCTCTCGCGGCCCGGTGAACTGGACGACTCGCTCCACAACGCACTCCGAACGGCTCGGCTCCGACAAGGGCTTCCGTAGTTTCGCCGAAGATACATGAGGGTTACGTCTTGTTAAAAGACAAAAGTGGTGCTGGGATGCATGCCTGATAAGCGGAAGTCGGTGTGAGGACGAGGCATGCGGATGTGGACGCGGCGGTCGATCGCGAGGCGCACGACCGCGGCCGCCCTGGCCGGAACGCTGGGCGCCGCGCTGCTGGCGGGCTGCTCGGCGGACGCGCGGACGGGGCCGGCCAAGGCGGACGGCAAGATCACGGTCTGGACGCTGGAGAACCTTCCGGCCCGGATGGCGGCGGAGCGGAAGATGGTCGCCCGATTCGAGGAGAAGAGCGGCGTCGAGGTGGAACTGGTCGGCGTGGACGAGGGCCAGCTCCCGCAGCTGATCATGTCCGCCGCCGCGGCGGGCAGGCTGCCCGACGTCATCGGCTCGCTGCCGATGGGCCAGGCATGGCAGATGTACGGGAACGGGCTGCTCAACACCGCCGAACCGCGCAGGATCGTCGAGGACCTCGGCCCCGGCACCTTCAACGCCAACGCGCTGAAGCTGACTTCGGACGGCGGCACCCGGCTCACCGTCCCCTCCGACGCGTGGCTGCAGCTCCTCGTATACCGCAAGGACCTGCTGAAGAAGGCCGGACTGAGCGCCCCCGAGAGCTACTCCACGATGACGGAGGCAGCGAAGAAGCTCGACCGCGGCCGCATGGACGGCATCTCGCTGGCGACCGACCCCGGTGACGCCTTCACACAGCAGAGCTTCGAGAACCTCGCGCTGGCCAACGACTGCGAACTCGTCGAAGGGGGCGAGGTGACGCTGGACTCGCCCGCCTGCCGCCGCACGTTCGCCACCTACGACTCCCTCGCCCGCGGGCACGGCGCCAGCGGAACCCAGACTGTCGACACCACCCGCGCCACCTATTTCGCGGGCAGGTCGCCGATGATCGTGTGGTCCTCCTTCCTGCTCGACGAGTTGTCCGGGCAGCGCGCCGACGCCGTCCCGAGCTGCCCCGAATGCAAGAAGAACCGGGCTTTCCTCGCGGAGAACAGCGGCATCACCACAGCGCTGAAGGGGCCGGACGGCAGCAAACCGGTCCAGTTCGGCGAGATCACCTCCTGGGCGATGACGAAGACCGCCGAGACGAAGGCGGCCGGCACCTTCATCACACACATGCTCAGCGACGGTTACGAGGACTGGTTCGGGATGGCGCCCGAGGGCAAGATCCCCGTCCGCGAGGGCACCGCGGACGACCCGGAGAAGTACACCGACGCCTGGCGCTCCAGCCGGCTCGGGGTCGAGGCAACCGTGCGCAAACCGCTCAACTCCATCTACCCCGACGAGTTGCTCAACCGGCTCACCGACGGCGTCAGCGCGATGCGCCGCTGGGGCATCACCCAGGGCGAGGGCGCTCTCGTCGGCGCCACCAACGGCGAACTACCCGTCCCCAAGGCGGTGTCCGCCATGACCAGCGGCCAGACCTCGCCCCAGGAGGCCGCCCGGGAGGCGGACGAGGAGGTCGCAGCTCTGCGCCGGTCCCTGGAGTGAACGGACGCCGTGGCGGGCCCTGTCCGGCTCACGCGGCACACACCCGTGCAGAACCGCGCGCTCCCTGCGCAGCACGCACCGTCCGCAGACCCGCGCCCGTACACATCGTCCGCAGCCCCGCGCCCGTACACCCACGCCCCCGCACCCGAGGTCCGCATACCCGAGGTCCGCACACACGAGGTACGCACACCATGACCGACCCCACCACCACGGCACCCGACGGTGCCTCCCCGCCGGGCGACGGCACCGGAGCCGGCCGAGCGCCCGGCCGCCCCGGCCGCCGCTTCCCGGGCCCGACGCCTGGCCCGCGCGGCCCGCGCCGCCCTCTCACCGCCGCGGGCCGGGAGAACCGCGCCGGTATCGCGTTCGTCACGCCCACCGTGGTGGTCGTGGGCGTCGTGGTCGTACTGCCCATCCTGTGGACGGTCCTGCTCGCCTTCCAGAAGGCCCGGCTCGTCGACATCCAGGGCATGAGCCTGCTGGGCAACTGGTCGCTGGAGAACTTCCAGGACGTCTTCGGCTCGCCCGGCTTCTGGAGCAGCCTGTGGACCACGCTGCTCTACACGGCGGGGTCAACCGCCGGTTCCATCCTGCTCGGCCTCATCGCGGCGCTCGCGCTGCGCAAGCCCTTCCGCGGCCGTGGTCTGGTGCGCGGCTCGATGCTGCTGCCCTACGTGGCGCCCGTCGTGGCCGTCGCGTTCGTCTGGGAGATCGCGCTCAGCCCGCAGTTCGGCATCATCAACGAGTGGGGCGCCGGGCTGCTGGGCTGGGACGAACCGGTCGCCTTCCTCTCCACCCGCTCCATGGAAGTCTCCCTGCTGGGATGGGAGTTCGAGCTGCCGCTGGCGCTGCTGACCGTCATCGCCTTCGAGACCTGGCGCTACTTCCCCTTCGCCTTCCTCTTCCTGCTGGCCCGTCTCCAAGCGGTGCCCGACGGGCTGGAGGAGGCGGCGAAGGTGGACGGCGCCGCGCCGTCGCAGCGTTTCCGGCACGTGCTGCTGCCGCAGCTGATGCCGGTCATCGCGCTGCTGTGCGTGCTGCGCTTCATCATGACGTTCAACAAGTTCGACGACATCTACCTTCTGACCGGCGGCGGTTCGGGCACCGACGTGGTC
The DNA here is from genome assembly GCF_000424965.1 of Streptomyces sp. TAA204. Classification (NCBI taxonomy): domain Bacteria; kingdom Bacillati; phylum Actinomycetota; class Actinomycetes; order Kitasatosporales; family Streptomycetaceae; genus Streptomyces; species Streptomyces sp. TAA204. The sequence goes on from NZ_AUKW01000018.1 coordinate 73,391, forward strand.
GCGGTACGGGTCTACGACTTCCTCACCGCGCGCTTCGACGTGGGTGCCGCCGCAGCCCAGGCGCTCGTTCTGGCCGTGGTCCTCATGGCCCTGCTGGGCCTGTACTTCACGTTCTTCGGCAAGAGGGTCCAGGAGGAGGCTTCATGAGCCGCGCACAAGTCCCCATGAGCCGGGCGCGGTTCGAGGAGCGGCTCTTCGGAGTGCTGCGCTGGGTGGTGATCGCCTTCCTGGCCGTGATCACGCTGGCGCCCTTCTACTACATGCTGCTGCTGTCGGTGAAACCCATCGACGCCCTCCTCCTCGACCCCGGGCGGCTGTGGGTGACCGGGAAGGAGTTCACCCTGAGCACGTACGAGGAGGTGCTCAAGCCGACCTCGGAGGGCGGCCAGGGCTTCCTGCACATGCTCTCCAACTCCGCGATGGCCTCGGTCGGCGCCGTGGTGCTCACCATGCTCGCCGCGATCCCCGGCTCCTACGCCGTCAGCCGGCTGCGGTTCTTCGGAGGACGCCACCTGAGCGCGCTCTTCCTCGCCGTGTACCTCTTCCCGGCGACGCTGCTGGCCGTGCCGCTGTTCGTGATGTTCGCCAGGATGGGGCTCCAGGGCAGCCTCGTCGGGCTCGCGATCGTCTACATCGCGCAGACCGTGCCGGTCTCGATCTACATGATGAAGAACTACTTCGCCACCATCCCCCTCAGCATCGAGGAGGCGGCGGCCCTGGACGGCTGCACACGGCTCCAGACGGTGCGCAAGGTCGTACTGCCCCTCGCGGCACCGTCGTTGATGGCGACCGGGCTCTACATCTTCATGATCGCCTGGAACGAGTTCCTCTTCGCGCTGCTCTTCCTCGCCGCGACTCCCGAGAACTGGACCGTCTCCCTCGGCCTCCAGCAACTCGCCAACGGCATCGAGGTGTCCAAGACCGTGCTGATGGCAGGATCGGTCGTGCTGACCATCCCGGTGGTCGTCCTCTTCCTCGCCGCGGAAAGGCTGTTGACCGAGGGCCTGACCAGCGGCGCGGACAAGAGCTGAGGAGCCGATGAGCGGGAACCAGGCGAGCGCGGGCCATCTGCTCCGGCTCATCCGTGACGGACGGGCCACCACGCGCGGCGCCCTCCAACGGGCGACAGGTCTCTCCAGGTCCACGGTCGGGCACCGGCTCGACCAGCTCTTCGCGGCGGGCTGGGTACGGGAGGGCGACCCGGAGCACGCCGAGGGCTCCACCGGCGGACGGCCCTCCACCCGGCTGGAGTTCGACGCCGGACACGCCGTCGTGCTCGCCGCGGACCTGGGAACCCGGCACGCGAGCGCCGCGGTGCTGGACCTGGCCGGCACGGTACTGGCCGAACGCTCCGGCGAGATGCTGATCGCCGACGGGCCCGACGACGTCCTCGGGCATCTCGCACGCTGGTTCGCGCACCTGCTGGAGGAGACCGGCACTTCGCACGAGCAGGTCTGCGGCATCGGCCTGTCCGTGCCCGGCCCCGTCGACTTCGCCTCCGGCCTGGTCGTCCAGCCGCCGATCATGCCGGGCTGGGACGGCTACCCGATACGCCGGCGGCTCCAGGAGGCGTGGGCGGGGCAGTTCGGCGACGGCGCCGGCCGCGTGCCCGTACTCGTCGACAACGACGCCAACCTGATGGCGTACGCCGAGCAGCGCGCGTCGCACCAGGACTGCGCGGCCTTCCTGCTGGTGAAGGTCTCCACCGGCATCGGTGCGGGCGTCGTCGTGGACGGCAGCATCTACCGCGGCATCGACGGCGGCGCCGGCGACATCGGCCACATCCGGCTGCACGACTGTGCCGACGCGCTGTGCATGTGCGGCTCCTACGGCTGCCTCGCCGCCGTCGCCAGCGGCCGAGCCCTGGCCGGGCAGCTCGCGGACGCGGGCATCCGGCCCTCCTCGGTCTCCGGCGTACGCGAACACCTGGCCGCCGGGCAGCCGGACGCGGTGCGGCTCGCGCGGGAGGCGGGACGCCGCGTGGGGGAGGTGCTGGTCACCGTCGTCACCCTGCTCAACCCGGGCGTGCTGATGATCGCCGGAGACCTCGCGGGCACGCCCTTCGTGACAGGTGTGCGGGAGCTGCTGTACCAGCGCGCCATGCCCCGTACGACCGCTCACCTGAGCGTCGTCACCTCCCGGCTGGGGGAGCGGGCGGGCCTCGCCGGAGCCGCCGCCATGGTCGTGGAGGACCTCTACGCCCCGGACCGGGCCGACGCCCGGCTCGCCGCACAATCGGGTTGACCGCGCCGCGCCTGCTCGACGACGGCCTCCACCGACGTACTCCCGGAACGAAGGACGCCATGAACGAGCCCCGCAACAGCGCCCCGATACGGGTCGGCCTCGTCGGTGCCGGGCCCTGGGCCCGCACGATGCACGCCCCGATGCTGGCCGCCGGTCCCGAGACGGAACTGGTCTCCGTGTGGGCCCGCAGACCCGAGGCGGCGGCAGAGCTCACCGCGCAGTACGGCGGCCGTCCCGCCGCCTCCTTCGACGAACTCCTCGGCCGGTGCGAGGCGGTGGCCTTCGCCGTCCCACCGGCCGTGCAGGCCGACCTCGCGGTGCGGGCGGCCCGCGCCGGACGGGCGCTGCTGCTGGAGAAGCCCCTCGGACCCGACCTGGCCTCGGCCCGTGCCGTCGCGGATGCGGTGGCCGGCAGCGGCGTCGTCTCGCAGCTGGTACTGAGCAAGCGCTACCACCCGCAGACGCGCGAATTCCTCACGCGTGCACGGCAGCTGAAGGTCTCCGGAGCCCGTTCCTGCTATCTGCACGGCGTCTTCCTGGGCGGTGAACAGGCCACCGCTTGGCGCCTGGAGCACGGCGCGCTGCTCGACCTGGGCCCCCATCTGCTCGATCTGCTCGACATGGCGGTCGGCCCCGTCGCGTCCGTGCGGGCGGCGGGTGACCCGCGCCGCTGGGTCGAGCTGACCTGCGAGCACGAGAACGGGGCGGTCAGCCAGGCGTCGCTGTCGGGCACGGTACGGCTGCCGGGCTCCCGTACCCGGGTGGAGCTGTACGGCGAGGAAGGCGAACTGGTCTACGACACCGCCGGGTTCGACTTCGACGAGTGCTGGCCCGAGCTGCGCCGCCAGTTCGCGGCGGCGGTGCGCGCCGGCCGGTCCTCGCAGCTCGACGCTCAGCGCGGCCTGCGGCTTCAGGAGCTGCTGGAGCAGGCCGCGACCCGGGCGCCCTGACCGCACTGCCCCCGCCTGGGTGCCGGGAGCGGATTGCCCGTACGGGGGGGGCGTCCTCCTCGTACGGGTGTGGGTTCCGACCCCCGTATGAGGAGGGAGATCCGAGTCCGCATCGTGAGATCCGACGTCCCTCGTGCGCGTGATCCTCGCCACCTTGATCAGAGGTGTGCTCAAATGAGCGCTCACTTGTGCGATCCACATCTCCAAGGAGCAGCGCTGAACTTTACCGGTCCTAGATTCATCTCCCGAAGAGCGCGGTCACTCCGCGTGTGCGGGACGGGAGTCGCCGTAGCTCGTCGGAGCGGTCGGTTCGACTTATGGAGTTGATCTTCGCGACCGGATGAGACGGCCGTCACCTTCGATCCTCGGCGGACGGGTGGTTACCGCCCTTTGGCGCATGGCTGGACGTACCTCCGTGCCTTCGATCTGGGTACGCTCCCCGCCGTCAGGGCAGCCGTCCACGAGGGGTCGAGTCCCGTGCCGGATCATGAAGCAGCAAAGAAGTTCGTCTACGACTTCACTGAGGGCAACAAGGATCTCAAGGACCTCCTCGGTGGGAAGGGGGCCAACCTCGCCGAGATGACCAACCTCGGCCTCCCGGTCCCGCCCGGGTTCACCATCACCACCGAGGCGTGCAAGGAGTACCTCGAGCGTGGTGAGGAGCCCGTCGCGCTCCGCGAACAGGTCGGCGCCCATCTCGACGCCCTGGAGCGGAAGATGGGCAAGAAGCTCGGCCAGGCCGACGACCCGCTCCTCGTCTCCGTCCGCTCGGGCGCGAAGTTCTCGATGCCGGGGATGATGGACACCGTCCTCAACATCGGACTCTCCGACGAGTCCGTGCACGGACTGGCCGTTCAGTCCGGTGACGAGCGCTTCGCGTGGGACTCCTACCGCCGCCTCATCCAGATGTTCGGCGACACGGTCCTGGGCATGGACGGCGAGGTCTTCTCCGAGGCCATCGAGCAGGCCAAGAGCCTCAAGGGCGTCACCAGCGACATCGACCTGGACACCGCCGACATGAAAGCGCTGGCCGAGAAGTTCAAGGGCCTGGTGCACAAGGAGACCGGCCGGGACTTCCCCCAGGAGCCGCGCGAGCAGATGGACCTCGCGGTCACCGCGGTCTTCGACTCCTGGAACGGCGACCGCGCCAGGCTCTACCGCCGCCAGGAGCGCATCCCGCACGACCTCGGCACGGCCGTCAACATCTGCTCCATGGTCTTCGGCAACCTCGGCCCCGACTCCGGCACCGGCGTCGCCTTCACCCGCGACCCCGCCACCGGCCAGCAGGGCGTCTACGGCGACTATCTGCAGAACGCGCAGGGCGAGGACGTCGTCGCGGGCATCCGCAACACCGTGCAGCTCGCCGAGCTTGAGCGGCTCGACAAGCCGTCCTACGACCAGCTGATGCAGATCATGGAGACCCTGGAGACGCACTACAGGGACCTGTGCGACATCGAGTTCACCATCGAGCGCGGCAAGCTGTGGATGCTGCAGACCCGGGTCGGCAAGCGTACGGCCGCCGCCGCGTTCCGCATCGCCACCCAGCTCGTCGACCAGGGCCTCATCGACGAGGCCGAGGCGCTTCAGCGCGTCAACGGCAACCAGCTCGCACAGCTGATGTTCCCCCGCTTCGACAGCAACGGCGGCGTGAGCGGCGCCGACCAGATCGGCTGGGGCATCGCGGCCTCGCCGGGCGCGGCCGTCGGCAAGGCCGTCTTCGACTCCTACACCGCCATCAAGTGGTCCCGCTCCGGCGAGAAGGTCATCCTCATCCGCCGTGAGACCAACCCCGACGACCTCGACGGCATGCTCGCCGCCGAAGGCATCCTCACCTCGCGCGGCGGCAAGACCTCCCACGCCGCCGTCGTCGCCCGCGGCATGGGCAAGACCTGCGTCTGCGGCGCGGAGGAGCTGGAGGTCGACACCAAACGCCGCTGCCTGAAGACCTCCGGGGGACTGGTGATCGAGGAGGGCGACGTCGTCTCGATCGACGGCTCCACCGGAAAGGTGTACGCGGGCGAGGTGCCCGTCGTGCCGTCCCCGGTCGTCGAGTACTTCGAGGGCCGCATGCACGCGGGTGCCGACGACGCCGACGAACTGGTCCAGGCGGTGCACCGGATCATGGCCTACGCGGACCGGGTGCGGCGGCTGCGGGTACGGGCCAACGCCGACAACGCCGAAGACGCCTCCCGCGCGCGGCGGTTCGGGGCGCAGGGCATCGGGCTGTGCCGGACCGAGCACATGTTCCTCGGCGAGCGGCGCAGCCTGGTCGAGCGGCTGATCCTCGCCGACACGGAGGAGGAGCGCGACGAGGCGCTGGAGTCCCTGCTGCCGCTGCAGAAGGGCGACTTCGTCGAGCTGCTGGAGTCGATGGACGGGCTGCCGGTCACCGTCCGCCTGCTGGACCCGCCGCTGCACGAGTTCCTGCCCGACATCACCGAACTCTCCGTACGGGTGGCCCTGGCGGAGTCCCGCAAGGACCACAACGAGAACGACCTGCGGCTGCTGCAGGCCGTGCACCGGCTGCACGAGCAGAACCCGATGCTGGGACTGCGCGGCGTACGGCTGGGGCTGGTCGTGCCCGGACTGTTCACGATGCAGGTGCGGGCCATCGCCGAGGCGGCGGCCGAACGCAAGGCCGGCGGCGGCGACCCCCGGGCGGAGATCATGATTCCGCTGGTGGGCACCGTGCAGGAGCTGGAGATCGTCCGTGAGGAGGCCGAGGCCGTCATCACCGAGGTCGAGCAGGGCAACGGGGTGGAGCTCAACCTGACACTCGGCACGATGATCGAACTGCCGCGCGCGGCGCTGACGGCCGGCCAGATCGCCGAGTCCGCCGACTTCTTCTCCTTCGGCACCAACGACCTCACCCAGACCGTGTGGGCCTTCAGCCGGGACGACGTGGAAGCCAGCTTCTTCACGGCCTACCTGGAGAAGGGGATCTTCGGGGTCTCCCCCTTCGAGACCATCGACAAGGACGGCGTCGGCGCGCTCGTACGGCTCGCCGTGGAGGCGGGCCGCGCCACCCGCCCGGACCTCAAGCTCGGAGTGTGCGGCGAACACGGCGGCGACCCCGAGTCGGTGCACTTCTTCCACGAGGTGGGGCTCGACTACGTCTCCTGCTCACCGTTCCGCATCCCGGTCGCACGGCTGGAGGCGGGACGGGCGGCGGCCGAGTCCTGAGCCCGGATACCAGGCCCGTCACGGGCCTTCCCTTCCCGGACCGTCCCGCGCCCGTCCACCCTCACCGGCGGCGGGACGGAACCCGGGAAACCCGAGGGGGCGGCACCTTGTGCGGAGGTGCCGCCCCCCGTTTTGTGACCTGCGACTACCCACTCCGATATGCCTCTGACCTGCGAAAACGCACATCACTACGGGGTAGCGTAACGAGATGGACCGCGGGTGGGCATTGCGGCACCGGCCGGGCCGGACGTGACCCCTGGCCCGTCCTCCGCAAGACCGGCAAGAAGCGCCGCCTCAACCGTCACGACCTCGGCGACCAGCACTGACAGCGAAGCCCCCGCCCATCCGGGCTTCGTGCTGTGCGTGGGGTCACTCCGTGTCTTTCGGGTGACTCGGCGAGGCATACACGACGATCACCGTGCGGGCCGCGTCGTCGATCAGTACCGCACCCGGCCGCCAGCCGTTACCTCATACTCCCACTGGTCCAGCAGCTTGCCCTTCCACTCCCGCTGCTTCAGTTTGCCCCGAAGGGAATGCTGCCGGCCCCAGTCAGCGTGCGACCGGGGGTCGGTGCGCAGAGCATCCAGACAACGGTGCGCGTTCGCCAACGCGGCACGACACAGTTCCTCCCACCCGATTGCGGCCTCGGTGGTGCCGTGGATGACGTTCCAGCCGTTCAACGGTGGAGCGCTCACCCGGTCGCCCTTCTTCGGGCTCACTCGTGAAGCTCCACCGGGCCCAGGTCGAGACCTGTCAGCGGCAGTGCGGCGCCCTTGGCCTGGTCGGGGTCGGCCTTGATGCGGGCCGTCGCCCGCCACGACACGATCGCTCGGTGTACCGCCTCTGTGGCGTCTAGCTCAGCAGCGTCGGAAAGCGCCTGGAACAGTTCGACAGCGAACTCGCGGACCTCCTCGTCATCCAGGTGCCGCACCCACGGGAACAGGTCGGGCATCCCCAGGAGCAGGCTCTTGAACCCGCTGTCCCGCTTCATCAACGCAAGGAACAGGCGGGACGCGATGCTCAGGTTCTCGTCGTGGCGCTCGGTGGCCTCTGCAGTAGTCAGCATGAAGTCGGCGCCGTCGCGGTGGGTGACTCGGACACGTCCGAGAGTGGCGGCCTTCTCGGCGACGCCCTTCGGGTTGCGGGAGAGGTCGGTGAAGGTAACCGACTCAGCAGGCGCAGTACTCATACTCAGAGTGTACTCAGAATGTGCTCTGATATCCAGCGGGCGGCCAGTAGGACCCGTCCCCTGCCACCATCACCCCATGCCCACCCCCGACCCGCTCCCCGGCACGGCGCCCGACGAGCCGCCGCCCATCCGCTGCCGCGCATGCCGCCAACCCCTCCACGACCGCGCCAGCCGCTACTGGGGCCTCGGCCCCGACTGCCGCAGGCGGCTCGCGGTACGGGAAGCGCCAGTGCCACGCGGATGGGACATCCAACAAGACACGCTGCCAGGTGCGTGACGGACGGGGCAGCTCCGCCCCCTCCGTGCCTCAGCCCTGCTCCTGTGGCTCCGCCCTACAGCTCCGCCCCGATCCGTTCGGCGGTCTGCCGCAGCAGCGGCGCCAGTTCGGCGGCCCGGGCGCGGTCGAGGCGCATGCTCGGGGCTGAGACCGTCACCGCCGCCACGCAGGTTCCGAACCGGTCGCGGACGGGGACACCGACACCGCGCACGCCGGTCACGCTCTCGTCGAGGTTGAGCGCGTAGCCGCGTGCGCGTGAGGCGTCCAGGTCCGCGGCGAGGGCGTCCAGGTCGGGAAGGGTGGCCGCGGTCAGCCGCGCCAGCCCCCGCCGGTATCGCGTACGGGCGGCGTCCGGGGACAGCTCGGACAGCAGGGCCTTGCCCCCGGCCGTCGCGTAGGCGGGCACGCGGTCGCCGGTGCGGGTGGCCACACGCAGTGGGTGCGGTCCCTCGACGCCGTCGGCGAAGCGCGAGTCGGGACCGTCGAGGACGAGGAGGTTGCTCGTCTCGCCGGCTGCGTCGCGTAGATGGGCCAGGTGACTGTGGGCGACCTGCACGAGGGCGGGTTCGTCGACCGCGCCGCGGGCCAGCCCGAGAAGCACCGGCCCCATCCGGTAGCGCCTGCCGCCGGGTTCCTGCTCGACGAAACCGTGGCCGCGCAGGGTCGTCAGCAGCCGGTGCGCGGTGGAGCGTGCCACTCCCAGGTGGTCGCTGATGTCGGTGACGCGGGCGCACTGGTGTCCGCGCAGATAGACCAGCGTGCGCAGGGCGTTGTCCACGGAGCTGGCGGCGTAGGCGTCGCCCCGGCCGGGAGAGTCGTTCGACATAGCAGAAAACATACTCCAGCCTGTTCCGCCCATCACTCCGTGACTCTAGCTTGACGGGCGGCCCGGGGTCGGGACGCAGCAAGACCGGGCCTCCGCACCGCGTCAACCGCTTACGGAGAACCCATGAAGGCTGTACCGGGAGATTCCTCGACGGTCGGGCAGAGTACGGACGCCGCGCGGGAGCGCCGCGGCTGGCGCTCCTGGCACACCCTGTGGGTGCTGCTGCTCCTGGGCTGGACGGTGAGCGCGGCCGACAGAGCCGTCACCGGCCCCGTCGTGACCTGGATGATCGACAACGGGGTGGGTTTCCTCGCCGATGCGGAGAATCCGCACGCGCTCGGCGGGCTCGTCGGAGGTCTCTTCTTCGCCGGCTACATGCTCACCCAGTTCCCCGGCGGCTACCTCGGGGACCGGTACGGGCACCGCACCCTCATCGTCGTCAGCCTGCTGTGGGCGGGTGTGGCTACCATGCTCACCGGCTTCGTCGGCGGGCTCCTCGCGTTCATCGTCGTACGCGTGGTCACCGGCCTCGGTGAGGGCGCCTTCTACTCCAACGACCGCACACTGATCACCGCGACGACACCCGAGCGTGACCGCAGCCTGGCCATGGGCGTGGTCATCACGGGCCTCTCCCTGGGCATCACCGCCGCGATCCTCCTCACCCCCGAACTCGTCGAGTTGGGCAAGCTCTTCCTCGAGGACGTCGAAGCGTGGCGGATGGTCTTCTGGGTGCTGGGGCTGGCGACGCTCGTGGTGGCCCTCGTCGTCGCGTGGTGGTTCCGGGCCCATCTCACCCTCGGACGGCTGGGCCGGGCGACCCTGCACCTGAGCGCGTACGCCGGCGTCTCGCTGGCGCTGGTCATGGGCGTCTACTGGCTGGGAACGAGCGCCGGTCTCTCCGAGCTGTGGGTCGCGCTGCTCGAAGTCGCCCTCGCCGTGGGCCTGGTGCTCTTCGCGCTGGCCCGCAAGGGCACAGAGATCGGTCCGGTGCTCAAGAACAGGGACCTCTTCCTGCTCTACATCTGCAACATCGCCATCCTGTGGAACCTGTGGTTCTTCAGCTTCTGGTCGGTCTCCATCGTCGCGGGCGCGGCGAACTCCTCCTTCATGAGCGCCGCGCTGACCGCCGGCTTCAACGCCGGTGCCGGCATCCTCGGCTTCCCCGCCGGCGGCTGGCTCTCCGACCACGGGCTGCGCAGGGGGTGGGGGCGCAAGCCGATGATGCTGACGTTCACGGGCATCCAGGCGGTGCTGACGGTCGCGTTCGCCTGGTACCTCAGCGCCGCGGACAAACCGTCGTTGTGGGTCATGGGCGTGCTGCTGTTCACCGCGAGCCTGTTCTTCAACGCGCTCCAGCCCGTCGGCCACGCGCTGACCGCCGAACTCGCCCCCGCGCACCTGCGGGGCTCCGCCTTCGGACTGGAGAACCTCATCGGTGAGACGGGCGCCGTCCTCTCCCCGGCGATCAGCGGTGTGCTGCGCGACAGCACCGGAAGCTGGGCGGCGGCCGTGTGGATGGACGCGGCCATCGTCGTCGCGGGCTTCTGCGTCCTCACCCAGGTCAGGTACCGCCCGCCCGCCGACGCCTGACCCGTACGGACAGACCGCACACCGGTGCCACGGGGGCACCGGGACGGGACGAGGAACCAGGAGCTGCCCCTTCATGCCCACCGTCCGTGACGCGGCGCTCGACGTGCTGCGCCGACACGAGCTGACCACCGTGTTCGCCAACCCCGGTTCGACGGAGGTGCCGTTCCTCGCCGGGCTCCCCGACGACATCCGCTTCGTACTCGCACTGCACGAAGGGTCCGTCGTCGGGGCCGCCACCGGCTGGGCCGTCGCCCGCGACGCACCCGCGCTCGTGCTGCTGCACACCACCGCGGGTCTGGGCAACGCCGTGAGCGCCCTCGCCACCGCCCGCGTCAACCGTGCGCCGCTGGTCGTGCTCGTCGGACAGCAGGACCGGCGTCACCTCGTCCAGGAACCCTTCCTCGCGGGACGCCTGGAACAGCTCGCCGGCGACTACCCCGTACGGACGGAGACCCCTCCGCGCGCACAGGACGTACCCGGCGCGATCGCCCGTGCCGCACACGCCGCCCGTACGCTCCGCGGCCCCGCCCTCGTCGTCGTGCCGATGGACGACTGGGCGCAGTCCGCCGAGGACCTGCCCCATCCCGCACCCGAACGTCTGCGCCTGCCGCGGGCCGCCGACACCGCGCACGTACGGGAGGTGGCGGACCTGCTGGCCTCCGCCACCGCACCCGCGCTGGTGGTCGGCGCGGGAGCGGACCACCCCGGCACGTGGGAGGCGCTGACCGCACTCGCCGAACGGCTCGACTGCCCGGTGTGGCAGGAGTCCTTCGGCGCCCGCGCCGGCTTCCCGCAGGACCACCCGTGCTTCGCCGGGCACCTGCCCGCCGACCGTACGCGGCTGAGAGCCGCCCTCGCCGCGAACGACCTCGTCCTGAGCGTCGGCGCTCCCGTCTTCCGCCAGTACCCCTACGAGGACGGCCCGCTCGTGAGGCCCGGCACCCGGCTGGCCGTCATCACCGACGACCCCGCCGAGGCCCACCGGGCGCCCGCCGGGCTGGCCGTGGTGGCCGCGCTGCCGGCGTTCTGCGCGGAGCTGGCCGAAGCGGTGGCCGGGCCGGACTCGCACGCGACGGCGGCGCGGCGCCGCGCCCCGCGCATGGAACGTCCCGCCGGGCCACCGCCGCCGGGGGAGTCCCGGCCGCTGCGCGCGGCGCATGTGCTGGCGGCTCTCGCCCCCCGCCTTCCCGCGGAGACGGTGCTGGTGGAGGAGACCCCCTCCAGCCGTCCCGACCTGCATGCCCTGATCCCCGCCCGGCGCCCGCTGGGGTTCCTCAGCGCGGCGATGGGCGCGCTCGGGTTCGCGCTGCCCGCCGCTGTCGGCGTGCGGATGGCGGCGCCGGAGCGGCCGGTGATCGCCGTCGTGGGCGACGGATCGGCGCTCTATCAGATCCAGGCACTGTGGACCGCCGTGCACTACCGCGTGGGCGTGCTCTTCGTCGTCCTCGCCAACGGGCGCTACGCGATCATGGACAGGCTGGCGGACAGACACGGGAGCAGCGCGCCCTGGCCCGCCTTCGAGGAGGTCAGCGTGAGCGGCATGGCCCGTGCGACGGGCTGCCCCGCGCGTCGCGTGAGCGGATACGGCGGACTGCTGGCGGAGCTGGACACGCTGCTGCCCGCACTCGCGGAGCGCGAGGGGCCGCTGGTGCTGGAGGTCGCGGTGGAGCCCGACGAGAACTTTCAGCCGTGACCGCTGAGAGACGGCCACGGCTGCGGGACTTCTGTGACTGCGGGACCGCAGTGACAGCCACGACTGCCACAGCCCCGCGGTCAGCGGTGACGGCAGTGCTGTGACGCGGCGGGGAAGACGCAGGGGGTGGCACCCCGCAGTCGAGGTGCCACCCCTTGAGTGAGCCGTCGGCTCAGCTTCTGTTCAGTCCGGCCTCAGAGGCCGACCCCGTTCTGGCGCAGGTAGCCGACCGGGTCGATGTCGGAACCGTAGGCAGGTCCGGTGCGCACCTCGAAGTGCAGGTGCGGGCCGGTGCTGTTGCCGGTCGAGCCGGAGGTGCCGATCTGGTCGCCCACCGAGACCTGCTGGCCGGGGCGCACGGACGTCGCGGAGAGGTGACCGTACTGGCTGTACCTGCCGTCGTCGTGCTTGAGGACGACCTGGATGCCGTAGCTGCCGCCCCAGCCGGACTGCACGACGGTGCCGGAGGTCACGGCCTTCACCGCGGTGCCGGATGGCGCGGAGAAGTCGACGCCGGTGTGCTTGCCGCTCGACCAGCTGCTGCCGGACGCGCCGTACGGAGTGCTCGTACCGCTGCCGACGGGAGCGGCGTAGTCGCCGGAGGAGTCGGACGAACCGGAGGAGGCGGTGCTGGACTTCTCAGCGGTGCCGGACTTCTCCGCGGCGTCGTCCGAGCGGGACTTGCCGCCCGAGGGTTCGGCCTTGGCCTTGCCTTCGCCGAGGGTGAGCTTCTGACCGGGCAGGATCAGGTCCGGGTCGCTGCCGACGGTCTCGCGGTTGGTGTCGTACAGCTTCTTCCAGCCGCCCTCCACGCCCTCCGCGTCGGCGATCCGGAAGAGGGTGTCACCGCGGGCCACGGTGTGGAAGCGGTCGCCCTGCGGCTTGGCCTTCTTCTTCTCCTCGGCCTTCGGGGCGGGCTCCTTCTGCTCCGCCTCCTGCTTCGAGCCGTCCGAGCCGTCCTGGCTGTCGGGGGCGATGTCGGGCGAGCCGCTGTCCCGGGTGAGACCGGCCTTCGGGCCGCACATGGGCCACGCCTTCGGGCCCTGGCCCTCCAGGACCTTCTCGGCGACGGCGATCTGCTGGTCCTTGGTGGCCAGATCGGCGCGCTCGGCGTACTTCCCGCCTCCGAAGGACGTCCAGGTGCTCTGCGTGAACTGCAGACCACCGTAGAAACCGTTGCCGGTGTTGATGGACCAGTTCCCCGTGGATTCGCACTGCGCGACCTTGTCCCAGGTGCTGACCGGGGCGGCGTGCGCAGTGCCCGATGCGACGAGGGGAAGGGCCATACCGGCTCCGCCCGCCGTGAGGGCTATCGACGTGCGCGAGACTCCGCGAGCGAGGCGGCGATTGGGCTGACGACGGTGACGACCGCGTCCGGACATAGGGCAGTTCCTCTCCTACGCCTGCGAGGTGAGCTGTCGGATTCGGGCTGGAGTTGCCCGGCCTACGCGAACACGAGGGGTGTATTCGCGTACGGCTTCACCCCGAGCCGTGCGTGTGACGTATCGCACGGCACTTACCTGGTTCCCCCGCTCCTGCCGCCTCGGTGTGCGTGAGTTCCCCCTGTCCGGGCGGCAGGATTCGGCGTCCCCGGCAGCGGACCACCGCACGGGAGACGCGGTGGAGTTCGCACGTTAAGCAGAAGGAATTCCTCACCACAAGAAAACCGGCACATCTCCCGGAAGGCAAAGATCGCCCAATACGGCGGGTAACGGTGATAGCGCTGCCGGATTTCCTTGCTGAGCAGGGGAATTGAGGCCGTTCCATGTGTGCTGCATTCATTCGTGTGACGCTGCTCACGGATTGTCTGTGTCGGGAATCACGTGCTGTCACGTGCTTTCCCCGGACCGGACGGTTTCTCTCCGTCCGCCGCGTCCTCACCGGCGGTGCCGGCCGCTCCGGACCGGTCGACGCGGTGGTAGAGCCGCTCCGGGCGGCCCGTCGTGCCGTAGCGGAGCGTGACCCGGGCCGTGCCGAGGGAGACGAAGTGCTCCAGGTACCGGCGGGCGCTCACTCGCGAGAGCCCGCTGCGCTCGGCGCACTGCGACGCCGAGAGGCCGGAACCGTCCCCACCGGCGTCCAGAGTGCCGCGCACCAGCTCCGCCGTCTGCTCCGTGAGGCCCTTGGGGAGTCCGGTCCGCTGCCTGTACGGCCCGGCGCTGTGCCCGTACGGGGCGGGGCGCCCGTCCGCGGCACGGCCGGAAGCGGCCCCGCCGGCCGGGTGCGGCGCACCGGCACCACCGTCCGGCGCTTCGCCCGCCGGGTCGCCGGACGGACTGCCTGTGCCGGCGAACAGCCGGTCCACATCGTCCTGTCCGGCCGTCTTGAGCGCCGACAGTGCCGCCCTGCGCTCCGCATACCGCCGAAGCCGCTCCTGGAGCAGCTGTCCCTCGAAGGGCTTGATGAGGTACTGCACGGCGCCGCCGCGCTGAGCGCCCCGTACGGTCTCCGCGTCCCGTGCGGCCGTGACGACCAGGACGTCCGGGCCCTCCTCAGGAGCCGCGCCGCCGCGCAGCTCGCGCAGCACCTCCAGGCCCGGGACGTCGGGCAGATACATGTCCAGCAGCACCAGTTCGGGGGCCAGTTCGCGCACCGCCGCCAGTGCCTCGGTGCCGCTGTGGACCGCCGCGGCGACGGTGAAGCCGGGGACCTGCTCGACGAGGGTGCTGTGCAGCCGGGCCACCATGAAGTCGTCGTCGACGACGAGTACGCGGATCAGCGTCTGACTCCTCTCCCCGCGGGGCGGCGGACGGCCTCCGGCGCGTTCCCGCAGGACACTATGGCCGAACCGGCGGCGCACACCAAGGCACGCACCAAGGGGGGACACCGAGGCGCACACCACCGGCCCGTAACCCGCTCCGTCCGTCCGCGGCCGCGGGGTTCGTGCGCGAGCGGCCGGCCGTACTGTCACAGCCCCCGGTACGCCACGCCCGTCAGCCGTTTCGAGGCCGCCCACAGCTGGCCCGCCGCGATGTCGTTACGGGCCCACGACGCCCGCCAGGAAGGCCCTGGCCCGCCGCGCAGCCCGAGGATGCGCGGCCCGAAGAAGGAGTCACTGTGCACGTACGGCGCGGTGGCCGCGTACAGGGTCGGCGCGGCGCCCTGGTCGGGGGAGGAGCCCAGCGCCGTGCCGGCCAGCCGGGCCGCCCTCTCCCGTGCCGGGTCGCCCGCCAGCCGCGGCCCCCTGACGTGCAGGTCCGTCCGGGTGTAGCCGGGGTGGGCGGCGGTGACCGTCAGGTCGAGCCCCTTGCGGTCCGCGCGGTGGGACAGTTCGCGCACGAAGAGCAGATTGGCCGTCTTCGAGGCGGCGTAGGCCAGCATCGGACGGTAGCGGCGTTCGCTGTTGAGGTCGTTGATGTCGATGTTGGACAGTACGTGCGCCATGCTGGCCACCGTCACCACGCGTGCGCCCGGCGCGGCGAGCAGCTGTTCCAGCAGTAATCCCGTCAGCGCGAAGTGCCCGAGGTGGTTGACGCCGAACTGGGTCTCGAAGCCGTCGGCGGTGCGTGCGTACGGCACCGCCATCACGCCCGCGTTGTTGATGAGCAACTCCAGGCGGTCACACGGGAGCGCCTTCGCGAAACTCTGTACGGAGGAGAGGTCGGCCAGGTCCAGCAGGCGCAGTTCGGCCTGCGCCTCGGGCACCTCGGAGCGCAGCCGATCCATGGCCGCCGAGCCTCGCTCCTCGCTGCGGCAGGCGAGCACCACGCGGGCGCCGCGCCGGGCCAGTTCGCGCGCCGTGACGTATCCGATCCCGCTGCCGGCTCCGGTCACGACTGCCGTTCGCCCGCTCTGGTCGGGGATGCTGCGCGCTGTCCAGCTCATACGGGTCAGCGTATGGCCGGCGGCCCGTCAGCGCGAGGGAGGGTGGCGGGGGACGACGGGGAGCTTCGGTGAGAGTGCGGGCGCGCTCACCAGTGCCCGGTGGGGCCCGGCAGGCAGTCGTGGTGGACCAGGAGGGCCGCGGTGACCGCGTCGGGGCATTCCGTGTTGGCCAGGTGCATGCCGCCCGCGACCTCGACCAGCGCCGCTCCGGGCACGTTGTCGGCGATCTCCCGCGCGTGCAGGGGCGGGGTGGCCGGGTCCTGGCGTCCGGCGACGGCCAGGGTGGGAACCCGCACCTCGGCCAGCCGTTCCCGCAGGTCGAAGGAGGCGACGGCGTCGCAGCAGGCCGCGTAGCCGGCGGCGTCCGTGCAGCGCAGGTCCTCGACGAGCGCGGCCCCGTGCGGGGTCCCTTCGAAACCCGGTGCGAACCACACGCCCGGACGGGAGGCGATCATGGATTCGGTGCCGTGCGTGCGTACGGCCGCCGCCCGCTCGCGCCAGACCGACGCGTCGCCGAAGCGGGCGGAGGAGCACACCAGGGAGAGCTCCGTGAGCCGTTCGGGATGGTGCACGGCCAGATGCAGACCGACCGCGCCGCCCAGGGAGATCCCCGCGTAGGCGAACCGCTCCCAGCCCTGCGCGTCGGCCGCCCGGAGCACGAGCGCGGCCAGGTCGGCGACGGTGGCGGTGCCGTCCGTGGGGATCAGACCGCTGGAGGAGCCGGCCATCGGCTCGGCGGGCGAGGCACCGTGCCCCGGCAGATCCCAGCGCAGCACGTGGTGGGTGCGGATGAGCGCGGCGAGTTGGGGCTCCCACACCGCGAGCGAGGTTCCCAGGGACGGCCCGAGGATCATGGGTCTGCCGTCGGCCGGGCCGTCCAGGCGGTGGTAGGGGAGGGGAAGCGGGAGCGGCGCGGTGCCGGTGGTACTGGATGCGATCACGGTGAAGTCTCCGGGGCTGCGTGAGCCTGCGGCTCTGGCGCCCGTCTGTCGTGTTCCGTCTCTGGGCGGGCGGGGGTGGTCTCTCACTGCTTCGCTCGGTCCGGTGCTCCGTCCGGTGCTCGGTCCGGTGCTCCGGCGGCGTCCGCCGGCCGTACGGACGGCGGCGTGGCCCCCGGCGAGCGGCGCAGCGCGCGGTCGGTGAGGACGGGCGCCGACCCGGTGTAGTGGGTGGGGTCGGTCAGGTCGCGCAGCCGGTCCCGGGAGAGCACGTCGCGCAGGGTGGGCTCCTCCTCCAGCAGCGCCTCGTCGAGGGTGATGCCCTCGTCCACCGCCTTCTGCGAGGCCGCGTCGAGCAGCTTGCGTGCACGTGCACGTCCCAGGAGCGGTCCGAGCGCGACGGTGAAGCGCTCACTGACGATGAGACCCTCGGTCAGGGCGAGGTGTTCGTGCATGCGGTAGGGGAAGACCTGGAGCCCTTCGGCGAGTTCGGCGGCGGCGTACGCCGATCCGCCGGTGAGTCGCAGCAATTCACGTACGGGCTGCCACTCCGCGTGCCAGGCACCGGCGGGACGTTCGTCCTCGGCGGCCAGTGACGCCAGCAGGGTCGAGGCCAGCGCCGGTGCCTGCCGCGCCGTGGCGGCGATGAGAGTGGCCCGCACCGGGTTGGTCTTGTGCGGCATCGCCGAGGAACTGCCGCCGCCGCCCTCGCCGACCTCCGAGACCTCGCTGCGTGAGAGCACCAGCACGTCAGCCGCGAACTTGCCCAGCGCGCCGCAGGCGAACCCGCAGGCCGAACCCAGGTCGGCGACCGGCGTGCGCAGACTGTGCCAGGGCAGCGCGGGTTCGGCCAGGGCGAGTTCGCGTGCGTAGGCGGCCAGCAGCCGCAGGCCCACGTCGGTGCCGCAGGCGTCGTTGCGCAGGACCGGGCCGTCCTGGGCCCCGCCCTCCGTTCCGCGCCTGGTCCCGCTCTCCGTCCCGCTCTCCGCGCCGGACTCGGTGTCGGCCTCCGCGTGCGCCGCGAACGCCGCCAAGGTGCCGGCGGCACCGCCCAGTTGCACGGGCAGGGCGTCCCGGACGGCCGAGAGCCGGCCGTGGGCGTCCAGCACCAGGCTGCGCCAGCCCGCGACCTTGAGTCCGAAGGTCGTCGGCACGGCGTGCTGCGTGAGCGTCCGTCCGGGCAGGGGCGTGTCCCGGTGTTCGGCGGCGACGAGGGCCAGCGCACGGGCCGTACGGTCCAGGTCGGGCAGCACGGCGTCCAGTGTGCGGGCCGCGACCAGCATCAGTGCCGTGTCCAGGATGTCCTGGCTGGTGGCGCCCCTGTGCACGTACGGACCGGCGTCCGGGCCGACCGCGTCGGTGAGGTCGGCCACCAGCGGGATCACGGGATTGCCGCCCGAGCGTGCCCGTACGGCCAGGCCGCGGAGGTCGAAACGGCCGGCGCGGGCGGCTGCCGTGACCGCCGAGGCGGCCTCCGCCGGTGCCAGACCGAGGCTCGCCTGTGCTCTGGTCAGCGCCGCCTCGGCGTCGAGCATGGCCTGGAGCACCGCGCTGTCGCCCGTACCCGACTCCGCCCCGGAGCCCGCGCGTGCGGGTGTCAGCAGGCCGACGTCCTCCGGGGCCGGGCCGCCGTGGGGGCCGGGGGTCGGGCCGGGGCCCGTGGCGGCGGCAGGGCCGGGGTCCGCGTCACTGGAAGTCAAGGAAGACCGTCTCCTTCTCGCCCTGCAGTCTGATGTCGAAACGGTACGAGCCCGCGCCGCGTTCCGCCGTCGCCACCAGCCTCTCCCGCTGTTCGGCGTCGAGCGAGGCGAGAAGAGGGTCGGTGCCGTGAGCTTCCGCGTCCTGTGGAAAGTACACGCGTGTGAAGAGATGGTGCAGCAGTCCGCGGGCGAAGACGCACAGACTGATGTACGGCGCGTGCCCGGGGCGGGCGCCCGGCAGGAGCGTACGGACGCTCCAGTGCCCGTCCGCGTCGGTGGCCACGCGGCCGAAACCGGTGAAGTCCACGCCGTTGCGTCCGAGGTGGCCGCCGTCGACAGGGTCGCGCCGCATGGAACCGGGCGCACCGGCCAGGCCGCCGTCCCCGTCCGCCTGCCACACCTCGATCAGGGCGTCCGGGACCGGGTCTCCCGCACCGTCGTGGACGTACCCGTGCACGGTGACGGCGTCGCCGCGGCCGGCCGGGGCGATCTCGCCGCCGCCGGGGAAGGGCAGGGCGTACCCGTAGAACGGGCCCACCGTGTGGGACGGGGTCGGCTGCAGGTCGCTCATCGGCGGCTCTCCTCGGTCCAGGTGGCGGACGGTCCGTCGAGCACGATGTCCCACCTGTAGCCCAGGGACCACTCGGACCGGGACAGACCGTGGTCGTAGTCGGCCACCAGCGCCTGCCGCGCCGCCTCGTCGGTGACCGACTGCAGGATCGGGTCGTGCGCGAAGAGCGGGTCGCCCGGGAAGTACATCTGCGTCACGAGGCGCTGGGTGAACGCGGTGCCGAACAGCGAGAAGTGGATGTGGGCCGGGCGCCACGCGTTCTCGTGGTTGCGCCACGGGTAGGCGCCGGGCTTGACCGTGGTGAAGCTGTAGCTGCCGTCGTCGCCGGTCAGCGTGCGGCCGACGCCCGTGAAGTGGGGGTCGAGCGGTGCCGGGTGCTGGTCGCGCAGATGTGCGTAGCGTCCCGCCGCGTTGGCCTGCCACAGCTCGATGAGCTGGCCGCGTACGGGGCGTCCCGCGCGGTCGGTCAGCCGCCCGGAGACCGTGATGCGCTCGCCCAGCGGCTCACCGGCGTGCTGGCGGGTGAGGTCGGCGTCGGTGTCGGTGACGTCCGTGGTGCCGAAGACCGGTGTGTGCAGTTCGACGGTCTCCGGGTCGGGCCGCACGGGGACGAGGGGCTGCTCGGGGTGGCGCAGCACGCTGCTGCGGTAGGGCGGGTAGTCGCGCGAGGGGTGGTGGGCCGGGGGTGCTCCGGCGGCGCGGGACTTCTCGTACGCGTCGCGCAGTGCGGCGACTTCCCGGTCGATGTCGTGCTGGGTGAGAGGCATGGATGTGGCTCCTGTCGGCCCTGGAGAACGGACGCGGCGCGGGCACAATGCTCAGTGTGCTGAGTAATTGGGCGAAGTGGTTTTGACGCTGCCACTCCCGGTCAGGTGCGTCAAGACCATGGGAAAGCTCCGGAGGCTCTCGACACTCAGTGCCTCGCAACGCAAGAATCAGTCAGTACACCCACTGATTCCCACTGATCCCCGCTGGACGGGCAGCCGTGAGGGAGAGCGCATGGCCGCGGTCGATCTGAGCACGCACCCGGGGCACCTGGCCCGGCGGCTCCAGCAGGCGCACTCGCTGCTGTGGGTGGCGATGGTCTCGGAGGAGACCACGTCTCCGCAGTTCGCCGTGCTCAACGCGCTGGAGGAGAAGCCCGGCATGGACCAGCGCACCCTCAGCGAGACCGTCCACCTCGACCGCTCCACGATCGGGGACCTCGTCGCGCGGCTGGCCGGGCGGGAACTGGTCGAGCGGGTGCGCGACCCGGTGGACGGGCGGCGCAACGTACTGAGGCTGACCCGGGAGGGCAGACGGGTGCACAGGAAGCTCGTCACCCGTACCGCACGGATGAACCGCGTGTTCCTCGCGCCGCTCGACGGTGCCGAGCAGGAGACGCTGCTGCGCCTGATCGCGCGCGTCGCCGGAGCGGCGGAGGAGCTGCGCGGCTGAGCGGCTCCCGCGTGCCGGGCGGCACGGAGGCTGCTCAGCGCGGCTCGGCGCGGCTCGGCGCGGATTGCCGTGTCCGGCAGTCGAAGACCGGGACGCTGACGGCCGGGTCGTCCAGACAGCGCCCCGTCTCCAGGTCGAAGCGCTGCTTCAGCAGCGGCGACGCCACGAAGGGCGCGCCGTCCGAGGTGCCGAGCAGGCCGCGGGAGAGCACGTAGGCGCCCGTGAAGGGATCGCGGTTGCCGATCACGTACGTACGTCCGGCGCGGCCGGTGAAGACGGCGGCCTGCGTGCCGTCGGGCAGCAGCGCCGCGACACCCCGGCCGGGGGTGAGGTCCTCCAGTCGGCACACCGCGAACCAGCTCTCGCCCTGGCGCACTTCGACCAGCCCGGCGGCGGCGCCGGGAGGATGCGGACCGGCGGCGGAGGAGACGGTGGTGGCTGTCATCGGGATGCGGTCCCTTCGAGCGTGCGTTCGTCGGAGTGCCCGGCGGCCTGTCCGGCGGCCTGTTCGGCGGGGCGTACGGGGATGTCGGGGCCGGAGAGGAGTGTCAGGTCCGGCTTGATCTGCTCGCGCTCCTCGACGAACCGCACGGACGGATCGGGAACGCCCGGTGCGTTGACGAAGGACACGAAGCGGGCCAGCTTCTCCGGATCGGCCAGCGTCGCGGACCACTCGTCCCTGTAGTGCGCGACGTGGTCGGCCATCAGGGCCTCCAGCTCGTCGCACAGGCCGAGCGAGTCGTGCACGACGACGTCCCTGACGTGACCGAGGCCGCCCTCGATCCGCTCCAGCCACGCGGAGGTGCGCTCCAGCCGGTCCGCGGTGCGGATGTAGAACATCAGGAACCGGTCGGTGAGCCGCACCAGTCCGGCGTCGCTCAGGTCCTGCGCCAGCAGGTCGGCGTGGCGTGGAGTGGCCCCGCCGTTGCCGCCGACGTACAGGTTCCAGCCGGCCGAGGTGGCGATGATGCCGAAGTCCTTGCTCATGGCCTCGGCGCACTCGCGGGCACATCCCGAGACGGCCGACTTCAGCTTGTGCGGAGAGCGCAGTCCGCGGTAGCGCAGCTCGAGATCGATGGCCATACGGACGCTGTCCTGCACGCCGTAGCGGCACCAGGTGCTGCCCACACAGGACTTGACCGTGCGCAGCGCCTTGCCGTACGCGTGGCCCGACTCGAAGCCCGCCTCGACCAGCCGCGCCCAGATGCCCGGGAGCTGGTCGACCCGCGCTCCGAACATGTCGATGCGCTGACCGCCGGTGATCTTCGTATAGAGGCCGAAGTCGCGGGCGACCTCACCGATGACGATCAGCTTCTCGGGTGTGATCTCGCCGCCGGGGACGCGCGGGACGACCGAGTAGGAGCCGTTGCGCTGGAGATTGGCGAGGAAGTGGTCGTTGGTGTCCTGCAGCGCCGCCTGTTCGCCGTCCGGGCCCCCGAGGATGTGACCGTCCGCGCCGATGGACGGTGCCAGGGAGGCGATGACGGAGGCCACGGTGGGCTTGCAGACCTCGCACCCGTCGCTGCGCCGCGCCTCCTCGCGGCCGTGCGAGTCGAGCAGTTCGGCGAAGGTGGTGATCCTGAGGGTGCGCACGATCTCGTACAGCTCGGAACGCGTGTAGGCGAAACAGCCGCACAGACCCTTGTCGACGGTGACGCCGTTCGCCTCCAGCTCGGCGTCGACGAGCTGGCCGATCACCTTCACGCAGCTTCCGCATCCCGTGCCCGCACTGGTGCACTTCTTCACCGACGGGACGTCCGTGCAGCCGTGTTCGCCGACGGCCGCACGGATTGTGCCCTTGTCGACGTGGTGACAGTTGCAGACGACGGCGTCGTCCGGCAGTGCCGCCGGCCCGAGCGCCGCCGGGGCTCCCGTGCCGGCGGGGAGCACCAGCGACTCGGGCGGTACGGGTGGCACCGATCCGGTGAGCGCGCGCAGGGTGCCGTACGCCTCGGCGTCGCCGACCAGGACACCGCCGAGCAGCGATCCGTCCGGGGAGACGACCAGCTTCTTGTACACGCCCGCGCGGGAGTCCGCGTAGACCACGTCCATGCTGCCCTCGGCGGTGCCGTGCGCGTCGCCGAAGGAGGCCACGTCGACGCCGAGGAGCTTGAGCTTGGTCGAGGTGTCGGCGCCGGTGAACGTGCGCGCCCCGCCCGCTGTGCCGTCCCCTGTCCCGTCCGCCGCCCCGCGCGTCGCGGCCCCGGCCCGCTCACGGGCCAGCCGCCCCGTGATCGCGTCGGCGGCGCTCTCCGCCATGTCGTACCCGGGCGCGACCAGCCCGTAGACGATCCCGTCCGCCGCCCGGGCGCACTCGCCGATCGCGTAGACGTCCGCGTCGCCGGTGCGGCAGAACTCGTCGACGACGATTCCGCCGCGCGCTCCCACTTCGAGGCCGCTGTCCCGTCCGAGCTGGTCGCGGGGGCGTACGCCCGCGGAGAAGACGACCAGACCGGTGGAGATCCGCGAACCGTCCGAGAGCGTCATCGCCGTCACGGCACCGCTGCCGTCCGCGGCGATCCGTTCACCCGCGACACCGGTGTGCACGGTCAGATCCATCTCCTCCAGGGTGCGGCGCAGCGCCGCACCACCGCCCGCGTCGACCTGGAGCGCCATCAGCCGCTCGCTGAACTCGACGATGTGCGTCTCCAGCCCGAGCCCGCGCAGCGCACCGGCCGCCTCCAGGCCCAGCAGCCCTCCGCCGACGACCACTCCGCCGCGCGCCGATGACTTCGCGTACTCCTCGATCGCCAGCAGGTCGTCGATGGTGCGGTAGACGAAGCAGCCGGTGCTGTCGCTGCCGGGAACGGGCGGCACGAAGGGATAGGAGCCGGTCGCCAGGACGAGGACGTCGTAGCCGACCGTGAGCCCGGAGCGTGAGGTGACCCGGCGCCGCTCCCGGTCCAGGGCCGTGGCCGGGTCCCCCAGGTGCATCTCGATGCCGTGTTCTTCCAGGAACCGCTCGTCGGTGAGGGAGAGTTCGCCGGGCGTCGTCCCGGAGAAGTACGAGGTGAGCCGGACGCGGTCGTAGGCGGGACGCGGCTCCTCGCACAGCACGACCACCCGTGCGCGCCCGGTCGTCCCTCGCGCGGCCAGGGCTTCGAGGAAGCGCTGGCCGACCATCCCGTGACCGACCAGCACAATCGTCGGCGTCGTCATCTAGGAACCCCCATCGTGGGTGAGCAGGTGGAGCAGCGGCTCGGAGGGCAGCAGTTCGTCGCCCTCCCAGGTGCGGGCGAGCGTCCCGACGGAGCGGAGGTCTCCCAGCAGGATGCCGCCGACAAGCCGGTCGTCGCGGACGACGACCTTCCGGTAGATGCCGCGGGTGGCGTCCGTGAGGTGGACGACGTCGTCGTCCTCACGGGGCGTCGGCTCGCCGAACGCGGCAAGGTCGAGGGACGGTTGCGGACTCTGCGCGCTCGGCGGGTTCTGGGGGTTCTGGGGGCCGGTGCCGGTGCCGGTGCCGGTTGCGGTGCCCGTTCCGTGCGCTGCGCTCCGCGCGTCCCGCGCCGCGAGAGTCAGCCGGGTCAGCGCACGGGTGCCCCGGTAGCGCGGGGCGTCCGCGGCGGAGGACGCACCGGAGGAGTCCGAAGTGCCCTCCGTCGCGCGGGCGGTGAGGACACGGGCCAGCGTGTCGGCCTGTTCCTGCGCGGGGCCCGCGAGTCCGTAGAGAACCCCGTCGTGCTCCGCGCAGTCACCGATCGCGCGGATGCGCGGGTCGCTCGTACACAGCCGGTCGTCGACGACGACACCCCGCGCCACGTCCAGACCCGCGGCGCGGGCGAGTCCCGTACGGGGGCGCACGCCGCAGGCGAGAACGACGAGATCGGCCTCCAGGGGGTAGCCGTCGGCGAGTTCGACGGCCCGCACGTCGCGCGCGTCGCGGAAGGAGCTGCCGGCGGTGGGGCCGGTGCGCGCCGGCCGGTGGCCTCCCGGCCGTGTACGAAGGCCGCGCGCCCGGCACTCCGTGTGGACCTCGACCCCGGTCTCTTCCAGGTGCCGCCGCAGCACTGCGGCGGCACCCGCGTCGAGCTGCCGCTCCATGAGGCGTTCGCCCTGGTGGGCCAGCACGACCTGGGCGCCGCGCAGGGCGAGAGCCCGCGCCGCGGAGACCCCCAGCAGGCCGCCGCCGATCACCACCGCGCGTACGCCGCCCCGCACGTGGTCGCGCAGGGCGAGCGCGTCGTCCATGGTGCGGAACGCCCGCACGCCCTCCGGCAGATCGCCGCCGTCCCCCTCGAACAGGCCGCGCAGCGGCGGCAGTACGGGGTTGGCGCCGGTGGCCAGCACGAGGGTGTCGTAGCCGAGTCTGCTGCCGTCGTCGCAGATGACGCGGCGCTCCTCGCGGTCGACACGGACGGCACGCACCCCCCGCATCCAGCGGGCCCGGCTCATGGGGAGCGTGATGACGCCGGGGGGATACCGCCCGGTGAGGACGTCGGCCAGCAGCACCCTGTTGTACGCGGCGTGCGGCTCCTCTCCGACGACGGTGACGTCGGCGTCCGCACCGGCGGCGTCGAGCTGCCGGGCGAGACGGGCGGCGGACATGCCGCCGCCGATCACCACCACACGCTGTCGCAAGGTCATGGAACGAGCCTGCGTCCGGCCTGTTACCCGTCGGCATCACATCCGTTTCCCCGGCGCAACGCTGCCCTCAGCTCCCCGCAGGCGGCGTTGTGAGGGGAGGGCACGGGCGTGAGCGGTCCGGCGTCCGGAGCGGCAGAATGGGGGCATGTACCGGGAGCGCCCCTCGTGGCTGGACGGTGCGGTGGTGTGGTCGCAAGGCGGCGCCCCCGCCGGCGAGGCACGCGTCCTGCCCGACGGCTGCATGGACCTGCTCCTGTGGGACGGCGCTCTGCTCGTCGCCGGCCCCGACACCCGGGCGCATCTCTTCTCGCGGCAGGCCGGCGCCCGTATGACCGGACTTCGCTTCCCGCCCGGCATGGCTCCGCTGGTACTCGGCGTACCGGCGCACGAACTGCGCGATGCGCGTGTGCCGCTCGACGCGGTGTGGCCGGAGCGCCTCGTGCGGCTGCTGTCCGAACGGCTCGCCGCGGCCGAGGAGCCGGGCGGGGCCCTGGAGTCCGTCGCCGCCGCGAGACTGCGCGAACGTCCGGTGCGGACGGGAGGGCAGGGGTCCTTCGCGCTGCCGGCTGCCTCGACCGCCGCGGAACTGCTCGCACTGGGAAGGACGGTGGCCGATGTCGCCCGGACCCTCGCGATGGGCGAACGGCAGCTGCACCGGCACTGCAAGGACGCCTTCGGGTACGGGCCCAAGACCCTGGCGCGTGTGCTGCGGATGCAGCGGGCGCTGCGGCTGGCGAGGCAGGACACGCCGCTCGCGCAGGTGGCCGCCGAAGCCGGGTACGCCGACCAGGCCCATCTCTCGCGGGAGGTACGGGCGCTGGCCGGCGTGCCGGTCACGGAGCTGCTGCCGGGCACCGCCGCCCGTACGGGCAGGTCCGGCGCCGGCAGGTCCGGTACGGGCAGGTCCGGCGCGAGCAGGTCCGGTACGGGCAGGTCCGGCGCGGGCCGGGCCCGTTCAGGCGGTGCCGATACACCCGCGACCGGTACGGACGGGGGCGGCACCACGGCAGTAAGCGCCGGCAGCCGTCAGGGAAGGCGGGCGAAGAGGTCCACCGAGTTGCCGTCCGGGTCGTCGACCACCGCGTACCGCTGACCCCAGAAGGCGTCCCACGGCGCGTTGCGCCCCTCGTACCCGGCGCCCGTCAGATCGGCGTAGAGCCGGTCGACCTCGCCGGGGGAGTCGCAGAGGAAGGCGAGCCCGATCCGGCCGGCGCCCCGCGGGCCCGCGTCCCATCCGGGCTCGAACGAACGGATGGTCTCCTCGGTGTCCCAGGCGATGCGCAGCCCGCCCGGCAGGGCGGCCTCCACATGGGGCTCGTTCTCGGCCCCGGTGGGGACGTCCAGGCCGAGGCGGCGGTAGAAGGCGAGAGCGGCGGCCATGTCGGCGGTGACGAGACCGATGAGGTCGAAGCGTGGAGTCATGTCCGCACGTTAGGCGGAGCGGCGCGCGAGGGTCTTGAACGAATCGGACGTGCCGCAATGGTCACGCACACCACAGGTTCGGCCCCACGGGTGGTCCCCGCGTCCAGGTTGCTTGCGGTTGTGCAACGCCCGCAGCCGGAAGGCAGGCGGACTCTTCCCATCCGGCCCGCCGCTCGCCAGGATCTGCCGGACGATCCGCCGGTCCACGGGATGCGAGACCCCGCGCACGTGCGACGACCGGCGGCCCCATGCACGAGCGAGGTGGACATGGCCAGCAATGCCGAGACCGGGACCGGACCCGAACCGGACACCGGTGCACGTGAACACGAGACGCTGCTCGCACGGATCGCGCTGCGCTTCACCGCCTTCACCGAGAGATGGCTCCCGGACGCCTTCGGGTTCGTCCTCGTCGGCACGTTCCTGATCTTCGCGCTGGGGCTGTCGACCGGGGAGCGCCCGACGGCCCTCGTGGACGCCTGGGGCGAGGGCGTCTGGTCGCTGATCGAGTTCACCCTGCAGATGGCGATGATCATCATCGGCGGGTACGCGGTCGCGGTCTCCGCTCCCGTCGCAAGGCTGATCACCCGCCTGGCACGAATACCCAGGTCGCCGCGCTCCGCCATCACCTTCACCGCCGCGGTGGCGATGATCAGCTCCTACCTCAACTGGGCGTTCAGCCTGATCTTCACGGCCATCCTCGCCAGGGAGATCGCCCGAGTCGTGCGCGGCACCGACTACCGTGCGCTGGGCGCCATGTCCTTCCTCGGGCTCGGCACGGTCTGGGCGCAGGGGCTGTCGGGGTCGGCCGCGCTCCAGGTGGCCAGCACGGTCTCCAGCCCGAAGCCCGTGCAGGACGTCATCGCCGAGGGCCGGGACGGGGAGAGGGTCATTCCGCTCACCGACACGATCTTCACCTGGCAGAGCCTCACGGCCACCGCGGGCGTCTTCCTGGTCGCCATCGCGATGGCGTGGTACCTCGCGCCGTCCCCCTCGCGCGCGAAGACGGCCGAGGACCTGGGCATCGAACTGCGGCCCCTGACCGAGGAGAGCGACGGCGGAGGCGCCCGGCGCTCACGTCCCGGCGACTGGCTGGAGAGCAGCCCGGTCTTCACCGTCCTGATCGGCCTGCTGGGACTGTGGTACCTGGTACGGCACTTCGCCGCCGCCGAGGGCAATCCGGTCGCGGCGATCGACCTCAACACCGTCAACCTCATCCTGCTGCTGCTCGCTCTGTGCCTGCACTGGCGGCCGGCACGGATGGTCGACGCCGTCCGGCGCGGTGCCCCGGCGGCGTCCGGTGTGCTGCTCCAGTTCCCGTTCTACGGCGGGATCTTCGGCATGATCGCCTTCACCGGCCTGTCCAAGCAGATCGCCGGATGGATGGTCAGCATCTCCAACGAGGTGCTCTTCGCGCCGCTCGTGGCCGTCTACTCGGCGGTGCTGGGCATCTTCGTCCCCAGCGGCGGCAGCAAGTGGGTCATCGAAGCCCCGTACGTGATCGAGGCGGCGAACCAGCTGCACGTCAACCAGGGCTGGATGGTGGTCGTCTACGACCTCGGCGAGGCGTCCGCGAACTTCCTGCAGCCGTTCTGGATGCTGCCGACGCTGGCGATCCTCGGTCTGAAGGCCCGCGACATCATGGGGTACACGTTCGCGATGTTCCTGGCCTGCTTCCCGGCCGTCCTGGTACTGGTGACGGTCTTCGCCGGGACGCTGCCCTTCCCGTGACGTGCCGCGCCGCGGATGTCAGGGTGAGGCCATGGCCGAGAACGACAGCGGGAGTCCTGCCGCCGCGGATGCCGGGAGCGGGATCCTGACCGTACTGACCACGACCGACGCCGAGGAGAAGGCGCGTGAACTGGCGGCCGGCGCCGTACGCCGCCGTGTGGCCGCCTGTGCCCAGATCAGCGCCCCCGTCACCTCCGTCTACCGGTGGGACGGAGCCGTGCAGGACGACCCCGAGTGGCAGGTGCTGTTCAAGACCAGCACCGTCCGCTACGGCGCGCTGGAGGCGTACATCCGCGAGGCGCACGACTACGACGTGCCGGAGATCATCGCGACGCCCGTGGTGCGCGGCGGCGCCGACTACCTGGCGTGGGTGGAGGAGGAGACGCGCCCCGGGGACGACCGGCCCTCCCGCTGAGGCGGCCGGGGTCCCCGGTGTCGGGGCGCGCGGCGGGAGTGGCGGCTCAGCTCTGCTGCTCGACGGCCGAGGGGTCCATCCACATGACCTCCCAGTGGTGGCCGTCGAGATCGTAGAAGCCGCGCCCGTACATGAAGCCGTGGTCCTGAGGGTCGCCGGCGGCCTCCCCGCCCGCCGCGAGAGCGCGGTCGGCCAGATCGTCGACCTGCGCCCTGCTCTCGGCGCTCAGTGCGATGATCGCCTCGGTGGTGGTACGGGAGTCGGCGACATCCTTCTTCGTGAAGGTCCTGAAGTAGGGCTCCACGAGCAGCATCGCGAAGATGTCGTCGCTGATGACGAGGCACGCGGCGTTCTCGTCGCTGAACTGCGCGTCGAACGAGTAGCCGAGGCTGCTGAAGAACGCCCGGGACTGCTCCAGGTCCTGCACGGGGAGGTTGACGAAGATCTTCGTTGACATGGCCGGCACCTTCCGACGGTCGCACCCGGTACTTCCGGAGCGTGATCCCTACGGGCATGGAGACCACGGCGGCGGCGGCAACTCATCGCTGCCGCGTCAGATCCCCACGGATCCACGTGCTACCGCACGGCACCGCACGGCCGCCCGTCCCCGCACCGCGCGGCGGACGCCGCGCGGTGCGGGGAGGCGGCCCGGAGAGTCCCTACGACGGACGCAGCACCAGCGTCACGAACCCCAGCGTCCCCCGGTAGCCGTGCAGCCAGCCGTCGCGGTGCTCGACGGCGGCCTCGCCGGCCGCGGCGCTGTCGGGGTGACGGGGATTCTCCAGCGCCCAGCGGGAGAGCGAACCCGTCCACGACCACTCGTAGTCGTCCCACTCGCCGGGCGTGCTGACGTGGCCGTACACGGGTGTCCAGCCCTCCGCCGTGACGCGGTCGACGGTCTCGGTGAGGGAGCAGAAGTCCTCGGGTGAGGCGTCCAGGGCGGCCAGTGCCGCGCTGGACGGCCCGGTCTCCCAGAAGCCGTCGCCGACCATCACCCGGCCGCCTTCGGCCAGATGCTCCCGCGCGGCACGGAGCGCGGGCAGCAGACCGCCGAAGACGTGTGCGGCGCCGACGTTGAGCACCAGATCGAAGGTGTGCGGTGCGGTGAACCGCGCGGCGTCCTGTTCGTGCAGGGTCAGCCGCTCCTCCACACCCGCTGCCCGTGCCGCCTTCCGCGCCACGTCGAGTGCGGTGCCGGACAGGTCGACGCCTTCGGCGTGTGCGCAGGGACGTTTCGTCAGAGCACGGACCAGCCATTCGCCACTGCCGCAGCCCAGGTCGAGCATCCGCCGCTCACCGCCGGGAAGCGCTCTGCCCAGCAGTCTGCGCACACTGATGTCGCTGAGTGGGGCGGCCACCGGATGTTCGCGGTGCGCGATGCTGCTGAGCAGTTGACGGTCCATGTCGGCAGTCTGTCGGGACGCACGCCCGCCGTCCTGCGAATTCCCGTACCGGAGAGCTGTGCGGCCCTGTGCGTCCCTGTGTGTCCCTGTGCGTCCCTACGGTGTCGGCCCCGCCAGCTCGACCCGTACCGCGCACACCTTGAACTCCGGCATGCGCGAGGTCGGGTCGAGGGCGGGATTGGTGAGGGTGTTCGCCCGGCCCTCGCCGTGCCAGTGGAAGGGCATGAAGACCGTGTCCGGCCGTATGCCTGAGGTCACACGTGCCGGTGCCACGGCACGCCCGCGCCGGGAGACGACCGTGAGCCGGTCACCCTCCTTCGCGCCCAGCCGGCCGGCGAGGCGAGGATGGAGCTCGACGAACGGGCCGGGCGCGGCGGCGTTGAGGGAGTCGACCCGTCGCGTCTGCGCGCCCGACTGGTACTGGGCCAGCACCCGTCCCGTCGTCAGACGCAGCGGATACTCCTCGTCCGGTTCCTCGGCCGACGGACGGTGCATGGCGGGTACGAAGCGGGCGCGGCCGTCGGGCGTGGCGAAACGGTCGAGGAAGAGCCGCGGGGTTCCCGGGTGGCGTTCGCCTTCGAGGACGTCCGGGCAGGGCCAGAAGAGGCCGTCCTCGTCGGCGATGCGCGAGTACGTCATGCCCGAGTAGTCGGCCGGTGCCCCTGCCGTGACCCGGCACAACTCCTCGAAGACCTCCTCCGGTTCGCTGGGGAAGCCCTTCTCCCGGCCGAGCCGCGCCGCGAGTCCGTTGAGCACGCCGAGGTCGCTGCGCACGCCCCCGGGAGGGTCGAGCGCCTTGCTGCGCAGCAGGACCCGGCCCTCGAGGTTGGTGACGGTTCCCGTCTCCTCGGCCCACTGTGTCACCGGAAGAACGACGTCGGCGAGCTGTGCCGACTCCGAGAGGACCACGTCGCACACGGCGAGGAAGTCCAGTGAACGCAGCCGCTGTTCGACGTGGGCGGCGCGCGGTGCCGAGACGACGGGGTTGGAGCCCATCAGCAGCAGGGAGCGCACGTCCTGACCGAGCGCGTCCAGCAGTTCGTACGCGCTGCGTCCGGGACCGGGCAGGCTGTCCGGGTCGACACCCCACACCTGCGCCACGTGTGCGCGTGCCGCCGGGTCGTCCAGCTTGCGGTAGCCGGGCAACTGGTCGGCCTTCTGGCCGTGTTCACGTCCGCCCTGGCCGTTGCCCTGGCCGGTCAGACAGCCGTACCCGGACAGCGGCCGCCCCGCGCGTCCCGTCGCCAGGCACAGGTTGATCCAGGCGCTGACCGTGTCGGTGCCCTTGGACTGCTGCTCCGGGCCGCGTGCGGTGAGCACTATGGAGTCGGCGGGGTCGCAGAAGAGCCGTACCGCCTCGCGCATCTCGGGCACGGAGATCCCCGTGATCCGCTCCACCAGCTCCGGCCAGTGCGCCATCGCCGCGCTGCGGACCTCCGGCCAGCCGCTGGTCCGGGTCTCGATGAACTCCTCGTCCAGTCTGCTCTCCGCGACGACGAGATGCAGCATGCCCAGCGCGAGCGCCAGGTCGGTGCCCGGCCGGGGGGCCAGATGCAGGTCGGCCTGTTCGGCGGTGCGGGTGCGCCGGGGGTCGATGACGATCAGGGTGCCGCCGTTCTCCCGCAGTTCCTTCAGGTAGCGCAGCGCGGGCGGCATCGTCTCGGCCAGGTTCGAGCCGACGAGGACGAGACAGCCCGTACGGGCGACGTCCTCCAGCGGGAAGGGCAGGCCGCGGTCGACGCCGAAGGCCCGCGTCCCGGCGGCGGCGGCCGAGGACATGCAGAAGCGGCCGTTGTAGTCGATCTGGGAGGTGCCCAGCACCACCCTGGCGAACTTGCCGAGGGCGTAGGCCTTCTCGTTCGTCAGTCCGCCGCCGCCGAAGACGCCCACCGCGTCCGGGCCGTGCGTGTGGCGCGTACGCTCCAGGGCGCGGGCCGTCACTTCCAGCGCCTCCTCCCAGCCGGCGGGCTCCAGTTCGCCCGACGCGCGGCGAACGAGCGGCTCGGTGAGGCGGGCGTTCGGAGCGAGCACCGCGGGCGCCGTACGGCCCTTGCTGCACAGCGCCCCCTTGTTCACGGGGAAGGCGTTGCGACCGGTCACCTCCAGGCGCCGTACGCCCTGCGCCATGGCGTCCCCGCTGTCTCCGTCCTCCGCGCCCTTCGTGCTGTCCGTGCCGTTCCGCGCGGTACCGGAGCGCAGAGTCATGCCGCACTGCAGGGCGCAGTACGGACAGTGGGTGTCGGTTCCGGACACGGTGGCTTCGGGGTTCGCCTGCATGCGCACAGCATGCATCACGTCTGTTACGGGCGGCCCTTGGGCGGGTTACACCGCAGGCAAGGGGGCCTCAGCGCCGCACATTCCGGGCAGTGAGGTACCGACCGGTGTGAGACGCGCGCAATGCGGCGTGACACCGGCGCAACCGGGTGGCAACCGGCACGCGCCAGACTCGCCGCATGACGTCACGCTCACAGGACCCCGGCCCCGGCCCGCACGAGGGCCTCGACAGCACGGCGCGACTCATGACCCTCTTCGCCGCGCAGCTCCACGACGGGCTCCGCACCGTTCGCCCGCCGGCGGGACGCCCACCGGCCCGGCTGCCTGCCCAGGCCGCCGCCGCGCCCGCGGGGCCGGTGCTCGTCGCGGTCGCCCACGGCTCCCGCGACCCGCGGGCCCTGCGTACCGTCACGGCGCTGCTCGCCGCCGTACGTGCCTCGCGCCCCGGACTCCGCGTCGAACTGGGCCACATCGAACTGAGCGAACCGGCCCTGCCCGACACCCTCGCCGCCCTCCCCGCCGGCCGTGAGGCCGTGATCGTCCCGCTGCTGTTCGGGCGCGGGCACCACGTGAAGCACGACATCCCGCAGGCCCTGGCCGCGGCACCGCACCTGCGGGCGTCCGTCGCCGCGCCGCTGGCACCGCATCCGCTGCTGGCCGGTGCTCTGCACGCCCGTCTGCTGGAGGCGGGATGGCCGCCCTCCTCAGTTCCCGGTGAGCGGGACGCCGTTGTCCTGGCCGCCGCCGGGTCACGCGATCCCGCTCCGGTCGCCGCGGCCGAGAGCACCGCGGCCCGACTGCGTGAACGGCTCGGCGGCGGTGTGCCGGTGCTGCCCGCGTACGCCTCCGCCGCACGCCCGTCGGTCGCCGAAGCCGTGAGCCGGCTGCGCGCCGACGGGCACGGCCGCATCGCCGTGGCCTCCTGCTTCACCGCGCCCGGCCACTTCGCGTCCCTCTGCGCGGCCGAGGCGCCGTGGATCGTGTCCGCGCCGCTCGGAGCGCACCCCCTGCTGGCGCAGCTCGTGCTGCACCGCTTCGACGAGGCACGCGCGGCGGCGGACCGTACGGGCGGCAACGTGAGCGTTCCTCTCGTGGGTGCGTAGTGCCGCGGCCGGCGCGGATCGCCCGTCGGGTGCGGATCGCCCGTCGGAAAGCGGCGGCCTGTGCGTGCGATCGCAAGGCGTCCCGAGGTCGCTGCGGCAAAGACGACGGGGCCTTCGGCCGACGCCGCGTGGAAGCACCGTCCCCGAAGGCAGTGGAGCGGGCCGGGCGCCGAGAGGGGACAGACCCTGCCGGGAGGGGCGCTGGCCGACCCCACGCGTCCCCGTGCGGCTACGGTCGGCGTATGCACGGCACGCACGGCTCAGAGGCCGCCGGCGAGGGCCCCGCCCCCTACGGCCTGTCCGACATCGAACGCTGGGCGCCCGAACCCGACAAGCGGCCGGGCCGCACCGCGTTCCAGCGTGACCGTGCGCGCGTACTGCACTCCGCGGCGCTGCGCCGCCTCGCGGGCAAGACGCAGGTGGTCGCGCCCGGCACCAGCGCGCAGGCGTGGGACGCCAGCCCGCGCACCCGCCTCACGCACTCCCTGGAGTGCGCCCAGGTGGGCAGGGAGTTGGGCGCCGCGCTGGGCTGCGACCCCGATCTGGTGGAGGCGGCCTGCCTCGCCCACGACCTGGGTCACCCGCCGTTCGGACACAACGGCGAACGCGTGCTCAACGAGATCGCCGCGGCCTGCGGGGGCTTCGAGGGCAACGCGCAGTCGCTGCGGCTGCTCTCCCGGCTGGAGCCCAAGCGCTTCCTGGACCCAGCCCCGGGAGCGCAGGACGGGAGCGGCGGGAGCGGCACGGCCGGCCCGGTCTCCGTGGGTCTCAACCTCACGCGGGCCTCGCTGGACGCGGCCACCAAGTACCCCTGGACGCCCGGGGGTCACCCCACCGACCCGGCCTCGCGCAAGTTCGGCGTCTACGAGGACGACCTGCCGGTCTTCACCTGGTTCCGGCGCGGCGCGCCCGAGGGCCGCAGATGCTTCGAGGCGCAGGTCATGGACTGGGCCGACGACGTCGCCTACTCCGTGCACGACGTGGAGGACGGACTGCACGCCGGGCACCTCGACCCCAACATGCTGCTCGCCGAACCCGAACGGCGCGACATCTTCGACGTCACCGTCTCCCGCTACGCGCCCGGCGCCGGCCACGCCGAACTGGCCGCCGCGCTCGACCGGTTGCTGGAGCAGGAGTGGTGGCCGCACTCCTACGACGGCTCGGCCGTCGCCCAGGCCCGGCTCAAGGACGCCACCAGCCAGCTGATCGGCCGGTTCTGCCTCGCGGCCGAGGGCGCGACACGCGTCGCCCACGGCTCCGGCCGGCTCGCGCGCTACACGGCCGAACTGGTCGTCCCCCGCGGGACGCGGCTGGAGTGCGCGGTGCTCAAGGCGGTCGCGGACCGCTACGTGATGCAGCGCGACGACCTGGAGCGCCTGCGGGCCGACCAGCGCGTCGTCCTCGGCGAACTCGCCCAGGAACTGACCGCCCGAGCCCCCGACGGGCTCGACCCGCAGTTCCGTGCCCTCTTCGCGCTGGCGGACGGCGAGACGGCACGGCTGCGCGTCGTCGTCGACCAGATCGCCGCCCTCACCGACGTCTCCGCCCGCTCGCTGCACAGACGCCTCACCCGCGGCCGGTAGCCGCCAGTCGGCAGCGGCGGGCCGCTCCCGGGCGTTCGGGAACGGCAACCCGGGAGCACACCCCCCTGCCCGGTGGACCTCTTCCCGCTGTCCCCGTGATGCGGGACGCTCACTCTGGACGTTTTTCTGACGGGGGTCAGTGAGGAGGAGTCAAGTGGTCGACGCACACCGGACGTTCGTCATCGTCGGCGGAGGGCTGGCCGGTTCGAAAGCAGCCGAGGCACTGCGTGCGGAGGGCTTCACCGGGCGGGTCATCCTGATCGGCGACGAGCGCGACCACCCCTACGAGCGGCCCCCGCTCTCCAAGGGATACCTCACCGGTGCGGACGAACGCGACAGCGTCTTCGTCCACGAGCCCGCCTGGTACGCGGGTGCCGACATCGAACTCCACCTCGGCCAGACAGTCGTCGGGCTCGACCGGTCCGACAAGAGCGTGCGCCTGGGCGACGGGACGCGCGTGCACTACGACACGCTGCTGCTCGCCACCGGCGCCGAACCGCGCCGGCTGGACGTCCCCGGCACAGGCCACGCCGGTGTGCACCATCTGCGCAGGCTCGCACACGCCGACCGGCTGCGCGGACGGCTGAAGGCGCTCGGACGGGAGAACGGCCACCTCGTCGTCGCCGGAGCGGGCTGGATCGGACTCGAAGTCGCCGCTGCCGCGCGCTCGTACGGTGCCGAGGTGACCGTCGTCGAACCGGAGCCCACCCCGCTGCACGGCGTCCTGGGCCCGGAGATGGGCATGCTCTTCGCCGACCTGCACCAGGAGCACGGTGTGCGCTTCCACTTCGGGGCGCGCATCGCCGAGATCGTGGGACAGGACGGGATGGTGCAGAGCGTGCGCACGGACGACGGCGACGAACATCCGGCGCACGACGTGCTCTCCGCCGTGGGAGCGGCACCGCGTACCGCGCTCGCCGAGTCGGCCGGGCTGGAGCTGGACGGCGGGCCGGGCGGAGGGATCGCCGTCGACGCCTCACTGCGCACCTGCGACCCCGACATCTACGCGGCCGGCGACGTCGCCTCGGTGCGGTACCCCACGCTGGACACGCCGCTGCGCGTCGAGCACTGGGCGAACGCCCTCAACAGCGGCCCGGCGGCGGCACGGGCGATGCTCGGAGGAGACGTCACCTACGACCGTGTGCCCTACTTCTTCTCCGACCAGTACGACGTGGGCCTGGAGTACTCGGGCTACGCGCCCCCCGGGACGTACGACCAGGTGGTGTGCCGCGGGGACGTCGCCAAGCGCGAGTTCGTCGCCTTCTGGCTGAGCGAGGGCCATGTACGGGCCGGACTGAACGTGAACGTCTGGGACGTGACCGGCACGGTCCAGGAGCTCATCCGCTCCGGGACGCCCGTCGACCCGGAAGCCCTGGCCGACCCCGCCGTGCCGCTGGCCGGGCTGAGCGGGGAAGAGGCCGGCCGGACGGGGTGAACCCCCGCCACGGGGCGCGGCCCCGGCACCCCGCCCGAGGCGGAGAGGTGTCGGCGGGCCGCCGTACACTGCCGGTGTGGCGGGCAGGATCAACGACGAGGACGTGAAGGCGGTTCGGGACGCTGTCCCGATCGACGCCGTGGTATCCGAGTTCCTCCAGCTGCGGCCCGCCGGCGGGGGCAACCTCAAGGGCCTGTGCCCCTTCCACGACGAGAAGTCGCCCTCCTTCCACGTCAGTCCCGGCAAGGGCCTCTACCACTGCTTCGGCTGCCAGGAAGGCGGGGACACCCTCGACTTCGTGATGAAGGTCGACCACCTCTCCTTCTCCGAGGCAGTCGAACGGCTCGCGGGCCAGGCCGGCATCACCCTGCGCTACGAGGAGGGCGGATACGGCCGCGCCAGCCAGCAGGGTGAGCGCACCCGCCTGGTCGAGGCGCACAAGGTGGCCG
Source organism: Streptomyces sp. TAA204 (assembly GCF_000424965.1). NCBI lineage: Bacteria > Bacillati > Actinomycetota > Actinomycetes > Kitasatosporales > Streptomycetaceae > Streptomyces > Streptomyces sp. TAA204. The sequence goes on from NZ_AUKW01000018.1 coordinate 110,213, forward strand.
CGCAGTTCTACGCCGAGCAGCTCCAGGGGGCCGAGGCCGAGATCGGCCGCCGCTTCCTCGGCGCGCGCGGCTTCGACCAGCCGGCCGCCGAGCACTTCGCCGTCGGATACTCCCCGGCCGGCTGGGACCATCTGGTGCGCTTCCTGCGCGGGAGGGGCTTCTCGGACAAGGAGCTGATCCTCTCCGGACTCGCCCAGGAGGCCCGCAACGGACGTCCCATCGACCGGTTCCGCGGCAGGCTGATGTGGCCCATCCGGGACATCGCCGGCGACGTCGTCGGTTTCGGCGCCCGCAAGCTGCGCGACGACGACAACGGCCCGAAGTACCTCAACACCCCGGAGACGCCGATCTACCACAAGTCCCAGGTGCTCTACGGCATCGACCTCGCCAAGAAGGACATCGCCAAGGGCAACCGCGCCGTGGTCGTCGAGGGCTACACGGACGTGATGGCGTGTCATCTGGCCGGGGTGACGACCGCGGTCGCCACCAGCGGCACGTCCTTCGGCGAGGGGCACATCAAGATCCTTCGGCGGCTGCTGATGGACAACTCCCACTCGGAGGTCATCTTCACCTTCGACGGCGACGCGGCCGGGCAGAAGGCCGCGCTGCGCGCCTTCGAGGACGACCAGAAGTTCGCCGCCCGCACGTCGATCGCGATCACGCCGGAGGGCATGGACCCCTGCGAACTGCGGCTCGCCGAGGGCGACGAGGCCGTGGCGAAGGTCGTGGAGAGCCGCTCACCGCTCTTCGAGTTCGCGATCCGCTCCATCGTCGACCAGCACAACCTCGATACGGCCGAGGGGCGTTCGGCCGCGCTGGAGCAGGCCGCGCCCGTCGTCGCGCAGATCAAGGACCCCTCGATCCAGCACGAGTACGCGGTGCGGCTCGCAGGGCTGCTCGGCATCCTCGACACACAGTTCGTCGTGCGCCGCCTGGGCCAGCTGGCACGCCGCCGCCATGCGGGAGCGCCCGCGCGCGGGCGCAGCGGCGCGGCTGCCGCCGAGAGCGCGTCCGCTCCCGCCGCGCCGCGCGGCGGCCCGGCACTCAACCTCCGCAGCCCGGCGCACCACGTGGAGAGGGAACTGCTCAAGCTCGCCCTGCAGCGCCCCGAGCTGGTCTCACCCGCCTTCGACGCCTACGGCACGGACGAATTCACCGCACCGCCCTACGCGTCCGTCCGGCACACGATCGACGCGGCCGGCGGCGTCAGCGGCGCCGACAGCGACTACGTGAGCCGGGTACGGGCCGCCGCCCCCGACGACACCGTACGGTCACTCGTGAACGAACTCGCCGTCGAGCCGCTGCGCAGCGCCCGCGGCCGTGAACCGGACGAGCTGTACGCCGGGATGCAGCTCGTCGCCGTGCGGCTTGCGGCGGTCAACGCCCGGATCGCCGATCTGGAGGGCACCGCCCGCCGTCTGGAGGCACAGCGGGACGAGGAGCGCTCGGTGTCCGTACGGCAGGAGATCTGGACGCTTCAGCAGTACGGACGGTCCCTGCGCGAGCGGGGCGCCTCCGCACTGTGAATTCCCCCGGCCCCTGTGGGCCCCGGCCGGACGGCCGTCGGGGCACGCGCGTGCCCCGTTCCGTTCCAGGTGGCGCCGCCCGCGGCTGAAGCGCCGGTTCCGGAACGGGTGGCCGGGCGTAGGCGTCCGGTCGCGTCGCAGCCCAAAAACTGGCCGCACGACCCTCGTGCGGCAGTGTGTCGTACCCCACACTGGTGTGCGGTGCCTGAGTCCTCGGAGCGGGGCGGCGCGTCGGCCGGGAGAGCCGGAAGTCCCCCGCGGAGCCGCACAGCATGTACGCCGCCCCCCCCCCGTACCGGCAGCGAGCACACTGGAGGTCGCCCCCGTGCAGACCCGGACCCTGACCAGCGCGGCCTCCGCCGCCCCGACGGCTGTCGATGCGACCGCCGTGCTCACTCACGCGGCTCCACCGACGTCCCCCGCGACGCCGGCCACCCGCCCCCTTCTGGCCGTACCGTCCGCTGCGCCCGCCACTGCGCCGCCCCCCGCGCCCGTCACGGGTCCGTCCGAACCCGACGTCCCCGCCAAGCCGGAATCCCCTGGAAGCGGCCCCTCCGCCGATCTCTTCCGGCAGTACCTGCGCGAGATCGGCCGCATCGCGCTGCTGTCCGCCGCCGAGGAGGTCGAACTCGCCCGCCGTGTCGAGGCGGGGCTCTTCGCCGAGGCGAAGCTGGCCGACCCCTCCACCGCGGACAGCGAACTCGCCCTCGAACTCGACCAGCTGGTCGTGATGGGCAGGATCGCCAAACGCCGCCTCATCGAGTCCAACCTCCGGCTGGTCGTCTCCGTCGCCAAGCGCTACGTCGGCCGCGGCCTGACGATGCTCGACCTCGTGCAGGAAGGCAACCTCGGACTGATCCGGGCGGTCGAGAAGTTCGACTACGCCCGCGGCTACAAGTTCTCCACGTACGCGACCTGGTGGATACGCCAGGCCATGTCCCGCGCCCTGGCCGACCAGGCCCGTACGATCCGCGTGCCCGTGCACGTCGTCGAACTGATCAACAGGGTCGTACGCGTCCAGCGCAGGCTGCTGCAGGAGCGGGGCAGCGAACCGACGCCCGAAGAGGTCGCCGCCCACCTCGACATCACCGAGGAACGGGTCGGCGAAGTGCTGCGCCTCGCGCAGGAGCCGGTCTCCCTGCAGGCGCCCGTCGGCGAGGAGGAGGACGTCCACCTGGGCGATCTGATCGAGGACGGCGACGCGCCCTCACCCGTCGAGTCGGCCGCCTTCCTGCTGCTGCGCGAGCACCTGGAGGCAGTCCTGTCCACCCTCGGCGAGCGCGAACGCAGGGTCGTCCAGCTCCGCTACGGCCTCGCCGACGGCCGTCCCCGCACTCTGGAGGAGATCGGTCAGCTCTTCGGCGTGACGCGCGAACGTATCCGGCAGATCGAGTCCAAGACCCTCGGCAAGCTCCGCGACCACGCCTTCGCCGACCAGCTGCGCGGCTACCTCGACTGACGGTGAGGATGTGACGCCCCCGCCTCAGTCCACCTCCGCGACGGCTTCCGCGAACTGAGCCCTGTACAGACGGGCGTAGGCACCGTCCTCGTCCAGTAGCGCGCTGTGCGTGCCCTGTTCGACGATCGACCCGTTCTCCATCACCAGGATCACGTCGGCGTCCCGGACGGTGGAGAGCCGGTGGGCGATCACGAAGCTCGTACGGCCGTGGGCGAGCCGTGCCATCGCCCGCTGGATGAGCACCTCGGTGCGGGTGTCCACGGAACTGGTCGCCTCGTCGAGCACGAGGATGGCTGGTTCGGACAGGAAGGCGCGGGCGATGGTGATCAGCTGTTTCTCGCCGGCGCTGACGCCGGTGCCCTCCTCGTCCAGGACGGTGTCGTAGCCGTCGGGAAGGGTGCGTATGAACCGGTCGGCGTGCGCGGCCGAGGCCGCCGCCTCGATCTGCTCCCGCCCGGCGCCCCGCGCGCCGTAGGCGATGTTCTCCGCGATGGTGCCGCCGAAGAGCCACGTGTCCTGGAGCACCATGCCGATGCGCGAGCGCAGTTCCTCGCGGTGCATCGCGGATATGTCCGTGCCGTCCAGCAGGATCCGGCCGCCGCACGTCTCGTAGAACCGCAGCAGCAGGTTGACCAGCGTGGTCTTGCCCGCGCCGGTGGGACCGACGATGGCGACCGTGCTGCCCGGTTCGACGGACAGCGACAGATCCTCGATGAGGGGACGGGCGGGGTCGTAGCGGAAGGAGACGCCCCGCAGCTCCACGCGCCCGTGCACCTCGGCGGGGCGTGCCGGATGTGCCGGTTCGGATGACTGCTCCTCCGCGTCGAGGATCTCGAAGACCCGCTCCGCGGACGCCACCCCGGACTGCACGAGGTTCGCCATGGAGGCGACCTGCGTGAGCGGCTGGCTGAACTGCCGTGAGTACTGCACGAACGCCTGGACGTCGCCGATCGACAGCGCGCCCGCGGCGACCCGCAGTCCGCCGACGACGGCCACCAGCACGTAGTTGAGGTTCGCGACGAACATCATGGCGGGCTGCATGATCCCGCTGACGAACTGCGCCCGGAAACCCGTCCGGAACAGTGACTGGTTGTGCGCGGCGAATGCCTCGGCCGACTCCTTCTGCCGTCCGAAGACCTTCACCAGCGTGTGGCCGGTGTACATCTCCTCGATGTGGGCGTTGAGCTTCCCCGTGGAGGCCCACTGCTCCACGAACTGAGGCTGCGCCCGCTTGCCCAGCCGGGTTGCCACCAGCACCGACAGCGGTACGGTCACCATCGCCACCATCGCCAGCAGCGGCGAGATCCAGAACATCATCACGGTCACCCCGGCCAGGGTCAGCAGGGAGTTGACGATCTGGCCCAGGGTCTGCTGCAGGGTCAGCGCGATGTTGTCCATGTCGTTGCTGACGCGGCTGAGGACCTCGCCGCGCGTCTGCCTGTCGAAGTACGACAGCGGCAGCCGTGAGAGCTTCGCCTCCACCTGCTCCCGCAGCCGGAAGACGGTGTGGTTGATGGCCCGTACGGACAGGCGTCCGCTGAAGAGCATCATCACACCCGCCAGGACGTACACGGCCAGTACGGCCAGCAGCACCTGACCGACAGCGCCGAAGTCGATGCTCTGGCCGGGGGTGAAGTCCGTCCCCGAGAGCATGTCGGCCACGCGGCCGTCGCCCTCGTCGCGCATACGCTCCAGCACCTGCTCCCGGGTCGCGCCCCGGGGCAGTCGCCCACCGATCCAGCCCGCGAAGATCAGGTCGGTGGCGTGGCCGAGCATCTTCGGCCCGAGCACACTCAGGCTCACGCTCAGCAGACCGAAGAGGACCATGCCCGACAGGGTGAGCCTCACCGGCCGGAACTGTCCCAGCAGACGCTTCGCCGACCCCTTGAAGTCCGCCGAGCGGCGGGGCGGTGTGCCGCCCGCCATGCGCGCGTGCACGCTCATACGGCCTCCCGCTCGGTGAGCTGGGAGAGCACGATCTCCCGGTAGGTGACGTTCTCCTCCATCAGTTCCTCGTGGCGGCCCGCGCCGACGAGGCGCCCCTCGTCGAGTACGAGAATCCGGTCCGCGTCGCGGATCGTCGCCACCCGCTGCGCGACGATCAGGACGGTCGCCTCAGCGGTGCGGCGGGCCAGCGCGGAGCGCAGCGCCGAGTCGGTCGCGTAGTCCAGGGCGGAGAAGGAGTCGTCGAAGAGGTAGATCCCGGGGCGGTGCACCAGGACGCGCGCGATGGCCAGCCGCTGGCGCTGCCCGCCCGAGACGTTGTTGCCGCCCTGCCCGATGTGCGCTTCGAGACCGCCGTCCATGGCGGCGACGAACTCCCGTGCCTGGGCGACATCGAGGGCCTCCCACAGCTCCTCGTCGCTCGCGCCGGGACGCCCGTAGCGCAGGTTGGAGGCGACCGTGCCCGTGAAGAGGTACGGATGCTGCGGCACCAGTCCCACCGTCCGCGCCAGCAGTTCCGGATCGAGTGTCCGTACGTCCTTGCCGTCGATCAGCACGGTGCCCGCGGTGACGTCGAACAGCCGCGGCACGAGCCCCAGCAGTGTCGACTTGCCGCTGCCCGTCGACCCGATCACCGCCGTCGTCCCGCCCGGCTGCGCCAGCAGGTCTATCCCCTCCAGCACCGGCGCCTGTGCACCGGGGTAGCGGAACCCCACGCCGCGCAGCTCCAGGCGGCCCGACCGGCGCAGCGCCCTTACGGGATCGCTGGGCGGCATCACGCTGGAGGCGGTGTCCAGCACCTCCACGACGCGTTCGGCGCACACCTCGGCGCGCGGCACCTGTATGAACATGAAGGTGGCCATCATCACGGACATCACGATCTGCATCAGGTACGCGAGGAACGCGGTGAGGGCGCCGATCTCCATCTCACCGCTGGCGATGCGGTGCGCGCCGAACCAGACGACCACGACGCCGGAGAGGTTCACGACGGTCGTGACGGTCGGGAACATCAGCGCCATCAGCCGTCCGCTGCGCAGCTGCACGTCCATCAGGCCGGCGTTGTGCTCGTGGAAGCGGCGCTGCTCGTAGCCGTCCTTGACGAAGGCCCGGATGACGCGGATGCCGGTGATCTGTTCGCGCAGGACCCTGTTCACCCCGTCGATCCGCTTCTGCATCGTGCGGAAGAGCGGACGCATCCGGGCCACGATCAGTCCGACCAGCACGGCGAGCACCGGCACCACGCCCAGCAGCACCGAGGAGAGCGGCACGTCCTGACCCAGAGCCATGACGATGCCGCCGACGCACATGATCGGTGCCGACACCATCAGCGTGAACGACGTCAGCACCAGCATCTGCACCTGCTGGACGTCGTTGGTGGTGCGGGTGATCAGCGAGGGTGCGCCGAACTGGCCGAGCTCGCGCGCCGAGAAGGACTGCACCCGGTCGAAGACCGCGGCCCGGATGTCCCGTCCGATGGCCGCGGCGGTGCGTGCCGCGTAGTAGACGGCGCCGATGTTGCATGCGACCTGGACGAGGGAGACCGCGGCCATCACGGTGCCCACCCGGAGGATGTGGCCGGTGTCGCCCAGGACCACGCCGTTGTCGATGATGTCGGCGTTGAGGCTGGGGAGGTAGAGCGTGGCGGACGTCTGCACCAGCTGGAGCAGCACGAGCAGGGCGGCCGGGCGCCTGTACGGGCGCAGGTGATCGCGGAGCAGACGTATCAGCACATGGGTCCCCGTGGCGGAAAGAAGATCGGGATCGGTTGGGTGGTCCTCTCCATCTTCGAGCACGCGGTGCGGTGGCGAACCCAACACGGGGCAAAGAGCGCGCTGATCGCTCCGGGCTGAAAGCCCGGTGACGAGGGTCCCGGGCCCGTGCGTGCGGAGTCGCCGGTGTGCGGAGCCGGTCCGGGTGCGGCCGCCGTCAGTTCCCGAAGGCCCCCGGGTGGGCCTCCTCCCGGACGGTCACGTACTGCTGCCGTACGGCCTGCCCCGCGGGAAGATCCTCACCCGGGTCGAAGACCTCGCACTCGGCCTCGGGCCACCGCGGGGGCTGCGAGCCGCCCTTGAGAGCCCACGCCGCCTGCCTGGCGGCGCCGACCGCGGTGTAGTCCGCGGGCCGGGGCACGACGACACGCGTCCCGAACAGGGCCGGGGCGGAGCTCTGCACAGCGGGCAGCCCGGCCGCCTGTCCCAGCAGGAAGAGCCTGCGCACCTGGACGCCCCGTCCGCGCAGTACGTCCAGGGCGTCGGCGAGACCGCACAGCATGCCCTCCACCGCCGCGCGCGCCAGATGTTCGGGCTTCATGCTCTCGCGCCGCAGACCGTGCAGAGAACCGGCCGTGTGCGGCAGGTTCGGGGTGTGCTCGCCCTCCAGGTAGGGCAGCAGCACCAGTCCGTACGCTCCGGGGCTCGACTGCTGCGCCAGTGCGGAGAGTCCGTCCAGGTCGGTGCCGAGAAGCTCTGCCGTCCCGCGCAGCACCCGTGTCGCGTTCAGCGTCCGCACGGCGGGAAGGTGCATGCCGGTGGCGTCCGCGTAGGAGGTGATGGTGCCCGTGGGGTCGGTCAGCGCCTCGTGGTGCACGGCGAAGACGGACCCGGACGCGCCCAGTGATATCACGGCGTCCCCCGGGCCGAGGCCCAGTCCGAACGCGGCGGCCATCGTCTCGCCCGTACCGGCGGAGATCAGCAGCCCCTCCGGGGTGCGTCCGGCGGGCTCGGACGGGCCGATGACGTCCGGCAGGCCGACGCGGTGACCGAGCGCCAGCTCGACCAGATCGGGGCGGTAGGACTCCGCCATGGCCGACCAGTAGCCGGTGCCGGAGGCGTCGCCGCGGTCGGTCGTACGGCGGTAGGGGCGGGCCATCAGCTGCCACACCAGCCAGTCGTGCGGCTGGAGTACCTCCGCGACCCTGGCTGCGGCTTCCGGCTCGTTGCGCGCGAGCCAGCGCAGCTTGGAGACCGGATGACTCGCCTGCGGCACGGCGCCGACCGCCTCGGCCCACGCCTCACGGCCGCCCAGCGAGTCGACGAGATCCGCGGCGGCGGGCTGCATCCGTCTGTCGTTGCCGAGCAGCGCCGGCCCGACGGGCGCACCGGAGGAGTCCAGGGCGACCATGCCCTGCTGCTGCGCGGAGACGCCGATCGCCTGTACGTCCGCGAGCTGCCCGCTGCTCGCGGCACGCCCGAGGGAGATCAGCCACGACTGGGGATCGTCGCGTTCCGCGGGGTGCTCGGCGTGACCGTGCTTGACGACGGCACCGGAGTCGGCGTCACAGACGACGATGCGTGTGTACTCCGCTGAGCTTTCCAGACCGGCGACAATCCCCATGGCCGGAATGATGCCCTACGTGCGCTCGCGCCCCGGATACCACCCTCGGCCCACGCGGTCTGCTCATGAGGGCCGATCGGAACTAGCGTGGTCGGGGTGGACGTAGATGCGAAGAATCCGCTGCTCGAGTGCTCCCTGGACGAACTGCGCCGCCGCAGCAGTGCGAAGTGGCGTGTGCATCCCCCGGATGTGCTGCCGCTGTGGATCGCGGAGATGGACGTGCGGCTGGCCCCTCCCGTCGCCCGGGCGCTGCACTCGGCGGTGGAGAGCGGGGACACCGGGTACGCGATGGCGGAGGAGTACATCGCGGCGCTGGGAGAGTTCTCCGAACGGCGATGGGGATGGACGGTGCGGCCGGAGCGCGCGGCGATCGTGCCGGACGTGATGGCGGGGGTCGTGGAAGTGCTGAAGCTGATCACCTCCCCCGGTGACGCCGTGGTGGTCAACTCCCCTGTGTATCCGCCCTTCTACCAGTTCGTCTCCCACATGGGCCGCAGAGTCCTCGAGGCGCCCCTGGACGCGGAGGGCCGTGTGGACACCGGCACCCTCGCCGAGGCGTTCCGTACCGCCACGGCCACCGCCACGGCCACGGCCACGGCCACGGGCGGAGGCGGGGGCGGCCGCCGGGCCGCGTACCTGTTGTGCAGTCCGCACAATCCCACCGGCACCGTCCACACCGCCGGCGAACTGGCCGCGGTGACCGAGCTGGCGGACAGATTCGGCGTACGCGTCGTCGCCGACGAGATCCACGCGCCGCTGGTGCTGCCCGGGGCACACCATGTGCCGTACCTGTCGCTGCCCGGCACGGAGCGTGCCTTCTCGCTGATGTCGGCGTCCAAGGCGTGGAACCTTGCGGGACTCAAGGCGGCGGTGGCCCTCGCCGGAAGTGACTCCGCCCGTGAGCTGGCCCGGATGCCGGAGGAGGTCAGTCACGGTCCCAGCCACCTGGGCGTGATCGGGCACGTCGCGGCGCTCCGGTACGGCACGCAGTGGCTGGATGCGCTGCTGGCGGGACTGGACCGCAACAGGCGGCTGCTGACGGAGCTGCTCGGACGCCATCTCCCGGACGTACGCCACCGGCCGCACGAGGGGACGTTCCTGGCGTGGCTGGACTGCCGCGCCCTGGGCCTCGACGACCCCGCGGCGGCGTTCCTGGAGCGGGGCCGCGTCGCCCTCATACCGGGACCGGCCTTCGGTACCGGGGGCGAGGGGCACGTGCGGCTGAACACCGCCACCTCGCCGGAGATCCTGGAGGAGGCGGTACGGCGGATGGCGTCCGCCGTGTGACCCCTGCCCGGCCCCAGGTCCCGCCTCCAGCCCCGCCTCCGCCTCCGGCCCCGCCCCCGCCCCGGTCCTCCCGCGGACCGGTCCTCCCGCGGACCGCCGCGGCCTCCTGGAGCCGGAGCGTCAGGCCGCGGCGCGGAGGTCGGCGAGCACGAGATCCCGCATCTCGCCCGGGACGACGCCCAGTTGCCGGAACATCCCCTGTGAGATCTTGTCGTCGCCGCGCAGCAGGGCGAGCACGATGTGCTCGACACCGATGCGCCGGTCCTTGCGCGCGACCGCTTCCCGCAGCGACAGCTCCAGGGCCTTCTTCGCTCGGCCGGTGAAGCGGATGTGGCCGTGCGGTCCGGCCGCACCGGGGGTACCGGCGGGGGTACCGGCCGCACCGGGCGGGGCGGCCCCGGCGCCGCCCGTGCCCTCCTCGCGCCGGCGCCCGAAGGGGAACCTCCGCCGGGGCTTCGTGCCGGGATCGCCGGGGGGAGTGTCCAACGCGCCGTCCCCGAAGGAGCCTTCGGCGCGGCGCCGGATCTCGTCGAGGTCGATGCCCAGGGACTTCAGCGCCTCCGCGTCCTGGGGGCCCAGCGCGTCCCCGCCTCCACCGACCACGCTTGCGACGGCGGCACGGCAGTTCTCGCCGGTGACCCCGAGCCGTACGAGCGTCGCGGCTCCCGGCTCGCCGGACTGCCGTACCGCGGCGAGCAGCAGATGCTCCGTCCCGATCCAGTCGTGACCGAGGCCGCGTGCCTCTTCCTGTGCTCCCACGACGACTTCGCGGGCGGTGCGTGTGAATCGCTCGAACATCCTCGCCTACCTCCTCGCGTGCTTCTTGTGCACGGCCTGCCTGCTCACGCCGAGCGCCGCCCCGATCTCGTCCCAGGACCAGCCGTGGGCGCGGGCGCTGTCGACCTGGAGTGCTTCCAGTCGGTCGGTCAGCCGCCGCAGTGCGGCGACGGCTCGCAGTCCCACGTGGGGATCTCTGTGCAGGGCGGCCTCTGCGGTGTCCACTGCCTCTTGTGCGTCCGATGCGGCCATGCTGTCAACTTAGGATGACAAGCGGTCGATGTCAACTTTCATTGACGAGAGGGGGCTGTGCCGCGGTGCACCCGGCAGGTTCGGCGCCCCGTGGTCCGTCCCGTGGTCCACGGTGGGTCGGGTGTGCGGGGTGTACGGGTGTCTGCGGGACGCACGTCGCCGCTGCCGCCGACGGGCCGGAGCGCGTCACGGCGCGCCGAGAGCCGAGGAGTTGATGCCGGGTGCGGCGAGGGCCGTTCCGGGAACCGGTGCTCACGCACCGTCCGCGCGGGCACCTTCCCGGGAAGGAGGAAGTGCGGTTCCCTCCGGGGGGGGCCTGCTTGTCGCGCCGCAGGTCAACACCCTTTTCCGGGGGAGGGGTTGAGTGGGGCGGGTGGGACTCGAACCCACGGCCGACGGATTATGAGTCCGCTGCTCTAACCGGCTGAGCTACCGCCCCGTACGCCGGATCACGCACATCTGTGCGCGCGGCGTCTGCCGCAGCATAGCTGCTCATACGATCTCCCGCCCGTGCCGGGGGGAGACGTACGGGAGGGAGGACTCCGAGTACCCGGTGATCGGTTCCCGTCCTTCCCAACGGACTTGTCCAGCACAGAAAAAGAGCCCCTGCCGGGGCTCTTTCGGGTGCTCCCGCGACTGGACTCGAACCAGTAACCTGCCGGTTAACAGCCGGCTGCTCTGCCGATTGAGCTACACGGGAATGCTCTGCGTGGACGCGCCCACCTGGACTGGTCGGCGTTCCCTCGCTGCGGGCAATACATTAGCGCATGCCAGGGGGTACTCCGAAATCGGTATCGGTGCGGCCCCGTGCCCACCGGGAAGCTGATGGAATCGGCATATCCGAGAGATCCAATAGAAGGGTGGAGCCATGCGCTACCGGCTCACGTTCGTCGCTGGACTGGCCGTCGGGTACGTCTTCGGTACGCGTGCCGGCCGCGAGCGCTACGAGCGTCTTCGGCAGACGGCACAACGGCTGGCCGAGAACCCGGCTGTACGCAACGCCACCGAGACTGCCGCGCAGACCGGCCGCGAAGCCGCCACGAAGGCGGCCGGCATCGTGTCGGAGAAGGTCGGGCACAGGCTGCCCGACTCGGTGAGTGACCGTGTGCGGTCACTTCGCGTCCACAGGACACCTCTGGACGACGACTGGGGAACGGGCAACAACTAGGGTCCTGCCGGCAAGGTTTGCCGGTCACGGCGTCAGTCCCTCGCAGCAGCGCACCACGGCGGGTGGCCCGGGAAGGTGCCGGGCCGCCCGCCGTCGCGTCGTGCGTGCCCCGCAGCCGGGCCGGCCGGGCGCTGTCAGGCTCCGCCGGTCGCCGGTCGCCGGTCGCCGGTCGCCGGTCGCCGGTCGCCGTGCGCCGTCCGTGGACAAGGTCAGGGGCCGGGGAGCGGGCGCGCCAGCGCGGGGTCGAGCAGCGGCGCCAGCAGGTCGCCATGGCGCTCCAGCCGTGCGGGCAGCTGCGGGGCGAGGAAGAGGAGATCGTCGGCAGCCCGCGCGGCGGTCAGCTCGTCCCAGGTCAGCGGGGTGGAGACGCTGGGCCTGTGCATGGCGCGGAGCGTGTACGGGGCGGCGGTGGTCTTGGACGCGGCGTTCTGCGAATGGTCGACGAAGACCTTTCCCGGCCGCAGCGCCTTCGCCATCCTGCTCAGCGCCAGGCCGGGCAGTGCGGCCTCCGCCTCGACGGCCGCGCTCTTCGCGTAGCGGGAGACCGACGACGACGGTGTGACCTCGATGGGCGCCAGGAGGTGCAGCCCCTTGCCGCCGGAGGTCTTGGGCAGGGCGGTGATCCCGTCCGCTTCGAGCCGTTCGCGCAGCCACAGGGCGACGGTGCGGCACTCCAGCACGCCGGCTCCCGGTCCGGGGTCGAGGTCGAAGACCAGGCGGTCCGCCCGTGCCTCGTGCTCCACGCGCCACTGGGGGGTGTGCAGCTCCAGCGCGGCCAGGTTGGCCGCCCAGACGAGGGTGGGCAGGTCGTGCACGAGGACCTGGTGCAGCGGGGTGCTGCTCACCTCGGTGATCTTGCGTACGGTCACCCAGTCGGGGGCGCCGGGGGGCACATTCTTGGCGAAGAAGGCCGTGGCCTCGACGCCGTCGGGATAACGGAGGAACGAGACGGGGCGGCCCCGCAGGTGCGGCAGCAGCGCCTCGGCGACGGTCACGTAGTAGTGCAGGGCCTCACCCTTGGTGAATCCGGTGGCCGGATAGAGCACCTTGTCGAGATTGCTGAGAGCGAGACGGCGGCCCTCGACCTCCGTGTACGGCATACCCTGAGAGTCCCATAGAAGGGACGAACCATGCGATCCATCTGGAAAGGGTCCATTTCCTTCGGGCTGGTCTCCATACCGATCAAGGTGGTTTCGGCCACCGAGAGCCACAGCGTCTCCTTCCACCAGGTGCACACGACCGACGGCGGCCGCATCCGCTACAGGAAGGTGTGCGAGCTGGAGGAGAAGGAGGTGCCCCGGGAGGAGATCGGCAAGGGATTCGAGACCGGGGACGGGACGACCGTGCAGCTGACGGACGCCGATTTGGCCGCGCTGCCGCTGCCCACCGCCAAGACCGTGGACATCCTCGGCTTCGTGCCCTCCGAGGACGTCGATCCGATCCAGCTGGACCGTTCGTACTACCTGGCGGGCGACGGCCGGTCGGCAGCGAAGCCGTACGCGCTGCTGCGCGAGGCGCTGAAGCGCTCGGGGAAGGTCGCGGTGGGCAAGCTGGCGATGCGCGGCCGGGAGAGCCTCGGGCTGCTCAGGGTCTACGAGGACGTGCTCGCGCTGCACACGATGCTCTGGCCGGAGGAGATCCGGTCCGTCAGCGGGGTCGCGCCCGAGGAGGACGTCACGATCCGCGACGCCGAACTCGACCTGGCGGACACGCTGATGGAGACGCTGGGGGACCTGGACTGGTCCGAGCTGCACGACGAGTACCGGGCGGCGGTCGAGCAGCTCGTCACGGCCAAGATGGAGGGCGTGGAGACGGGGCCCGGCGAGGAGGCCGCCGCGGCGCCCCGGAAGGGACAGGTCGTGGACCTGATGGCCGTGCTGGAGAGCAGTGTGCAGGCGGCCAGGGAGTCCCGGGGTGAGGAAGGCCGGGAGGCCGAGGCTCCGGACGCGACCGTGCACGAGCTGCGCGGGGGGCAGAAGCCCGCGGCCAGGAAGAGCTCCGGCGGGGCGAAGAAGGCGGCCGGGAGGGGGGCGTCCGCGAAGAAGGCGCCGGCGAAGAAGGCCACGGCGAAGAAGGCGGCCGGGACGGCGGGCGCGAAGAAGTCGGCCACGGCGAAGAGCTCCGCGAAGAAGGCGTCGTCCGGGGGGAAGGCCGCGGCGAAGAAGACCACGGCACAGAAGACCACGGCACAGAAGTCCGCAGCGAAGAAGGCGCCGGCGAAGAAGGCCACGGCGAAGAAGACCGCCCGTGCGCGCAAGTCCGCCTGAGGGACGGACGGAGCTTGCGGCGGCCCGAGGCGGGCGCCCGCGGGCATTGTCGGCTCGGCGGTGCGGTGACTAGGCTGTGTTCGCGATACCGGTCAACTTTCGGTATTTCGAACCAGGAGGTTCACGCACGGAACGAGCAAGGGGAGGGCGGGACATGGGTCGTCTCGTGCCGGCCGTAACCAGGGCCCTGGACATATTGGAGCTGTTCCTCGACAGCGACGGAACCCTCTCCGCGCCCGAGATCACCCGAAAGCTACAGCTGCCCCGCACCACCGTGCACGAACTGGTGACCACCCTCACCGCCCGCAACTACCTTGTGCAGCCGCCCGGTCAGCCTGGACGCTACCGGCTGGGTGTGCGCGGCTATCAGCTCGGCAGCCGCTACGCCGAGCAGCTCGACCTCGCGGCCGAGGGGCAGCAGGTGGCGCGCAGCGTCGCGGACACCTGCGAGGAGACCGTGCACGTGGCACTCCTCGAGGGCCGCCACGTCATCTACATCGCCAAGGTCGACAGCACCCACGCGGTGCGCATGGTCTCCGCGGCCGGGCGACGGCTGCCCGCACACTGCACATCGGTGGGGAAGATGCTGCTCGCCTCGCTGCCCGAGGAGGAGTCGGAGGCGAGACTCTCCGGGGCGGAGCCTCTGGAGGCGATGACACCCGACTCGATCACTTCCCCCGGGGCGCTCCGTGCCGCGCTGGAGGAGATCCGTGCGCGCGGTGTCGCGGTGGAGCAGCAGGAGTCCAATCCGGACGTCAGCTGCGTCGCCGCACCCGTACGGGACTCGGCCGGGCAGGTCGTGGCGGCGCTGAGCATCTCCGTGCCGATGATCCGCTGGAGCGAGGAGCGCCGCGGCGAGCTGGAGGCCCTGGCGGTCAAGGGCGCGGCCGAACTGTCCGCACGGCTCGGTCACCGGGGGGCGGGCTGACCGTACGGCACGGGTCACGGACGTCGTCGAAGGAGCTGGAGGCAGCGGTGAGCGGTGTGCGCGCGGTGGAAGCGGCAGCAGGGGCCCGGGCCCTGCTGGGGGAGGGGCCGACCTGGGACAGCGCGCGCGGGCTGCTGATCTGGGTGGACATCCTCAACTCCCGTGTCCACACCTTCGATCCGTCCGACGGTGCCCGGACGGTCATGGCGACCGAACAGCACGTGGGTGCCGCGAAGCCGCGTGAGGGCGGCGGCCTGGTCGTCAACCTCCGGGACGGCGTGGGGCTCTACGGCCCGGACGGCGCGTTCTCATGGCTGCACCGTGAGGTCGTACCGGGACGGCGGGGCAACGACGCGGCCATCGCCCCGGACGGTGCCCTGTGGGCCGGGACCATGGCGTACGCCGAGAAGCCCGGCGGCGGCGACCTCAAGCGGCTGACCGGGGACGGCACGGCGGTGACGGTGCTGCCGGAGGTCACGGTCAGCAACGGCACGGGCTGGAGTCCCGACGGCCGGCTCATGTACTACAACGACACCCCCACACGCCGCATCGATGTCTTCGACGTGAGCGGTGCGGACGGCGGCCGCCCCTCCGAGGTTTCCGGACGCCGCACCTTTGCGCGGATCGAGGAGGGCGACGGCTGGCCCGACGGGCTGACGGTCGACGCCGACGGCTGCGTATGGGTGGCGCTCTGGGACGGCGGTGCCGTGCGCCGCTACACACCGGACGGCAGGCTGGACCGTACGGTTCGGATACCCGTTCCCAGGCCGACGGCCTGCGCTTTCGGAGGTGCGGAGCTGCGGGACCTGTACGTGACGACGGCGAGTGTGGGAACGGACACTTCCGCCTGGCCGCTGGCCGGGTCGCTGCTGGTGGTGCCCGGGGCGGGGCAGGGACTGCCGCAGCCGGCCTTCGCCGGCTGAGCCCGGGCGGACGGCCGTGCCGCTCCGGCCTTCCCCTAACCCCCGTCGGGGGGATCCTCGCCCAGCATGCGCTGCAACAGGTCGCGCAGTACGGTCCGTTCGGCGGGGGTGAGCCCCGCGAGCGGCTCGCGGGCGAAGTCGAGTGCGGCGCGGAGCCGCCCGGCCATGGCGACGCCCTCCTCGGTCGCGGCGGCCAGCTTCACCCGCCTGTCGGCCGGGTCCGAGCGGCGCGCGACGAGACCGCGGGACTCCAGCCGGTCGACTATCCCCGTCACGTTCGACGGCTCGCACTTGAGCGTGCGCGCCACCTGCCGCATGGGTGTGGGCTCGTGAGCCAGCAGCGTGAGGACGCGGGCCTGGGCGCCGGTCAGCGAGTGGTGGGCGGCTGCCAGTTCGTACTCGTCGTGGTAGCGCGCGACGACCGTGCCGATCAGCTCGACGACCTCCCGTGTGACGGGGTCGGGGTCGATTCTGCGGGTACCGGCGGAGGAGCGGGAGGCCATGAGGGCCACTGTAGCGCTTTGCTTGACAACATGAAACATCAAGGTGCAGGGTTCTTTCAGTACATGAAGCATCTTGCTCGAACGTCTGACTCGAACGTCTGAGAGGCCACCACCATGAGCTCGCCCGAGACCCTCCCCGCGACCGGCCGGGAATGGCATCTGATCGCCCGGCCCCAGGGCTGGCCGACCAAGGACGACTTCGCGCTGCGGGAGGGTCCGGTGGCGGCGCCCGGGGAGGGGGAGATCCTGGTCCGGAATCTCCATCTGTCCGTCGACCCGTACATGCGCGGCAGGATGAACGACGTGAAGTCCTACGTCCCTCCGTTCAAGCTCGACGAGCCGATGACCGGAGGAGCCGTCGGCATCGTCATCGCCTCGCAGGCCGAGGGATTCGCACCGGGCGACCACGTGCTGCACGACCTGGGCTGGCGGGAGTTCGCGACGCTCCGCGCCCGGTACGCCACGAAGGTCTCGGCGGACCTCGCCCCGCTGACGAGCTATCTCGGCGTCCTGGGCATGCCGGGCCTGACCGCTTACGCGGGACTGCTCGAGGTGGCTTCCCTGAAGGAGGGTGACGCCGTCTTCGTGTCCGGAGCGGCCGGGGCCGTCGGCAGCGAGGTCGGGCAGATCGCCCGGCTCAAGGGCGCCTCGCGTGTGATCGGCAGCGCCGGATCGGACGAGAAGGTGCGCCTCCTCACCGAGGAGTACGGCTTCGACGCCGCCTTCAACTACAAGTCGGACTCCGTGACGAGCCAGTTGAAGGACGCCGCGCCCGACGGCATCGACGTCTACTTCGACAACGTCGGCGGTGACCATCTGGAGGCCGCGATCAGCGTGCTGAACGTGCACGGCCGCGCCACCATCTGCGGCATGATCGCGCAGTACAACGACACGGAGTCGCCTGCCGCCCCGCGCAACCTCGCCATGGTCATCGGCAAGCGGCTGCGTCTGCAGGGCATGCTCGTGATGGACCACGCGGATCTGATGCCGCAGTTCTTCGAAGAGGTCTCGGGCTGGATCCGCTCGGGCGAACTGAAGTACCGCGAGACGGTGGTGGAGGGCGTGGAGTACGCCGCGGACGCCTTCCTCGGTCTGCTCAAGGGTGAGAACACCGGCAAGATGATCGTCAGCCTCGGCGACTGACGGGTACGTACTGCAGCACACCGAGCAGGCCCGGCCCTTCGGCGGGTTGTGAGGTCCCACGACCCGCCGACCCCGGCGCCGCGGGGGTGGTTAGGCTCGACTCCGGCCGGACGGTTTCGGGCGCGAGGCCCCGGTCACGCCACTGAACAGGAGGATTTCATGTCCATCCAGCCCATCGACGTCAAGTACACCGCGGTCGCCACCGCCGAGAACGGCCGTGACGGCCGGGTCGCCAGTGACGACGGCAAGCTCGACGTCGTGGTCAACCCGCCCAAGGAGCTGGGCGGCAGCGGTGCCGGCACCAACCCCGAGCAGCTCTTCGCCGCCGGTTACAGTGCCTGCTTCCAGGGCGCTCTCGGCGTCGTGGCCCGCAAGGAGAAGGTCGACCTCACCGGCTCGACGGTGACGGCCAAGGTCGGTTTCGGCACCACCCCGGAGGGCGGCTTCGGCCTCAAGGTCACACTCGAGGGGCACATACCCAGCGTGGACGCGGCAACGGCCAAGGACCTGCTGGAGAAGGCCCACCAGGTCTGCCCCTACTCCAACGCCACCCGCGGCAACATCGAGGTCAGCCTCGGCGTGGCCTGACGCGCAGCGCCTGCGAGCACAGCACCCAGGCGCGTACAGAGGAGGGCCGCACCCTGTCTTCCGGGCCCGTCCCGTGGCGTGCGGCCCTCAGTGCTGCCTGGGGCCTTTCCTCCCTGGCCCGGGTTCCCGGCGCGGCCGTGCCCCCGGCCCGTGTTCCCGTCCGAAGCGGGGCGGGAACACGGGCCGGCTCCGGGTGCCCGAAGCGGCGGGGTGTGCGGCCGTCCTGCCGTCTCACTTGCCGCCTACCCGTCAGGAACCCACCTTCCGCTTGTTCCAGACGTCGAAGCCGACGGCTGCCAGCAGCACCAGCCCCTTGATGACCTGCTGATAGTCGGTGCCGATCCCCACCAGCGACATGCCGTTGTTGAGCACGCCGAGCACAAGCCCGCCGATCACCGCGCCCAGCACGGTCCCCACGCCCCCGCTCATCGACGCGCCGCCGATGAACGCCGCGGCGATGGCCTCCAGTTCGAAGTTGATGCCCGCCTGCGGTGTGCCCGCGTTGAGCCGTGCCGCGTACACACAGCCCGCGAGTGCCGCCATGACGCCCATGTTCACGAAGACGAGGAAGGTGACCCGCTTGTCCTTCACACCCGAGAGCTTGGCCGCCGCCTTGTTGCCGCCCAGCGCGTACACATGCCGTCCCACCACGGCGTTGCGCATCACGAAGCCCAGCCCGATGAGCAGTACGCACATGATCAGCAGCACCAGGGGGACACCGTGGTAGCTGGCCAGAGTCAGGGTGAAGGCCACGACGGCCGCCACGATCGCCGCACACTTCAGCAGCCACAGATTGAACGGCAGCACCTCGAGCTCGTACGCCAACTGCCGCCGCCTGTCCCGCCACTCCTGGAAGAGCACGAAGGCGAGGACGACCAGACCGATGACCAGAGTGGGGTTGTGGTACTGGGTGTAGGGGCCCATCTCCGGGATGAAGCCCTGTGCGATCTCCTGGAACCCCCTGGGGAAGGGAGCGATCGACTGCCCCTCCAGCAGGATCTGCGTACCGCCGCGGAAGAGCAGCATCCCCGCCAGCGTCACGATGAAGGAGGGGATGCCTACATAGGCGATCCAGAAGCCCTGCCAGGCGCCTGCAGCCGCGCCGATCAGCAGCGAGAGCACCAGCGCCAGCACCCACGGCATGTCGTGCCTGACCATCATCACCGCCGCGGCGGCACCCACGAACGCGGCCAGTGAACCGACGGACAGGTCGATGTGGCCGGCGATGATCACCATCATCATGCCCATGGCCAGGATCAGGATGTAGCTGTTCTGCTGGACGATGTTGGAGACGTTGTTGGGCAGCAGCAGCGAGCCGTCCGTCCATATCTGGAACAGCACGACGATGAGTGCGAGCGCGACGAGCATGCCGTACTGGCGCATGTTGTTGCGGACGGTGCCCAGCAGCAGCGATCCCGCGGACGTCCCGCCGCCTGCGGGCGGTTCCGGTCGGTCGCCGGAAGGGGAACGGGTTTCGGTCGGTGTCGTCATCTCTCGGCCCTCAGCTCTTGTCACTCGTGCCGTCGGCGCCCGCGCCGGTGCTGCCGCTGGTGTCCAGGGTTTCGGTCATGTGCCGCATCAGGACCTCCTGGGTCGCGTCCTGGCGCGCGACCTCTCCGGTGAGCCGGCCGGCCGCCATCGTGTAGATCCGGTCGCACATCCCCAGCAGTTCGGGCAGTTCGGAGGAGATGAAGACGACCGCCTTGCCGCCGGCGGCGAGCTGGTCGATGACCGTGTAGATCTCGTACTTCGCGCCGACGTCGATGCCGCGCGTCGGCTCGTCGAGGATGAGCACCTCGGGATCGGCGTTTATCCACTTGCTGAGGACGACCTTCTGCTGGTTGCCGCCGCTGAGCCGCTGGACCTGCTCGTGGACGGTGGGCGCCTTGATGTTCATCGAGCGCCGGTAGCGTTCGGCGACCTGCCGCTCCGCGTGCTCGTCGACGACGCCGCGCCGGGCGAGCCCGCCGAGCGAGGCGAGGGAGATGTTGCGGTTGATGTTGTCCGCGAGGTTGAGCCCGTAGGTCTTGCGGTCCTCGGTGACGTAGGCGATGCCGTGCGAGATCGCCTCGGGCACGCTGCGGGTGAGCACTTCGCGGCCCTCGACCTCGACCGTTCCGCCCGCGTACTGACCGTAGGAGCGGCCGAAGACGCTCATGGCCAGCTCCGTACGGCCCGCCCCCATCAGCCCGGCGATGCCGACGATCTCGCCGCGCCGCACCTCGAGCGAAACGCCGTCGACGACTTTGCGCTGATGGTCGATCGGATGCCGTACCGTCCAGCCGTTCACGGAGAGGGCCACCCGGCCCGCGTCCTTGCCCTCGTAGAGGGTGCGTGACGGGAAACGCTGGTCCAGGTCGCGGCCGACCATCCCGCGGATGATGCGGTCCTCGGAGATCTCCGGCGCGTCACCGGGGCGTTCGCGCACGGTGAGTGTCTCGATGGTGCGTCCGTCGCGCAGGATGGTGACGGAGTCGGCGATCTGCCGGATCTCGTTCAGCTTGTGCGAGATGACGATGCACGCGATGCCCTGTGCGCGCAGCTCGCCGATCAGCTCCAGGAGCTTGCGGCTGTCCTCGTCGTTGAGCGCGGCGGTCGGCTCGTCGAGGATGAGCAGCTTCACCTCCTTGGAGAGCGCTTTCGCGATCTCCACCAACTGCTGCTTGCCGACACCGATGTCCGCGACGCGGGTCTGGGGCTTGTCCGGCAGACCCACCCGTTTGAGGAGCGCCTGGGCGTGCCGGAGCGTCTCGCTCCAGCTGATCACGCCGCGTGTGGCGTGCTCGTTGCCGAGGAAGATGTTCTCGGCGAGGGAGAGGTAGGGGACCAGGGCGAGTTCCTGGTGGATGATGACGATGCCGCGCTGCTCGCTCGCGCGGATGTCCCTGAAGGCGCAGGACTCGCCGCCGAAGAGGATCTCGCCCTCGTAACTCCCGTGCGGATGTACGCCGCTGAGCACCTTCACCAGCGTGGACTTGCCCGCACCGTTCTCGCCGCAGACGGCGTGGATCTCGCCGGCGCGCACGGTCAGATTGACGTCGGAGAGCGCTGTGACGCCGGGAAAGGTCTTGGTGATCCCGCGCATCTCCAGCACGGCCGGTGCGGCGGCCGTCGGTGTCTCCTGCTCCGCCGGGGCCGTCACTTGAGCTGCCCGGCCTTGTAGTAGCCGTCCTCGACCAGCCGCTGGGTGTTGGACTTGTCGATGCTCACCGGCTTGAGCAGGTAGGCCGGTACGACCTTCTTGCCGTTGTCGTAGGTCTTGGTGTCGTTGACCTCGGGCTTCTCGCCCGTGAGTACCGCGTCCCCCATCTGCACCGCCTGTTCGGCGAGTTTGCGGGTGTCCTTGTAGACGGTCTGGGTCTGCTGGTCGCGCATGATCGACTTCACCGAGGCCAGTTCGGCGTCCTGGCCGGTGACCAGGGGGAAGGGCTTGTCCCCGGAGCCGTAGCCCGCGCTCTTCAGCGCGGAGAGTACGCCGATGGAGATGCCGTCGTAGGGCGAGAGGACGGCGTCGAGGTCCTCGGACCCGTAGTTCTTGCTGAGCAGGTCGTCCATCCGCTTCTGCGCGGTCCCGCCGTCCCAGCGCAGCGTGGTGACCTGGTTCATCTTCGTCTGCTTGCTGCGGACGACGAGCTGGCCCTTGTCGATGTAGGGACGCAGTACCTTCATCGCCCCGTCCCAGAAGAACTTCGTGTTGTTGTCGTCGGGGGAGCCGGCGAACAGCTCGATGTCGAACTTCTCGTCCTTCTTCTCATCCAGCTTCAGCTTGTCGACGATGTAGCCGCCCTGCAGTTCGCCGACGCGCTCGTTGTCGAAGGAGGCGTAGTAGTCGACGTTCTCGGTGCCCAGCAGCAGCCGGTCGTAGGAGATGACGGGAACATCGGCATCCTTCGCACGCCTCAGTACGTTCGTGAGCGCGGAACCGTCGATGGCCGCGACGACGAGCAGCCGGTGCCCCTTGGCGATCATGTTCTCGATCTGGGCGACCTGGTTCTCGACCTTGTCGTCGCCGTACTGCAGATCCGCCTCGTAGCCCGCGTCCTCGAACTGCCGTGCCATGTTCCTGCCGTCGGCTATCCAGCGCTCGGACGACTTCGTCGGCATGGCGAGGCCGACGGTGCCGCCCTTGCCCTTCTCGGCCTTGTAGCGGCTGCCGCCCTTGGCCTCCTGACCGCAGGCGGCGAGTGAGCCCGTGAGGAGCGCCGCGGCGGCGAGCGCGGCGAGGGGTGCGGTGCGCCGCCGCCGGGGCGGGGACGCCCGGCCGGGTTCACGGCCGGGTCCGGGTTCGGTTCCGGGTCGGGTTCCGGTCTCAGGGCCGGGACCGCCAGCGGGGTCGGGGGTGCGGGTACCCATGGTCAGTTCCTCTCGGGAAGCGGGAATCGCTGAAGTTCGCCCGGCAGCCGGGATCCGGGCGGCGACATGCCGCCGTCCGCTCCGAGCCGGGCGAGGAGATCGAGGGCGAGCCTGCCGCGCCGGACCCGCTCGCGTGCGGAGCTGAGGGCGACGTCCCGCAGCTGCGCGCCGTAGGGGTAGATGCCGGGCGCCTTGCTGAGACCGAACTTGAGGTAGATCGGCGCACCGCGGCGGACCAGTTCGGCCGCCTCGTACATCCGCACGTACCCGCCCAGGTCGTCGGGCGCCTCCAGGTAGAAGTCCATAGGGGCGGCGCTGACGCGGCGTATCTCGGTCAGGTGTTCAAGGGTCAGGTCGGAGGGGATGTTGAGCGAGTCGGCGCCGAGGCGTTCGTACACGCTGTACGCAGCCGGGTTGACCGGGCCGATGAGCGCGGACACCTTCAGGGTGGTTTCGGCGGGCAGTTCGCCCGCGGCACGCATCCGGTGCAGCACCCACAGGACGCCCTCGTCGGCCACCAGCAGGCAGCGCACGCCGAGTCCGGTGGCCCGCAGCGCGTCCTCGACGCAGCCGGCCACGGCGTCGTGGCCGCGGGCGCGAAGGCCCCCGCCCCCGGAGTCGCTGCGGGTTGCGGCACCGATGTCCCACGTGCCGCGCGGTCCGGTGAACAGGCACAGTTCGATGTCGTGCTGTGCGCAGACACCGACCATCTCGGTGATCTCCGCGTCGGTCAGCATCCACACGCCGCTTCCCTGGCTGATGCGGTGGACGGGCACCTGGAGACGTGCCGCCTCCTCGAGCACGGCGGCCAGTACTTCCGGTCCTTCGCACGAAGGCACCTCGGTGCGCCAGGTGCCGCCGTCCGGGAAGGTGTGCGGTGAGGCGTCGGACGGGTCGGGGGCGGGGGCGCCCATGCCCACGGCGGCGAGGGCGTCGGCGCCTGGGCGGCGGGGAACCGGGGAGGCGGGGGGCACGGTGCTCCTGAGGGTCGGGGGTTCGGACTCGGGGCCGGGTTCGGGGCCGGCAGCCGGAGCCGGAGCCGGGGCAGAGCGCGGGGAGCGCTCCTTCGGGACGTTTTCCGCCAGTACCGCCGACCGGGATCGGCCCGGCCGGTCCGGCGGACGTGGACGAGTGAACGGTTCAGGGCCGCAACAGCACCTTTCCTACGCCGGGTTCACCACTGCCCACGAGCCGGACGGCCTCGCCGAAGCCGGTCAGCGGCAGTTCGTGCGTGATCAGCGGCGCCGGGTCGAGCAGGCCGGTGCCGAACGCCCGTACGGCGAACGACCAGGCAGCCGGCGGAGCACCGAAGACCGAGCGGACGGTCAGCTGGCTCACGGACAGGTGAACCGGATCGATGCCCTCCGCGCCCGGTCCGAACATGCCGGTGAGCACGGCCCGTCCGCCGCGCCGTGCGAGCAGGCAGGCGTCCCGCGCGGTGGTGGGCGCGCCCGCGGTCTCCACGACCAGGTCGTATCCGTCCGCCGCGATGTCGGAGTCGCCCGGTGGACGCACGTGCGTGGCGCCCATCGTCAGAGCCTGCTCGGCACGGGGTACCCGAGGGTCGACCGCGAGCAGTTCCAGCGGGGAGTACGCGGCGAGCAACTGCACGGCGAGCAGCCCCAGGGTGCCCGCCCCCAGCACCGCGATCCGCTCGCCGGGCCGTGGTTCGCCCGCCGTCACCGCCGCCGCGACGACGGCCGCGGGCTCCAGCAGTGCGGCGGCCCGCAGGTCGGCGTCGTCGGCGAGGAGGTGCAGCAGCCGGGCGGGCAGTACGAGGAAGTCGGCGAATCCTCCTGGCCGGGTGAAGCCCGTCTCCTCGTAACCACTGGTGCACAGGCTTGTCGCGCCCTCCCGGCAGCGCTCGCAGCGCAGACAGGCCCGGAAGCCCTCGGCGACGGCCTTCCGGCCGACGAGCAGCGGGTCGACACCCTCGCCGACCGCGTCGACCGTCCCCGACCACTCATGGCCCGGGATGACGGGATAGCGGACGTAGCCCGGAGCGCGGGTGCCGTCGTGGACCTCGCGGTCGCTGGCGCAGACGCCCGCCGCGTGAACGGCGACCCGTACCTCTCCGGGACCGGGCCGGGGCAGGGGGCCGGTGACGAGGCGGTGCCGTCCGGGGGCGTCGACCACCACGGCCCGTGCGCCGGAGAGGGCGTGAGTGCCGTCCTCGGAGGCACTGTCCGTGCCGGTCATCCCCGCTCCCCTCGTCCGCTGTTCGGGTCACGCTTCTCCCAGCCCTCGGCCCACAGATCGAACCGGGCCTGCTGCTGGGGGAACTCGGCCGCAGCGTCGGTGTCCAGCTCGACGCCCAGCCCGGGGGCGCTGGGCAGTTCGAAGTAGCCGTCGACGACCTCCGGGGCCCCGGTGACGACCTTCTTGATCTCGGCGTCGGCGAAGTCGTTGAAGTGTTCGAGGATCTTGAAGTTGGGTGTGCAGCCCGCCAGTTGAAGAGAGGCCGAGGTCAGCACCGGGCCGCCGACGTTGTGCGGGGCGACGAGTGTGTAGTGCGTCTCGGCGGTGGCGGCGAGCTTGCGGGCCTCCAGGATTCCGCCGATGTGGCCGACGTCCGGCTGGATGATGTCGGCCGCCTGCGACTCGAAGAGTTCGCGGAACTCGATGCGGTCATGGACGCGCTCACCTGTAGCGACCGGCACGTCCACCTTCCCGGCCACCTTGGAGAGGGCCTTGAGATTCTCCGGCGGCACCGGCTCCTCCAGCCACGCGGGCGCGAAGGGCGCCATCTCGCGTGCCAGCCGCACCGCTGTCGAAGGGCTGAACCGTCCGTGCATCTCCAGCATCAGCTCGGTCTCCGGGCCGATCGCGTCCCGTACGGCCTCGATGAGCGACACCGCGTACCGGGTGCCCGCGTGGTCCAGTTCGAAGTGGCCCGTGCCGAACGGGTCGATCTTCAGGGCCCGGTAGCCGCGCTCGACGACCGCCTGCGCCGCCTTGTGGTACGCCTCCGGGGTGCGCTCCGTGGTGTACCAGCCGTTCGCGTACGCCTTGACCCGGTCCGTGACCTTTCCGCCCAGCAGCTGCCAGACCGGGACCCCCAGTGCCTTGCCCTTGATGTCCCAGCAGGCCATCTCCACGCACGCGATGCCGGACATCACGATCTCTCCGGCACGCCCGTAGTCGCCGTACTTCATGCGCCGCACCAGATCCTCGACGGCGAACGGGTCGGAGCCTGCGATGTGGTTGGCCTCCGCCTCGCGCAGGTAGCCCACGAGGGCGTCGGTGTGGCCGAGCATCCGGGTCTCACCGATTCCGGTGAGACCGTCGTCGGTACGGACCCGGACGTAGGTGAGGTTGCGCCAGGGCGTACCCACGACGTGGGTGCTGATTCCGGTGATGCGCACGGCAGTCGGCCCTCCACACACATTCGCTGTTCGAAATTTCGACTATCGTTCGAAATGCTGTCGCGAATGTATTGAGGCTCGCAGAGCCGCGTCAATGGGTGGTGCACCGATGTTTCCGGCCACCGTCAGCCGCTGCGCTCGCGCTGCTTCCGACCGGTCGCCCCGGACGAACGCCGGAGGGAGTGCATGGGCGGACGCGCCCGTGGAGAACTGCCGGGACTACCCGGGCTGCTGCCCGTCGCGGGCGGTGATCCCGCGATAGGCGAGGTCGGCGAGCTTGCGCTGCCCGGCCTTGCTGGGGTGGAACCAGTCCCAGCGGCTGAGTTCGTTCTTCGTGAAGCGGTAGCGGAAGACGGCGCCGCCGTCGTAGCGGCAGCGAGGAGACTTCGCGCACTCCTCCTGCAGGACGGTGTTGTACGAGACGACCCGCTCGTGGACCTTCTGCCGGCGCGCCTGGGCGGCCTGGGACATCGACTGCGGGTCACGCAGCATCGACTGGCAGATGCCCAGTCCCCATACCTGCTCGCCCCAGGCGTCGCCGCGTCCCTGCTCCCACAGGCGCATCAGGTTGGGCACGCTCGCCACGTACACCTGGGTCTTGGGCCGTGCCTGGCGCAGCGTACGCAGTGCCTCGCTGAAGTCGGCACGGAAGTCCTCCACCGGCGTCATCCGCCCAGGGGTGGACCGGCACGCGTCGTTCGCGCCGGCCAGCACGGTCACAAGCTCCGGCCCCCGCCGTGCCGCGCGCTCCATCTGGGAGGGAAGGTCGGCCATCACGGAGCCGCTGACCGCGTAGTTCCAGCTGTTCTTCGAAGGGGCCTCGCCGATGAGGCGGCTGGCGAGGCTGCGCACCGCGGAGTCGGTCCCGGTGACCCAGGAGGCGCGTGCGCAGTCCTCCAGCAGTGAACAGGCGTCGAAGCCCTGGGTGATGGAGTCGCCGACCGCCGCGATGGACGACGGGTCGCGGTCCCACTCGGGAGTGGGGGAAGGGGAGGGGCGCGCGCTCTCGTCAGGGCGCTCCCCCGTGAGGCTCCCGCTTCCACCGCCCAGGAGGACGGCGAGGGCGATTCCGCCGATGAGCACCACGGCGAGGGCGGCGAGCGCCACGGCCCGCCCACGACGGGTTATCCGTACGCCGCCCGCTCCCGCGGCGCCCGCCCTCCAGTGGCTCTTCGGCATCTGCCCCCTCATCTCCCCGCTGTCGGTCCGACGGTACGTCACCCGGGGTCCCCGGGCGCGCGATAGCTTTGACCCGTGCTCTCCCGCAGGATGCCCGCTGTGCCGGGGCGGGGGCGTACGTTCGGCGACTGCTGAATATTACGCCGCGTCACCTCATGTCCCTTTCGGGGAGAATTGGCGCCAATGGTGTTTACTATTCGTAACCTCGGCGCTGATGACGAAGTGACCGGTGGTGCAGGATGTCAGGCGCCGGCCCGGCGCGTGACCGGCAGTAGTCGAGGCAGTCGGTGAAGACGCCCCTCGAACCGCACTGGAGGTCCCGGTGACGACACGTGGAGTTCTGTACGTGCACTCAGCGCCCCGCGCGCTGTGTCCGCACGTCGAGTGGGCAGTGGCAGGGGTTCTCGGCGCCCGCGTCAACCTCGACTGGATCAGACAGCCGGCGTCTCCCGGTACCTGGCGTGCGGAGTTCTCCTGGCAGGGCGACCCCGGCACCGCCTCCAAGCTCGCCTCAGCCCTGCGCGGCTGGCACCTCCTGCGCTTCGAGGTCACCGCGGAGCCCTGTTCCGCCGCCGAGGGCGAGCGCTACAGCTCCACCCCTGAACTGGGCATCTTCCACGCCGTCACCGGCATGCACGGAGACATCCTCATCCCCGAGGACCGGCTGCGCGCCGCGCTGGACCGCGCCTCGCGCGGTGAGAGCGAACTCGAGGCGGAACTGGCCAAGTTGCTGGGCAAGCCCTGGGACGACGAGCTGGAACCTTTCCGCTACGCGGGTGAGGGTGCCCCGGTGCGCTGGCTGCACCAGGTCGTGTGAGTCCCTTCCGCCGCCTCGTCCGCTAGCTTGCCCTCATGCCTGAAAGACTCTCAGTGGCCGTCCTCGGTACCGGAATCATGGGTGCCGCCATGGCCCGCAACCTCTGCCGTGCCGGACTCGACGTCCGCGTCTGGAACCGGACCGCGGCCAAGGCCGAACCGCTGGCCGACGACGGGGCCCGCGTCGCCGCCGGCCCCCGCGAGGCGGTGGAGGGCGCCGAAGTGGTCCTGACGATGCTGCACGACGGGCCGGTCACCTCGGAGGTCATGCGTGCCGCCGCCCCGGGGCTGCGCTCCGGCACGGTGTGGATGCAGTGCACGACCGCCGGCGTCGACGGACTTCCGCCGCTGGCCGGACTCGCTCATGACTACGGGCTCACCTTCGTCGACGCTCCCGTTCTGGGCACCCGGCAGCCCGCGGAGTCGGGACGTCTGCTCGTACTGGCGGCCGGTCCGGCGCACGCACGGGCCGGGCTGTCGCCCGTGCTGGACGCGGTGGCCGCCCGTACCGTGTGGGTGGGTGAGGAGCCGGGGGCGGCGACGCGGCTCAAACTGGTCTGCAACAGCTGGGTCCTGGCGGTCACTCACGGTGCCGCCGAGGCACTGGCGCTCGCGGAAGGGCTGGGCGTCGATCCGCAGGACTTCCTCGACGCGATCGAAGGCGGCACTCTCGACATGGGCTATCTGCGGATCAAGGCGGACGCGATCCGCTCCGGAGACTTCCGGCCCAGCTTCGCCGTCGGCACGGCCGAGAAGGACGCACGGCTCATCCTCGCGGCGGCGGAGGAGGCCGGGGTGCGGCTGGACGTCGCCGCGGCGGGTGCGGAGAGATTCCGGCGGGCGGCCGAGGCGGGCCACGCGGACGAGGACATGGCCGCCTCCTACTACGCCAGCTTCCCGGACAGGCACGCCGGGAACTGAGCGCGGGGACGTGTCGAGACGGGTGAGGGGGCGGCCCCGTCGGGGCCGCCCCCTCACTTCGTGCGGCGCGTTGTGCCGGACCGGCCGGGTCCTCAGACCGTACGGAAGGCCAGCACCACGTTGTGACCGCCGAATCCGAAGGAGTTGTTCAGGGCGGCGATCGTGCCCCCGGGAAGGGAGCGGGCCTCGCCCCGGACGATGTCGGCGTCCGCCTCAGGATCGAGGTTCTCCAGGTTGATGGTCGGCGGTGCCGTGCGGTGCCGCAGGGCCAGGATCGAGGCGACGGTCTCGATACCGCCCGCGCCGCCCAGCAGGTGGCCGGTCATCGACTTGGTGGCGGAGATGGCCATGTGGTCGGTGTCGTCGCCGAAGACCTTCCGCAGCGCCTTCAGCTCCGCGATGTCACCCAGGGGGGTCGACGTCGCGTGTGCGTTGATGTGCATGACCTCGGACGGCTTGAGGTCGGTGAACTCCATCAGGTTCTGCAGTGCGAGGGCGATGCCGTTGCCGCTGGGCTCGGGCTGGGTGATGTGGTGGCTGTCGGCCGAGATGCCCTGGCCGACGGCCTCCGCGTAGATCCGCGCACCGCGCTTCTTGGCGTGCTCCGCCGACTCCAGCACGACGACGCCGGCGCCCTCGCCCATCACGAAGCCGTTCCGGTCGGCGTCGTACGGGCGTGAGGCGCGCTCCGGATGGTCGTTGTCCTTCGACATCGCCATCATGTTGCCGAACGCCACGATGGGCAGCGGGTGTATGGCCGCCTCGGTGCCGCCCGCGACGACGACGTCCGCACGGCCGGTGCGGATCATCTCCACCGCGTAGCCGATGGCCTCCGAGCCCGAGGCGCAGGCGCTGACCGGAGTGTGCACGCCGGCACGGGCGTTGACCTCCAGACCGACGTTCGCGCTGGGGCTGTTCGGCATCAGCATCGGGACCGTGTGGGGAGAGACCCGCCGCACGCCCTTCTCCCGCAGCACGTCGTACTGGCCGAGCAGCGTGGTGACACCGCCGATGCCGGAGGCGACGACCGCCCCGAGGCGGTCGGGCGAAACGGATGCGTCCTCACCGGCCTTCGCGGTGAAGCCCGCGTCGGCCCAGGCCTCGCGGGTCGCCACGAGCGCGAACTGGGCGGAGCGGTCCAGCTTGCGTGCCTGGGGGCGCGGAATCGTCTCGGTCGGCTCCACCGCCACCTCGGCGGCGATCCTGACCGGCAGTTCGGCCGCCCAGTCCTGGGTGAGCGGGCCGACACCGGAACGTCCGGCGAGCAGACCTTCCCAGGTCGATGCGCTGTCGCCACCCAGCGGTGTGGTTGCGCCGATACCGGTGACGACCACGGAGTGTTGGGTCGTGTTCACTGGAATTCTACTCTCCACTGGTAGAGGGTGAGCCTGCGGACCACCTCACCCGCGCCCCGGGACGGAGCCCGAGGGCGCGCGGCGGATGGCGACAAACGCGCGGGCGGTTGTCTTCAGCTCTGGTGCTTGAGGATGTAGTCGGTCGCGTCGCCGACCGTCTTGAGGTTCTTCACGTCGTCGTCCGGGATCTTGACGCTGAAGCGCTCCTCGGCGGCGACGACCACCTCGACCATGGACAGCGAGTCCACGTCCAGGTCGTCGGTGAAGGACTTGTCCAGCTGGACGTCCTCGGTGGGAATACCGGCGATCTCGTTCACGATCTCGGCGAGACCCGCGACGATCTCTTCCTGCGTGGCGG
This sequence comes from Streptomyces sp. TAA204, assembly GCF_000424965.1. Classification (NCBI taxonomy): domain Bacteria; kingdom Bacillati; phylum Actinomycetota; class Actinomycetes; order Kitasatosporales; family Streptomycetaceae; genus Streptomyces; species Streptomyces sp. TAA204. Next base: position 140,658 of record NZ_AUKW01000018.1, read on the forward strand.
CCATGTCGGCGCTCCTTCGGTGTTCTTGCGTGTTCCGGATGGTTGGCCCCACCGACCCGTACGGCGCTGTACGGAGGTGTGGATCTTGACTAGGGGAGGGTAACGACCGTTGCTGCGTAGACGAGACCTGCCCCGAAGCCGATGACCAGTGCGGTGTCGCCGCTCTTGGCTTTCCCGGTCGCCAGCAGCCGCTCCATCGCGAGCGGAATCGAGGCGGCCGAGGTGTTGCCGGTGGTTTCCACGTCGCGGGCGACCGTGACGTGCTCCGGCAGTTTGAGGGTCTTCACCATCGAGTCGATGATCCGCATGTTGGCCTGGTGCGGAATGAAGACGTCCAGGTCCGCGGGGGAGACGCCGGCGGCGTCGAGAGCCTGCTGTGCGACCTTGGCCATCTCGTAGACGGCCCAGCGGAAGACCGTCTGGCCCTCCTGGCGGATGGCGGGGAACTTCTCCATCACGCTGCCGTCGCGGTAGGCGTCCCACGGCACGGTCTGGCTGATGACGTCCGCCTTGTCGCCCTCGGAGCCCCACACGCTCGGGCCGATGCCGGGCTCCGTGGCCGGACCGACGACGACGGCGCCCGCTCCGTCCCCGAAGAGGAACGCGGTGGAGCGGTCCGTCAGATCGGTGAGGTCGGACAGCCTCTCCACGCCGACCACGAGGACGTTGTCCGCGCTGCCGTCGACGATCATGCCCTTGGCGATCGTGAGGCCGTAACCGAAGCCCGCGCAGCCCGCGTTGACGTCGAAGGCGGCGGCCTTGCCCGCGCCCATCCGGTCGGCGATCTCCGTGGCGATGGACGGGGTCTGCTTGAAGTGGGACACCGTGGCGACGACCACGCCGTCCACCTGCTGCGGGGTGATGCCCGCGTCGGCGACGGCCTTGCCCGCCGCAGTCAGCGACATCTCGGCGACCGTCTCCTCGGGGCCGGCCCAGTGGCGGCTCGCGATGCCCGAGCGGGAGCGGATCCACTCGTCGGAGGAGTCGATGTGCTTGAGGATCTCCTCGTTCGTCACGACACGGGTCGGGCGGTAGCCGCCGACGCCCAGGATGCGGGCGTACGGGGCACCTTTGGCAGGCTTGATCTTCGCGGTCATGCTCTCGAGCTCCTTGAGGCTCAGGCGGTCTGCGTGTGCTCTGCGATCAGCTCGCGCGCCGCGTCGAGATCGTCGGGTGTCTTCAGTGCCAGCGTGCGGACGCCCGGGAGTCCCCGCTTGGCGAGACCGGTGAGGGTGCCGCCCGGGCACATCTCGATCAGGGCGGTGACGCCCATCTGCTGGAAGGTCTCCATGCACAGGTCCCAGCGGACGGGGGCGGAGATCTGGTTGACCAGCCGCCGCACGACCTCGGAGCCCTCGGTGACGGAAATGCCGTCCAGGTTGGAGAGCCAGGGCAGCACGGGATCGTGGACCTCGGCGCCCTCGACGGCGGCGGTCAGCACCTCCACGGCCGGTTCCATGTGTTCGGTGTGGAACGCGCCCGCGACCTTCAGCGGAATGACCCGGGCCTTCTCGGGACGGTCCTCGGACAGCGCCGCCAACTGCTCGGCGGTGCCCGCGGCGACGATCTGGCCGCCGCCGTTGATGTTGGCGGGCGTCAGGCCCAGCGTCTTCAAGTGCGCTGTCACGGTCTCGTGTTCACCCCCGAGCACCGCGGACATGCCGGTGTCGGTGACGGCTGCGGCCTCCGCCATGGCACGGCCGCGTGCCCGTACGAGCGTCATGGCGTCCGATGCCGAAAGTACGCCCGCCACGGAGGCGGCGGCCAGTTCGCCGACGCTGTGACCGGCCACTGCGCCGATCGCGCGGGCCGGTGCCGGCTCCTCGAGGAGCGCGCCGGCGGAGACGAGGCTCGCCGCGACCAGCAGCGGCTGGGCCACCGCGGTGTCGCGGATCTCGTCCGCGCCGGCCTCGGTGCCGAAGTGCACGAGATCCATGTCGATGGCGGCCGACCACTCCGCGATCCGGTCGGTGACGCCGGGGAGTTCGAGCCAGGGCTTCAGGAGGCCAGGCTTCTGAGCGCCTTGGCCGGGAGCGACGAGTACGAGCACTCTTTCACTCTCCCTTGCCGACCCTTGTCCGCGCCGGTACGGAGCGGTACGAAGAACCGGGAGGCTAATTGTCGGAGCCCGACAAACGAGCCGTACGAGTCTAAGGCTGGCTCGAGAAGTCCGTGAGACGCCCCAGAATCAGAGCGATACGGAGCGTGAAGGCGGAGCGCACGTCGGAAGGCGACCACCCGGTGACGTCCGTCACACGTCGCAGCCGGTAGCGCACGGTGTTGGGGTGCACGAAGAGCATTCTCGCCGCCCCTTCGAGACTGCTCGCCTGTTCCAGATAGACGCTCAGAGTCTCCAGCAGCGCGGAGCCGGCTTCCTCCAGCGGTCTGTAGATCTCCTCCACCAGAAGGTCTCGCGCGGTGGGGTCGCCGGCCATGGCGCGCTCCGGCAGCAGATCGTCCGCGAGGACGGGGCGGGGCGCGTCCTGCCATGCGGCACAGGCCCGCAGTCCGGCCGCGGCGGCCTGCGCGGAGTGTGTGGCGGCCAGCAGGTCGCCGACGACGGGTCCGGCCACGACGGGGCCGGGGGCGAACGGTCCGATCAGGGACTTCGCAGCGCGCAGCGGGTCGTCGGACCCGCCGGCGACCACGACCAGACGGCTGCCCAGCACACCCGTGAGCACGTGCAGTTTCGCGTGCCGGGCGGCCCGCCGTATGGCCTCGACCGTCAACTCGCTGTCCCCGTCGGGCGCCGTGCCGAGGACCACGGCCACGTGCTCCGGGGAGTTCCAGCCCAGGGCGGCGGCGCGGGAGACGGTGCCCTCGTCGGCCTCCCCCGACAGCAGCGCGTTGACCACGAGGGACTCCAGCCGGGCGTCCCACGCGCCGCGGGCCTCCGCCGCCTGCGCGTAGACCTGCGCGGTGGCGAAGGCGATCTCCCGTGCGTAGACGAGCAGCGCCTCACGCAGCACCGACTCGTCGCCGGGCGCGGCGACCTCGTCGATCGCCGTCTCCACGACCTCGATGGTGGTGCGCACCAACTCCACGGTCTGCCGCAGGGTGATGGCCCGGGTCAGCTCGCGCGGTGCCGTGCCGAAGACGTCGGTGCTGATGGCCTGCGAGGTCTCCGGGTGCCGGAACCACTCCGTGAAGGCCGCGATGCCCGCCTGGGCGACGAGTCCGATCCACGAGCGGTTCTCCGGCGGCATCGCGCGGTACCACGGCAGCTGCTCGTCCATGCGTGTGATCGCGGCGGCGGCCAGCTTGCCGGAGGACTGCTCCAGGCGGCGCAGAGTGGCGCTGTGCGGGTGCTCCGCCCGCTCGGACCGGTCGTCGGGTGGTGGGTTCGCGGAGGGATCTGTGGATTCGGGCACATGCCAAGACTGCCTCATCGGACGGGGGGAGTGGGGGCGGGGGCGGACCTGCGCAGCCGCGAAGCGGATTAACGTGGGCACATGCTTCAGGTGTGGCGGGCGGCTGACCGGTATCGGGGCGGTGACGCGGCGGCGGGTGTCGACACCCGGCACGCCTTCTCCTTCTCGGGTTTCTACGATCCGGACAACACCGGCTTCGGGCAGCTCGTGGCATGCAACGAGGAGCGGCTGGCTCCGGGGGCGGGCTTCCCCGAACACCCGCACCGGGACGTGGAGATCGTGACGTGGGTCGTCGAGGGCGAACTGGAGCACCGGGATTCGACGGGCCGCTCCTCGTGCGTACGTCCCGGGGACGTGCAGCGGCTGGGCGCGGGCAGCGGCGTGCGGCACAGCGAACGCAACGCGGGGGAAGGGCCGCTGTGCTTCGTGCAGATGTGGCTGGTCCCCGGTGTGCGCGGCGGCAGCGGCCCGGAGGGGGCTGACGAGAGCGTCGAGCCGGAGTACGAAGTGGTGCACGGCATCGCGGACGGCACGCCCTTCGCGGTGCCGCGTACGGATGCGGTGCTGCACGTGCGCCGGCTGGCGGACGGTGAGCGTACCGCCGTCCCGGACGCGGCGTGGGTGTACGTGCACGTGGTGCGCGGATCGGCCGGGATCAGCTCGGGTGCCGTGGAGGACGGGGCCGGGGCCGGGGATCGGAACGGGGCCGGGGATGAACTGCTGCTTGCCGGCGACGCCGCCCGTATCACCGACGCGAGGGACCTGGAAGCGCGGGGTGTGGACGGTCCCGTGGAACTGCTGATGTGGGAGATGCACGCGGAGCCCGGTTACGGCTGAGGCCGCGGGGCCGGGCTCCGCGCGCGGTGCCGCGTGAGCGGCTGCCCGGTGTGCGGCCGCCGCGCGGGAACGTGCCGCGGGACGGCGGCTTTCCGGGCGGCGGCAGCCGTCACCCGGCGCGCAGTCCGGCCAGCACCGCGTCGGTGAAGGGCGGCCATGCGTCGACGGCCCACTGCCCGAAGTCGCGGTCGGCGAGGGCGACGCATGCCGCACCCGCGTCGGGGTCGACCCACAGGAACGTTCCCGACTGGCCGAAATGCCCGAAGGTGCGCGGCGAGGAGGAAGCGCCCGTCCAGTGCGGGGCCTTGCCGTCCCTGATCTCGAACCCCAGCCCCCAGTCGTTGGGTGACTGGTTTCCGTAACCCGGCAGCACCCCCTTCAGCCCGGGGAAGACGACCGAGGTCGCCTCGTAGAGTGTCGCGCTGGAGAGGAGCCGCGGCGCGAGCAGTTCGGCGGCGAAGCGTGCGAGGTCGTCGGCGTTGGACACGGCGTCCTTGGCCGGGGAACCGGGCAGTTCGGTCGCCGTCATGCCCAGCGGCTCCAGTACGGCCTCGTGGAGGTACTGCGGGAAGGGGATCTCGGTGACCTTCGCGAGATGGTCGCCCAGCGCCTCGAACCCGGCGTTGGAGTAGATGCGCCGCGTGCCCGGTTCGGCCATCGGGCGGTCTTCGTCGAACGCCAGCCCGGACGTGTGGGCGAGGAGGTGGCGGACGGTCGCACCGGCCGGGCCCGCGGGTTCGTCCAGTTCCACCGCGCCTTCCTCGACGGCGATCAGCGCGGCGTAGGCCGCGAGCGGCTTGGTGACGGAGGCGAGTGCGAAACGGTGGTCGGTGGGTCCGTGGTGGCCGGTGACGGCGGGTGTGCCGTCGCTCTCGAGTGTGACGACGACCGCCGCGGCGGTCGGCACCGGCCAGTCGTCGATCATCCGCAGGCTGTCCATGGCTCCCGAGCGTAACGCGAGGCGAATTGGCCGGAACTTTGCGCTTGCTTGGAGCGCACTCCAGGTCCGTAGCGTTCACTTATGACTGTGACGGAGACGGAGACAGCGGACGAAGCGGTCGAACCGGACGTGTGCGTCACGGGAGAGGCGCCGCACCCCAGACCGGACGGCCAGGACCGCTACACCATCAGCGAGGTCGCCGCGATCTGCGGTCTGAGCGCTCACACCCTGCGCTGGTACGAGCGGATCGGCCTGATGCCGCACGTGGACCGGTCCCACACGGGGCAGCGGCGCTTCACCAACAGGGACCTCGACTGGATCGGCCTGGTCGGCAAGTTGCGGCTCACGGGGATGCCGGTCGCGGACATGGTCCGTTACGCCGAGCTCGTACGCGAGGGTGAACACACTTTTCCCGAGCGGCACGAACTTCTCGTCGCCACGCGCGAGGACGTGCGGCACCGGATCGCCGAACTGCGGGAGACACTCGCGGTACTCGACTACAAGATCGACACCTACGCCGCGCGCCGTCCGTCGCCGCCGGCGCACGAGACGTCCGGGAGGACGGCATGAGCACGCACTCTCGCGGCAGCGAGAAGATCGCGACCGTACGGCTGGGCACCGGCGGCCCCGACGTGGGCGTGCAGGGCCTGGGCTGCATGGGCATGAGCTTCGCCTACGGGCCCACCGACGCCGACGAGGCACGGGCGACGCTCGAGCGGGCCCTTGAGCTGGGCGTCACGCTCTACGACACCGCGGACATGTACGGGGCGGGGGAGAACGAGAAGTTCATCGCGCCGTTCGTAGGGGCGCACAGGGACGAGATCACCCTGGCGACGAAGTTCGCCATCGGTCACGACCCGTCCGATCCTCACAGGCGTGTCATCCGCAACGACCGCCCGTACATGCGGGAGTGCGTCGAGGGCAGCCTGCGCAGGCTCGGCGTCGAGGCGATCGACCTGTACTACATGCACAGGCGGGATGTGAACGTCCCCGTCGAGGAGAGCGTCGGCGCCATGTCGGAGCTGGTGCGGGAGGGCAAGGTCAGGCACATCGGACTGAGCGAGGTGACGGCCGGCGAACTGCGCGCGGCGCAGGCCGTCCACCCCGTCGCGGCACTGCAGTCGGAGTGGTCGCTCTTCAGCCGCGACGTCGAGGGAAGCGTGGTGGACGCGGCCCGTGAACTCGGCGTCGCCTTCGTGCCGTACTCGCCGCTCGGCCGGGGCTTCCTCACGGGGTCCTTCGCGGACGCGGAGAAGGAGCTCACCGGCGACGACTTCCGCCGCGGGCTGCCGCGGTTCACAGGAGGAAACGCGGCCGCCAACGCGGCGCTGCTGGAGCCTGTACGGCAGGTGGCCGACGCGCACGGTGCGACGCTCGGACAGATCGCGCTGGCGTGGGTGCAGCAGCAGGCGCGGCTGCACGAAGGGCTGACGGTCGTGCCGATCCCGGGCACCCGCAGTCGTACGCGGATCGAGGAGAACACGGCGGCCACCCGCATCGAACTGACCGAGCGGGAACTGGCGTTGCTGGAGCCCATCGCCTCACGCGTGGCGGGCGACCGCTACGCCGACATGTCCTTCACCTCCGCGGGACGGGAGTGACACCGCGCGGCGGGCGGGCAGCGCGTGCCCTCCCGGTGCCCGCGCTCAGCTCGCAAGCCCGTGCGTGCACTGCGGGGACGTGTCCGCGCAGCGCACCGCCCCGTACGAACCGAGGGCGATCGCCGCGAAGCTGATCCGCGAATCCGCTCCGGGCCGGAGATATCCCGTGTGGCCCTCGGCGCGCGCGGAGGAGACCACCCGCGCGCCGAAGCCGTCCGCGGCCGGGTCGGCGCCGTGCCCGAGGCCGAGTAACCGCACGTTCGGCACCCGGCCGATCCAGTCGCCCTCGGCGCGGGCCGCCCAGATCCGTACGCGCGTGCCGAGCCCGGGCGCGGAGCGCACGTGCATGCCGGGCGAACCGAAGACGACGAGATCGGCCGCCTCCTCGCGGGTCAGCGCGTGAGCGGCCTTGCCGCACACGACGGACCCGTAGCTGTGGCAGAACACCGCGGGAGCGGGCGTCCCGGTACGGGCAAGGCCCCGCAGGAATCGCTCCAGACGGGGCGCCCCCGCCTCGGCCAGGCGTGCGGTGGCCGCGTCGGGGCCGAGTCCGACGGGCGTGGTGTAGCCGGCCCAGGCGATGACGGCGGTCCGGGTGCCGGGCTGCTCCGTCGCCATACGGGCCCGCAGCGACGTGGCCATGCCCGCCGGTGTTGCGTACCTGTCCCGGGCCGGGCCGGCGAACGTGGCCAGGTCGATGTCCGAACCCGGTACGAGGACCGCCCTGCGCTCAGCGTCCGTCAGATTCCCGAAGACCTCGGCAACCTGGCCCCGTCCGCGCGGGTCGAAGGCGAGGATCTGCCGCCCGCCGGCGAGGAGCCGGGTGTACCGGGCTGCCTTCGCCCGTGCCCGCTGCTGCTCCGGGGCGGACCGGCCGGGGCCGGCAGCCGTGTGCCGCAGACGTGCCGACTCGGCACGCAGGGCACGGCGGTTGGCCGCGTACCGAAGGGACACCGGTGCGCCGTCGAGATTTCCCACGACGAGGGGATGCCTTCGTGCCAGTGCCTGCCGCTGTTCCCGCCCGAGGCCGGAGAAGAACGCGGCGAGGCGGCCCGGACCGGTCCGGTGCGGGTCGGGCAGGGCGCGTCCCAGCGTCGCGCTGTCGGCACGCCAGGAGGCCGTTCCGGGTGGCGGCCCGGTGACGGGGGTCTGCTGCGATCCGGCCGCCCATCCCGCTGTGGCGGCGACGACGGTGCAAACGAGCGCGGCGGCGGTCAGTGCCCGCTTCAGGCGACGCTTCATCCCGTTCCTCCCTCCGGCGGCCGCCGGAGGACCCGGCGGCTCGGTGGGAGGAGAGTCGGGCGAAGGTCTGCGGCCCCGCGTCACACCGCGGGGCCAACTCCCGGGTGATACCCGGGTAGCGGGGCACCGTCCGGGGGGAGGAGGGGCGCGCGGCGGGGAGGGAGCGCCGGACGGGCGGCGGAGAAGCGGGGCGCTGCACGGGCCGGGGCGGGTCCGTGCGCCCGTACGTGCGGAGGGCCCTCAGACCTCGCCGGGCGAGACGAGCCCCGACTCGTAGGCGAAGATCACGGCCTGTGCCCGGTCACGAAGCCGGAGCTTGGTGAAGATGCGGCTCACATGCGTCTTGACCGTCTGCTCCGCCAGCACGAGGCATTCCGCGATCTCGCTGTTGGAGCGGCCGCGTGCGAGCAGTTCCAGCACCTCGGTCTCCCTGTCGGTGAGTCCGTTCAGCCGGAGGGCCCGTGACGTGCGCGGTGCCGGCCGCTGCCGTGCGAAGTCGGCGATCAGGCGACGGGTGACGGAGGGCGCGAGCAGCGCCTCGCCCGCCGCCACGACCCGTACGGCGGCGATGAGGTCCGACGGAGGGGCGTCCTTGAGCAGAAAGCCGCTGGCCCCCGCGCGGAGCGCCTCGTAGACGTAGTCGTCGACGTCGAAGGTGGTCAGCATCAGCACTCTCGGGGTGCGGGCCGTCCCGCCGGACGGTCCTGGGCCGAGCAGTTTCCGTGCGGCCTCCAGCCCGTCCGTCTCCGGCATGCGGACGTCCATCAGGACCACGTCCGGGTGCTCACGGCGGCACAGTTCGACGCCCTGCGCGCCGTCCGCCGCCTCGCCCACCACGTCGATGTCGGGCTGTGCCGCCAGGAGGGCGGCGAAGCCCGCCCGGACCATGGCCTGGTCATCGACGATGATCACGCGAGCATGAGGGCGCGTCGTCCTTCCCGGGCGCTGCTGCCAGGACCAGGGGCAGCCGGGCGGCGACGCGGAATCCGCCGTCGGGCAGCGGACCTGTGTCGAGCGTGCCCCCGACGAGACGCACGCGTTCGCGCATGCCGACGAGACCGTGGCCCGTCCCGGTGCTCTCCAGGGGCGGTCCGCCGGGCCTCGGCGCCGGACCGTTGACGACCAGGACGGTCAGGCAGGCACCGGCGTCCTCGCGTGCAGCCGTGCCGGCGCCGTTGCCGGGAGTGTCCTTCTCACCGTCCGCGCCTGCGCCGGGAGTTCCGCCCGGGCCGGCGGGGCCGCTGCGGCTGTGCCCGGTCCCGTGCCCGGTGCCGTGCCCGGTCACCAGCACCCGGGCGGACGCGCCCGGCGCGTGCCGTACGACGTTGGCCAGCGCCTCCTGGACGATGCGGTACGCCGAGAGCTGCACTGCCTGCGGCAGCCCCGACGTGCCTGGCGCGACCGACAGTTCGGTGGGGACGCCCGCCCGTACGGTCGCCTCCGCGAGCTGGGAGAGCCGGTCCAGCTCCGGCTGCGGTGCGCGTTCGCCGTTGTTCTCCTCGCTGCGCAGCACACCGAGCAGGCGGCGCATCTCGGAGAGCGACTCGCGCGCGGTGGAGGCGATCGCCCCGAACTCCTCCCGGGCCTCGTGGGGCAGCCCCGCCAGCCGGTAGGGCGCGCTGTCGGCCTGGACCGTGATGACGGACATGTGGTGCGCGACCACGTCGTGCAGTTCGCGTGCGATACGGGCGCGCTCCTCCAGCAGCGTGCGCCGTGCCCGTTCGGCTTCGCTGATGGTCTCCTGCTCGGCCAGCCGCTGCTGCGCGTCGGCCCGTTCGCGCAGCGCCGCACCGAAGAGCAGGATGATCCCGCTGAGCACGATCAGCAGCACGTTCGTCCCGTCGCTGCGGTCCTGCGCGAGGAAGCCGAGCGCGAGGGAGAGCGTGACGGTCACCGACCAGACGGCGACGAGTGTGCGGCGGCTCTCCCGCAGCGCGAGCGCCAGGCACAGCGCCAGATAGCCGACGATCACCGTGGCGGGCCAGGGCCAGGAATGACCGCCGGGTGGGGTGACCAGGACGAGCACGGCCCCGGCGGTGTCGGCGGTGATCACGATCCACCAGGCCTGCAGCGGGCGGGTCACCGCGAGGAGCAGGGGAGCGGCCTGCACGAAGCCCAGCGAGATGGCCACCGCGCCGGGCAGCCGGTAGTCCTCGGCGAGAACGTTGGAGGTGACCGGTACCAGCACGGCGACAAGGGCGAGGGCGAGCAGGTACGCCAGCTGCCGTCTCCGCCGCCCGTTCCGGGGCGCGGGCGGCGGCTCGCCCAGGCCCGCCCGCGGGGCCAGGGCCGTCCCGAGCGAACGCAGTCCGTGCAGCGCCGTACGCACGGTCCCGTTCAGCGGCTGTCCGGACCCGTGCGGCGGTTCGGCGGGCTGTCTGACCCGCGGCGGAGAGGTGGACATGGCGCGCTCAGCGTATGGCGCGGCTGCCGTGCCCCACGTCATGCGCGGGTACCGGACGGACCCCCTACCGCAGTAGGGCCCGGCCCGCCGTGCGGATACTGCGGGCCGGTGCGCTCAGAGCTCGGCCAGCAGGTCGGCCTTCTTCTTCGTGAACTCGTCTTCCGTCAGCAGTCCCGCCTCGTGCAGCTCTCCGAGGTGCCGTATGCGTTCGGCGATGTCCGCGGGGTCCGAGCGTCCGGGGTGCGCGGTGCGCGACGCTCCGGCTGCCGAGGCCGAGGAGGCCGAAGAGGAAGGCGAGGAGCACACCGGTGCGGTCTCCGGAGCCGCCACCCGTACGGATTCCAGCACCGAAGCGGCGAACGGCAGCGATTCGTGGACCAGCCCGTAGCCGATGCCGAAGACCACCGAGGCCGGGTCCTTGTCGGGCACTCCCTCCTCGGGGGCCCTGCCGGACCGCGGCAGCACACGCAGATGTCCGCCCGCGATCTCGGGCGAACGCCACTCCACGTCCTCCAGCTCGCTCACCGCGAAGCTCTGGTCGCCCGCCTTCCACTTCGTGGACGAGGCGCCCGTCCAGAACCAGCGGAAGAAGACCGTCTTGCCGTCGAAGGAGGCCTTGCCGTCGTACGCCTTGAAGCTCTGCGGTGCAGCGGGAGCGGCCACCAGATGGTGCTCGGCGGGCTTGTCGGCGTCCGCGCCCAGCACGGCGCGCAGCTCCGTGGCGTAGTAGTCGGCCAGCGTCTCGCGCTCGAGGGGCAGCACCAGGCGGTAGGGGTCGCAGCCCTCCTTGAGCTGCCCCGCGGCCGCCTCCATCAAGGGGTCGGCGCCCGCGCGGGGCTCGGCGCGCAGCACCACCGTGCCGCGTTTGCCACCCGGCGCCAGTTCGACAGCGCTCAACGCCTCGTACGGAACGCGCCGCTCCCCGAGCACGTGGAAGAGCTTCGGTGTGCGGATCCCCCGTTCGAAGCGGATGAGCACGGAGTCCGTGTCGAACTCCCAGGTGGAGTGAATTCCAGCCAGTACGTCACCCATGCGGCCCATCGTATGCGCGAGGCGCCCGCACGTCCCCCCTACCGGCGCTACGCGCGTAATTCCTTGGCGCGAGACGCATCGGGCGGCTACAAGGTGCGGTCGGAGGTGCCGAGGCAGCCGGGGTCGCTGGGGGCGCAGTGGACGGTGGAGTACGAACCTGTGGCGATGCCGGCGAAATTGTCCAGGCTCTCCGTGCCAGGCACGTAGTAGCCGGTGTGTCCCCTCGCCCCGTTCGCGGAGAGCCTGCGTGCGCCGAAGGCGGCCGAGACGGGATCGGCACCGTGACCCAGTCCGCCGACCTCCATGTGCGGCACGTCCGCGATCCAGTCGTCGCTGTCACGCACGGCCCATACGCGGGCGTGGGTGCCGAGTTCACCGGCGTGGTCCACCCGCATCCCCGGGCTGCCGGACACGGCGATGTCGGTGACCTTCTCCGGCAGTTCCGTCGCGGCCTCGCCGCACACGACGGAGCCGTAGCTGTGACAGAACAGCGCGATGCGGGAGTTTCCGCGCAGCCCGTCCACGAAGCGTTCGAGCCGCTCGGCGCCGTCCTCGGCGAGGTGGCCGGAGGCGGCCTCGACTCCCAGGCCGGTCGGTGCGGTGTAGTCGGCCCAGGCGACGGTCGCCGTCGGCACGGCCGGTGCGGCGGCGGCCTGGCGATCCTGCAGGGCCCGTGCCATCCCGGCGGGCGCGGCGTAGGGCCGGTCGGACTTCTCGAAGGTGAGCAGTTCGGTGTCCACGCCCGGCACGACGACGGACACCCGGCGCGCGCTGCCGAGATCACCGAAGACCTCCGCTGCCCGTCCGCGTCCTGTCGGGTCGAAGGCGAGGATCTGGCGTCCGGGCCGGAGCATGGAATCGAAGCGTTCCATGCGGCTGCTCGCCGTGAGCCGTCCCTCTTCGGTGAGCCGCTCGTCCGTCACGCGCTCGCGTTCCACGTCCCGTGCCTCGGCCAGCGCCTTGTGGTTGGCGCGGTAGCGCAGTTCCAGGGGGGCTCCGCCCAGGTTGCCGACCACCAGGGGATAGCGGTCGGCCAGCCGTTGCCGCTGGACGGGCGTGAGTGAGCGGAAGAAGCGGGCGACGGCGGCCGGCTTCCCGTCCGGTGCGGGCAGCGAACGTCCGGCGATGGTGCCCTTCTCCCAGGCCAGCAGTCCCGCGGCGTACGGACCGGGAGTGCCGTCGTAGTCGCGGACGGCCGTCCAGCCGGTCGTCATCAGCAGGACCAGCACCACCGCGAGAGCGAGCACCGCTCGCAGCGCAGTGCCGCCCGGGGTTCCGGCAGTCGGAATGCCGGAACCCGACAGGGGGTTGCCGAGGGCGGGGAAGGAAGTCACTGGGCAGCCACCCTAGGAGACGCGGCGGTGTGCTCGTGACCGCCGTGAGCCATCTCACGTTTCGCCACGCCTGATCGGGTCAGTTCCGGAGCGAATGGAGGCTGCCGCACAGCGCGGGGGCGTGCGGCGGGGCGCCCGGGGAGCCGTGCCCGCGGGTCAGTTGGGGGACGGCGGTCCGGGCGCGGGCGGGACCGGAGCCGTCGGCGACTGCCGGCCCCCGGGTGCTGCGCGGCCTGCGGTCCAGTCCTGGCTGAGGGCGGGGCCCAGCTGGTTCACATAGGACTCGACCGCGTCGCGGGCGGCGTGCACGGTGATGTCCTCGCCCGAGCTCCAGCCGCGGATGGCGGCCCTCATCACCCCGGAGAACGCCGCGACAAGCACCCGTGGCCGCGGGTCGACGTCCGGGTCCAGGCCCTCGCGGCGGGCGATCTCGGCGGCGAGGCGCTCCTCCATCTCCACGGAGCGGCGCAGGTCGACGGCGACGAGGGCCGGTGTGGTCTCGATGATCTGCCACATCCTCATGTGCAGCGGGATGGGGACGATCTCCTCCAGGGACTCGCCGATGCTCTGCCAGGTCTCGTCGAGGGTGCTGCGCAGCACCTCCACCGGCGAGCCTCCGGGCGGGCGGCGGCGTACGGCCTCCAGGTAGCGCTCCGAGACGAGTGTCTGGAGGGCGAAGGCCACCTCCTCCTTGCTGGAGAAGTACCGGAAGAAGGTGCGCTGGGAGACGTCCACGGAGGCGACGATCTCGTCCACGGTGGTCGCCTCGTAGCCCTGCTCGACGAAGAGTTCGTGGGCGGCGCGGATGAGGGCGTCCCGGGTGCGCTGCTTCTTGCGCTCACGCAGTCCGGTCACTTCGGCCACCTCCCAGTGGATTCGTGCTGCTCACCGTGGTGTGAGCAGCCTGACATCTACCGACGATCGATTCGGTTTGTCAATTGTCAGCGACTGTCACTATTCTCGCGCCATGAGTTCCCAGACCAGCATCGTCAAAGGCCAGGAGGCTGAACCGCCCGGTTCGCGCGACTCAGGGATACCGGGAAGGGGGCTCCGCGGCCACCCGTGGCTGACCCTCGTCACCGTCGCCATCGGGATCACGATGGTGGCCCTGGACGCCACGATCGTCGCCATCGCCAACCCTGCCATTCAGCAGGACCTCGGCGCGTCACTCGCGGACGTCCAGTGGATCACCAACGGATATCTTCTGGCCCTCGCGGTCGCTCTGATCACCGCGGGAAAGCTCGGTGACCGGTTCGGACACCGGCAGACGTTCCTCGTCGGCGTCGTCGGCTTCGCCGCCGCGTCCGGGGCGATCGGCCTCGGCGGCAGCGTCTCGCTCGTGATCACCTTCCGTGTGCTGCAGGGACTCTTCGGCGCGCTGCTCATGCCCGCCGCCCTGGGACTCCTGCGTGCCTCGTTCCCCGCCGAGAAGCTGAACGCGGCCATCGGCATCTGGGGTGCGGTCATCGGCGCCTCGACCGCGGCCGGCCCCATCGTGGGCGGTCTCCTCGTCGAACACGTCAACTGGGAATCCGTCTTCTTCATCAACATCCCCGTCGGCCTGGTCGCACTGCTGATGGGGCTGGTGATCCTCCTCGACCACCGCGCGCAGAACGCCCCCCGCTCCTTCGACGTCCCGGGCATCGTGCTGCTGTCCACCGCGATGTTCTGCCTCATCTGGGCGCTGATCAAGGCGCCTGCCTGGGGCTGGGCCGACCCCGCGACGGTGGGCTTCCTCGCCGCGGCGCTCGTCACGTTCCTCGTCTTCGGGTTCTGGGAGTCCAGGGCGCACGAGCCCCTGCTTCCGCTGAGCATGTTCCGCTCCGTCCCGCTCACGGCCGGAACGGTGCTGATGGTGCTGATGGCCTTCGGGTTCATGGGCGGCATCTTCTTCGTCACCTTCTACCTGCAGAACGTGCACGGCATGGCCCCGGTGGACAGCGGCATCCGGCTGCTGCCCCTGACCGCGATGATGATCGTCGCCTCACCGCTCGCGGGTGCGGTGATCTCCAGGATCGGGCCCCGTGTGCCGCTCGTCACCGCCATGATCATCGCGGCGGTGGCGATGTTCGGGCTCTCCACGCTGGACGCGGACAGCGGCGCCGCCGTCACCTCGCTCTGGTTCGCACTGCTGGGCCTGGGGCTGGCGCCGGTGATGGTCGGCGCGACCGAGGTCATCGTCGGCAACGCGCCGCTGGAGCACGCCGGTGTCGCGGGCGGGCTGCAGCAGGCCGCGATGCAGGTGGGCGGCAGCCTCGGTACGGCCGTGCTGGGCGTCGTCATGGCCTCGCGGGTGGACACCGAACTGCCCCGGAAGTGGGCGGAGGCCAAGCTTCCGCCGCTCGGGCCCGGGCAGGAGGACAAGCTGAAGGGCGCCGCCGAGGTCGGGGTCGCCCCGCCCGCGCCGCAGGGAACCCCGGAGCAGATCGCCGCGGCGATGAAGTCGGTCGTGCACGAGTCCTTCATCTCCGGCATGGGGCTCGCCTTCACCTGCGCCGGCATCGTCGCCGTGCTCGCCGCGGGCGTGGCCTTCTTCACCAAGCGCGGCACGAACGACTCGGGGCCGTCCGTGCACGTGTAGACACTTCGCGCCGCGAAGCGCAGCGCATGCGTGGCGGCGCGTCATGAGCGGGGGGATCGGGGCGGAACGGCACTGGCCGGTCCGCCCCGATACCTGTGCGGCGCGGAGCAGAACCGCGCGGGCCTTGCCTGTGGACAACTTCGCCACCTGTCCTGGTGAAACGGCCGGACATCTCTTGGCCGGGCCCGCACGCCCGGACATCCTGATCACGACGCCGGGTGAACGAGCCCGGCCGGATACGGGGAAGTGATCGAGATGACCGAAGCGGGCACGCGTATGTCCGGACGGAGCCGGAGGGGTACGGCACGGGCCGTCATGGCCGTGACGCTCGCGGCGGCCGGGATCGTCCCGGCGTCGGCACCGGCGGTGGCGACGGAAGCGGCGGCCTCACGGTCGCACGCCGCGCCGCCGCACACCGCAGTCGACCGGCTGGACGGAGCCGGGGCGCGGCAGGACGGAGAGCGGACGAGGCTGGGGGAGTGCGCCGCGGGGGAGCTGTGCCTGTGGGCGCGGCCCGGATTCCGGGGCGACCGGCGCACTTACGAACTGAGCGGAGTTCCGGTCGAGAGCTGCGTGCCGCTGCCGAAAGGGGTGAGCGCCCTCTCCTTCGCCAACCGCACCGGACGCCCCGCGACCGTGTACCAGAGCGGTGAATGCGCCGAGACGGGCGAGTTCCACACCCATCCCTCCGGCTCCTGGACACCCGAGGGGGAATACCGGGTGCGGGCCTTCAAGCTCTGGGAGCGCTGAATGACGCGCCGTGCAGCGGGGAGAGGGCCGGGCAGCGGGAAAGTCCGCGGCCGGGGGATCACACCTGTGCCGGTCCCCGCCCGGAGGCGGGGACCGGCACGGCACGGACCGGGCTGCGGCTCAGGCGTCGCCGCCGGCCGCGCCCGGGTCCGCCGCCGCCACATCCAGCAGCTGGTAGCGGTCCACGGCCTGCTTCAGCGCCGAGCGGTCCAGCTTCCCCTCACGCGCCAGCTCCGTCAGCACCCCGAGCACGATCGACTGGGCGTCGATGTGGAAGAAGCGCCGGGCCGCGCCGCGCGTGTCGGCGAAACCGAACCCGTCCGCACCCAGCGACTGGTAGGTGCCGGGCACCCAGCGGGCGATCTGGTCGGGGACGGCTCGCATCCAGTCGGACACGGCCACCTTCGGACCCTCCGTGTCCTGGAGCTTGCGTGTCACGTACGGCACGCGCTGCTCCTCCTCCGGGTGCAGCAGGTTGTGCTTCTCGGCCTCCACCGCCTCGCGTCGCAGCTCGTTCCACGACGTCGCCGACCAGACGTCCGCCTTGACGTTCCAGTCCTCGGCCAGGATCTGCTGGGCCTCCAGGGCCCAGGGCAGGGCCACGCCGGAGGCGAGGATCTGCGCACCGAGCGTCCCCGCGGTGCCCTCCCGATAGCGGTACAGGCCCTGCAGGATGCCCTCGACGTCCACGTTCTCCGGCTCCGCGGGCTGGCGGACCGGCTCGTTGTAGACGGTGAGGTAGTAGAAGACGTCCTCTCCCTGCGGGTGCTCCGGGCTGGAGCCGTACATCCGCCGCAGGCCGTCCTTGACGATGTGCGCGATCTCGAAGCCGAAGGCCGGGTCGTAGGCGACGGCGGCCGGATTGGTCGAGGCGAGCAGCTGCGAGTGGCCGTCGGCGTGCTGCAGGCCCTCACCGGTCAGAGTGGTGCGGCCCGCGGTGGCGCCCAGCACGAAGCCGCGGGACATCTGGTCGGCCATCTGCCAGAACTGGTCGCCGGTCCGCTGGAAGCCGAACATCGAGTAGAAGACGTAGATCGGGATCAGCGGCTCGCCGTGTGTGGCATAGGCCGAGCCCGCGGCCGTCAGCGCCGCGGTGCAGCCGGCCTCCGTGATGCCGTCGTGCAGCATCTGGCCGCTCGGCGACTCCTTGTAGGCCAGCAGCAGTTCGCGGTCCACGGACTCGTAGCTCTGGCCCAGCGGGTTGTAGATCTTGGCCGAGGGGAAGAAGGAGTCCATCCCGAACGTGCGGTACTCGTCCGGTGCGATCGGCACGAAGCGCTTGCCGATCTCCTTGTCCCGCATCAGATCCTTCAGCAGCCGCACGAAGGCCATCGTGGTGGCGATCTCCTGCTGCCCCGAGCCCTTCTTGACCGCCGCGTAGGGCTTGTCGCCGGGGAGCTTGAGCGGCTTGGACCGGTTAACGCGGGTGGGCACGTAGCCGCCCAGCTCCTGGCGCCGGTCGTGCATGTACTGGATCTCTTCGGAACTCTTGCCCGGGTGGTAGTACGGCGGGGCACCGGACTCCAGCTCCTTGTCCGGGATCGGCAGGCGCAGCCGGTCGCGGAAGCCCTTGAGGTCGTCGACCGTCAGCTTCTTCATCTGGTGCGTGGCGTTGCGGCCTTCGAAGTTCGGCCCCAGCGTCCAGCCCTTGATGGTCTGGGCGAGAATCACGGTGGGCTGGCCCTGGTGCTCCTTGGCCGCCTTGTAGGCCGCGTACACCTTGCGGTGGTCGTGACCGCCGCGCCCCAGGTGCAGCAGCTGGTCGTCGGTCATGTTCTCGGACATGGCCCGCAGCCGCTGGTCGCCGCCGAAGAAGTGATCGCGGATATAGGCGCCGCTCTCCGTGGCGTAGGTCTGGAACTGCCCGTCCGGAGTGGTGTTGAGCTTGTTGACCAGCACGCCGTCGCGGTCCTGGGCCAGCAGCGGGTCCCAGGATCGGTCCCAGACCAGCTTGATCACGTTCCAGCCGGCGCCGCGGAAGTAGGACTCCAGCTCCTGGATGACCTTGCCGTTGCCGCGTACGGGTCCGTCCAGCCGCTGCAGGTTGCAGTTGATGACGAAGGTGAGGTTGTCCAGGCCCTCACGGGCCGGCAGCGAGAGCTGGCCGAGCGATTCCGGCTCGTCCATCTCGCCGTCGCCGAGGAAGGCCCATACGTGGGACTTGGAGGTGTCGGCGATGCCGCGTGCCTCCATGTACCGGTTCATCCTGGCCTGATGGATCGCCCCGATCGGGCCGAGCCCCATGGAGACCGTGGGGAACTCCCAGAAATCCGGCATGGACCGCGGGTGCGGATAGCTGGAGAGGCCGTCGGCTCCCTTGCTCTTCTCCTGCCGGAAGCCGTCGAGCTGTGCCTCGGAGAGCCGGTCGAGCAGGAACGCGCGGGCGTAGATGCCGGGAGAGGCGTGGCCCTGGAAGAAGACCTGGTCGCCGCCGTCGCCCTCGTCCTTGCCGCGGAAGAAGTGGTTGAAGCCCACGTCGTAGAGGGAGGCCGAGGAGGCGAAGGTGGCGATGTGTCCGCCGACGCCGATGCCGGGCCGCTGTGCGCGGGAGACCATCACCGCGGCGTTCCAGCGGGTCGCGTTGAGGACCTTGCGCTCGATCTCCTCGTTGCCGGGGAAGAAAGGCTCGTCCTTCGTCGCGATGGTGTTGACGTAGTCCGTGCTGCGCATCTCCGGTACGGCGACACGCTTTTCGCGTGCCCGCTCGATGAGGCGGAGCATGAGATAGCGGGCACGTCCCCGGCCCCGCTCGTCGACGGCCGCGTCGAGCGAGTCGAGCCACTCCTGGGTCTCCTCGGGATCAAAGTCCGGGACCTGGCTGGGAAGGCCGCCAATGATGATCGGGTTGCGATCGGATCCGGAAGCCACGCTGTTCCTTCGCTGTTCGTTATTGCTCTGCATGGTGTCGCGCCGCCTCCATCGTGTACCGCCGCCGCGCTCACGTCATCTCTACCGGGAGGTAACCCGGTGCCTCCGCGCAGTGCTTCGGGGGAAGGATCAAGAAAGGGGGCCGAATTGCCACCCTACGCCCGGGGCGGCCTCGCCGTGCCGCCCGTGGGACGGCAGAGACAGAAGGGGGCAAAGTCGGTCATCCACATCGGGGCGCTGTGGTGTGAATCACTGTTCATCGGGCATTGTGGGCTGACACGTCAACGTTTGGGCGGGAGGCGTGGTGGGGTACTTGCGCGATCCGCCCTGCCCGTGTGGACTACGGCCATCGCCTCGCGTGCGCGCGGGGCGCAAGGCACATTCCAGCAAAGGACAGGAGGCAATCCGTGAGCGCGACCGCGGACCACGCGGAGGAGCGGACCAACCCCGCCGCAAGGCTGGGTTTCCAGCCCGGACAGGTGGTCCAGGAGCTCGGTTACGACGACGACACCGAGCAGGCACTCCGTGAGGGAATCGAGGCCATCACGGGTACGGAGCTCGTCGACGAGGACTACGACGACGTGGCCGACGCCGTGATGCTGTGGTTCCGCGAGGAGGACGGTGACCTGACGGACGCGCTGGTGGACGCCACCACGATGATCGATGCGGGTTCTCCGGTCTGGCTGATGACGCCCAAGACGGGCCGCGAGGGATACGTGGAGCCGAGCGAGATCGGCGAGGCGGCGCAGACCGCGGGACTTGCCCAGACCAGCACCGTCAACGCGGGCAAGGACTGGAGCGGCAGCCGCCTCGTGACGCCCAAGGCCGCTCGGTCCGGCAAGCGGTAGGCGCGCAGGCGCTCCGGAGAGCGGTGAAGAAGACGCGGACAGGGGCCCCCGGCAGTCAGGCTGCCGGGGGCCCGTCCGCTTGTCACCCGGGGGTGAAAGACTGCGCCGGTGCGTCCCGCGGAGCCCGTCGCCGCGGCTTCCGCCCAGGGGCGCACGCACCGTCTTCCGTACAGAAGGGACCCCTCACCCCATGGCCATCGAGGTCGGCACCAAGGCACCGGACTTCACGCTGAAGAGCCAGCACGGCGAGTCGGTCTCGCTCTCCGACTTCCGGGGCAAGAAGAACGTCGTTCTGCTCTTCTACCCCTTCGCCTTCACGGGAGTGTGCACCGGCGAACTGTGCGCGCTGCGCGATGAACTGCCCGCGTTCGTCAACGACGACGTGCAGTTGCTCGCCGTGTCCAACGACTCACCCTTCGCTCTGCGTGTCTTCGCCGAGCAGGAGGGCCTGGAGTACCCGCTGCTCTCCGACTTCTGGCCGCACGGTGACGCCTCCCGGGCGTTCGGCGTCTTCGACGAGGAGAAGGGGTGCGCGGTACGAGGCACCTTCATCATCGACACCGAGGGCGTCGTCCGCTGGACCGTGGTGAACGGGCTGCCCGACGCCCGCGACCTGAACGACTACGTCAAAGCACTCGAAACCCTCTGAGAACCCCTGTGGTCAGGGGGAACCGCTCACTAGGATCAACTCGTTGATCTGAGGTAACCGAAATACGGGCGCACGCAGTGCTCCGTTCGACAGAAACCCTGGAGGACTCGTGGGAGTCAGTCTCAGCAAGGGCGGCAACGTCTCGCTGACCAAGGAGGCCCCGAACCTGACGGCCGTGATCGTCGGACTGGGCTGGGACGCCCGTACGACCACGGGCTCGGACTTCGACCTGGACGCCAGTGCCATCCTGGCGAACGCCGAGGGCAAGGTCGGCAGTGACCAGAACTTTGTCTTCTTCAACAATCTCAAGAGCCCCGACGGCTCCGTCGAGCACACCGGCGACAACCTCACCGGTGAGGGCGAGGGCGACGACGAGGTCGTCAAGGTGAACCTCGCGGGTGTGCCGGCCGAGGTGGACAAGATCGTCTTCCCGGTCTCCATCTACGAGGCGGAGAGCCGCCAGCAGAGCTTCGGCCAGGTGCGCAACGCGTACATCCGCGTCGTCAACCAGGCGGACAACAACGAGCTGGCCCGCTACGACCTGAGTGAGGACGCATCGACGGAGACGGCCATGGTCTTCGGCGAGCTCTACCGGCACGGCGCGGAGTGGAAGTTCCGGGCAATCGGCCAGGGCTACGCGTCGGGCCTGCGCGGCATCGCGCAGGACTTCGGCGTCAACGTCTGAGAGATCTCGGCAGCCACCGGCGCCGCAGGCTTCCGTAAGCAGGAGGTGTGCGGCGCCGGTGGTGTCGGCACACTGGGCGCATCACCACCGGGGAGAGGAACAGATCATGGGCGTCACGCTCGCCAAGGGGGGAAATGTCTCCCTCTCGAAGGCCGCACCGAACCTGACCCAGGCGCAGATCGGTCTGGGGTGGAGGTCCCGCTCGACCACCGGCGCGGCCTTCGACCTGGACGCCAGCGCGCTGATGTGCGCGAACGGCCGGGTGCTCGGGGACGAGTACTTCATTTTCTACAACAACCTCAAGAGCCCCGACGGATCGGTCGAGCACACCGGTGACGAACTGGTCGGGGGCACCGGTGGCGATGACGACGAGACGGTCCTGGTGGATCTCTCACTCGTCCCCGCCCACGTCGACAAGATCGTCTATGCGGTCTCCATCTACGACGCCGACACCCGTCAGCAGACGTTCGGCCAGGTCACGGACGCCTACATCCGCGTCGTCAACCAGGCGGACGGCCAGGAACTCGCGCGCTACGACCTCACCGAGGACGCCTCCTCCGAGACGGCGATGATCTTCGGTGAGATCTACCGGCACGGCGGGGAGTGGAAGTTCCGGGCCGTTGGGCAGGGGTACGCCTCGGGCTTGCGCGGCATCGCTCTAGACTTCGGGGTCAACGTTTCGTAAGCCAAGGTCATTTGTTCGTAAAGCTGATTGGGTAGCCCAGTGCTTCTGAAAACCTTCGGCTGGTCCTTCGGTGTCACCGCCGGAGGACTCGCCCTCGCCGCGTTCTTCTGGGGGTGGAAGGGCTTCGCCGTGGTGGCGATCCTCTCCGTCCTCGAGATCTCGCTGTCCTTCGACAACGCCGTCGTCAACGCCGGCGTGCTCAAGAAGATGAACGCGTTCTGGCAGCGGATCTTCCTCACCATCGGCATCCTCATCGCGGTGTTCGGAATGCGGCTGGTCTTCCCGGTCGTGATCGTGGCCATCAGCGCCAAGGTCGGGCCCATCGAGGCCGTGCAGCTCGCCATGGACGAGCCCGAGACGTACCAGCAGCTCGTCACCGACGCCCACCCGTCCATCGCCGCCTTCGGCGGGATGTTCCTGCTGATGATCTTCCTCAACTTCATCTTCGAGGAGCGGGAGCACAAGTGGATCCCCTGGCTGGAGCGCCCCCTGGCAAGGCTCGGCAAGGTCGACATGCTCTCGGTCTGCATCGCGCTGATCGTGCTGATGCTCTCCGCGATGACCTTCGCCGTCGAGGCGCACCAGCACGGCGGCACGACCGCCGACAAGTCCGCCACCGTGCTGCTCTCGGGCGTCGCGGGGCTCATCACCTACCTCCTCGTCGGCGGACTCTCCGGGCACTTCGAGAACAAGCTCGAAGAGGAGGACGAGCGGAAGCACGAAGCCGAGGAGCAGGCCAAGCGTGAGGGCAAGGACCCGACGATGGTCGGCCTCGCCGGCAAGGCGGCGTTCTTCATGTTCCTCTACCTCGAGGTGCTCGACGCCTCCTTCTCCTTCGACGGCGTCATCGGCGCCTTCGCCATCACCAACCACATCTTCTGGATGGCGCTCGGCCTGGGCATCGGCGCGATGTACGTCCGTTCGCTCACCGTCTACCTGGTCCGCCAGGGCACGCTCGACGACTACGTCTACCTCGAGCACGGTGCGCACTACGCCATCGGTGCCCTGGCCACGATCCTGCTGATCACCATCAAGTACGAGATCAACGAGGTGATCACCGGTCTGATCGGTGTCGCTCTGATCGCCGCGTCCTTCTGGTCCTCGCTCCGGCGCAACCGGGCGATCGAGGCGGGTGACGGCGACGGGGGCAAGGAGCCCTCCGAGGAGTCCGAGGTCGGCAGCAAGGCGTAGAACTTCCGTGTGACATCGGCCTCGCGGCGGCTGCCGTGATCCGTGTGTCACCGGGGCCTGTTTGCGGAACGCTCTTGGCGGGGCGGCACCGAGTCGCGGCTCGGCGCCGCCCCGCGGCGTTGTGGAGCACTAGTGGGGGTGCGTGATGGTCTCTCTGTGGGAGAACTGGCGTAGCGGTCTTCGGCGGGGACCCAAGTTCGACACGATCGGCGGACCTTCGACCTACGCGGTCGAGCTGACCAAGCGTCACGCGTCGGTCTCGCTGACCGAACAGGGCGCGGACAGCGGCAGCCTCCGGGTCAATCTCTCCTGGCGCATGCGCACGTCGGACTTCGACGACACCGGGGGCGGCGCATGGCTCCGCAACCCGCTGCAGGCGCTGAAGCCGAAGGTGGTGCAGGCCCACACCCAGGGTGTGGTCGATGTGGACCTCGACCTGGCCTGTATGTACGAACTGACCGACGGTTCCAAGGGAGTGGTGCAGCCGCTGGGCAACTTCCTCGGCGACTGGAACTCCCCGCCGTTCGTGAAGCTCACCGGTGACGACCGTTTCGGCTCGCCGTCGGGCGAGACGATCTATGTCAACCTCGACCACAAGGACAGCATCAAACGGCTGCTCTTCTTCGTGTACATCTACGACGGCACCCCCGCCTTCGACCGTACGCATGCGATCCTCACGCTCCACCCCAGCAACGGCCCGCGCGTCGAGGTCGGACTCGACCAGCGGGCACCACAGGCGCGTTCGTGCGCGGTGCTGCTCCTGCACCATGAGAAGGACCAGCTCGTGGTCCGGCGTGAAGCGCGCTACGTGTACGGCTTCCAGGCGGAGTTGGACCGCCTCTACGGCTGGGGGCTGCAGTGGGGCCGCGGATACAAGACCGGAAAGGCGTGAAACGGGCCGGCCGCCGGACGTCCGGCCCGTCGCGGCGCGGCCCGCTGGGCGGTGTCCGGAACCGCCGGTCCGGCACCGCCGACGCCGGTGACTACCGGCTCTGGAACTGAGGTCCCTGGGGCGGAAGTGTGAAGTCCGGATCGGGCTGCGGATAGCCGTAGGCCGGCTGCGGGTAGCCGTACGCGGGCTGGGTGGCGGGCGGGTGCTGAGGGGGCTGCGGGTATCCGTACGCCGGCTGCGTCGGCGCCTGAACGGCCTGCGCCTGTGCCTGCGCCGCGGGCGCCGCCGGTCCGGGTGCCGGTGCCATGAGCGGGAAGTCGGGCTCCGGCTCGGGGGCGGGCGGCGCAGGCGCAGTCATCGCCGGTACGGTCGCGTCCTCCGGTGCGTGGCGAGGCGGGGGCGGGACCTCACCGCCGCCACCCGTCCCCGCGTCACCGGATTCCGGCTCCTCCACCGTGATCCCGTACTCCGTGGCCAGACCGAGCAGCCCGGTGGCGTAACCCTGCCCCAGAGCGCGGAACTTCCAGCCGTCGCCGCGCCTGTAGAGCTCGCCGCAGATCATCGCCGTCTCGGCGCCGGTCTCCGGCTCGATGCCGAACTCCAGCAGCGGCTCTTCGCCGGCGGTGGCGTCGGCCGCGCCGAAGAGCAGCAGCCGCAGTCCCGGTACGTCGGCGAAGGTGCCGCCGTCGGCGGAGGCTGCCAGCAGCACGCGGTCCACCTCGGGGCCGACGGCGGCCAGGTCCGCCTCGACGGAGTCGCGCACCGCGTCCGCCTGCCGGGACTTGGCCAGATGACGGACGACACCGGTGGGGTGCTGCGGCTGGTTGTAGAAGATGAAGTCCTCGTCCGAGCTGACCTTGCCGCTGTCGTCGAGCAGCAGCGCCGAGGCGTCGACGTCGGGTACTCCCGAACCCGGCGACCAGCACAGGACGGCACGCACCGCCACGGTCTCCAGCTGAATGTTCGAACCCTTCACCATGGCGTGCGTCATGGGCTCATCCTGCCTTCCGTTCCGGCTCCGCGACAACGCGAGGAGACCGGCGGGCACCTGGCGGTAACGTGATTTTCACCCCCGAGCGGAACTATCTGCCCCCTCCCGTACGTACGATGAACGGCTGGTTCTCGCCACAGGGCCGGAGCTCCCGTGAGGCGGGCGAGGCTCATTCACGAAGGTCGCGTCGGCCACGCCGGATGCCGCGCGAGGGGAAACGGGGTCAAGCATGCGGCATTTCGGCCACCTCTCACCCGAGGTGAGGCACGGGCTCTTCCACCATGAGCCCGTCGAGTTCACCGCGGACGCCCCGGGGCACACGCTCGCCGTCGCTCTGGGGGCCACTCTCTACTGCCCGGCGACGCGCCCCGGTCTTGCGGCCGACGTGGTCAAGCAGGCCGGGCTCGGGGTGGTGTCGATGGTGCTGTGCCTGGAGGACTCCATCGACGACGCGGACGTCGTGGCGGCCGAGACCAACCTCGTCGAGCAGCTGGAGCAGCTCGATCAACTGGTGTGCCCCGAGGGGCAGGAGCAGTGGCGGGGGCAGGAACGGCCGCAGCATGTGCCCCTGTTGTTCATCCGCGTACGCGCGCCCGGCCAGATCACGGATCTGGTGGCCCGGCTCGGCCCCGCCGGACGGCTGCTGTCCGGATTCGTGCTGCCGAAGTTCACCGAGGAGAGCGGCATCCCGTTCCTGGAGGCCCTCGCCGAGGCCGAAGCGGCCACCGGGCGGCGGCTGTTCGCGATGCCCGTGCTGGAGTCGCCGGAGCTGCTGCACATGGAGACGCGCCCCGGGACCCTGGCCGGGATCGCCCGCACCGTGGACAAGTACCGGGAGCGGATACTCGCTCTGCGGCTGGGCGTGACGGACTTCTGCTCGGCCTACGGGCTGCGCCGCACCCCGGAGATGACCGCGTACGACGTCCAGCTCGTCGCCTCCGTCATCGGCGACGTGGTCAATGTGCTGGGGCGGGCGGACGGCACGGGCTACACCGTCACGGGCCCGGTGTGGGAGTACTTCCGCCTCCAGGAGAGGATCTTCAAGCCCCAGCTGCGGCAGAGCATCTTCACCGGACGTGCGGAGGAGCTGCGGACCGCGCTCATCGACCACGACATCGACGGGCTGCTGCGCGAGATCGAACTCGACCGTGCCAACGGCCTGATGGGCAAGACCTGCATCCACCCCTCGCACGTGCTGCCCGTGCACGCCCTTTCCGTGGTGAGTCTGGAGGAGTACAGCGACGCCACGGACATCCTGCGGCCCGAGCGCAGCGGCGGGGGAGTGATGCGCTCCGCCTACACGAACAAGATGAACGAGGTGAAGCCGCACCGCGCCTGGGCGGAGCACACGCTGCTGAGGGCGGAGCTGTTCGGCGTGGCCCGCGAGGGGGTCGGTTTCGTGGACGTACTGGCAGCGGGAGCCAGGGTGTCCGGCGGCGCCGGAACCGGAGCGGTGCCGGGGGCGCCGGCCGCGGCACCTGCGGGCCGAGAGGCATGAGCCCGCGGGGCGCGGGCGCGCGCGGGAGAGCGACGAGGGACGGAATGGGCGAAGTGGTGTGGTCCGGTCAGTGGGTTGCCGAACGTCTGGACGTACGGCTGAGCGGCGACGGCCTGCGGGAGCTGATGGGCCTCGCCCTGCGCCGTAACCCGAAGCGCGCCCATCTCCTCGTCTCGCAGGTCCTGGGCAAGCACATCCCCGGGAGTCCCGGGAGGGTCTACGGCATCGGGCTCGAACTCGGCCGCCGGGTACGAGCGTTGCTCGGTGACGCTCTCGCGGACGAGGCGGTGGTGCTGGGGTACGCGGAGACCGCGACCGGGCTCGGCCACAGCGTCGCGGACGGCATCGCGGGCGTCACCTGTCTGCACTCGACCCGGCGGCCGGTGAGGGGAGTCGAGGCGGTCGGCGGGTTCGAGGAGGAGCACAGCCACGCGACGTCCCATCTGCTGCTCCCCGAGGACCCGGCGCTGCTGGACGGTGACGGACCGCTCGTCCTGGTCGACGACGAGTTCTCCACCGGCCGCACCGTGCGCAACACCATCGCCGCGCTGCACCGCGGCCGCCCGCGCGAGCGGTACGTGGTGGTGGCGCTCACCGACATGCGGTCCTCCGGCGACGTGGCGGCGCTGGAGAAGTTCGCCGCCGAACTCGGCTCCCGTGTGGAGGTGGTGGCGCTGGCGAGCGGCCAGGTCTCCCTCCCGCACGACGTGCTGGAGCGCGGCCTCCGCCTCGTCGCCGAGGCGGAGTCTGAGGCGGAGTCTGAGGCGGCGGGAGCCCGCGCGCCCGTCCCCGCCGGAGGGCACGCCGGCAGCCGAGAGCCGGCCGCCCCGGTGACACGCGTGGAGACCGGCTGGCCGCGCGGCCTTCCGGACGGCGGGCGGCACGGCTTCACCGCGGCCCACCGCGCACGGCTCGACGCCGAACTGCCCGCCATGGCCGCCCGCCTGGAGGCCGCGCTGAGCGAGTCGGGGGCCCTTCCCGCCCTCTCCGGCGCCCCGGACGGGGCCCCGGTTCCGCGCGTACTGCTGCTGGGCTGCGAGGAGTTGATGTACGCACCGCTGCGCCTCGCCGAAGCACTGGAGCGGCAACTCGGTGACCGCGCGCAGGTACGGTTCTCCACCACGACCCGCTCGCCGGTGCTGGCTGTGGACGACCCGGCGTACGCGGTGCGTACGGCGCTCGCCTTCCCGGCGCACGACAACCCCGCGCACGACAACCCCGCGCACGACGGCCCACCGGGTGGGGACCGGGCGGCAGCCACCCGCTACGCCTACAACGTCGCCCCGGGCAGCGACCCGGACCGCCGCTTCGACGCGGTCGTCCTGGTGACCGACTCGGTCGCCGACACCCCCGCGCTGCACGCTCCCGGCGGGCTCCTCTCCCGGCTCGCCGAGCACACCGGTGCCGTGCTGCTCGCGGTGCTGCCCTCCTACGTACCGCTGCCGCCCCCGCTGCGCGGACCGGGATTCTCCTCGTACGCCGCCGAGGACGTCGGCTGGCTGCTGCGGGACATCTCGGACGTGCAGTTGGAGGCACCCCCCGAGGAGCGGGAGGAGGCGATCCAGAGCGGCGGAGCGCACTACGCGGAGTCGCTGCCGGTCGAGTACCAGCCCAGCGCGGAGTACGAACGGCTCTTCCACAGCGCCCTGGAGGCTTCCGCAGCACGCGTCGCACGCGCGGTCGGCACGGTCACCGACACCGTGCTCGCGGAGCGCGGGCCGGGACGGACACCGGGACCGGGCACGCACGGCACCGGCGGTACGGGACATACCGACGGTTCGGGACGCACCGGCGGCCCTCCCGGACGAACGGCCGGACTGCCCGTCCTTGTCTCACTTGCCCGTGCGGGCACGCCCGTCGGCATCCTGATGCGCCGCTGGGCGCAGCGCGTCCACGGCCTCGACCTGCCCCACTACACCGTCTCCATCGTGCGCGGCCGCGGCATCGACACCAACGCGCTGCGCTGGATCGCGGCCCACCACGACCCCGCCGACGTCGTCTTCGTCGACGGCTGGACCGGCAAGGGAGCCATCACCCGTGAACTCGCCGAAGCCGTCGCCCCCTTCGACGGCTTCGACCCGGAACTCGCCGTCCTCGCGGACCCGGGCGGCTGCGTGCGCACCTACGGCACACGTGAGGACTTCCTCATCCCCTCCGCCTGCCTCAACTCCACCGTCTCCGGACTGATTTCGCGCACTGTGCTGCGCGCGGACCTCGTGGGCCCGCACGACTTCCACGGTGGGAAGTGCTACCGGGAACTCGCCGGTTCGGACGTCTCAGGGCTCTTCCTGGACACGGTCACGGACCGCTTCGAGGAGGTGCGTGCCCTGGTCGCCGAGGACGTCCCGGCGCTGCTCGCCTCCGACCGCGCTCCCACGTGGGCGGGCTGGCGGGCGGTGGAGCGGATCAGCGAGCAGTACGGCATCGGTGACGTCAACCTCGTCAAGCCGGGGGTCGGTGAGACGACACGCGTACTGCTGCGCAGAGTGCCGTGGAAGGTGCTCGCCCGGCGTGGCGCGGGCTCCGACCTCGACCATGTGCGGCTGCTGGCCGGACAGCGCGGAGTACCGGTCGAGGAGGCCGACGGGCTCCCCTACAGCTGTGTCGGCCTGATCCACCCGCGCTACACGCGGGGCGCCACGGGCGCGGACGGCAGGGCAGCCGTATGACGGGCGCCGACAGCACAGCCGACAGCACGGCCGACAGCCCGGTCGGCGGAGCGGGCGGCAGCACGGACGGCAGAGCCACCGGCAGAGCTACCGGCAGAGGGACCCCGAGCGGACTCCCCCTCATCGCCAGCGACCTCGACCGCACGCTCATCTACTCCGCTGCGGCGCTCGGGCTGACCATGCCGGATGCCGAGGCGCCGCGACTGCTGTGTGTGGAGACCTACGAACGCAGGCCGCTGTCGTACATGACCGAGACGGCCGCCGCCCTGCTGGACGGACTGGCCGGCCGGTGCGTGTTCGTGCCGACCACCACCCGTACCCGCGAGCAGTACCGGCGTGTACGGCTGCCCGGCCCGCCGCCCCGCTACGCGGTCTGCGCCAACGGCGGACACCTCCTGGTCGACGGCGAGTCCGACCCCACCTGGCACGCGCGCGTGCTGCGCGGCCTGGAATCCTGCGCTCCGCTGGACGAGATCACCGGGCATCTGCGCCATGCGGCCGCCGGAGGGGACTGGGTGCTCAAAGAGCGCGTCGCCGACGAACTGTTCGCGTATCTGGTCGTCGACCGCGACCGTCTCCCGGACTCCTGGGTCAAGGAGCTGACGGAGTGGGCGGGGGAGCGCGGGTGGACGGTGTCGCTGCAGGGACGCAAGATCTACGCCGTGCCCGGACCGCTGACCAAGAGCGCGGCCATCGAGGAGATCGCCCGGCGTACCGGCACGGAGCACACGTACGCCGCGGGCGACTCGCTGCTCGACGCCGACATGTTGCTCGCCGCCGACGGCGGCTGGACGCCCGGTCACGGTGAACTCGCAGACAGCGGCTGGAGGGCCGGTCACATCACCGCACTGAGCGAGCGGGGCGTCGCGGCGGGGGAGCGCATCCTGCGCGGGATGAGCCGGGCCGCCGCCGCGGGACGGACCTGAGCGCACGGCGCCCGGCCGGTGCCTCCGGCTCCGTGCCCTGCCGTGCCCTGCGGCGGCCCGGTCCATCCTTCACCCGTCCGTGGGGGACGCACAGGGGCCGCGTCCACACACCCCGCTCCGGTCCGTGCCCTTCCCTCCACCATCCGTCCCGGCCCGCCGCCCCCACAGCGGCACTCGAGGTGCGGCTGCCGGTGCCGGGCAGGACGCTTGAGCCATGTTGACGCTCGGCCACCTGACCGCCTCCGAGCCGCCACTGCTGCGGTGGGCGGCCGGTGACGACGCGCCCGAGGACCCGAGCCGGGTGGTCGACAAGATCGTGCGGTGCGGCCCGGACGGACCGCGCATCGGCGAGCGTACGGCGCGCGCGCTGCTCGTGACCCCCGGCGGCGGCAGCCTGAAGTGGGTCTCGCTACGGGCCGGCGACGCGGCGGGAGTGGTGGTCTGCGGCGATGACGAAGAGGTGGGCGGCAGTGGGCTCGTACCGGTGCTCAGACCGGCGGTCCCCGGCGACCCGGTACGGGTGACCGAAGCTCTGACAGGCGCACACGTCGCGGCACTGCAGACACAGATCCGCCAACTGGAGGGCTACTCGAACCTCGCGGCGCAGGCCATCGCCCAGGGCGACGGCCCTGCCGGCCTGCTCGAATGGGTGGCACAGGAGACCGGGGCGGAGATCGAGATCGTCGACGGCCACCGCGAACAGGCGTGGCCCGAGGAGCTGCGCAGACAGGCGGGGCCGCTGCGGGAGCTGGTGCGGGGACGGGAACGCGGCCCCGTACGGGGCACCTCGGAGGGGCGCCGCTACGTGGAGGTGTGGCCGGTCGGCGTCGGGCCGCCGCACCGGCTGCTGATCGCCTCCCGCGAGGAGCCGTGGACGGGACGCGGCCAGCTCGGCCTGAGACAGGTGGCAGTGATGGTGGCCGGGCTGCTGCGCGAGGAGGACGTCTCGGAGCGCGAACACCGGCTGCGGGCGGCGGTGCTCGCGGCACGGACCTCCGCCTTCCAGTACCTGATGGTGGGCGATGTGACCTCAGCCGGACGGGCCGTGGAACCGCTCGCACCGGGCCTGACGGCTGCCGGTGTCATGCAGATGGCAGTGGTCGAGACGGCGCCGGGCGAGGAGCGTGCGGCTGTCGCCTCCGAGGTGGAGGAGGCGCTGCAGTGGGGGCGTTCGCTGACCGTGCTGTGTCCCGTGGACGAGGCCCAGGTCATCGTCATCTGGGACGGGTCGCAGCCCCCGGTGCAGACCGTCCTGGAACCCGTGGCGGAGGCGCTGCCGGAACGGGCCGTCGGCGTGAGCGGGCGCGGCCCGCTGGAGCACGCGGCACGGCTGTACGGCGCGGCGGCCGCGAGCGTCGAGGCGGCACGGCGCACCGCGGGCGGGGTGGCGGTGCACGACGGGCGGCCTCCGCTGGCGGAGATGCTGGACGCCTCGGCGCGTGCCTGGGCGCGCGAGCTGCTGGCGCCGCTGGAGGAGAACCTGGCCGCGGTCGAGCTGCGGCGGCTGCTGGAGGTGTGCCGGGCGGCGATCACGATGGGCGCGGAGGGCGCCGGCAGACTGCTCGGACTGCACCACGACACGATCTCCGCCCGTCTCGACGAACTGACGTCCCGGGCCGGGCTCGACCGGCGGAGGCTGGGCGACCGGGCGGCTCTCGATCTCGCACTGCAGCTCGCCGAGCTGCCGCCGCCCGTTCCCGGAACGGCACCGGCCGCGGGCGGCGTACGCGAGATCCTCTCCCAGGACGGTGCCGCGATGTGGGGCGGCGGGGTGCTGTCCGGGCTCTCCACACGTCTGCTGTCCGCGCTGTCGGCCTGGGCGCACCACGAACTGGACAACCACGAGACCTCCTGCGAGCTGGGCATCCCGCCCGGGACGCTGACGGGCTGGCTGCGTGAGGCGGGAACCCTGACACATCTGCCCCTGACGAAGGACAGACCCGGTGCCGTGCACGACCTGCTCTGGGCGCTCTACGCCACGGGCCGCGTCCGTCCCTTCGGCCTTGCCGACGGCGCCGGTACGCAGCGGGAACAGGCGGGCCCCGGCCCGGCGGACGTCCGCGCGGAGGGCGAGCCGCGCACCGACCGCCCCCATCCGGCACGTGTGGAGGACTACCTCCTCGGCGGGCGCACGAACTACGCGGCGGACAGATGGGCCGCCCAGCAGTCCGTGGAAGCCGCTCCCCGGATCGCCATGACGGCCCGTGAGAACCGCGGCTTCATGCTCCGCGCGGTACGCCACCTCGTGAAGGAGGCCGGCATACGGCAGTTCCTCGACCTGGGCTCCGGAATCCCCACCGAACCCGGCCTCCACCAGGTCGCCCAGTCCGAGGACCCCTCCGCCCGAGTCGTCTACGTCGACAACGACCCCGTCGTCCACGCGCACGCCCAGGCCCTGCTCACCAGCAGCTCCCAGGGCAGCACTGCCTTCCTCCGGGCGGACGCGACAGACCCGGCCGCCGTCGTCACCTCCCCCGAGGTCCGCGAGAACCTGGACCTGCAGCAGCCCGTCTCCCTCTCCCTCTCCGTGCTGCTGCCCTACGTACGGGACGACCGGACGGCACACGACATGGTCCGGCGCCTGACCGGGCTGCTGGCGCCCGGCAGCTGTCTGACCCTCTCCCACCTCACGGCCGACCTCGATCCCGAAGCGATGCGCGCGGTGCTCGACCACTACGAGAAGCTGTCCGGCATCCCCCTGCGCAGCCGTACGTACGGGGAGGTGGCGGCACTCCTCGAAGGGCTGGAACTCCTCGAACCGGGTCTCGTGCTCGTGCACCGCTGGCACTCGGACCGCTCCGAGCAGGACCTGGCGGACGACGACGTGCGCGTCGGGTCCTACGGCGCCGTCGCCCGCATCCGTTGACGTCCGGTAGTTCGCAGGCAGGTGCGAGAATGAGCGCCCGTCCACGGCGGACCGGTCCGGTGGGGACCTCGCGGCAGGAGACCACACGCCTTGAGCCAGAAGTGTTCCGCTCCACCGAGGGGCGGCAGCGGCGGTACCGATCTGCGAGCCGACTGCGCCGCCTGCTTCGGGCTGTGCTGTGTCGCGCTGTCCTTCACCGCCTCGTCGGACTTCGCCCTCGACAAGGCCGCCGGACAGCCCTGCACGAACCTCCAGGCAGACTTCCGCTGCGGCATCCACGCGGACCTGCGGGAGCGAGGGTTCTCCGGGTGCACCGTCTTCGACTGCTTCGGCGCCGGACAGAAGGTCTCCCAGGTCACCTTCGGCGGACGGGACTGGCGCGAGGAGCCCGGAACGGCGCAGCCCATGTTCGCGGTGTTCGCCGTGATGCGGCAGCTGCACGAACTGCTGAAGTACCTGACGGAGGCGGTGGCACTTCCCACCGGACGGCCGCTGCGCGGCGAACTGAAGGGTGTGCTGGAAACCGTCGAGCGGCTCACGCAGGGCAGCGCCGAGGACCTTCTGGCGGCAGACGTCCCGGCACTGCGGGAGCGGGCCGGGGCTGCGCTGCTGCGCGCGAGCGAGACGGCGCGGGCCCGCGTCCCCGGACGCAGGAGGAACCACCGCGGCGCCGACCTGTCAGGGGCGCGGCTCGCGGGCGCCGGTCTGCGGGGCGCCAACTTCCGCGGGGCCCGTTTGATCGCCGTCGACATGACCGGCGCGGACCTGCGCGACGCCGACATGACAGGGGCCGACCTGCGGGACGCCGACCTGAGCGGCGCGGACCTCACCGGATGCCTCTTCCTCACCCAGCCGCAGATCAGCGCAGCGAAGGGCAGCGGCGGCACCCGGCTCCCCGGCGGGCTCAGCAGGCCCGCGCACTGGACGGACGGCCGCAGCGGCTGACGTACGCCCGCGGTCTCAGCCCCGTCTCAGTCCCGGTCTCAGCCGCAGCAGCCGCCTCCGCAGCAGCCGCCCCCGCCGCCCCCTGCCTGCGGTGCGCTCATCGTGGGCGCGGCGGAGGTGCCGCCGACCGCGACGGTGGAGAGCAGCTTGACGGTGTCCCCGTGACCGTCCGGACAGCTGGCCGGGGCACCGGACTCCGCCATGGGACGGGTCAGTTCGAACTGTGTGTCGCACCGGCGGCAGCGGTACTCGTAACGCGGCATGGCGGAATGCTATCCGGCAGCCGCGCGGGCCGCCGGTGAGAGGTCCGTTCCTCCCCTGTGACGGCGGCTCCCCGTCACTGCCCGGAGGCCCGCTCCTCGCGGATCTGATCGACCACGCGCTGCACCGTCTCCTTCACGGCGTCCAGCTCGGTCAGCAGATGCCAGTAGTCCGGGTGCCGTCCTGAGAGCGACTCCACCGCCCGGTCCACGCGTTCCACCGCGTCGTCCAGCGGGCGGGCGTGCCGCGGGTCCGGCGTGCTGCGGCCCGCCATCGCGAGGCGCTGCGCGTCGCGGATCGCGAACCGGGTGCGCTCGACCTCCTTCGTCTTGTCGAAGGAGACCTCGTTGAGCCGCTGCAGCCGGTCACCGGCGGCCTTGATCGCCTCGTCGGCCGTGTTCAGCAGCGCCCGTACCGTCGACACCTGCGCGGTGGCGTCCGGCCAGCGCTGCTCGTCCCGAGCCTTGCGGCCCTCCGCCAGCTTCTCCTCCGCCTGCCGCACCGAACGCGCCGCCTGCTCCGGTACCTGCTGCAGGTCCTGCCAGCACGCCGCGCTGAACCGGCGGCGCAGCTCGCTCAGCACGGGCTCGACCTGGCCGGCCCTGGTGTGCAGGGCCTGGGTGCGCGTACGCAGGGACGAGATCCGCTTGTCGATCTCCGCGGCCTTCTCGGGGAGCTGGTCCGCCTCGCTGCGGATCGCCTCGGCCTCACGCACCACCCGGTCCGCCCGGTGCAGCGTGTCCTGGACGCCGTGCCGGCCCGCACCCTCATTGAGCTTCGTCAGCTCCGGCGACAGCGACGCGAGACGGCCGGCGAGATCGTCGGCCTCGAGGCCTGCGGCGCGGGTGGCGTCCAGCGCGTTCGACGCGGCCAGCAGAGCCTGCCGCGCCCGCTCCACGGCGGGAGCGAGCCGCGCGAGCTGGGTCTCGGCCTGCGAGAGCAGCGGCCCCAGGCCCTCCCCGAAGCGCTCCAGCTCGGCCTTGACCCGCTCCAGGTCCTCCTTGGCCTTCCTCAGCTCCGCCTGCGCACGGGCGGCCGTGCCGGGGTCGAGATCGTCCCGGTCCAGATCATGGGTGTCGACGACGGTGATGTACTCGTGGCTCACCCGGTCGATGCGGGTGCCGAACTCGGCGAAGTCGGAGACTGCCTTCCGCGCGGGACGGGAGTCGTCGACGGCGCTGAGGGTCTCGATGGAGATGCGCAGATCACGCTGGGCGGTGTCGAGGTCGTAGAAGGCGGCTGCCGCGGCGTCCTTGGCTGCTTGCGCGTCGGCCCGCTGATTCTCCGCCCGGCCGCTGCCCCAGCCCCAGCGGCGGGTACCGCCGCCGTTCATCGCCGCCACCAAACCTCTCCCCGTGTCCCCATGTACCGCACCAGTGGATCGCAGGCCATTGTCCCACCCTGTGCCAACGAACACACGGGCCGGTTCGTTCACGATCCCGCACGAATCGGCGTCTCCCCGCGCCGCGGGCGGCCCGCGGAAGGGTTTGCGCCCGATACCGCGGGACAGGGTAGTCTGTGGCCTCGTTCGGTCCCCGGGCGCATAGCTCAGCGGTAGAGCGCTTGCCTTACAAGCAAGATGTCACTGGTTCGATCCCAGTTGTGCCCACCACCGCAGAACCCCCTCTGAACAGCAGCCGAAGGGCCGTCCACGCCGTGCGTGGACGGCCCTTCGAGCGCTTGACGCAGGCGGGGGAGCCAAACAGGGAGCCAGTGCCTCGCACGGCTACCTCACGGCGGCTCCCCTTCGCTCGATCCGTCGGCGAAGATGGCGTCCATTACCTCAGCCCCCTCGGTGATCACAGGGCGAAGCTGCTTCCGGTAGACGATCTCCGTCGTGGTGGTGCTTCGGTGTCCCACGACGCGGGCGATGTCCTCGAGCCGGATGCCGTGCTCGGAGAGCAGCGAGACGAAGCTGTGCCGGAGCTCCCGCGGGGTCCAGTCGTCGGCGGACAGCCCCGCCTTCTTCAGGAGGACTCGGAAGTCCCGGCGTACATTCCCCGCGGCGAGCGCGGCTCCCGTACGAATGACGAAGGACCCGGACACACTGTCCGGGTCCTTCGTCATTGCAGGTCAATGGTGTTGACGTGCTTTCATCTCACTGCCTCATCGGCTTCGTTGAGCACTGCCTCCCAGGGGATCTCCCGTCCGGCGCTCGCCTCGCGAGGCTCGTAGAGAGGCCACACGTCAGCTCCGTACACGAGGCGGACCCCCGCACTGCGCAGGTCCGCCAGATGACGCTCCCAGGCGGGGTGCCGGGCGTGGGCCGCGTTGACGCGTGGGAAGACGACGACGGGTAGGTTCCGAGTACCGATTGCCTCGTTGACCTGCGTCAGTGCCTGGTTGTCGGAGATGCCCGAGGCCAGCTTGGCGACAGTGTTGGCGCTGGCGGGTGCGACGACAAAACAGTCCGCCGGCGGATGTGGGCGGCTCTCGCTCGGGAGGCGGGGAAGAGACCGTACGGGAAGACCCGTGAGCGCCTTGAGTTGCTCGATCTCACCCGTGGCACGCAGCCATTCGTCCGCCGTCGGTGTCAGCGTCACGGCGACCTGCCAGCCGCGCTCTACGGCCGGTTGGACAAGCCCAGCCCGTAGGGCTTGGACACCCCCTGCACTCGTGCCAACCACACCCAAGACACTCCGAGAGGTCGTACTCACTGCACCGCCCTGCACCGTTGGGCCATGACGAACAGCTCGGAAGACCGAGCGCTGCCAGTGACCGGAGACTGCTTCATCAAGTCCCGCAAAGTCTCCCGGACTCTGGGGTTGTTGCGTACGAGCTGCGGTGAGTTGTGCTCCGCCGTGCGCAGTTCCCTGAAGGCGTCGTCGCTACGGCCGGCGAGAGAGAGGCCGCGGGCGTGGTCGATGCGGTGCGAGGTGCCGCGCTCGGGTGGCATGTGGTCGACGTCGATGTCGCCGTGCTCCACCACGTACGAGATGTTCTCCAAGTCCAACTCGATGGAGAGGCGGTGGAGAACCACGTTGGTCGGGCCGAAGCTCGTCTGCCAGTAGTTCGCGTCCTCGCCGAGCTGCTCGGCCAGCGTCTCGGCTCGACAGAGCAGGTTCATGGCCGTGCCCCGATCCTGGTGACGCGCGGCAGCGACAGCGGCGCGCAGATGCACCATGCCCAGCAGGCTGAGGGCTGCTGGGTCGTGCTCGTCGATGCGAGCCGAGAGCCACGTGGCCGTGGTGTTGCCCAGCTCCATCGCGTCGTCGTAGCGCCCGTTGGCCAGGAGCGCATGCGTACCCGACCGGGCGGCGGAAGCCAGAACGAGAGCATCACCAGATTCGTCGGCGGCCCGCATAGCGCGCTCGGCGGCCAGCCAAGAGACATCGGACTCGCCGATCTTCGCAAGCGTCGTCGCAGCGAGGTGGTGAGTACGGGCTGACACGGCCCAGCAGGCCCTCGTCTCGTCGCCAGAGCGCGCAGCCCTGTCTTCAAGCTCCTGAGCCGTCTGCAAGAGCCCGGGAAGCGCGGCGAGCGCCTTGCCGAGGCTGCCTGTCTGGTAGTGGCCCCAAGCGCGTTCTACGAAGGGCACTGTCGGCCCAGGGCTCGGGAGTTGAGCCTCGACTTCAGGGCCGAACAGCAGTCGGGACAGACGCCGCGGACTCATGAGCGCGTCCCTGACGGCCGGCACGTCGTCCTGCTCCTGCTCATCTTCCAGCAGGACGGGCTGGCCAATGAGATCCCCGAGCGGCACCCGCAGCACGCGTGCCAGCTCGGCGAGCATGTCGATGCGAGGCGGCTTCCGCCGGCCGTTCTCAATCTTGGCGAGCCAGTCTGTGCTCCGGCCAACGAGCCCCGCCAGGACTTCTTGTGTGTAGCCGCGACGCTTGCGGTAGAACGCTATGCGCTCGCCGATGCTGAGGTGATCTCCGAGACCACGCATTTTGGATTGCCTCCTGCTACGTTGCGGCCTGTATCACGGTATCTACGAGGAGCCACTCCCGGCAGGCCCCGTAGCCGGACACCACAGTTGTGTGGAGACAGCCTCCGAGTGATCCGGCCACTAAGGCCGGACAGTCTGTCCGGCCTTAGTGGCCCGAGGGTTGATGACGTCAGTAGCTTTCAGTAGGCAGGTGTATCGAGCGCTCCCGGTCCGATTGGTCGCTGCGCACCCCCAGAAGGGGTTAGCTCTCTGGCTGTTCCTGATAGGGGAAGAAACCCCGGCGCTCGGAGCCGTCCACGCCGAAGGGGTAGATGGTCGCGCGACCGGAGATGCCCGGGGGAGGAGTGCCGTTCTCGATCACGATGACCTGTCCTGGAGGATTATCGAGGAGGTCTCGATAGAAGCGCTCCACGACGTCGGACGTCATCAACTCGGGGTCATCCTCACTGTCTTCGGACTGGCGGTAGGTGACCACGGGAGAGTCAAGTACGACGAACCCCGGGTGAATCAGGTCGCGGGCTTGGCTGCGGCGCGCCAGCGACACCGCGAAAGAGGCATGGAGGATTGAGCGCATGCCGTTACCCCTGCTCGCTCTCGGCCGCTGATCGACAGTGATCTCAGCCGAAGTCGCGTTATAGCTGACCTGATTCTCGCCCGGCACCCCCCACGCTTGCAGCGTCTGGTGGATTGCTTCTTCGAAGTCAGCAATGTCTGTGGCTGGGATGCCGTCGGCGCGGGCGGCAGGGGGTGTGGGTGGGATGTTGGACAGAGACGCTTTCATGTCCTCGAGTTGTTGGATCTGAGCGTGTATGGCGAGCTCACTCTCCACTTGAGAGCGCCTGGTCATGAGTTCGTTGGTGTCGGCATTGACTGGCTTCATGCGCATTTCCAGGGCACGAAGTTCCCGATCGTTCTCGGCGAGCTTTTCGGAGTGCTGTCTGTGTTTTACACTTAGGCTCGCCGCCTGGTCTTGGAGATCTTCGAGCGTGCTCATGAGGTCACTGTGCAGCTCGGTGGTTTTTCGTGTCTCTGCGGCGACTGCCGCTGCTAGCTCGGTTGTCTCCGCAAGGTGATGGCCCGGATGCTGATGTTCTGGTTCAGCTCCGCAGAAGACACAGATGCCGGTCCGAAAATAGCCCAGGAGATTGCCCGCCTCGCCGACCATCTCCAGCCGCGCCAGGTCTGACTCGTACTGCTGTCGTAGCAGGCCGAAGCGCGAAAGCAGATCCTGCACCTCGATTGCGCGCCCTTGGTTGTCGTGGTCCTCGGATTCCAATTCGCGGCGGTGTTCTATGAGGGTGGAGCGTGAGGCGATGAGGTGGTCGGCAGTGGCGCTGGCGTGTCTGAGTGACGACTTCAGACGGTCCAGCTGTAGCCGTAGTTCGGACTCAGTAGCCGGGCTCGTGAGCCTCGCCCGGCTTTCGTCGATGAGTCGGCTGAGAAGATCGATTTTTCCCTTGCCTACTTTTTTTTCCAGGCTGGTCGGTGCAGTTGGAAGGACTGGTTCTTCTTGTCCGCTTAGGAGGAGTTTAAGTACTGACTTCTCGGTCGTCTCGTTATGTGGCATGCCCGAGGTGAGCACGGGTGACTGGTGCCCTGCCATGCGCGTGTCGTTGACGACACTCAGCCGGGCGAGATTCCGGAAGTTCAACGGCTGTACCTGGCCGCGGGCGTTCTTGAGGATCCTGCGCCCGTCGATCCCGAGGAGATTGAGTAAGTATCGGGAGATGTTCCGTTGGGATGTAGGGCTGTGTTTGTGGGACAACGTGATGTCAGCCGGTGCGGTTGTCAGTTCTCGCACGTCGCGATTGAACACTTCGATGTCGTTCGCACCCAGGGCGCGGGACAGGGTGAAAGGCTGCCCGTCCCCCAAGCGCAAACCCAGCAGGAGTCGGCTGTAGCCGTCATCCTCGGGGATGGGTTTGAGCTCGCTGGCGCCCAGCATGTAGTCCACAGACTCGCCAATGTATGACTTACCAGTCTCGGAGGCCCCATAGATCACCGTCAGTCGGGGGCTGAACTCCACGGTGGCGGCAGGGCGGCCGATACCGAGGAATGTCAGGTGAACCAGAGTCAGTCTGTTCACAGTACGTCCCTCCAGCGTGGTGCGGCAACGTTCAATTGGTCAGACCAGCGCTGGCTAATCTGCGCCATGCCGCTGCGTGCATCGACCTCGGGAGAATCGATCCCGGCGAGCCACGCTGCACGATTCTGCAACTCGCGCACGTACGGCGATTCCAAGATGCCGAGGAAGCTAGGCGCCTCTTCCGTGGCGCCGTACAAGAAGCCGTCGCTCGTTGCGACCACATCGGCGAGGCCAGCTCTCATCAGCACGACCAGACCCTGTTCGATGAGGTGTCGCCGCATACCCAGTTCTCCGGGGCCGGCAGGAAGGTCGGGGTGGAGGCTGTCTGGGCCAGCGAGATCGCCGCTGTGAACCATCGCATGGTCGAGAAAGACCAGCTGTGCTGAGTCGAACCGCTCAGGAAAAGACTCTGCCAGGACGACCAGGGCTCGCATCCCGACTTCGAGGGGACTGTTGAGCGGATTCACTGCCTGTCCTCCTTGCACCACGTCAGCCGACCGTTGTTGGCCAACTGATGGCACAACCCCTGCCGGTCCGGAGCGGTCACGATAGGAGTGAGGACGTTGGCTGCGGTCAGAGATGCACTCGCGGCCGCAGCCTGCACTGCGTCCAATCGGTCCTGGCCTGTTGAGTGGTTGCGCTGCGCCACACCGAACACGGAGTGGAAGATATCCGACTCGATGGCCTCGTAGGTGCCCTGCAGCACGCTGTCTCTCGCAAATACCCGTAGGGACTCGGCGTGATAGAACACCTCACGATGCCACCGCATCATCGGGCCGGCCATGGCATGGTCGTACGCCTCCCGCAGGGTCGTCATAGCGCAGCCATACGTCTCGTTGTAGACGTCCAGGAGTTTGCGCACATAAGCCGCTTCTTCCGGCCTTGCCTCCGGTGGTGGCGCCTCAACGGCAGGACGGTCCTTAAGCGGTTTGCTGAACCGATCGGAGTGCTGCGGGGTACTGCTGTGCCACTTTAGGATCTGATCAAGATCAGGCGCCTGGAAACGACTGAAGTCGTCCGCACGAGCAAGCGCGTCCACACCCGCCCGCACTCCAGCGTCGAGGTGGCCACCAAGGCTGTCCCCAGGCTTGTCCCAGTACTTAAGGAAGTCTGCCTTGAGCTTCGGGGGGTTGATGAGCATCCGGGCGAGAGTAGGGCCGATCTTCGGTGCGACGAAGATGTAACTCTCCGGAAGGACGTAGCTCCCCTGGACAGCCGCCGCGAAGATCTTGACCATCTCAGGGCGAGCATCCGACGGAAGCAGAGCGTCCTGGTAGTGCTTGCATTGGAAGCAGTGCCACGGCCCTGCTGTTCCCTGCGCTGTCAGACACGCCGCGATGTCAGCGCCCTTGTCGCCGGCGCCACCTTGGCGGATCACCCGCACATATGGCTGGCCCATCGCCAGCACCCACTCGCGAGTGAACTCTTCCCAGTCGTCATCGGAGTAGAAATACAGTATCTGCTGCGGCGTCTGAGGCCTTGGCCCTCCCATTGGAGGCGCCAACTGCACGCGGGGAGGCGGCGGGGATAGCTCAGCGAATCCCTCAAAAACTGGTCTTGGCGGCTCACTTCCCTGCGCCCGTTCTATAGCCATGGCCCCCCTTGGACGCATCGATACACGAAATCAACGTAAAGCAGTCATAGCACCCACAACATCATCTGGGACCCCGTTTTCCAGCCACACCCATGACTGATCGTCACGCGGTTCCGAGGGCCTGCCAGGGACTACAGGCCGCCGCCCGTCGTGAGTCCCAGCCAGCAGCCCGAGCACCTAGCTGTATTGCCTCGTGAGGTTGGGGACGCGGCTGGCGGGTGGTTGGCCGCCGAGCGCGGTGTGTGCGCGGTGGTGATTGTAGGTGTGCAGCCAGTTGGGGAAGGCGTCGCGTCGTTGGGTCTCGGAGCGGTAAGGCCGGGCGTAGGCCCACTCCTCCAGCAGGGTGCGGTTGAGACGTTCGACCTTGCCGTTCGTCTGGGGCCGGTAGGCGCGAGTGCGCTTGTGCGTGATCCCGGCCGCGGCCAGCGTGTCGCGCCACAGACGGGACTTGTAGCAGGCGCCGTTATCGGTGAGCACGCGTTCGACGGTGATCCCGCAGACGGTGAAGAATGCCTGCGCCCGGGTCCAGAAGGCCGTTGCGGTCTCCTTGCGCTCGTCGGTGAGTATTTCGCTGTAGGCAAGGCGGGAGTGGTCGTCGACGGCGGTGTGGATGTAGCTGTAGCCGACGGCAGAGCGGTTCTTCCGGCCGGCCGTCCGGCCGAGCACCTTGTGGCCGCCTCCGTCGGGGATGTTGCCGAGCTTCTTGATGTCGACGTGCACCAGCTCGCCGGGGCGGTCGCGTTCGTAGCGGCGTATGACCCGGCCGGTGGCCCGGTCGCAGTGGTCCAGGCGGCTGACGCCGTAGCGGGCCAGGACGCGGTGGACGGTGGAGGGCACCAGGTGCAGCAGACCCGCGATGCGTGCTGGGCCCCAGCGGCGCAGGACGCGGACCTTGATGATGCGCCGCTCGATGCGCGTCGGAGTCCGGCGCGGGCAGCGGCCGGGACGGCAGGAGCGGTCAACCATGGCGGCCTCGCCGCCAGCCCGGTAGCGGGTCGCCCACCGCTGGGCGGTGGTGACCGAGACGTTGAACCGTTCGGCCGCCCGGCGCAAGGGCCAGCCGTCCTCGACCACACAGCGGGCCAGCCGCACACGTCCGGTCTCGGTCAGGGGTGCGTTACGGTGCGGCATGAGGGCCTCTCTGGTCGCCGGTGCAGATGTCGCAATCCACACCGAGCCAGAAGGCCCTCACCCATTTCAAGATCACCTACCGGTGATCACCGTCACCAACCTCCGTGGACAGAACAGCTAGCCAGCTCCGCGGGAACGGGGGCCGCAACGTCCCCGCGGGGGCTGCGCGTTGTGTCGTCCTGTGCCATGTCGACGGGCCGGAACCAGAAGTCTTCCGGCTCCGTCGGTTCTGCGAGGGTTCACCTCGCGACGCGCTTCACGTCCCGATCGCCGACCGGGCCTCCTGAGACGTGCGGGAACGTGGCAGAATCGTGACGCCCGGGAAAGGGGGAGGGTCCGAGGGGAGTGACGTGTGCGATGTCGCCAGCAGTCCTCATCGAGGGCGGTGATCAGGCGGCATGCCTGTGCGCACGATCAGCCGGCGGCCCTTCGCGCCGGTCCTCAAGGACCTTGCTGTGCCCGGCCTGTGGTTCATCGAACGTTGCCCAGATGCTCGGCGACAACGGAGGAGTTTCCTACGTGTGCACGGCCTGCGGCCACAGCTGGAGCTGATGACTGATGGGTGCGCACAGCAGGAAGTGCGACTGGTGCGGCAGCGGTACCCCCATCGTGCGGGACATGGAGCCCGTCAACGCCGCGTTCCAGTACTGGTGTGAGGACTGCGCGCGGGCGCTGATCATAAAGGGCGATCCGATCGAGACGTACCGCGAGTTGGACGGCGAGCCCATCTACGGGCGGCTGCTCGACGAGCACTGCACGCTGAAGCGCTTCTACTCCTTCGCGACTGCCTGAGAGACACCCTCGCGCTCTTCGGGCTCTTCGGGCTCTTCGCGCTGTTCACGCAGGCGGAGCCGTGAGGGCGGACTGCCCGTCGGCCGGTCAGCACCGTCCTCACGGTCGTACGGTGCGGGCCTGCGCAACGCCCTTACGGACACGGTCGCTGCCAGCACGAGGAAGGCCAGCCCCGTCGCGGGATACACCGCCGAGAGAATCATCTCGCCCGCCGTCTGGCTCAGTTCGGGCCGTACGGGCCCTGTCTCGCCGTGCGGCACCTGCCACACGGCGTACGAACAGAACGCGGCAGCCGCTGCCCCGGCCGAGGACCGCCAGAGCCGCCCCCGTTCGCGGACCAGCGACTCGGCCGCCAGCAGCATCACCAGCGGCACGCACCACACCCAGTGGTGCGACCACGAGACGGGGCTCACCAGCAGCGCCGTGCAGGCACAGGCGACGGCCGCCCAGGCCGGTGCGTACGGCAGCCGTCTGTGACCCGCCGACGCGGCCGCCACCGCCGTGCCCAGCCCGAACAGCACCACCGCGGCGGCAGGCACCAGCCAGGCCCAGCCCGGTTCGCCCGTGTGCAGGAGACGGGCCACGACGCCGCTCAGGGCCTGGTTGTCGGTGATGTCGGTATGACCGACACGCTCCGACCGGAAGATCGCGTCCAGCCAGAATCGGCGCGAGTCCCGCGGCA
Organism: Streptomyces sp. TAA204; assembly: GCF_000424965.1. Classification (NCBI taxonomy): domain Bacteria; kingdom Bacillati; phylum Actinomycetota; class Actinomycetes; order Kitasatosporales; family Streptomycetaceae; genus Streptomyces; species Streptomyces sp. TAA204. Next base: position 184,898 of record NZ_AUKW01000018.1, read on the forward strand.
GCACGACCGCGCCGAGCAGCACCGTGCCCAGGAACGTCCCCGTCGCGACTGCCGCCTGCCGGAGCGGCGGATTCCACCAGCCCGTCGCCGTCCGGCCGTTGCGCAGCCGGCGCAGGCACTGCGCGACGCCGCACAGTGCGAGGAAGACGGCGAACAGCGCGGGAGTGAGCTTGACGCCCGCAGCGAGCCCGACGCCCACACCGGCCCAGCGGTGTCCGGTGCGGCGGGAGAGGTCCCACAGCACAAGAGCCGTCAGCAGCAAGTTGACCTGGCCGTATCGAAGGGTCGTCCACACCGGTTCGCACCACACGGCCGCGGACGCGATCAGCAGAGCGACGGCGGGACGTGAAGCGCGCAGAGGGCGCCCGAGCAGCCGCAGCGACAGGTGGACGACCGCCACCAGCAGCACCAGATTCCCGGCCGTGGCAAGGGTGCGCATGTCCGCCACGTCCAGCAGCGTCAACGGCATGAACAGCAGTGCCGCGAAAGGCGGATAGGTCATGGGCAGTTGGGCGTAGGTGGCGCGCATCGCGTACAGGTCACCGCCCGTGCGTACGGTCCATCCCCCGGCGCGGTAGACCATGAGGTCGATCATGGAGACGTCCGTCGCGCGCTGCGCCGCCCAGAAGGCGGCGAACGAGACCAGGCACAGAACGGAGGCGCTCACGGCCGGGCGACTCAGCAGATGCGTCCTGACGAACGCCTGCGACCTGCCCCCTGCGGTCTGCTGCACCGTGCTCACAGCGAGCGGCTCCAGAGTCGTGATCGGCTGCACCGGGCGACGACAGTACTCGTCGCGGGGAGAGGCGGGCGCGGGCCTCGGTCGCCTCCGGAAACGGATTTGGCGAAGGGCGGCGGAAGCCGTGTAAGGTTGGCGACGCCGCCGCGGGGTCATCCCCTCGGCGGACCAGTGCAGGGGGCTATAGCTCAGTTGGTAGAGCGCTTGCATGGCATGCAAGAGGTCAGGAGTTCGATTCTCCTTAGCTCCACGAGTGCGAGGGCGGAGTGTGTTCGCGGACGACGCGAACCGCTTCGCCCTCGTCGTTCGTGCTCGGCTTCGCCTCGCGTGGCGGGGGCTTCGCCACCCGCGCCC
>NZ_AUKW01000019.1:0-185614 GCF_000424965.1 Streptomyces sp. TAA204
TGGAGTTGACTGGTACTAATAAGCCGAGGGCTTGACCACAGGTACTTCTGCTCGCGTCCACTGTGCGGTTTCTGAGACAGCAACCCGCAATCCAGCACCACGTGACATGTGAACAGTGTGTGTTTGCTGAGACTTCCCCCCCTTGCCGGGGCGTGCCGCCACGTGTGGCAGGCCCAGGAGAAGTGGGGGGTGTGAGTTTCGGTGGTCATAGCGTCGGGGAAACGCCCGGTTACTTTCCGAACCCGGAAGCTAAGCCTGACAGCGCCGATGGTACTGCATGCGGGAGCGTGTGGGAGAGTAGGACACCGCCGAACAACACGTGAGAGAAGCCCTGTCGGGGTGGCCACGCCACACCCGACAGGGCTTCTCCCATATCCGGAGGAAGCGGTGGAATCGGACCCGGTGGACGGGGACGAGCGCCCTGCCGGTAGGGTCAGGAGCGTCGTCGGTTCGGTTGCTCACAGGAGGCCCCGGGTGGAGGTCCAGGACAGGCAGGCCGTCAGGGGCCGGGTCTTCACCATCCCGAACATCCTCAGCATGGCCCGGCTGGTAGGCGTGCCGGTCTTCCTCTGGCTGATCCTCTGGCCTGTCTTCGGCGGACCCAACTGTGACGGCTGGGCGTTGCTCATCCTCGCGCTGAGCGGCATCAGTGACTATCTGGACGGGAAGCTGGCCCGGCGTTGGAACCAGGTGAGCAATCTGGGCCGGATCCTGGACCCTGCCGCCGACCGTCTCTACATCCTCTCGACCCTTCTCGGGCTCACCTGGCGCGAGATCCTTCCGCTCTGGCTGACACTCGCTCTGCTGGCCAGGGAACTGCTGCTGCTTGTGATGGTGTGGGTCCTGGACCGCCACGGCTATGCGCCGCCGCAGGTGAACTTCCTCGGCAAAGCTGCCACGTTCAACCTGATGTACGCGTTTCCCCTACTGCTTCTCAGTGACGGAACCGGCTGGATTGCGTCACTCGCTGCAATCCTCGGGTGGGCGTTCGCCGGCTGGGGTACGACGTTGTACTGGTGGGCAGGGATCCTCTACGTGGTCCAGGTCCGCCGACTGATCAGAACGGGAACCTCAACCGACTGAGCTTGCCTTTCCAGCGTCGTAGAGGCCGGGGCGGACCCCACCCGAATGTGTGGGCCGTCCTGAATCGGGAAGTCGGTACGACCGTCGTTACCGAGGAGGACGCTTCCGACATGAAGGCCGTCGTTATGGCCGGCGGCGAAGGTACCCGCCTTCGCCCCATGACCGCGAGCATGCCCAAGCCGCTTCTGCCCGTGGCCAACCGCCCCATCATGGAACACGTACTGCGGCTGCTGAAGCGGCACGGACTGAGCGAGACCGTGGTGACGGTGCAGTTCCTCGCCTCGCTCGTGAGGAATTACTTCGGGGACGGCGAAGAGCTCGGAATGGAGCTCGACTACGCCAACGAAGAGAAGCCCCTCGGTACGGCCGGCAGTGTGAAGAACGCCGAAGAGGCCCTCAAGGACGACTCGTTCCTCGTCATCTCCGGCGACGCGCTCACCGACTTCGACCTGACCGAACTCATCAATTACCACAGGCAGCAGGGTGCCCTCGTCACCGTCTGCCTCACGCGCGTCCCGAACCCGCTGGAGTTCGGGATCACGATCGTCGACGACGAAGGAAGGGTCGAGCGCTTCCTGGAGAAGCCCACCTGGGGCCAGGTCTTCTCCGACACGGTGAACACCGGCATCTACGTCATGGAGCCGGAGGTCTTCGACTACGTCGAGCCGGACGTCTCCGTCGACTGGTCCGGTGACGTCTTCCCCCGGCTGATGAAGGAAGGCAAGCCCATCTACGGCTTCATCGCCGAGGGCTACTGGGAGGACGTCGGCACGCACGAGAGCTATGTGAAGGCACAGGCCGACGTGCTGGAGGGCAAGGTCGACGTCGAGATCGACGGCTTCGAGATCTCTCCCGGGGTGTGGGTCGCGGAAGGGGCCGAGGTCCATCCGGACGCGGTGCTGCGCGGACCGCTCTACATCGGCGACTACGCGAAGGTCGAGGCGGACACGGAGATCCGTGAGCATTCCGTGGTCGGCTCCAACGTCGTCGTCAAGAGTGGTGCGTTCCTCCACCGTGCCGTTGTGCACGACAACGTCTACATCGGTCAGCAGACCAATCTCAGAGGCTGCGTCGTCGGTAAGAACACGGACATCATGCGGGCCGCAAGGATCGAGGACGGCGCCGTGATCGGCGACGAGTGCCTGGTCGGCGAGGAATCGATCGTGCAGGGCAACGTGCGCGTCTATCCCTTCAAGACCATCGAGGCCGGCGCGTTCGTCAACACCTCCGTCATCTGGGAGTCCAGGGGACAGGCACGCCTGTTCGGCGCGCGGGGAGTCTCCGGCATCCTGAACGTCGAGATCACCCCCGAGCTGGCCGTCCGGCTGGCCGGTGCCTACGCCACCACTCTGAAGAAGGGGTCGACCGTCACGACGGCCCGTGACCACTCCAGGGGGGCCCGGGCACTGAAGCGGGCCATGATTTCCGCCCTGCAGACCAGCGCCATCGACGTGCGGGACCTGGAGAACGTACCGCTCCCCGTGGCACGGCAGCAGACCGCACGCGGCAGCGCCGGCGGCATCATGATCCGTACGACGCCGGGTGTCCAGGACAACGTCGACATCATGTTCCTCGACGAGCGCGGCGCCGACCTCTCCCAGGCCGGGCAGCGCAAACTCGACCGGATCTTCGCGCGGCAGGAGTACCGGCGCGCGTTCCCCGGCGAGATCGGTGACCTGCGCTTCCCCTCCAGCCTCTACGACTCCTACACGGGCGCGCTGCTGCGAGCCGTGGACACCTCGGGCGTCGCGGAGGCGGGGCTCAAGATCGTCGTGGACGCCGCCAACGGCAGTGCCGGCCTCGTCCTGCCGAGTCTGCTGGGCCGGCTGGGCGTCGAGTCGCTGACCGTCAACCCCGGTCTCGACGAGTCACGTCCCACCGAGACCGCCGACGAGCGCCGCGCCGGCCTCGCACGGCTCGGGGAGATCGTCGCCTCGGCGCGCGCCGCTTTCGGTATCCGCTTCGACCCTGTCGGGGAAAGACTTTCCCTCGTCGACGAGCGCGGCCGGATCGTCGAGGACGACCGCGCCCTGCTGGTGATGCTCGATCTGATCGCCGCGGAGCGGCGCAGCGGTACCGTCGCACTGCCGGTCACCACGACCCGCATCGCCGAACAGGTCGCGGCCTACCACGGCACGCAGGTGGAGTGGACGACGACCTCACCCGACGACCTGACGAGGGTGGGCCGCGAAGAGACCACCGTCTTCGGCGGCGACGGCAGGGGCGGCTACATCACGCCGGAGTTCAGCTCCGTCTTCGACGGCTCGGCAGCCTTCGTACGCCTCACCGGCCTCGTGGCACGTGCGCAGCTCACGCTCAGCCAGATCGACGCGCGAATTCCGCGTGCGCACGTGCTCAAGCGTGATCTGGCCACGCCGTGGGCCGTGAAGGGGCTCGTGATGCGGACCGTCGTGGAGGCCGCGGCGGACCGGTCCGTGGACACGACCGACGGCGTCCGCGTCGTGGAGTCCGACGGACGCTGGGTGATGGTGCTCCCCGACCCCGCGGAAGCGGTCACCCATCTGTGGGCGGAAGGCCCCGACGAGGCCTCCGCACAGGCCCTGTTGGACGAGTGGTCGGCGGTGGTGGACAGCGCCGGACGCTGACGCCCCCAAGCAGGTGGGCCCATTCGGCGGCGGCACCCCTGCCGTGCGACGATGTGCGTCATGTCGCAGCAGCACCCTGAACGGAGTACCGCATCGCGGCCTGCGCGACCCGATGCCTCCATGTCGCTGCTGACCAACGCGATGGACCACAGCCTGGACGACGGGTACGCGCAGGCGGCTGCCCGGCGTGCTGAAGAGGGCCGCTCGGGCATGCCGCGTACCGTGCGGGCCAAGCTGTGGCTCGCCGCCGGACTGATCCTCGCGGCGCTGGTGGTCACCGTCGGCGCGGCCGAGGCCAGGGTCTCCGCACCCGAACTCGCCAAGGAGCGCCAGGAGCTGATCTCCCGCATCGACGAGGGCGACCGGCGCACCGACGCGCTGCAGGGGAACGTCGACAGGCTGCGCCGTGACGTCGAGGAGAAGCAGCGAAAGGCGCTGGAGAAGCACGGTGGCGAAGAGGCGGAGACCGTCGGGCTGCTGTCCGGTGCCCTCCCGGTCCACGGCCCCGGCGTCAAACTCCTCGTCGACGACGCCAAGGACACCCGGGACAGTGACACGGGCGGCCCGCGGCAGGGCAGCGGCTTCTCCGACAACGGGCGGGTGCGGGACCGGGACCTGCAGCGTGTGGTGAACGGCCTGTGGGAGTCGGGTGCGGAGGCGGTGTCGGTCAACGGCCAGCGTCTGACGGCTCTTTCGGCGATCCGCGCCGCCGGTGACGCGATACTCGTGGACAACAAACCGCTCGTGCCGCCGTACACTCTGCTCGCGCTGGGGCCGGGGCAGAAGCTCAGCAGCACCTTCCAGGACAGCGCCGACGGCCAGTACTTGCAGGTGCTGCAGGAGAACTACGGTGTGCGTTCCAGCTTGAGCACCCAGGACGACGTGCGGCTTCCTGCCGCGCCGAGCCTGATCGTAAGAACGGCAGAGCCCGTGCAGACAGGAGAGGGCAGCAGATCGTGATCGCCGTACTGGGCCTCATCGTGGGAGTCGTGGCCGGACTCGTCGTCCGGCCCGTCGTCCCGACGCTGGTCGAGCCCTATCTCCCGATCGCCGTCGTGGCGGCGCTGGACGCGGTCTTCGGCGGGCTGCGCGCCATGCTCGACGGGATCTTCGACGACAAGGTGTTCGTCGTCTCGTTCCTGTCGAACGTCGTGGTCGCCGCGCTGATCGTCTTCCTCGGCGACAAGCTGGGCGTGGGGGCGCAGCTCTCGACGGGCGTCGTCGTCGTGCTCGGCATCCGCATCTTCTCCAACGCGGCGGCCATCCGCCGGCACGTCTTCCGGGCGTGAGGCCGATGAGCGACGACGACAACAAGCACCCCGGCGAGCTGCCGTCGGAGCAACCGGCGTCCGCTGGCACTCCCGGTGGTGACGACCGCCCCGAGAGCCGCAGGGGCGCAGAGGGAGACGGCGCGGGGGACGCCGGGAAGCCACCGGCCCCGGAGGAGACGTCCGAGGCCGGGGGAGCGGAGGGAGACTCAGACCCGCAGGGCGGGGAGCAGGAGCCGTCCGGACCCTCGGCAGAAGGGCGTAAGGACAAACGCACGGGGCGTCAGCGCCTGGCCCAGGCGGTGTGGCCGCCGCGTGTGACACGGGCGCAGCTCATCGTCGCGCTGCTGCTTTTCGTGCTGGGCCTGGGCCTTGCCATCCAGGTGCGCTCCACCAGCGAGAACAGCTCGCTCCGCGGAGCCCGGCAGGAAGACCTCGTGCGCATCCTCGACGAGCTGGACGACCGCACCGAGCGCCTTGAGGACGAGAAGCAAAGCCTCGAGAACCAGCGCACCGAGTTGGAGAACAGCTCGGACCAGGCCGAGGAGGCCCGGAAGCAGACCCGGCAGAAGGCCCGCCAGCTGGGCGTTCTGGCCGGTACGGTCGGTGCCCGGGGACCGGGGATCGAACTGACCGTGACCGACACCCGCGGCGCTGTGGAGGCGGACATGCTCCTTGACGCCGTCCAGGAGCTGCGGGCGGCGGGCGCCGAGGCGATAGAGATCAACAACGTCCGGGTGGTGGCCAGCACCTACTTCTCGGACACCCCGGGCGGGGTGCGCGTGGACGGCAAGAAGGTCAGCCAGCCGTACCGCTTTCAGGTGATCGGCAAGCCCCAGGACCTCGAGCCGGCGCTGAACATTCCCGGCGGCGTCGTCCAGACGCTCCGCAAGGAGCAGGCGGAGGCGTCCGTGACGGCCTCCAAGGAGATCGTCGTGGACGCCTTGCGCTCTGCGAAGCGTCCTGATTACGCTCGGTCATCATCGCGGTGAGAGGGTCGGGAAGGCTTGCGGGGGGCCGACGGACCCGGTGACCATCGCGTGAGGGAAACTGTCCGAAGGTCAGGGACGTTGTCTGGGCGTCACGATCGGCCGAGTGAGAGCATCGAGGGTCTGTCCTGCCCCACGGGCGGGTCTGTTTCGTGCGAGGGGAATCGCCCGTGAGTTTTTTTGCAAGGTTGTTCGGCAAGGGCCGCCAGAACGATGGCGGCGAAGCCGCGCGGCACGGCTCCTCGCGGCAGCAGGGGCCCGGGGCGGGTCCTGACGCGGAGAGCGCCGAGCGGCCGCTGTTCCGTGACGAGGTCGGTGCTCAGGGCGGCGACGGTGCTGGTGGCGGCGACAGGGCTTCGGTTGACCCCGGAGCGTCGGGCCGCATAAGTTCCGGATCACCATCGAACTCGACGGGCGGAGGGAACGCCGTGCCGGTGTGTAGCAGGTGCGGGACGCAGGTCGCCGAGGCGAGCCGGTTCTGTTCGAACTGCGGGGCACCGCTTCGGGGCGGGTCGCCCGTGGCCGAAGGGTCCTCCGAGACGACTTCCACGATCTCGATCTCCGGTCTGGAGGCGTACGAGGCGGAGGCGACAGGCCAGAAGTCGCCGCCGTTGTCTCCCGAGGCGCAGGCCGCGGTCGACGCACTCCCTCTGGGCTCCGCACTGCTGGTGGTGCGCCGTGGACCGAACTCGGGAAGCCGCTTCCTGCTGGACGGTGAGCTGACCACCGCCGGCCGTCATCCGGAGAGTGACATCTTCCTGGACGATGTGACCGTCTCCCGACGGCACGTGGAGTTCCGGCGCGGGCCGGACGGCGTCTTCACCGTTTCGGATGTCGGAAGCCTCAACGGCACCTACGTCAACCGTGAGCGCATCGAGGCCGGCGTCCCGCTGTCCAACGGCCACGAGGTGCAGATCGGCAAGTACAGGCTGGTCTTCTTCGCCAGTCAGCGCGCCGTCTGACCTCTTCCCGGTCCACGCCGCAACATCCTCACCGTCCGGCGGCGCCCTGAAGGCACCGCCGGACGGTGAGGACTCCCGCCGACGGGCACGCAGAGCCCGACGTCGCTGAGGGTTTCGGACGTGTGCGATGTCACCCTCACCCGTTCACCGGCCTGTCCGTGCCCGCGCCGGGTGCCTGCGGGGCCCTGCACGACGGGCCATGACCCGCCTGCGCGGGCCGCGGGGCGCTCAGCGGACGCCGGGACGGCCGCGCCACCCGGGTGCGTCCACCGGGCCGGTCTTCCGAGGCCCATGTGCCCCCTGCCCTGCGGATTTGCTCCTGCCTTCGGGGCTGTGACCGATCTTTCCCGGCCGAGTCGGTTCATACGACAGCTCAGGGCGGGTCCCGACTACCCAAACAGGCGGGGCACGGCCTAGGGTTGCTGTGTGAACGAGCTCGACGTTGTGGGTGTGCGGGTCGAAATGCCCTCCAATCAACCGATCGTGCTGCTGCGGGAAGCGGGTGGCGACCGGTACCTCCCCATCTGGATCGGCCCCGGGGAGGCCACTGCAATCGCCTTCGCGCAGCAGGGCATGACTCCTGCGCGCCCACTGACCCACGATCTGTTCAAGGACGTTCTGGAAGCGGTGGGGCAGGAGCTGACGGCTGTCCGGATCACGGATCTGAGGGAAGGTGTCTTCTACGCCGAGCTCGTCTTCGCCAGCGGGGTCGAGGTCAGTGCGCGTCCCTCCGACGCCATAGCGCTCGCGCTGCGTACCGGGACACCGATCTACGGCAGTGACGCTGTGCTGGAGGACGCGGGGATCGCCATCCCTGACGAGCAGGAGGACGAGGTGGAGAAGTTCCGCGAGTTCCTCGACCAGATCTCGCCCGAGGATTTCGGGACCAGCAGCCAGTGACCCCCGTGCCGGCGCGTTTCCGCCTGCGTCCTGCGGTCGTGAAGGGCCAGCAGTTCCCCGTGCGCGGTTACGGGAAACCACTCCTTGGGTGATTGTCACTCGGCGTGCCTAGTGTGGCGATCGTTGACGCACCCCTGGTGACTGCCTACCTTCGGTGAGCAGATCCCGGGGGTCTACCCCGGGATGCGGAGGACGGAGGTCGGCGTGAGAAGTACCGGCGACGGTATGGCAGCGGAAGACCCCCCTCCGCCCGCGGGTTCCGCGGCGCGGACCGCCCCGGCGGAATCCGGATGCGAGGGTCACGTCCACGACTCGATCGGCTACCGAGGGCCCACCGCCTGCTCGGCGGCCGGCATCACCTACCGCCAGCTCGACTACTGGGCGCGCACCGGCCTGGTGGAGCCGAGTATCAGGCCCGCCTACGGCTCGGGCAGCCAGCGGCTCTACAGCTTCCGCGACGTCGTCGTCCTCAAGATCGTCAAGCGGCTGCTCGACACGGGGGTGTCGCTGCAGAACATCCGCACCGCCGTGCAGCATCTGCGCTCCGGTGGCATGACGGACCTGGCACAGATGACGCTGATGAGTGACGGCGCCACCGTCTACGAGTGCGCCTCGCCCGACGAGGTCGTCGACCTGCTGCAGGGCGGCCAGGGTGTCTTCGGTATCGCTGTCGGCGTGGTCTGGAAGGACGTCGAGGGCGCGTTGTCGCAGCTCCACGGAGAGTCCGTCGCGACCGGCGAGACCGTCGCCGGCGACCATCCGGGGGACGAACTGGCACGGCGGCGCAACCGCGCCGGCTGAGACTGTCAGAGGCATGCGGCAGCATCGAGGAATGTGAGAAGCGCACCGACGATCCTGCATCTGGACATGGATGCCTTCTACGCCGCCGCGGAACAGGCGTCCAAGCCCAGCCTCCGTGGGAAGCCGGTCGTCGTGGGCGGTCTCGGGCCGCGCGGAGTGGTCTCCACCGCCTCCTACGAAGCCCGGGTCTTCGGCGTCCATTCCGCCATGCCCATGGCTCAGGCCCGTCGGCTGTGCCCCAACGCCGCGTACCTCATCCCGCGCTTCGGCCTCTACCGGCAGGTCAGCGAAGCGGTGATGGAGATCCTCGCCGGACACTCCCCCCTCGTGGAGCCGCTCAGCCTCGACGAGGCCTTTGTCGACCTGGAAGCGGGGGAGGTGCTCGCCTCCGCCGACTCCGCGGCCGCACAGGCGGTCGGCGAGCGCCTGCGCGGCATGATCCGGGAGGCCACAGGTCTGAGTGGCTCCGTCGGACTGGCCGGGTCCAAGATGCTGGCCAAGATCGCTTCGGAGGAGGCCAAGCCCGACGGACTGCGGGTCATCGAGCCTGGAACGGAACGGGACCTGCTCGCCCCGATGCCCGTACGCACCTTGCCGGGCGTCGGACCCGCCACGGCTGAGGTGCTGCGCCGCTCCGGGATCACCACGGTGGGGGAGACGGCGGAAGCGGGTGAGGCGGAGCTGCTGCGGCTGCTCGGCAGGGCGCACGGCACATCCCTGTACGCGATGGCGAACGGCTGGGACGACCGCCCGGTCATCGCTGAGCGGGACGCGAAATCCGTGTCGGTGGAGGACACCTTCGACGTGGACCTCACGGAGCGGATCCTCGTCCGGGCGCACGTGGCGAGGCTCGCCTCCCGCTGCGTGGAGCGGCTGCGGGCGGCGGGGAGGTCGGGGCGCACCGTGGTGATCAAGGTGCGCAGCTACGACTTCTCCACGCTGACCCGTTCCGAGACGCTGCGAGGTCCCACCGACGACGCGGGTGTGGTGCGCGAGGCTGCGGCCAGACTGATCGACACCGTGGACACCACGGCCGGGGTGCGGCTGCTCGGTGTGGGTGTCACCGGGCTCGCGGACTTCACCCAGGAGGACCTCTTCGCCCAGGCACAGGCGACTGCCGACGCGGAGACACCCGGGGGGAGCGTTTCGGAGGATGAGGCGGCCGGGGGGCGGGTGGCGGCGTCCGGGGCCGCCGGACCGCCCGCCGAGCGCCGCTGGCTTCCTGGCCGCGACGTACGGCACGCCGAACACGGCTGCGGATGGGTGCAGGGCAGCGGCGTGGGCCGCGTCACCGTACGGTTCGAGACACCCGGATCGCCGCCCGGCAGGGTGCGCACCTTCGCCGTCGACGATCCGGACCTGCACAGCAGCGAACCGCCTCCGCTGGCCGCCATGGCGGGCCCCGGAAAGCCGCAGCGGCAGGAGCCCACGGGCCGGACCGGCGACGCCCGGCCGTACTGATCACCGGCGTTCAGCTCTCCGACCCCGCTATGCGCCCGAAGTCCCGGTCGGGGCCGGGAGAGGGGCCCTCCGCGGCTGCGGGAACGTCCAGCCCGTAGTGCAGGTAGAGCTGCAGCTCCTGCCGGGGGGAGAGGTGCCGGCCCACACCGAGCACCGGGGTGTTCCTGATCAGCGCCCGGTCGAAGGGCACCCGGAGTACGTCGCCGACCAGTTCGCTCGGTTCGAGAGGGATCAGGGCCTCGCGTCTGAAGAGACCCGTGCGGACGGCGGCCCACTCGGGGGCGCCCGTGGCGTCGTCGAGGTACACCTCGCCGACCGTTCCGATCTTGCAGCCGCTCGCGTCGAGCGCTCTGCGCCCGATGAGGCTCCTCGGGTCGATGTCGGTCTGCACCGGTCCCTCCAACTGGTCGCGACTGGGGTGCCGGGCGCGGTTCGAGCCGTGGCCGGTCCTGGGTCCGACGGTCTGACGAACCCCTCCCTCGGCCCCGTTTCCCGCCGCCGCGCAGACGCGGCGCCGGGGGCGTCGAGGACGCCGGAAGCCGGACGTACAAGCCGTATTACCACCCAAAGGCATATCCGAGCTGTTGGCCACTCGAGTGCACCTCCGGTTCCCGTGACGGGAAGCGCTGGTAGTCTCGAAAGTGGCTGACGACCCCGAGCGGGAGAGTCCTCCGGCGTCAGCGCCGGGGGCGCCGAAGGAGCAACTCCTCCCCGGAATCTCTCAGGCTCACGTACCGCGCGGGTGAGGTCACTCTGGAAAGCAGGGCGGGCCATGCAGTGCCTGGGCTCTCCCTCACCGACGGTGAAAGCCGGGCTGCCCGCACAGCGGGCCGGGCCGGTGAAGCTCTCAGGTTGCGATGACAGAGGGGGAGGCCGTCCGGGCACCCGTGCCGTGGTGTCCCTCGTAGGTCACAGTGACCAGGAGGCCCCCGCAGATGACTGCCAACCGCATCCCCCTCAACGACCTGGAACGCGGCACTCCTTTCGAACGGCGGCACATCGGCCCTGACGCCGGAGCACGGGCCAAGATGCTCGCGCAGGTCGGATACGGTTCACTCGACGAACTCACGGCAGCCGCAGTCCCCGAGGCGATCAAGAGCGGTGAGGCCCTGGAACTGGCCCCCGCCCGGACCGAGGCGGAGGTGCTGGCGGAACTGCGTGACCTCGCCGGGCGCAACGAGGTTCTGCCCACCATGATCGGCCTCGGTTACTACGGCACCTTCACGCCGCCGGTGATCGTACGCAACATCATGGAGAACCCCGCCTGGTACACCGCGTACACGCCCTACCAGCCGGAGATCTCGCAAGGCCGCCTGGAGGCGCTGCTCAACTTCCAGACCATGGTCGCCGATCTGACGGGCCTGCCCACTTCGGGAGCGTCCCTGCTGGACGAGCCGACCGCCGCGGCCGAGGCCATGGCGCTCTCCCGCCGTGTCGGCAAGGTCAAGCAAGGCGTCTTCCTCGTCGACGCGGACTGCCTGCCGCAGACCGTCGCCGTCCTGCGCACCCGTGCCGAACCCGCCGGCGTCGAGGTCGTCGTGGCCGACCTCGACGAGGGCATCCCGGCGGACGTGGCCGATCGCGGTGTCTTCGGGATGCTGCTGCAGTACCCGGGAGCCTCCGGCGCCGTACGCGACCCGCGGGCCGTCATCGAGCAGGCGCACGGACTCGGTGCGATCGTCACGGTCGCGGCCGACCTGCTGGCGCTCACCCTGCTCACCTCGCCCGGCACGCTCGGCGCGGACATCGCCGTCGGCTCCAGCCAGCGCTTCGGCGTCCCCATGGGCTTCGGCGGCCCGCACGCCGGCTACATGGCGGTGCGGGAGAAGCACGCCCGCAGCCTGCCCGGGCGTCTCGTCGGCGTCTCCAAGGACGCGGACGGCGACCAGGCCTACCGGCTCGCCCTGCAGACGCGTGAGCAGCACATCCGCCGTGAGAAGGCCACCAGCAACATCTGCACCGCGCAGGTGCTGCTCGCGGTGATGTCCGGCATGTACGCCGTGCACCATGGTCCGGAAGGGCTGGCGGGCATCGCCCGGCGCACCCACCGCCTCGCCACGATCCTCGCCGGCGGTCTTCGCGCGGGCGGCGTCGAGATCGTGCACGGCAGCTACTTCGACACCGTCACCGCACGCGTCCCCGGCCGCGCCGCCGAGGTCGTCACCCGGGCACGTGAGGCGGGGGTGAACCTGCGGCAGGTGGACGCCGACCACGTCGGCATGGCCTGCGACGAGACCACGGGACGCGCCCAGCTCTCGGCCGTGTGGGCCGCGTTCGGCGTCGAGGCGGACATCGAGGAGCTGGACTCCCGGGCCGCCGACGCCCTCTCCGAGGGCCTGCTGCGCACCGACGACTACCTCACGCACCCCGTCTTCCACGAGTACCGCTCGGAGACCGCGCTGCTGCGCTACCTGCGCCGGCTCGCCGACCGGGACTACGCCCTGGACCGCGGCATGATCCCGCTCGGGTCGTGCACGATGAAGCTCAACGCCACGGCCGAGATGGAGGCCGTCACCTGGCCCGAGTTCGGTGCGCTGCACCCCTTCGCGCCCCTGGACCAGGCCGAGGGCTACGTCGCACTCATCCGCCAGCTCGAGGAGCAGCTCGCGGAGATCACCGGCTACGACCGGGTGTCCCTGCAGCCCAACGCCGGCTCGCAGGGTGAACTGGCCGGACTGCTGGCCGTACGCGCCTACCACCGCTCACGCGGCGAGGACCGGCGCACCGTCTGCCTCATCCCGTCCTCGGCGCACGGTACGAACGCGGCGAGCGCCGTCATGGCCGGGATGCGCGTCGTGGTGGTCAGGACCAGCGACGACGGCGACGTCGACACCGGCGACCTGCGCGCGAAGATCGAGCAGTACGGCGACGAACTCGCCGTGCTCATGGTCACCTACCCCTCCACGCACGGGGTCTTCGAGGAGCACATCACCGACATCTGCGGGGCCGTGCACGACGCGGGCGGACAGGTCTACGTGGACGGCGCGAACCTCAACGCCCTGATGGGACTGGCCAGGCCGGGCAAGTTCGGTGCGGACGTCTCCCACCTGAATCTGCACAAGACCTTCTGCATCCCGCACGGCGGCGGCGGCCCGGGCGTCGGCCCGATCGGTGTGCGCGAGCACCTCGCGCCGCACCTGCCCAACCACCCGCTGCAGCCGGCCGCGGGGCCCGCCGGCGGCATCGGCCCGGTCTCGGGCTCGCCCTGGGGCTCGGCCGGAATCCTGCCGATCTCCTGGGCGTACGTACGGCTGATGGGTGCCCAGGGGCTGCGCCGCGCGACCCAGACGGCCGTGCTCGGGGCGAACTACATCGCCAAGCGCCTGGAGCCGCACTATCCGGTGCTCTACACGGGACCGCGCGGACTCGTCGCGCACGAATGCATCGTCGATGTGCGGCCGCTGACCAAGCAGACGGGGGTGAGCATCGACGACGTGGCCAAGCGGCTGATCGACTACGGCTTCCACGCGCCGACGATGTCGTTCCCCGTGCCGGGGACGCTGATGATCGAGCCGACCGAGAGCGAGGACCTCGCCGAACTCGACCGCTTCTGCGAGGCCATGATCGAGATCCGCTCCGAGATCGACAAGGTCGGTTCGGGGGAATGGCCTGCGGAGGACAACCCGCTGCGCAACGCACCGCACACGGCGCGGCAGCTCACCCGCTCCTGGGAACACCCCTACGAGAAGGCGGAGGCCGTCTTCCCGGCCGGAGTGAGCGCCTCGGACAAGTACTGGCCTCCGGTGCGGCGGATCGACGGGGCCTTCGGGGACCGCAACCTGGTCTGCTCCTGCCCGCCGGTGGAGGAGTACGACAGCTGACGGAACGTTCGGCCTGGAGCACAGGTCAGGGCCGGTGCGGCAGAGTGCCGGGCCGGCCCTGGTCCGCCAGCGCGGTGGGATCAGGCAGCGGTGGCGACGTTACGGCTGTCGAGCGGGCGGTGCGGATCGATGATCTTGCCGTCCGGCAACAGCTCACCGGTGTCCTCGAAGAGGAGTACTCCGTTGCACAGCAGGCTCCAGCCCTGTTCCGGGAAGTGGGCCACAGGGTGGGCGGCTTCCCGGTCGGCGGATTCGGCTGTCGGGCAGGGTGGCTGGTGCTGGCACATTTTCGCTGTCGTCTTCCGTTGTGTCGTGGTGTGTGTACTGCGACTGGCCGTGGTGTCCATGGCCGCCCCCGTTCATCGGTCTGTCCCCAGTGTTCCCCCGCGGAGACGAATCCGCAGGGATTTCGCGTCACCACTCCTCGACCAGGACAGACGCATCACCCGTGCGGGTGGTTGCCTTCAACTGGGTTGCGCTTCGGGATGATTTGCCGTTCTCGGGCAGGCACCCGGGCCGACGTCACGGGGGATCACCGGACGCGGTAGGCGGTACCGTACCGCACTGATCTCAAACAGGCGTCCGCAGCAGGGGAGTTGTCGCCACGCGACGGGTCAGCAGCGGCAGCAGCGCATCCACCCGGCGGGGCAGGTGGGGGGTGATGCCGGGCGGGGCGGGCGCCAGCGGTATCAGCACGTCCGCGGGCAGCGGGGTGCCCCCGGAGGCGTCGGCGTCCGCGTCCGTGTGCAGCCACAGGGTCAGCATGTACAGCTGGGGTACGGACAGCAGCCGGGGCTGGTAGGACCCGGGCATCGACTCCGCCTGTCTCAGGGCGCGTTGCGTCGAGGTGACGTACGGGCCCTCGCTGAAGCAGGCGAACGCCCAGCCGTCGGCGGTCAGTACGGTCTCCGCCGCGCCGGCGGCGGGGGCGCCTGCCGGTGCGCCGCTCTCCCGCAGCAGGAACCTCCAGCCGGCGAGCCGGGTGAGGGAACCTCCGCGGGGCGGGTCGAAGGAGGCCATCTCGTGCAGCGGGAGCGGCAGTTCGGGCTGGAGCGAGCAGGGGGCGCCGCCCGGTGCGAGAGGTGTGCGGCCGCGGTGCGTCGCGCCGGGGGAGCGCAGCGCCGCGAGGACACTGTGGGATGCGGCGGGCGGGGCCGGGGGAACCTGCAGAGACATGATGGGTCGCCCTTCACTGAGACACGGGTGGTACAGGGATGGCGCGCGGACAGCACTGTCTGCATGGAAAGGCCGCCGGGAGGGCGGCGGGAGGCTTCGGCTGCGGGGCGCCGGGCCGTCCCGGCGGTACCGCGTCTGGGCCTTGCCCGGAGTTTATACGAAGGGTGTTTCCCGGGAATTTCGGCTAACGCCTTCCCGATCCGGGAGCAAGCGGTCGGCCGGTCAGCTTTTCGCGGCATTTCAGTGCTTTTGCCGGACCTGTCGCGCATGCCGCCTGGAGGAACGCCGGCGGTGTGGTCGGCCTGATTTCACCGGCCCGTTGCAGCGGCCTGTGCGAATGGTGCGGAACGTCCGCCGCATGCCCGTGGAACGTGCCGCGGGGAATCAGGTGCCAGCGTACCCGCAGCTGGGTACCGGGTCAGCGGCGAGGCGTTACCGGAGTCCTCGCCGGGCATCATGGCCGACACCACGCGGCCGTATCGAGGAGGGACGCCCCGATGGGTGAGAAGGTCGTGTCAGACGGGTTCGCCCTGTCCGACCGGCATCGGTACCGGCGCAAGCTGCGTGAGTGCCTCGACGCGCTGAAAGTGCTGCTGGACGAGAGCCGGTTCGAGCGTCCCCGGAATCTCATGGGGCTGGAGATCGAGCTGAATCTGGCCGACGCGGACGGGCTGCCGCGCATGATGAACGCCGAAGTGCTGCGGCGTATCGGGAGTGAGGATTTCCAGACCGAGCTCGGTCAGTTCAATCTGGAAGTCAATATCGTTCCGCACCGCCTTTCCGGACGGGTCCTGGACCAGTTGGCGGAGGAGCTGCGCACCGGGCTGGGATACGCGGACAGGCAGGCACGCGAAGAGGGCGCCGGAATCGTGATGATCGGCATCCTCCCCACGCTCACCGACGAGGACCTCGTCTCCGCGAACCTCACCGACGTGGACCGCTACACCCTGCTCAACGACCAGATCATGGCCGCGCGCGGCGAGGAGGTCGTCCTCGACATCGACGGTGTCGAGCGACTGACCCGCACCTCTCCCTCCATCGCTCCCGAGGCGGCCTGCACCTCGGTGCAGCTGCACCTGCAGGTGACGCCGGAGCGCTTCGCTGACGTGTGGAACGCCTCGCAGGCCGTCTCCGCCGTCCAGATCGCCACCGGCGCCAACTCCCCCTTCCTCTTCGGCCGGGAGCTGTGGCGCGAGTCGCGCATCCCGCTCTTCCAGCAGGCGACCGACACCAGGCCCGCGGAGCTCAAGGCGCAGGGCGTGCGGCCGCGCACCTGGTTCGGGGAGCGCTGGATCAGCTCCGCCTACGACCTCTTCGAGGAGAACCTGCGCTACTTTCCCTCGCTGCTGCCCATCTGCGACGAGGAGGACCCCGGCAGCGTGCTGGCGCGGGGCGGAATCCCCGGGCTGCCCGAACTGGTGCTGCACAACGGCACCGTCTACCGGTGGAACAGGCCGGTCTACGCCGTCAGCGGCGGCGTACCGCACCTGCGGGTGGAGAACCGCGTACTGCCCGCCGGGCCCACCATCGCCGACGTGCTGGCCAACACCGCCCTCTACTACGGCCTGGTGCGCAGCCTCGCCGACGAACCGCGCCCCGTGTGGTCACGGCTGCCCTTCGCCGCGGCGGCGGAGAACTTCGACGCGGCCTGCCGCTACGGCATCGACGCCGAGCTGACCTGGCCTCGCTCCGGCCGGCCCGGCGGCCTGACCAGGATCCCCGCGGTGCAGCTCGTGCAGGAGGAGCTGCTGCCGCTGGCCGCGTCCGGGCTGGATGCCTGGGGGGTGGAGAGCGCGGATCGGGAACGCTGTCTGCGGGTCATCGAGGAGCGGTGCCGCCGCCGCGTCAACGGTGCGTCCTGGCAGGCCGCCGCCTATCACCGTGCCGTCGACTCCGGTCTGGACCGGGAGAAGTCGCTCGCGGCGGTCACCAGGCGCTACTGCGAACTGGCCCGCACAGGGGAGCCCGTGCACACCTGGCCGCCCGGGCCGTAGCGCCCCGGCTGGGCCGGAGCCTCGCTCGTCGGGCAAGCTGTGACGGTCCGGGGTGCCGTTCCGGTCTCCCGCGGGCCGCTGCCCGCGCCACCGGGAGCCGCCCCGGCCCCGCGCAAGAGGCGGAGGACGAGGCGGCCGTCCGGCTGAAGTGGAGGCGTGTGTGCACTCGCAAGCGAGGGGCCCCGGGTTCTCCCCGGCGCCCGGGGAAGACCTCTCGCCGCGCACCCTGCGGCACGAGACGCTGCTCGTACTGGCGCTCTCGCTCGGAGCGAGCGCGGTCTCGGCGCTGATCAGTTTCGTCGGGTCGGTGACCGCGCCGGGTGCCCTCGCCGACCAGGCCGCGAATCTCAACACCTCCCGTGCGCCCGACCGGCCCTGGCTCGACCTGGCCTGGCAGCTGTTCGGCGTCGCCACTGCTCTGGTGCCGGTCGCGCTCGTGGCGCATCTGCTCATGCGCGAGGGGGCGGGCGGCCTGCGCGCCGTCGGATTCGACCGGCTCAGGCCGGGCTTCGACCTCGGCCGGGGCGCGCTGCTCGCGGCGGCCATCGGGGGCAGCGGGCTGGCCCTGTATCTGGTGGCGCTGCAGGCGGGGTTCAACCTCACGGTGGTGCCGGAGTCGCTGCCGCACGTGTGGTGGCGGATTCCGGTGCTGATCGCCTCCGCACTGCAGAACGCGGTGGTGGAAGAGGTGATCGTGGTCGGCTATCTGCTGCGCAGACTCGGCCAGGCCGGCTGGTCGCCCTGGGCCGCCCTCGCCGCGAGTTCTCTGCTGCGGGGCACGTACCACCTCTACCAGGGCATCGGCGGCATGATCGGGAACATGGTCATGGGCGTCATCTTCGTGCTGCTCTACCGCCGTTGGGGGCGCGTCGGCCCGCTGGTCGCGGCCCATGCGCTGATCGACATCGTGGCCTTCACCGGGTACGCGCTGCTCGCGGGGAAGGTGGACTGGCTGCCCACGCCCTGAGGGCAGGGGCAGCCCCGTCCTCACAGTTGTGCGAGCAGCCGTGCGTCCATCACGGTGACCGCCGTGCCGGTCAGCTCCGTACGGTCGCCGCGGAGCGTCGTGCGCACCGACCCCGTACGGGCGGAGCACTGCAGCCCCGTCAGCGAGCCGCGGCCCAGCCGGCCGGACCACAGCGGGGCCAGTGCCGTGTGTGCGCTGCCCGTGACGGGGTCCTCGGGGATGCCGACGGCGGGTGCGAACATCCGCGAGACGTAGTCGTACCCGCTGCTTTCCGCGTCCGCGCCGGCGGTGACGATGACGCCGCGGTGGGGAAGGCGGCGCAGGGCCGTGTCGTCGGGGCACAGGCCGCGCACGGTGTGCTCGTCGGCGACTTCCACGAGGAGGTCGCCGAGCGGGCCGGTGTCGTGCGCGGTGACGACGTCCGCGCCCAGCGCGGCCGCGATCCGGGCGGGGGGAGTGTCCGCGGGGGTGAGCGGGGCGGTGGGGAAATCCAGGGTGATCTCGCCGCCGGGCCCGGTGCGCGCGGTGAGCACGCCGCTGCGGGTGCGGAAGCGGACGGTGCCGGACGTGGCGCCGTCGCTGTGCAGCAGGTGCGCGGTGGCCAGGGTCGCGTGACCGCACAGGTCGACCTCGGCGGCGGGTGTGAACCAGCGCAGCGCCCAGTCGGCACCGGTGTCGCCGGTGAGGGGGCGCGCGTAGGCGGTCTCCGAGAGGTTCATCTCGGCCGCGAGGCGCTGGAGGCGGTCGTCCGCCGGGAAGCCGGAGCGGAAGCGGTCTTCGTCCAGGAGTACGACGGCGGCCGGGTTGCCCGTCCAGGGGCGGTCGGTGAAGGCGTCAACGGTGCGGATCCTCATGGCGGGGACGGTAACCGGGGCTCGGTGAGGGGGCCACGGCCAATTCCGCGGAGGTGGATCGGGAAGCTTGCCAGCATCGTATCGCCGATATATCGTTGACCCATCACGACGCGTCAAAGCATGATCGTAGAGCAATCACGAAGGATGATGGCGATGCACAAGGAAGACACAGGACACGGACATGGGCACGGCGGCCGCGGGCGCGGTCACGGACCTGAAGGCTGCGGTCCCGGCGGGCACGGTCCCTGGGAGCGCAGGGCGTTCGGAGCCTTCGGCCCCCCGTTCGGCGACGGGCCGCCCTTCGGCGGGCGGCGCGGCAGGGGAGGTCCGCGCGGGCGGGCCCGCCGCGGTGACGTGCGGGCGTCGATCCTGGCCCTGCTCAAGGACCGTCCCATGCACGGCTACGAGATGATCCAGGAGATCGCCGAACGCAGCGGCGGCGCCTGGAAGCCCAGCCCCGGCTCGGTCTACCCCACGCTGCAGCTCCTCGAGGACGAGGGCCTGATCAGCAGCGCCAGCGAGGGCGGAAAGAAGCTGTTCTCCCTTACCGAGGCCGGCCGCACCGAGGCCGAGGCAGGCCCGCAGGCGCCCTGGGAGGAGGCCGGGCGCGGCGTCGACTGGGAGGCCATGAACGAGGTGCGCAAGGCCGGCGGCGGTCTGGTCAGCGCCTTCCAGCAGGTCTGGGCGACCGGTACGCCCGACCAGCGGGAGAAGGCCCTGGGGGTCGTCAACGACGCCCGCAAGAAGCTCTACCTGATCCTCGCGGAGGAGGACTGAGCGCGGCCCCGCCCGCGCTCGGCCGGGCTCGGGCCTGCGGTGCCCGGTGACCCGGGCTCAGTTTTCCGCGCCTCTGTTCCCGGCCAGCGCAGTCACGTCGATCTCGCCGGCGCCGCACACCGTGCCCAGCTCCCAGGCGGCGCGCTTCGAGGTGCGCTCGTCCGGCGGGATGACGCGCAGTCCCGCGGGTTCGGGGCAGTCGCCGTCCGCGGGATCGCCTTCGCCCGGTACGACCGTCCAGTGCAGCCGGGCGGACGCCGCCGCACCGGGTGCGAGGGTGAGCGGGCGCGAGGGTCGGGAGCGGTCGCGCACGACGTCGGTCGGGACGGGCTCGCCGTCCGTGCCGGTGAGCTGGAGTCCGGGCCATCCCTGCGTACGGCAGGCGGTGCCGGAGGAGTTGGTGAGAGCGAGAGCGGCGTAACGGTTGCCCGCCGCCGGTCGGCCGGGGCTGAGCGAGACCGACAGCGCTTCGGCCGTGCACCAGGGCGGACGTCCCTCCGCGTCGCCGGAGCCGGAGTGCTTCGTGGTGGGCCGCGTGGCGGGTCCGGACCCGGAGCCGGATGCGGACCCGGATGCGGACGTGGAACCGGAGACCGCGGAGGGCTCCGGTTCCTTCGTGTCCCCGGCTCCGCCGCTCTTCGCGGACGCGGGCGTGGTGGAGGCCGGGGTGGAAGCGCAACCCGCGCTGGTCAGTACGGCGCCGGCGGCGAGGGCGGCGAGGACGGAGCGTGCATGGTGTGAGGCCATGGAAGTCTCCAACTGCTGCCGTGCAGGGGCTTGTTGTACCTCAAGACGCCGTTTCCGGGACGATTGGTTCCCTGACGTGATGTGAGCGGCCGTGTCCGTACTCCTCCTCAAGGAGGAGGAGAGCGCCTGGCTCACCTCCCACGGTGGGACGCGCACATGCCTCACGGCGAGGATGTCACCGGCGGATGTCTGTGATGTGGTGGTGCGGTGGACAGCAGTGCGCACCCCGTATCCGTACGCCGGCCTGAAGGCGCTCAGGCCGAGGGCCGCTTCAGTGAGGAGCTGGCGGCCGTGGCCGCCACGGCGCGCAGGCGGGCCGCACGCGGTGGCGACCGGGCCGTGGACACCGCGCACCTGCTGCACAGCCTGCTGGAGTCGGACCCGCAGGTACGGGCGTATCTGGGCGGCGGCGGTCCGCGGACGGCGAAGCTGCTGGCGTATCTCGCGCAGCGCTGGATCGGCTACGGGCTGCGCTGGCGGGACGCCGTGGAGGTCCGCCCTCTTCCGCGAGGCGGAAGGGCGCGGACCGGCATGCTGCTGCCCGGATGGTCGCCCGCTGCCGCCGGGGCGGTGGGGGTGGCGATGGAGCGGGCGGAGGCCCGCGGTGCCCTCCGCGTGGAGGGTGTCGACCTGCTCGCCGGGCTGGTGGCCGACAGCGGGTGCAGGGCGGCGGAGGTGCTGCGCAACGCGGGCGCCGGCATGGAGGAGCTCTCCGCGCTGCTCGCTGTCGGGGGCGCGGGCCGTCAGGGGTGAAAGGGGTGACACTCCTGTCGAAGGTTGCGATGATGAGCGGATGCACGCCACCAGCCGACCGCTTCCGCCTCCCCGGGCCCGCAGTCTCGGCCTGACGCTCGCGCTCGTCTCCGCCTTCGCCTTCGGCGGTTCGGGACCCGCGGCCAAACCGCTGATCGAGGCCGGCCTCCAGCCGCTGCACGTCACCTGGCTGCGGGCGGCGGGCGCCGCCCTGGTCCTGCTGCCGCTGGCCTGGCGGCACCGCGGCCTCGTACGGGAACGCCCGGGCCTGCTTGTGGGGTTCGGGCTGCTGGCCGTCGCCGGGGTGCAGGCGTGCTACTTCGCGGCGATCTCCCGCATCCCTGTCGGCGTGGCCCTGCTCATCGAGTATCTGGCTCCCGCGCTGGTGCTGGGGTGGGTGCGGTTCGTGCAGCGGCGGCCGGTGACACGGGCGGCGGGCGTGGGCGTGGTCCTCGCTGTCGGCGGTCTGGCCTGCGTGGTGCGCGTGTGGTCCGGTCTGACGCTCGACGCGTTGGGCCTGCTGCTGGCGCTGGGTGCGGCCTGCTGTCAGGTCGGCTACTTCGTCCTGTCCGATCACGGCAGTGACGGCAGTGACGGCCGGCGGCAGCCGGACCCGCTGGGCGTGATCGCCTACGGGCTGCTGACGGGCACACTCGTGCTCACCGTGCTCGCGCGCCCGTGGAGCATGAACTGGACCGTCCTGGCGGGGGATGCGCCGATGGGCGGCACGCAGGTGCCCGCCGCGCTGCTCCTCGGCTGGATCGTGCTTGTGGCGACGGTCGCCGCCTACCTCACGGGCGTCGTCTCAGTGCGCAGGCTCTCCCCGCAGGTGGCCGGAGTGGTGGCCTGTCTCGAGGCCGTCATCGCGACCGTCCTCGCCTGGGTGCTGCTCGGTGAACATCTGGCGGCCGTACAGCTGGTGGGCGGCGCGGTGGTGCTGCTGGGCGCCTTCATCGCGCAGAGTTCCACACCGAAGGGCGCCGACGGGGCGCCGGTCGCCTCCGGGGGAACCTCCGCCGTCGCCGGGGACACCCGGACGGACGACGGCGCCCACGTGTGAGAAAGGCCGGCGCGTGCCGGCGGAGGGGGCCGCGCGGCGCCGCCGTCTCAGGGTCCTGCCGGGCGGGGGCTCAGCGGTCCGTGAGGTAGGCGGGCAGGCCGATGCCCGGAGCGAGATCCCCGGAGGCCAGCGGGTCGCCGTACGTCCGCCGTACGGGGACGACGCCGCTCCAGTGCGGCAGATCCATGTCCTCGGGATCGTCGCTCGGTCCGCCCCGGCGCACCTTGGCGGAGACCTCCTCCAGGTCGAGCCGCAGCACGGCTGTGGCGGCAAGCTCCCTGGCGTCGGCGGGGCGGGAGTCGGCCGACCGGCCGGGAACCACGTTGTCCACCAAGGCGTCGAGGGCGGCGGTGAGTTCGTCCTCGACGGTGACCCGGTGCGCGAGACCGTGCGCGACGACGGAGCGGTAGTTCATGGAGTGGTGGAAGGCGGAGCGGGCCAGGACAAGGCCGTCGAGGCGGGTGACCGTGACGCACACCGGCAGCCCCTGCCCCTGCCTGCCCGCTTCCCGCAGCGGGCGTGAGCCGGTGGAGCCGTGCAGGTAGAGGCGCTCGCCCACCCTGACGTAGAGCGTGGGAAGGACCACGGGCGCGCCTTCGTGCACGAAGCCGAGATGGCACAGGTAGTCGTCGTCGAGGATCGCGTGAACCGACTCGCGGTCGTATCCGGCGCGTTCACGGTGGCGTGTCGGCGTGCTGCGCCTGGTCGGGGTGTAACTGCCGTCGGAGGGTCCGGGGGGAGGGTTGGCCGGCACTGCGGGTCTCCCTTGCGTCGAGTTTTGTACTAGTGCATTATTGTTTTTGTGCTAGGAGAATATCGGATCGAGGGCCGTGGCGCAGCAGAGATTGCCGGAAGCGTCGAGCGGGGTGTGCGCACGGGAGAACTGGCGCCCGGTCATCCCCTCCCGCCCATGCGGGAGTTGGCCGCGCAGCTCGGGGTCAACGCGAACACCGTCGCGGCCGCCTACCGCGGCCTGCGCGAGCGCGGAGTGATCGAGACGGCCGGCCGCCGCGGCACCCGCGTGCGCGAGCGTCCGGCCGCACGGACGCCCCGGGAGGCCATCCGCGTCGAAGCGCCCGCGGGCGGCACCGACGTCTCCACGGGCAACCCCGACGCGGCGCTTCTTCCGCCGCTGCGCGAGGCGTTGGCGCACGCGGCGGACAACGTCTCACGCCGGAGCCTGTTCTACGGCACCCCCGCGGTCGGCGAACGCCTCGCCCGCAGAGCCCGCGCGGGCTTCGACGAGGACGGTGTGCCCGACGGCCCCGTCGCCCTGACCTCCGGTGCGCTCGACGCCGTCGAGCGGGTGCTCCGCGCGCATCTGCGCCCCGGCGACACGGTCGCCGTCGAGGACCCCGGATGGGGCAGCCTGCTGGACCTCGTCCCCGCGCTGGGGCTGCACGTGGCGCCCGTGGCCGTGGACGACGAGGGGCCGCTTCCCCGCGAGGCGGCGCGCGCGCTGCGTGAGGGCGCCCGCGCCCTTGTGGTCACCTGCCGCGCGCAGAATCCGACGGGGGCGGCCGTCACCTCCGCCCGCGCCGGTGAACTGCGCCAGGTGCTGGAGGGTCACCCGCACACGCTGCTCATCGAGGACGACCACGGCCACGGGATCGTCGACGAACCGCTGCACCCGCTCGCCGGCGCCGTAGGGCGCTGGGTTCTGGTGCGGTCGACCGCGAAGGCGTACGGGCCGGAGCTGCGGCTTGCCGTGCTCACCGGCGACGCCGAGACCGTCGACCTGGTGCAGGGGCGTCAGCTGCTGGGCCCCGGCTGGGTCAGCCACCTGCTCCAGGACGCCGTGCTGCATCTGTGGACCACCGGCGCCGTCGACGTCCGCGCGGTCGCCCGCTCCTACGGGCGGCGCCGTGACGCGCTGGTGCGGGCACTGGAGGCGCGCGGCATCGCGGCCCGCGGACGCAGCGGCATGAACGTATGGGTGCCGGTGCCGGACGAGACGGGAGCGGTGGCACGGCTGCTGCAGTCCGGCTGGGCCGCCGCCCCCGGGGCCCGGTTCCGCGTGGACTCACCGCCCGGCGTGCGCCTGACCGTCTCGCCGCTGACCCCGGAGGGGGTCGAGGAGCTGGCCTCCGCTGTCGCGGCGGCCCTGGGACCCGCCGAGGCCCGGCGCTACGACTGACGCGGCGTCCGCGCCCCGGGCTTCGGTGAGCCCCGCCGCCCGCCGCCCGCCGCCCGCCGCCCGCCGTCCGGAGTCCGACGGCCGGAGTCCGACGGCCGCGTCGCCGGCGTCCGCCGGACCGGGATCGTGACCCTGGTCCGGCGGACGCCGGCGCGGTCCGTGCCGCCAGGGAGCGTCCTACTCGGCCAGCTTGATGCTGCCGCCCTTGACGGAGATCTTCGCCGCCGGCAGGGGACTTTGGGCGGGTCCATCGGTGACGCTGCCGTCGTTGATGTCGAACTTGCTGTTGTGGCAGGCGCAGACGATGTTGCCGTCCGCGACCTCGCTCACGACGCAGCCCTTGTGCGTGCACTCCGCGGAGAACGCCTTGTACTCCGAG
This sequence comes from Streptomyces sp. TAA204, assembly GCF_000424965.1. Classification (NCBI taxonomy): domain Bacteria; kingdom Bacillati; phylum Actinomycetota; class Actinomycetes; order Kitasatosporales; family Streptomycetaceae; genus Streptomyces; species Streptomyces sp. TAA204. The sequence goes on from NZ_AUKW01000019.1 coordinate 24,736, forward strand.
CCGCTGGGACGGGTGACGACGACCTTCTGCTCCTTGAAGATCTTCCCGCCACCCTCCGGGATGTCGGCCGCCTGGCCGAGCTCCCCGCCGCCTGCGCCGCCGCCTCCGTCGTCCCCGCCGCCCTCGCCGGCGCTGTTGTCGCCGCCGTCGGTGCCGGAGCCGCCGTCCTCGGAGCCGCAGGCGGCGAGTGTGGCGGCGGCCGAGGCGGCACCCGCGGCGGCGAGCACGGACCTGCGTGTGGTCGATGCTGTCATGGGGAGAACTCCCTGTTCTGTCGGGTTCTGCGCGCTTGCGACTGCCCTCTGCATCCTGCCGAGGCCGTGGTCAAAGGCGAAGGGCTTTGTCAAGAAAGGTCAATTGGGTGGTGAGCTGCCTCTCGGCGACCACCTCGGCACTTACGATGTGCGACTGGCCGGACAGCGGCAGTACGGCGTGCTCGCGCCCCGCGGCCAGCAGAGCCGCCGACATGCGCAGTGTGTGCGCGAAAGCCACGTTGTCGTCGGCCGTCCCGTGGATCAGCAGCAGCGGACGCTTCAGAAGGTGGGCGTCGCGGGTCAGCGTGCAGCGGTCGTAGTGTCCCGGGTACCGGTCGGGGTGGCCCAGGAAGCGCTCCTTCCAGTGCGTGTCGTAGAGCCGCGGGTCGATCGAGGGCGCCCCCGCCACGGCGGCGTGGAAGACGTCCGGACGGCGCAGCACCGCCGCCGCCGCGAGGGCGCCGCCGAAGGACCAGCCGCGGATGCCCACCCTGCCCAGGTCCATGAAGGGGCGGTCCGCGGCGGCGGCGTGCAGCGCGTCGATCTGGTCCTCGAGGACCGGTGTGAACTGGTCGCCCCAGATGCTCTTCTCCCACGCCGGCCCGCGTCCCGGGGTGCCCCGCCCGTCGGTCACCAGTACGGCGTACCCCTGCTCCGCGAACCACTGGGCCACACAGGCGTTCCAGGTGCGTGCCCGCACCACCAGGCGTATGCCCGGCCCGCCGTAGGGGTCGAGCAGTACCGGCAGCGGGGCGGCGTCCCGGTCTCCGGGCACGTACCAGGAGGGCAGGAACAGCGCGCTGCGCAGCCGCCGTTCACCGGAAGTCAGCAGCTCGGGGCGCGGGCGTACCGACGGCTCCTCCCTGAGTGAGGCGATCGTCTCCGCAGGCGCGCGCTCGCCGAGGACGCGTACCCGCTCCCCCTCCTCCGTGACGCCGGTGACCACGGTGGTGCCGCCCCGTGCGACCGCAGTGTGTACACCCGACCTCACGGTCACGCGCACACAGCCCGAGCCGGGCGACCAGGTCCACACATGCTGCTCGGCGGGGTCCTCGCAGCCTGCGAAGAGGACGCGTTCCCCGTCGGTGCCCAGTACCTCCGAGACCTGCAGGCCCGGAGGGGTCACCACATCGCCGCCCACCGCGAGCCCACGAGTCCCGGCGCTCTCGTGCGGCGTCACCAGGGCGCCGGAGGCGGTGCGGCAGTAGGCGCCCGGCATGATCTCCACCCAGTGCTCGTCCTGCTGCTGCGCCAGGACGCGTGTCGTGCCGTCCACGGGATCGGCCGCGAGCGTTCGGAGAGTGCGCTGGTCGCGGCTCTGGACGGTGGCAAGCGGGCCGTGCCCGTCCCAGCCGGCGTCGACGACGTACTCGAACTCCGCCCGGTCCCAGCGGACTTCCGTGCCGGGCCGTCCGTCGAGGCGGAGGATGTGCAGCGAGACGTCGGCGTTCGCTGTTCCCGCTTCCGGATACCGCTGGATCCGTGGCGGGCTCTGCGGACGGGCCGGGTCGGACAGGTACCTGCGCCGTACGGCGGCCGTGTCCACCCGGGCCACCAGCAGGGCGGTCCCGTCGGGCGCCCACCAGTGGCCCCGCATGCGTCCCATCGACTCGGCGGAGACGTGGTCGGTGAGCCCGTGGGTCACCTCCGGTGTGCCGGGTGCGGAGAGCCGCCGCCCGCCGCTGCCGTCGGTTCCCACCACATGCAGGGCGCCGTCGGTGACGTAGGCGATCCACCGTCCGTCCGGTGAGGGACGGGGGTCGGTGACCCCTCCCGCCGCCGGCACGGCGAAGGGCTCGCCCTCCGCCGTGCGTACCGCCCACAGGTCCCCGCCGAGGGTGAAGACTGCCAGTTCGGCCCGGTCGTCCACCGCGTAGGCGGTCACTCCGGTGGCGAACTCGCGGGCACGCTCCCTGCGTGTCTCCTCCTCCGGGGTCTGCGAGCTGGAAGGAGTCCGGACAGTGCGCGGGTCCGCCAGCAGCCGCTCGCCGCCGCGCTCCTGCACCCACAGGCGGCTGACGGGGTCGCTGCCGCCGCCCGTACGGAGGAAGAGCGCGCGGGAGCCGTCCGGAGCGAGCGTCACGTGCCGCACCGCCCCCAGCGAGAACCGCCGCGTGCGGGCAAACTGCCGGGGGAATCCGGGAATCCTGGGATGTTCCTCTGCGGAAGTCATGCCGGAACCATGGCACCCGGCCGCCCCGGAAGCAGCCGGATAAAAACGGTGCAGGTGGGGGCGGTCACAGCGCTAGCCTGTGGCGATGCTTCCCGAAACCACCGCGACCCGCTATGTCACCCCGCTGCGGGAGGGCGGTTCGCTGCCGGGGCTCGTCGAGGCCGACGACCTGGGCACGTACGTCATGAAGTTCACCGGCGCGGGCCAGGGCCGCAAGACGCTCGTGGCGGAGGTCCTGTGCGGCCGGCTGGCCGGGCGTCTGGGGCTGCGCGTGCCCGAACTGGTGAGCATGCAGCTCGACCCCGTCATCGGCCTGGGCGAACCGGACGAGGAGGTGCAGGCGCTGCTGAAGGCCAGTGGGGGCCTCAACCTGGGCATGGACTTCCTGCCGGGATCGCTGGGCTTCGACCCCCTCGCCTACAGCGTGAGCGCGCAGGAGGCGGGGCGCATCGTGTGGTTCGACGCGCTGGTGGGCAACGTCGACCGGTCCTGGCGCAACCCCAACCTGCTGGTGTGGCACGGCCGGCTGTGGCTGATCGACCACGGGGCCGCCCTGATCTGGCATCACAACTGGCCCGCCGCCGGCGCGGCGGCGGACAGGCCCTACGACGCCTCCGACCACGCCCTCGCCCCGTTCACGCCCGATGTGGCCGCCGCCGCGGCCGAGTTGGCGCCGCTGGTGACCGCGGAGCTGCTCGCCGAGTGCGCGGCCGACGTGCCGGGCGAGTGGCTGGAGGACGAGCCGGGCTTCGGCGGCCCGGACGACGTGCGCGGCGCCTACGTGCGGGTGCTCGCCGAGCGCGCCCGTACGGTCGGCGGACGTATCACCCTCGGCGAGCCCAGCAGCGGCGGCACGGCGCAGCCGCCGGGCTGGCTGACCGAATGGCCGCACACGAAGCGAGGCGTGAAGAAGTGAGCGAGGAAGTACGCGGCGGGCGCGAGGTGTTCGAGTACGCGCTGCTGCGCGTCGTGCCCCGGGTGGAGCGCGGCGAGTCGATCAACGCGGGGGTGGTCCTGCACTGCAGGGCCAGGTCCCTGGTCGTCGCCCGCACCCATCTGGACGAGGAGCGGCTGCGGGCCCTGGACCCGCAGGTGGACGTCGAGGGTGTACGGGCGGCGCTGCACGCGGCCGAGAGCCTGTGCGAAGGCGGGGACGGGGCGGGGCAGGCCGCGGTTGACGCGCCGGGCCGGCGTTTCCGCTGGCTTGTCGCACCGCGCAGCACCGTGGTGCAGCCCGGGCCGGTGCACACGGGCCTGACGTGCGATCCGGAAGCCGAGGCGGAGCGTCTGCTGGAACTGCTCGTGCGGTGACTCACCCCTCAGGGGGGAGGCGTTGACAGCAGGTGGCGGGACTCATAGCGTCACGACTGCCACAAGGTACTAAGCGGTTGCTCACCAGATGTTCAGGGCGAGGAGATACCAGCATGTCCACCACCGACCAGCGCGTCGCGATCGTCACCGGTGCGGCCCGGGGAATCGGCGCGGCCGCCGCGCAGCGGCTCGCGGCCGAGGGCCGCGCCGTCGCCGTGCTCGACCTCGACGAGGAGGCCTGCCAGGAGACCGTGGAGAAGATCACAGCCGGGGGCGGCAAAGCGGTCGCGGTGGGCTGTGACGTCTCCGACTCCGAGCAGGTCGCCACCGCGGTGGCGCGTGTCGTCGACGAACTCGGGCCGCCCACCGTGCTCGTGAACAACGCCGGCGTGCTCCGCGACAACCTGCTGTTCAAGATGAGCGACTCCGACTGGGACACCGTCATGAACGTGCATCTGCGCGGCGCGTTCCTGATGTCCCGTGCCTGCCAGGGCCACATGGTCGACGCGGGCTTCGGACGGATCGTGAACCTCTCCTCCTCCTCGGCCCTCGGCAACCGCGGCCAGGTCAACTACGCCGCGGCCAAGGCCGGAATGCAGGGACTCACCAAGACCCTCGCCAAGGAGCTGGGCAAGTTCGGCATCACCGCCAACGCCGTCGCACCCGGCTTCGTCGTGACCGACATGACGGCCTCCACCGCGGAGCGCGTCGGCATGGGATTCGAGGACTTCCAGGCGGCCGCCGCCTCGCAGATCCCCGTGCAGCGCGTGGGCAGGCCCGAGGACATCGCCAACGCCATCGCCTTCTTCAGCGGCGAGCAGGCCGGCTTCGTCTCCGGCCAGGTGCTGTACGTGGCCGGCGGCCCGCTCAACTGACCGGAGAGGCACGGAACATGGCAGAGCAGAGCGCAGCAGCACAGCAGGACGGCGACCAGGTCGCCCTCGTCACCGGCGGCAGCCGCGGCATCGGCTACGGCGTCGCCGAGGCGCTGATCGCACGCGGCAACCGCGTGTGCATCACCGGACGCAACGAGGACGCGCTGAAGGAGGCGGTGGAGCGTCTCGGCCCGCAGCGGGCCATGTACGTCGCGGGCAAGGCCCACGACGACGAGCACCGGCGCACCGCCGTCGAGCGGGTCATGGAGACCTACGGGCGCATCGACCACCTCGTCAACAACGCCGGTACGAACCCGGTTTTCGGTCCCATCGCGGAGCTGGACCCGGGCGTGGCCCGCAAGGTCTTCGAGACCAACGTGGTCTCCGCGCTGGGCTTCGCGCAGTCCACCTGGGCGGCCTGGCAGCGGGACAACGGCGGCACCGTCGTCAACATCGCCTCCATCGCCGGGATGTCCGCCTCCCCCTTCATCGGCGCCTACGGCATGAGCAAGGCCGCGATGATCAACCTCACCCAGCAGCTGGCTCACGAGTTCGCTCCGTCGGTGCGGGTCAACGCCGTCGCGCCCGCCGTGGTGAAGACGAAGTTCGCCGCCGCGCTGTTCGAGGGGCGCGAGCAGGACGCCCTCGCGCGTTATCCGATGCAGCGGCTGGGGGTTCCCCAGGACATCGGAGGTGCCGCCGCCTTCCTCACCTCCGCAGAATCCGCGTGGATCACCGGCCAGACTCTGGTCGTCGACGGCGGCCTGTCACTCAACGCGGGCGTGGAGTAGGTATTCTCCGCTCCCGCCGCGGCACCGCGGGCAATTCGGGTGCCGGTCCGTCGCCGGACCGGCACCCGCTGTCATCGGTGGGTTTCGGCGCCCGTGCCGCGACCGACGAATGCTTGACCACCGCATGTTCTGAGGTGGGGTGCTGAGGTAGGGTCTTCCTCGCCCCTCGGCCAGCGGGTCCGCGTATGGCGTCGGCGTACACGCCACGGCGACGTCGAGAAACGCAAACAACGCTTCGACCGGCCGACCGGCATTCCCTTCAGCAACCGCAGCGTCAGTGGTGGCCCCGCCGAACGAGGAGCGCGTAGGTGTTCGACCGCAACGGACCTCTGAGGATCACAGCGACCGTCTTCATATCGACTTCCCTGGTCGCCGGGTGCAGTTCGCTGTCGGGAGGCGACGACGAGGACCAGCGCCGCAAGATCGTCACGGGGACCACCAGCGCGCCCAGCACGCTCGACCCGGCCGCGGCCTGGGACGGTTCGTGGGAGCTGTACAAGAACGTCTTCCAGACGCTGCTCTCCTTCCCCAGCAGCAGTTCCCGCCCGGAGGCCGACGCCGCCCAGCGCTGCGGGTTCACCGACTCCGCCAGCCGCGTCTACCGCTGCACGCTGCGCGAGGGCCTGAAGTTCACCAACGGGAACCCGCTCGATTCCGCCGCCGTGAAGCACTCCGTCGACCGGGTCGCGGCCATCGACTCCGAGTCGGGGCCGCTCGCGCTGATGGGAAGCCTCGACCGCGTCGAGACACCGGACAAGCGCACCGTCGTCTTCCACCTGAAGAAGTCCGACGCCACCTTCCCCTTCATCCTCTCCACGCCGGCGGCAGCCATCGTCGACCCGGAGAGCTATCCGGCGGAGAAGCTGCGCAAGGGCAACAAGCTTGTGGGCTCGGGCCCTTACTCGCTGAAGTCCTACAAGAAGGGCAAGAAGGCCGTACTGACCAAGTACGACGACTACCGCGGTCCCGCGAAGGTCAAGAACGACGAAGTCACCGTCAATTACTTCAAGGACTCCGCCCGCATGGTCAAGGCGCTGAAGGCCGAGAAGCTCGACGTGGCCTATCGCGGACTGACGCCCGATCAGATCCTGGATTTCGAGAAGGCGAAGGCCAAGGGGGAGCAGGACTTCGAACTCACCGAGATCCTCGGCTCGGAGATCAGCTATCTCGTCTTCAATCCCAAGGACCCGATGGCGGGGAACGCCGCCGTCCGCAAGGCGGTCGCCGAGCTGATCGACCGCAAGGCGCTCGTGCGCAACGTCTACCACCGTACGGCCGACCCGCTGTACTCCATGGTCCCCGGCGGCATCACGGGCCACACCAGCGCCTTCTACGACGCCTACGGCGAGCCGAGCACCAGCGAGGCGAAGAAGACCCTCACCGAGGCCGGCATCACCGAGAAGGTGCCGCTGACGCTCTGGTACACCACGGACCGCTACGGCTCCACCACGGGCGAGACCTTCGAGGAACTCAAGCGGCAGCTGAACAAGTCGGGGCTCTTCGACGTCTCCGTCAAGGGAGCCCCGTGGTCCGAGTTCGTCAAGGGCTACAGCAAGGGCAAGTACGCGGTCTTCGGGCGCGGCTGGTTCCCCGACTTCCCGGACGCCGACAACTACGTCGCGCCCTTCGTCGGCAAGAACAACGCGCTCGGCACGCCCTACGAGAACGCCGAGATCACCGAGGAGCTGCTGCCCACCTCGCGCAAGGAGAGCAACCGGGCCACGGCCAGCCGCAAGTTCACCAGCGCCCAGAAGATCATCGCGAAGGACGCACGGCTGCTGCCGCTGTGGCAGGGCAGGGTCTATGTGGCATCCCTCAAGGACGTGGCCGGGGTCGAGTGGGTGCTCGATCCCTCGACGCTGCCCCGTCTGTGGGAGCTGACGAAGAAGGCCAGCTGGTAGCAGGGGACTTGACCGCCGGTCGGCGGGCGGGTGTCGGTGCCCGCCGGTACGTTCGCTCCCGGAACATCGAGCGTACGCACCGCGGAGGTATGCGAGTTGAACGACATGCTGGGCACCCTGCCCGTCTCCTGGCAGGACGCCCTCGGCGAGGAGACCCACAAGCCCTACTTCAAGGAGCTCGCCGAGTTCGTCGAGCGGGAGCGGGAGCGCGGCCCCGTCCACCCGCCGCGTGAGGAGGTCTTCGCCGCTCTGCACGCCACGCCCCTCGACCGGGTGAAGGTGCTCGTCCTCGGCCAGGACCCGTACCACGGCGAGGGCCAGGGGCACGGGCTGTGCTTCTCGGTGCGCCCGGGTGTGCGCACGCCGCCCTCGCTGCGCAACATCTACAAGGAGCTGCGCGACGACCTCGGCCACCCCGTCCCGGACAACGGCTGCCTGACGCCCTGGGCCCGGCAGGGCGTCCTGCTGCTGAACACGGTGCTCACGGTCCGGTCCGGTGAGGCCAACTCGCACAAGGGCAAGGGCTGGGAGACCTTCACGGACGCGGTGATCCGTGCCGTCTCCGGCCGTGCCGACCCCGCTGTCTTCGTGCTGTGGGGCAACCACGCGAAGAAGAAGCTGCCGCTGATCGACACCGGACGGCACGCCGTGGTCCAGGGGGCGCATCCCTCCCCGCTCTCCGCGAAGAGGTTCCTCGGCTCGCGGCCGTTCAGCGAGATCGACGCGTCGCTCGCGGCGCTGGGCCGCACCCCGGTCGACTGGCGCATCCCGGACACGGGCACAGGGGTCTGAGGCCCGCTCCCGGCCGCCGGGAGTGGTCCGTTCGTGCGCCCGTCCCGCCCCCGGCGCCTTCTGTCCGGGTACGGACGGGCGCGTGGCGCGAGCGCCTGAGCCCGATTGTCAGTGCGGGCGGCTAGCGTCTCGTGACAGCAGGCAGCACCTGACGCGCCCGTGAGCAGGAGGAGTCCCGTGTCGGAGCCACAGCAGGAGACGTCTCCGGACGCGGTCATGGTCCGGATCGGCCAGGCGATCATGCTTCACCGTGCCGGTGACCGGGAGGAGGCCCGCAACCGCTTCGCGCTGCTGTGGTCCGAGACGACGGGGAAGGGCGACCTCTTCCACCGCTGCACGATCGCCCACTACATGGCCGACACCCAGGACGACCCCGGTGCCGAACTGGAGTGGGACCGCCGCGCGCTGGCCGCCGCGGACGCCCTGACCGAGGACGAGGTGGAGTGGGGCGAGCACTCGCCGGCGGTCCGCTGCCTGTATCCCTCCCTCTATCTCAACCTCGCCGCGGACCACGCCAAGCTCGGGGAGCGCGGCGCCGCCCGCCGGGAGCTGAGCCGGGCGCGGGGGGTGCTGGGGTCGCTGGCCGACGACGAGTACGGCGCGGGGATCAGGGCCGCGGTGGACCGGCTGGAGAGCAGGCTGGGGGCCGGCTGAGACGGGGCACCGCGCAGCCCTTCCGCACTACGCGGCCCGCCCGCTCTGACCCGCCTGCCCGCTCAGCCGTCTGTCCGTTCGGCTGTCGGGCCGAGCATGCCGTGCAGCAACTCCAGCAGCCCCGCGCGCAGTTCCTCCAGATCAGGCACCTGTGCGGAGTAGGAGCCCGCGGTGCACGAGAAGAGCATCCCGTCGCACCACGCCACCAGCGAGAGCGTGTGCCGCTCCGGCTCCGCGGACCCGGCTCGTCTCAGCATCGCCGTCAGGGGTTCCCGGAAGGCGCTCGTCCCCGTCCGCACGTACATCTCCCGCAGCCCGGGGCTGCGGGAGATCTCCAGCGCGAGCTCGTAGCGGGCGACGAGCAGTGAGGGGTGGAGGGTCAGGTAGCGGTGCACGGCCAGGGCCAACCCGCCGGCCAGGGCCTCGGCCCCCTGTCCTGAGGGCATCTCCTCAAGGGAGATCACCTGTGACTCCCTCACGGCCAGCCGACGTACTGTCGCCTCCAGCAGGGCGGCCCGTGTGCGTGCGTGGTTCGAGGTGGACCCCTGCGGGAGACCGGCGGCCGAATCCACCGCCCGGTGGGTGAGGCCGCGCAGTCCGTGCCCGGCCAGAAGTTCGATGGCGGTGTCGGCGATCAACTCCGAGCGGGCGGAGGGGGAATGGGACGGGGTCGCGCTCATGGCAGCAAATGTACGCCGGGATCTGCGTACCGAAGATCACTACATCCGTAGTACACTACGAATGTAGTGCCCGTCGGGCAGTGAGGAGACCGCCATGTCCCAGTCCGAAGCTCTCGTCATCGGCGCCGGCGTCGGCGGCCTCACGGCTGCCGTCGCCCTGCACCAGCGGGGCTGGAAGGTGACCGTGCTCGAACGCGCCTCCCGCATCGAGGCCGTCGGCGCGGGCATGGGCCTCACGCCGAACTCGCTGCGGGCGCTGGACGTGATCGGTCTGGGTGACACCGTCCGCTCCATGCGCACCTGGCGCGACGAGGCCGGACTCCGTGCCCCCTCCGGCCGCTGGATCGCCCGAACGAGCCACGACGCCGCTGCCCGGCGCTTCGGCGGGCCGCTCGTCCCGGTGCACCGGTCCACGCTGATCTCCCTGCTGCTTTCCCTGCTCCCCGAAGGTTCCGTACGCACCGGGACGACGGCCGTCATCACCGAGCCCGGCGGGCCGCACCGTGCGGCACGCGTACGCGCCGGCGAGCGGGAGCTGGACGCCGAACTCGTCGTCGCCGCCGACGGCATCCACTCCCCGGCGCGCGGCGTTCTCTTCCCCGGCAGCCCGGCGCCCCGCTACGCGGGTTTCACCGCCTGGCGCATGGTCGTGCCCGAGCCCGGCATGTCCTGCCCGCCGCACGAGACCTGGGGCCGCGGCATGCTGTGGGGGACCCAGCCGCTCCACGACGGACGGGTCTACGCCTACGCCGCGGCGGCCGTCCCCGCGGGAGAGCGCGCACCCGACGACGAACGGGCCGAACTCCTGCGCCGGTTCGGCACCTGGCACGATCCGGTGCCCGCCGTGCTGGAGGCCGCCTCGCCCGGGCAGATCCTGCGCAACGACATCCACGAGGCCGCCGTACCCCTGCCCGCCCACCACCGCGGGCGCGTCGCCCTGCTCGGCGACGCGGCGCACGCGATGCCGCCGACCCTCGGCCAGGGCGGCAACCAGGCCATCGAGGACGGGATCGTCCTCGCCCACCACGCCGAGTCTTCCGCGGACATCTGCGGGGCCCTGGCCGGCTACACCGCCGACCGGCTGCCGCGCACGTCGGAAGTGGTGCGGCGGGCGATCCGGGTGGACCGTCTGATCACGCTGACCTCGGCCCCGGCATGCATGCTGCGCGACGCCGCCATGACCACGGTGAACCGCCTCGCGCCGCACCTCGCGCTGCGGGCCCTCGACGGAATCGCCGACTGGAGCCCGCCCGGCCACACGTATGCTTCCCCTGCACACCGCGACGGCACGGCACAGCGGTCCGCACCGAACTGAGGAGCCTGCGTGAAGATCGGCGTGATCGGGCTCGGCGACATCGCGCAGAAGGCGTACCTGCCGGTGCTCGCCGCCCAGCCGGGTCTGGAACCGCATCTGGTCACCCGCAGCCCCGCCACACTCGAACGGGTCGGCGCCGCCCACCGCATCCCGGAGGAGCACCGGCACGCCGGCCTGGAGGAGTTGCTCGCGGCGCGCCCCGACGCCGCCTTCGTGCACGCCCCGACGGCCTCACACCCGGGGATCGTCACCCGCCTCCTGGAAGCGGGAGTGCCCACCTACGTCGACAAGCCCCTCGCCTACGAACTCGCCGACGCGCAGCGCCTGGTGCGCCTCGCGGAGGAGCGGCGCACCAGCCTCGTCGTCGGATTCAACCGCCGGTACGCACCGGCCTACGCCCAGTGCCTGGAACATCCGCGTGAGCTGATCCTGCTGCAGAAGCACCGGGTCGGCCTGCCCGAGGAGCCCCGCCGCATGGTCCTCGACGACTTCGTCCACGTCGTCGACACCCTGCGCTTCCTCCTGCCCGGCACGGCCGACCACGTCGACGTGCGCGTGCGGGTACGGGACGGACTGCTCCACCACGTGGTGCTCCAGCTCTCCGGCGACGGATTCACCGCGATCGGTGTGATGAACCGGCTCTCCGGCTCGGCCGAGGAGATCCTGGAGGTCTCGGGCCAGGACACCAAGCGAGAGGTCCGCGACATCGCCGGGGTCATCGACCACAAGGGTCAGCCCACCGTGCGCCGGAGGGGTGACTGGGTGCCCGTCGCACGGCAGCGCGGGCTGGAGCAGATCGTGCTGCGCTTCCTGGACGCCGTACGGGCGGGAGAGGTTCTCGGCGCCGAAGACGCCCTGCGTACGCACGAGTTGTGCGAACGGGTCGTCACGGCCGCGGGGGAGCGGGCCCTGTAGCCGCGCCCGGCGGCCGGTCTGCGCGGCGGCGCCGTTCACGCAGTACCCGTAGGGTCTCCCTCGCCGCGAAGAGCGCCAGCCCGGTCACCGCCGCCTGGAGCACCCAGTCGCCCAGGCGTACGTAGAGCGTCTCGCCCGTGGCCAGCGGCACCCGGTAGATCCGGGCCGTGCTGCGGTCGGTGCCCAGCCACTCGCCGACGCCCTCGCCCCGGGGCCCGTTGACGGCGCTGCGTCCTGTGAGCGTCGCGTGGATCACCGGCCGTCCCGACTCGGCGGCGCGCACGGCGGCGAGGGAGGCGTGCTGCGCGGGGGCCCAGCTCTCCTGGAACGTCGACGTCGACGACTGAGCGATGATCAGCCGCACGTCCCTGCCCGCCAGTTGGCGGGTCATGTCGGGGAAGGCGCTCTCGAAGCACACGAGGGGCCCGAACGTGACACCCGAGGCCTCCATCACCACCGGGCCGTCCCCGCGCAGCCGGTCCTCGTTCGCCGCTCTGCCCACCGACGTCGCCCAGCCCAGCAGCGAACGAGCCGGTACGTACTCCCCGAAAGGCACCAGGCGCGTCTTGTCGTAGCGCCTGCCGACGGTGCCGTGGGGGCCGACGAGTACGGAACTCTTGTAGATACCGGGCCGGTCGGAGCGCCGGGCGTCGACATTGACCAGGATTCTCGCGCCGACCTGGGAGGAGAGCCGGGACAGACGCTTCAGCACCGCGGGATGCGACCCCAGGTCGTAGCTGACACTGCTCTCGCCCCACACCACCAGATCCAGCTTGCGGCCCGCCAGCCGGCGTGTCAGCTCCTCGCTGCGCTCCAGCCGTTCACGCTGGCCGACCACCACACCTGGCTGGACGAGGGCCACCCGGACGTCCCCGTCACGGTCGGGAAGAGGCGCCCACGCCCCTGCCGCTGCCACACCGCCCGCGAGTGCGGCCAGCGCCACCGTTGCGGCGAGGGCGGTGGGAAGGACGCGGTCCGCGGCGGCGCGTGCGGACGGCAGCGCGACGAGCGCCGCCAACGCCGTGTTCACCGCGACGAGTACGAAGCCGACGAGCCACACCCCGCCCGCCGAAGCCAGCCGCAGCACCGCCGTGACCTGCCACTGGCTCGCGCCGAGCAGCCCCCACGGACCGCCCAGGTACTCCCAGGAGCGGACCAGTTCCACCATCAGCCACCCCGAGGGGACCAGCAGCACCGCCGCCGCCAGGCGGCCCGGCCCTGGGGTGCCGTGCAGCAGGCGCCGCACCAGCCATCCCCACGGGGCCCAGAACAGCCCGAGCAGCGCGGCCAGTACGAGAAGGAAGACGTGCAGGCTCGGCAGCAGCCAGTGGTGCACGGCCAGCATGAATCCCACACCGCCGAGCCATCCGGTCAGTGCCGCCCGCCGGCCGGAACCGGCGGAGCGGATCAGCAGCAGCCACGGCACCAGCACGACCCAGGCCAGCCACCACAGCCCGGGCTCCGGGAACGCCAGGGCGGGCAGTGCGCCCGCCACCAGGGCGAGCAGACCGCGCAGCAGGAGGGATCCGGCTCCCGCCCGCCGCCCGCGGAATCGCCCTGCGGCCATGCCTCGCCCTCCGTATCCGTCCGTCCCGTCGTCCGTCGACGCTCCCGCCGACGGTCACCGGCTGTGCGGAGAGAGAGGTTCCCCGGGCGGGAAGAGCGCATGCACCGCAGGGGCCGGAAGCACGGCCCGTCCGCGCAAGCACTGTGACCTGCGGCATAGACAGCGGGCCGCGAAGTGACAACGCTGGCCGCCCGACAACGATGTCCCGGCCGGAGGCCCTGGTGGTACGAGCGAAACGCATACGGACCCTCGTGGGTCTGGCCGGGGCCGCCCTCTGCGCCGGGCTGGTGGGAGCCTCACCGCCCGGCACCCACTGCAGCGTGGGCGCGGGCTCCGACGGAAAGCAGGCCAAGGACCCCGTCAGCCTGGTCGATCCTCTCATCGGCACCCGCAACGAGGGCAACACCTTTCCCGGTGCCGCCGTCCCCTTCGGCAAGGTGCAGCTCTCGCCCGACACCGGCGGCAACACCGGCTACGACTGGGACGACGACCGCATCCGTGGGTTCTCCGCCGTTCACCTCTCCGGCGTCGGATGCGCCCTGGGCGGCGACCTTCCCGTGATGCCGACCACCGGCGACATCAAGAGCACCGACAACGCCGAGTACGCCTCCTCCTTCCGGCACGAGAGCGAGAGCGCCTCGCCCGGCTCGTACAAGGTCACGCTCGACGACTACGGCGGCACGCGCGCCGAACTGACCGCCGCCCGGCACACCGGCCATCAGCGCTACACCTTCCCCCGCACCGGGAAGGCGAACGTGCTGCTCAACTCCGGCCAGGCGCTGCACAAGGTCAGCGACAGCTCGGTACGCGTCCTGGACGAGCGCACCGTGGCCACCGCCGTCACCGGCAGCGGCTTCTGCCAGGGGACCGAGCCCTACACGGTCTGGGCCGTCACCCGCTTCGACCGCCCCTTCGACTCCCACGGCACCTGGAACGGCGGCAAGGTCACCGAGGGCAGCGACTCCACGAGCGGCAGCGGGCGGCGCGGCGCGTACGCGCGTTTCGACACACGCGACGGCGACAGGGACGTCGAGGCGGTGACCGCCCTGTCCTACGTCGATGCCGAGGGAGCCCTGCGCAACCTCGAAGCGCAAAGCGGCTCCTCCTTCGAGGGAACCCGTGCCGCCGCACGTGAGGCATGGCAGGAGCGGCTGGGCCGGGTCCGGGTGACCGGCGGCACGGAGGAGCGGCGCAGGGTCTTCTACTCCTCCCTCTACCGGGCGATGCTGCACCCCAACACGGGCGAGGACGTCGACCGCCGCTACACCGGCTGGGACGGCGAGATCCACCGCGCGAAGGGGCACACCTACTACCAGAACTGGTCCCTGTGGGACACCTTCCGCACCCAGGCGCAGCTGCTCACGCTGGTCGCGCCCGAGGAGTCCCGCGACATGGCCCTGTCCGTGCTGGACGTCGAGGAGCAGGGCGGCTGGCTGCCCAGATGGGGCTACGCCACCACCGAGACGAACATCATGACCGGCGACCCGGTCACCCCGTTCCTCACCAACGCCTACCAGCAGGGGCTGCTGAAGGGCGAGGAGGAGCGGACGTACCGCGCGCTGAAGAAGAACGCCGACGAGACGCCACCGGATCAATCCCCGTCCCTGGGGCGTATGGCGAACGAGGAGTACATCAAGAAGGGTTACGTTCCGCACATCCCGGACAAACCACGGGACAAGCCCGGCAGTCCGGACTGGCAGCACAGCGCGTCGGCCACGCTCGAGTACGCCGCCGCCGACGGTGCGCTCGCCGCGATGGCGCGTGATCTCGGTCACGATGCCGACGCCGAGCGGTACGCCGAGCGCTCCCGCAACTACCGCAACATCTTCGACCCGGGCACCTCCTTCCCCCGCGCCCGCGACAGCGAGGGGAGGTTCACCGGCCCCGCCGACCCGGCCCGCAGCAAGGGGTTCCAGGAGGGCACGTCCTGGCAGTACATGTGGACGGTGCCGCAGGACGTCCCCGGGCTGATGTCGCTGCTCGGCGGCAGACAGGCCACGGAGGAGCGTCTCGACTCCTTCTTCTCCCACGGGAAGCTGGCGCGGGACCCGGAGGGCACGGCACGTGAGGAGTGGGTCGACGGCCCCTACGAGTACTACGACTCGGACACCTACAACCCGCACAACGAGCACGACCTCATCGCCCCGTACACCTACCTCTCCACCGGCTCACCGGCGAAGACCACGGACGTCGTCGATGCCGCGCTGTGCCTGTTCACCGACGAGCCCGACGGCGTCACCGGCAACGACGACCTGGGCACCATGTCGTCGTGGATGGTCCTGTCCTCCATGGGGATCTACCCGGTCTCCCCTGGCACGGACGTGTGGGGCCTGAGCACCCCCGCCTTCGACCGCGTGGAGCTCACACTCGACGAGGACTGGTACCCCCGGGGGCGGTTCACCATCGAAGGGGAGGGCCGGCACGGGAGCGACCGCTACATACGCTCCGCCTCCCTGGGCGGCTCCGACCACAGCCGTACGTGGATCACCACCGGCGACATACGCGGCACCGAGGAGCTGAGATTCCAGCTGGGAGAGCGTCCTTCCCGCTGGGGCACCGGCGAGGACGACGCACCGCCCTCACTGTTCCGGGGCAGGCCGGACCGTTGACCCGCCGGCGCAGGGGCCCTCAAGATCGGGACGGGGCCACGGTTGCGGGCCGGGCCGGCACAGCGCCGGCCGGTCCTTCCGGAAGGGCCCGGCGGGACGGCCGGGCCGGCAGGGAAGTGGTCGAGTCAGGAGTGAGCATGAGCAAAGACAACGCTGTCCGCCGCAGTTCCGCATGGTTCGCCGCCGAGGGCCGCAACGGATTCATCCACCGGTCCTGGATGCGCAACCAGGGCTTCGGGCCGGAGGTCTTCGACGGACGCCCGGTCATCGGCATCGGCAACAGCTGGTCCGAACTCACCCCCTGCAACGCCCACTTGCGTGAGGTCGCGGACGCGGTCAAGCGGGGTGTGTGGGAAGCGGGCGGACTGCCGCTGGAGTTCCCGGTGATGTCGCTCGGCGAGACGCTGATGCGGCCCACCACCATGCTCTTCCGCAACCTGATGGCCATGGAGGTCGAGGAGACGCTGCGGGCCAACCCGCTCGACGGCGTCGTACTGCTCTCCGGCTGCGACAAGACGACCCCGGCCATGCTGATGGGCGCGGCCAGCGTCGACCTCCCCTCGATCATGGTCACCGGCGGGCCGATGCTCAACGGCAAGTTCCGCGGCGGCGACATCGGTTCGGGCACGGCGGTGTGGAAGCTGAGCGAGGACATGCGCGCCGGGAAGCTGACCGCGGCCGACCTGAGCGAGGCGGAGGGCTGCATGTCGCGCAGCCGCGGCCACTGCATGACGATGGGCACCGCCTCGACGATGGCGTGCCTCGCGGAAGGGCTGGGCATGCAGATGTCCGGCGGTGCGGCCATCCCCGCCGTCGACGCGCGCCGCTTCGCACTCGCCCAGGCATCCGGCCGGCAGGCCGTACAGCTCGTGGAGCAGGACCTGAAGCCCTCGCAGGTGCTGACCCGGGAGGCCTTCGAGAACGCGATCCGGGTCAACGCCGCGCTGGGCGGCTCCACCAACGCCGTCGTCCACCTGCTCGCGCTGGCCGGACGTGTCGGAGTGCCCCTGGAACTGGCCGACTTCGACCGGCTGACCGCCGAAGTGCCGGTCCTGGCCGACATGATGCCCTCCGGCCGCTTCCTGATGGAGGACTTCTACTACGCCGGCGGGCTGCCCGCGGTCATGCGCGAGCTGGGCGGCCTCGTCCACGGCGAGGCCGTCACCGTCACCGGGCGCGCCATCGGCGAGGAGATCGCCGGTGCCGAGTGCTTCAACCGCGAGGTCATCGGCACCATGGACGAGCCGTTCATGCCCGCGGGAGCGGGCACCGCCGTCCTGCACGGCAGCCTGTGCCCCGACGGCGCCGTCATCAAGGTCTCGGCTGCCGACCCGAAGCTGCTCAAGCACCGTGGGCAGGCTCTCGTCTTCGACCGTGTCGAGGACTACACGGCCGTGGCGGACGACCCCGCCCTGCCGGTCGGGCCCTCCACCGTCATCGTCGTGCGCAACGCCGGACCCAAGGGCTATCCCGGCTTCCCCGAGGTGGGCAACGTGCCCGTGCCGAAGGCCCTGCTGGAGGCGGGAGTGGAGGACGTCGTCCGCATCAGCGACGCGCGCATGAGCGGCACGGGCTACGGGACGTGCGTCCTGCACGTCGCGCCGGAGGCCGCGGTCGGCGGCCCGCTCGCGCTCGTACGCACCGGCGACGTCATCGAACTGGACGTGCCCGAGCGGCGGCTGGACCTGTGCGTGGAGGAGGCCGAACTGGCGGCCCGCGCCGAGGAGGAGGCCGCACGGCCCCGGGAGGACGTGGCGCGACGGGGCTGGCAGAAGCTCTACACCGACCACGTCATGCAGGCGGACCGGGGCGCCGACCTGGACTTCCTGACCGGAGGGAGCGGCAGCGAAGTGCCACGCCACTCGCACTGAGACGGCGGAGCACCGGGCGGCGGGTCAGCCGGCGGCGGGGTAGGCACCGCGGTGCTCCCCGCCGCTGCCCAGCAGGGCCATCCGCTCCCTCACGTCGCGCACCGCCCCCGCCCGGCGGCCCGGCGCACGCTCCCTGAGGGGGACGAGCTGGAGGCCGAGCGGGTGCGCCTGCGAGCGGTCCGCTATCAGGTGCCAGCAGTGGTGGGCGCGGTCGACGGCGCCGAAGACGTCCTCGGCGTCCGGGTCCTGGCCGCTCTGCAGCCGGGCGGAGGCGGCCTGCAGCCACAGCGTGCAGGCGCGAGCCGGATCACCCGCCTGATGGGCGAGGTCGGCACGTACCTCCACCCAGTGGATCGCCTCCTGCGAATGGGGCCCGGACGCGCGCAGGGCGGCCGTCTCCCAGGCGGTGGCTATCGTCGCGGCCTCGCCGTGCCGCCCCTCGCGGGCCGCCTGGTAGATCGCGCCGTGCGGGTCCTCGGTCCGCGCGGGCGCGTGCCGGGCGGGTGGCGGGACCGCCTGTGCCGCGGGCGGGGCGGGCGGCACAGGGGGAGGAGAGGAGGGGAAGGCCGGTGCTCCCGGCGGGCCCCCCGCAGGAACGCCGGCGGGCACCCCCGCAGGGACGCCCGCCGGGACCGGGCCGGCGGGAACCGCCGCGACGGCCGGCGGGGCGGGCGCGTGGGCCGGCGGGGCGGGCGCGTACCCGCCGAACAGCACCCGCCCGGAGCCTCCCGGCCCGTCAGGAAGCTCCCCGCTGTGCAGGACCCGCTGGTGCAGCTCGTCCAGCGGCGGCCTGACGGAACTCGCGCGCAGTATCGCCGCGAGTGCACGGCTGTAGTCGGGCGCGGCTGTCTGCCGCTTGACCGGCGGCGGGGCCAACGTCCCGAACAGCACGAGTCCGGCCGCCAGATCGCGCTGCGCGCGGCACTGCCACATGGCGTCGTCCGCGACGAGGTCGGCGAAGACGGCCGTCGAACCCGCCGGCCGGTGCGCGAGTTCGGCGGCCAGCCAGTGCCAGGGCAGGCCCGTGTAGCGCACGGAGCGCGGTGTGGAACGCGTCAGGGCAAGGTGCGGCAGCTGCTGACGGGAGTCGAGCATGAGCTGCCCGCACAGGTGGAGCAGCAGCGGACCGTCGTGCGCGGCGGCCGTACGCAGGTGTGAGAGAACGGCGTTGGGATCGCCCGGGTCGGCGAGCTGGACGACACTGCCGGTCCCGGTGCCCAGCAGCACGGGCGGCGGTGCCGCCGCCAGGGCGGGCAGCGCCTCGGCGGCGTCGATCGCCGGATGCTTGCCGGGCGGAGTGGCCGCCACCAGTAACCCGTAGCCCCGCTGCGTGACTTCGTCCCGCCCGCGCCCGTCCCGTGCCCCGATCCCCATGCCAGCACCGTACCGCCGAGGTGCCGCCGCGCCCCATCCGGGCGTACCGCTGTGACCGGCGGGTGCGGCGCGTACGGGTGCGCCGCACCCGCACGCCTCCCGTGCCCCCGCCGGCCGCACCGGCAGCGGTTCACTTCTCCCGGGCGGTCACCGGACGGTCCTGCCTGATCTGGTCGAAGAGCTTCTTCGCCTGCTTCTCGTTCCACCGCACGGCGTCCCCCTTGGGCGTCTTGATGTTGCCCGTCGTGGGGACGTTGACCTGTGTGCCGCCGCCGCCCGAGACACCCTGGACCGACCGGAACATGGCCGTGAGTGCCTGCATGCTCATGCCCTGGTCGACGACGAGCGTGTCCAGCCCGGCACTCAGGGCGGGGTAGAGGTCCGAGGGGTCGAGCACGGTGTCCGCGGCAGCCGCCTTCTTGGCCAGGGCCGAGAGGAACTTCTGCTGGTTCTGCGTCCTTCCCAGGTCGCCCTCGGCCTCCTGCTTCCGCTGGCGTACGAACGCCAGGGCCTCGGCGCCGTCGAGGTTCTGGCAGCCCTTGCGCAGGTCGGCGCCTGAGTCCCTGTCCTTGATGTCCCTCTCGATGCACATGGGCACGCCGCCGACGGCGTCGACGATGTTGACGAAACCGGCGAAGCCGATCTCGGCGTAATGGTCGATGCGCACGCCGGTGTTCTGCTCGATGGTGCTGATCAGCAGCTCGGGACCGCCCAGCGAGAAGGCCGCGTTGAGCTTGTTCTCCTCCGGCTGCGAGCGCTTGCCGGTGGAGGGACGTGTGTAGCCGGGGATGGTCACCCAGGAGTCGCGGGGCAGGCTCACCATGGTCGTGCCGTTGCGGCCCTTGTGCATCAGGATCATCGAGTCGGTGCGACGGCCCCCGAACACACCGGTGTTGAGATTCTCGCGCTGCTGCTGGGAGAGTCCTTCACGGCTGTCGGAGCCCACGATGAGATAGGTCGTTCCCTCGCCGGCGGGGGGACGGGAGGCGAAGCGGTCCATGTCGACGTCGCGCTGGAGCCTCGTCTCCGCCCAGGCGTACGTGCCGATCGAGCCGGCCAGGACCGTGACGAGCAGGACGACCGCGGCGCGCCGCAGCGGGCGCCGGCGCTTGGGCCGGCGCCGCGGATGCGGCGCCTGGAGGCCCGCGGTGAACTCCTCACCCGGCAGCGGGCCAACGCCACCGGGCCCCGCGGCGGAGGAGCCGGGTGCCGGGACGCCCGAGGGAACGGGAGCGCCGGGATGCCCCGCGGGAGCCCCCGGACGGCCGGGAGCGGCGGCAGGGTAGGACCCGCTCTCCCACGGGGCGGGCTGCCGCACCGGAGGCTGCTGCGGCTGTCCGCGCCACAGGGGGCCCTGCACGTGCGCCGGGTCGTGGGCGGAGCCCCGCCGGGGCGGCCCCGGCATGCCCGGTGCCGGTGCCGGGGCCCCGGGAGGTACCGCGTGGTTCCACCCGTCGGCCGGCACGGCGTTGCGGCCCGGAGAATCCCCCTGGGACGCCGGTGGCGTCCCGCCCTCGGCCCACTGGTCAAGTGGGTCCCTCATGGTCTGACTCTCCCTCGCTCACTTCGTCTCGGTCACTTCTCGGCCGGATGCCGCAACTGCCTTGCGTGATCAGCTACTTCGACGACGACGTCAGGCTCCGGCGCTGGACCGGCTCGCTGAGCAGATACTCGTCCGCCGTGCCCGTACGGCTCATGCGCTGCCACTTGAGCCGGTTGCCGAGCATCGCGGTCACCACGGACTGGATGATCACCAGATACAGCAGCTGCCGGTAGACGAAGAGCTGGAGCGGCAGAGCCCACAGCTCCCGCATCCGTTCGTTGTCCAGCCGCAGCGCGTATGCGGCCGTGACCATCTGGACGGCCAGGAACCCGAACCACACACCCGCCGCCTCCGCCGGGTCGCGGAAGAAGACACCGTAGAGGAAGAACACGTCGACCACGGGCGCGAAGAGGGGCAGCACCACCTGGAACAGCGTCAGATAGCTCAGCCCGCGCCTGCCGAACCGTCCGGCCGGTCCCAGCTCCAGCAGGGCGCGCCGGTGCTTCCACATCGACTGCAGGGTGCCGTAGCACCAGCGGTAGCGCTGGCGCCACAACTGGCCCAGCGACTCCGGTACTTCGGTCCAGGCGATGGCCGACTCCTCATAGACCACGCGCCAGCCCGCACGCCACAGAGCCATCGTCAGGTCGGTGTCCTCGGCGAGGGTGTCGTCGCTGACGCCGCCGATGCCCATCAGCGCGTCGCGGCGGAAGGCGCCGATCGCGCCCGGGACGGTCGGCATGCACTCCAGGACCTCGAACATCCGCCGGTCGAGGTTGAATCCGAAGACGTACTCCAGGTGCTGCCATGTCCCCAGCAGGCGTTTGCGGTTGCCCACCTTGGTGTTCCCGCTCACCGCGCCGACCGCCGGGTGGGCGAGCGGCTGGATGAGCTGGTGCAGGGCCTCCGGCTCGAAGACGGTGTCGGCGTCGACCATCACCACGATGTTGTAACGCGCGTGCGCCAGACCGGTGTTGAGCGCTCCGGGCTTGCCGGTGTTGGGCTGGCGTATCACCGTCACACGCGGGTCGGGGATGGACTCCGCTATCTGTGCCGTGCGGTCCGAGGAGCCGTCGTCGATGACGATGACCTGCAGATACGGGTGCACCGAGGCCAGAAGCGAGCGCACCGTCGACTCGATGCCCGCCTCCTCGTTGTGCGCGGGGACCAGCACCGTCACCGGTTCGTTCACCTCCCTCAGCCAGGGTGAACCCGGCCTGTACCGCTGCAGACGCCGCATGTGCACCCGGGCGAACATCACGAGCAGGATCAGGCGCAGCACGCCCAGTCCGCCCGCGACGGCCAGTCCCCAGGCCATCGTGCCGGTGAAGAACTCCCCGAGCGTCCTCGCCCAGATCAGCCCCTCGCCGCGCAGCCGTTCGCCGCCGGAGACCGACTTGGTGGGGGAGTCCTGCCCCAGCCCCGCTGTGACGGTGGTGAACCGCTCCACGTTCCGGTTGCGCAGCAGTTGCTCAGCTTCGTGATAACCCAGATCGGTGTGGCTGTACTGCCGCACCACGCCCTGCGAGGGCTTGGTGGACCTGCGGTCCGAGGAGACGATGAGGTAGCCCTGCTCCGCGCTGCGCTTGGCCGCCGTCCAGGCCGTGCCGCACAGCGTGTCCGTGGCAGTGGTCTGCGGAAGCCGCAGCAGACCGGTGTTGACGCCGGCCGTGCCCGCCAGCGCGGTCTGCGTGAGGGAGAGCTCCATCCGGGCCCGTACGGGCGAGGCCGAGCCCAGGTCGCCGCCCGTGTAGGTGTACGAGCCGATCTCGTGCCCCTCGGCGCGGATGCGCTTCATCAGCCCCGGCTGGCGTGCCGCCTCGGAGCCGTAGACGAAGAACGTGGCCTTCGCGCGGTGCTCGCGCAGCAGATCGAGTACGCGCGGCGTCCATGTGGGGTCCGGACCGCCGTTGAAGGTGAGAGCGGCCGTACGGGCCGGCATGGAGGCGGTCTGGATCTTCCCGTCGTCGAGCCGGAGTACCGGGTCGCCCTTGTCCGCGGCCTTCGGTATGGGGGTGGTGCACGGGGGTTTGGTGCGCGCGGCGTCGACCTCGTGGTTCGTCCAGCCCTCGAAGAGCAGGGCGGCGATGACCACGGGGAGGAAGAGCAGGAGTACCAGCCAGTGCCCCCGCGGGTCACGGCGCAGCGCGTGCCGGGGGCTCACCTGCTCGCGCCGCCGGGACGGGCCGAAGAAGTGGCGGGGGCGGTGGGGGAGGCGGGGGTGTTGCGCTCGGCGCCGGGGGAGGCCGAGCGGGAACCGGAGCGCGGGTCGGAGCGCGAATCGGACTCGGCCGGGAGCCGCGCGCCCGCCGGGACGTCGGAGCCGCCCTCGGTGGAACTGCTCGGCAGCGGCTGGTTCATGCGGGGCGGATTGTCGCCCACGGGTTGCTCAAGCCCACCGACCACAACCGCGAAGAGAGCCAAGTACCCGGTGCAGGCACACCCCATGGTCACTGCCGCGTATCGCACGAGTCTCCTGCGCCTACCTGAACTGGCAATGAATATCGGGTGATTCTCTTCATGCCTCCGACGGCTGTGGTTCATGGATCGCATGGGGCGTGAGTGTAGCCAGCCTCGTCGGCGGACGAGCCGGAAAGATTCAGTAATCCCGCTGTGAACTGTGTCGCCATCGGCCTGGCCCGGCCGGCGTTCGGGCGCCGTATTCGCATGATTCACCACTCTTGGCCGCAGGAACCTCTCACACCTGTGGCAGACATCATGCCGTTGTGCGGTGCCCGCCGCCCCCCGGTTCCGCGGGAAGAGCGCTTGCGTGCGGCCGGGGACGAGTGTTGCCACGTGGCGGGAAATTGCACCGGCACCGGCGGGTCCGGGTGAGTGTGAAGAAATTCGGGAGACGGTCCGGTGGAGCCGGAGCGGGCCCGAGCGGGCGGCAGAACCGCGGTTCCGGGCGCACGGCGGACAGGCCGGAGGTGCGAGCCCGGTGAGGTCCGGTGCCGGTGACGGGGCGTCGGAGGGCAGGGGCCCGCGGGGCCCGAACGGTCAAGGTCCACGCGGTGGCCGGCCGCTGCGGCGGAGGAGAGCAGCCGGTCGCTCCTGCCGTGTATAGCGGTGGGGCCGACGGGGGATTACCCGGGAGAGAACCCCGGTGAATCCGTGCCGGGAGCAGCCGCAGAAGAACACATTGTTTCCCGGTATTGCCGTCCCATTACGGCGAGCGGTGACAAAGGCGGGCAGCGGCGCGATCCGTGAAGTCCGGCATGTACCGCGCGTATGCCGGATGGGAGCGTTCCCAGATTGTGTCGCGTGTGAACTCCCGTCCGTTCCGGCAGCGTTCCGGCGGTGGTATGCGCTCGTATGCGGCCGTGGGGAAGCCGTGAGGAAGCCGCTGGCCGGGGACGGGACTCCGGCGGCCGGCCCCGCACAGGCACGCACCGGCCCGCACCCGCCCCGTTCGTGTGCCGTGAGCCGGCGTGGATACTGGCCCGCATGCGTACCGACTTCGATCCCGCGTCCCTCCCGCGTGACGACTTCTACCGGCTTCTGACCGCGGTGGTCGTTCCCCGCCCGATCGCCTGGGTCTCCAGCACGACGCCCGACGGGACGGACAACCTCGCCCCGCACTCCTTCTTCACGGTCGCCTGCGTCGCCCCGCCGATCGTGCAGTTCACCTCCGTGGGCCGCAAGGACTCCCTGCGCAACATCGAGGACACCCGCGAGTTCACGGTCTCCTTCGCGCCCGAGGGGCAGATGGAGCAGATCAACGCCACGGCCACCGACTTCCCGCGCGGCACCAGCGAGTTCGATGTGGCGGGGATCGAGCGCGAGCCGAGCGTGCGGGTCAAGCCGCCGCGGGTGGCGGCCTCGCCCGTGGCGCTGGAGTGCGTACTGCACAGCACCGTACGGCTGGGTGATTCCACCGTGGTCCTCGGCCGCGTGGTGCACGCCTCCGTCGCCGACGCCGTGCTCGCCGACGGCCACCCCGAGGCGCGCAGGATGCGCCCCCTGGCCCGGATGGGCAAGAACGAGTGGGCCACCCTGGGGGAGATCCGGGAGATCGCGCGCGTCCCCTACAGCGACTGGCAGGCAGAGGCCGGACGGTAGCCGCGCCGCCGTGCCCCGCGGGAGAGGCTCCCCTCGCGCGCCTGGGCGCGGCCGGTCCGTCAGCGTCGCGGTGCGGGCGCCCTGACGCCCGTGTGCGCGGTCGCGCGCGCCCGTACCGCCGTGCGGTGCATCGCCCCGGAGAGGCGTCCGGGCGCCCGGATCATCACCGGCCCGGGTCCTTCCCGCACCACGCGCAGCCGCAGCGCGGCGGGCACGGTGCCTCGTGTGCCGCCCGGCGCACCGCCCGCGCTGTCCGCCGCCAGGACGACCAGGCCCCAGACTGTCGCCGCAGCGGCGAGAAGCGCGCCCGCCGCGCCCGGCAGCCCGAAGCGGAACCCCTCGCCGAGCATCACGATGCCCACGGCCGCGGCGAAGGCGGGGTTGACGACAGTGGTCGTGGCCAGCGGCGTGGCAAGCCCGCTTCCGCGGTAGGAGGCCTGTGACGCGGCGAGCCCGCCCGCGGCCAGGATCGCGATCAGCCCCAGCAGCGGCGCGACGCCGAGGATGCCGGCCGAGCCCCAGCCGTCCGAGACCGTCTTGATGAAGACCGAGGCGGCACCGTAGGCGACGCCGGCGGCCGTCGCGAGGGAGACCGTCCGCAGTACCCGTGTGCGCCGGCCGGTCGTGGCGGCGGCGAGCAGCAGTACGGCGAGGACGCAGGCCACGGCCGCCGCGAGCGTCAGCTGTCCGGCGCCGCCGAGGGCGCGGGAGGGCGTCGAGCCGGTGAGCAGGAGCAGCGCCGCGAGGCCCGCGGAGACGAGGACGATCCCGCGCCAGGCCGCCGCGGTCACGGGCCGGCGTACCAGCAGGGCCGCCAGAGGCGCCGCGAGTACGAGCGTGAGTACGCCCAGTGGCTGCACGACGGTCAGCGGCCCCAGGGCCAGGGCGCCGACGTGGAGCAGTGCGCCGAGACTGTTGAGGGCGACGGCGCCCCACCAGCGCGGTGAGCGCAGCAGCCCGTACCGGCTGGGGGCCGTGGTCGCGGCGATCCGCTCCTGGACGATGGCCGCGGTGGCATAGCACAGCGCCGAGACCAGTGAGAGGAGCACCGCCGCGAGGACGGCGTTCACGTCCGGGCCAGTCGGAACGCGCACATCCGTTTCATGCCCTCAACGATGCCTCTTCACGGAGGCGCCGTCCTCGTCCCCCGGGCTCGTTCTGCCGTACAGCCCCAGGAGTACACCCCGACGCCGAGGTGCGCCGTGAGGTCCACCCCGGCTCACTCGGAGGAGACGCCGCCCTCCATGCCGGAGCCTTCGCCAGGGCTGAGTACGCCCGTTCCGATGAGGACGAAGATGGCGATGCCCAGCACCACGCGGTAGATCACGAACGGCATGAAGCTGCGTGTGGAGATGTAGTTCATGAACCAGGCGATCACGGCGTAGGCCACCACGAAGGCCAGCGCGGTCGCGAAGATCGTCGGCCCCCACGAGACGTGCCCCTCGCCGATCTCCGTCAGCTCGAAGAAGCCGGAGGCCAGCACTGCCGGGATCGCCAGCAGGAACGAGTACCGGGCGGCGGCCTCCCGCGTGTACCCCATGAACAGACCGCCGCTGATCGTGGCACCCGACCGGGAGACACCGGGGATGAGGGCCATGGCCTGTGCGAAGCCGTAGAGCAGTCCGTCCCTGACCGTCAGCTGCTCCAGTGTCTTGCGGGCCCTGCGCGGACGGTGCTCTCCGCCGGCGGCGTCACGGGCCGCGTCACGGGCCGCGAGGCGGTCGGCGACGCCGAGGACGATGCCCAGGACGATCAGCGTGGTGGCGATCAGACGCAGATCACGGAAGGGGCCCTCGATCTGGTCCTTGAGTGTCAGGCCCAGCACGCCGATCGGGATCGAGCCGACGATCACCAGCCAGCCCATCTTCGCGTCGTGGTTCCGCCGCATCTCGCGGTCGGTCAGCGAGCGCGTCCACGCGGAGACGATGCGTGCGATGTCCTTGCGGAAGAAGATGAGGACCGCCGCCTCCGTCCCGATCTGCGTGACGGCGGTGAAGGCGGCTCCCGGGTCCTCCCAGCCCGCGAAGGCCGCGGTGAGCCGCAGGTGTGCGCTGGAGGAGATCGGGAGGAACTCGGTCAGCCCCTGGACGAGCCCGAGGATGAACGATTCGAACCAAGACATCTGCTTTTGACCCGTCCTGTCATCAGTCGTGCTGGTGACCTGATCGCGTTGCGACTTCGATCACGCCGCAGACTACAGCGGCAAGATGACGCCCCCCGAGCGGGGTGACGGGGAGTCTGCCGGGCTCCCGGACGGGGCGTCGCGCGGCCGTGAGGGGCTCGCTGCGGGGGGCGGGAGCCGGCGGCCCGGCGTCCGGGACACGCCGCGCCCCGCCTCAGCGGCGGGCGGCGCTGCGCAGCGTGGCGCGCTTGCGCCACGCGATGACGACGCCGGCGAGTCCGGAGAGGGTGATGAAGCCGAATGACGCCAGGAAGAGCGGCGACGTCGGTGACGTGGCGTGGCTTCCCGCGATGACGTAGGCGGCGGTGTTGGGCACCACCCCCACGGCGGTGGCGGTCAGAAAAGCCCTCCAGGTCATACGGGTGACCGCGGCGCCGTAGTTGGAGGCGGCGAAGGGGATCCCGGGGAGCAGCCGGATCACGAGCATCGAGCGGAATCCGTGGCGGCTGAGCTGGCGGTCGGCCGCGTTCACCCAGCGGCCCCGCAGCAGCGGACGCAGAGCGTCCTGGCCGAGTATCCGGCCCAGTCCGAAGGCGATCGAGGAGCCGATGACCGTTCCGACGACGGCCGAGGCCGTACCCGCCTCGATGCCGAAGAGGGCGCCCGCGGCGACGTTGAGCACGGGGCGCGGGACGAAGGCGGCTGTGCACAGTCCGTACGCGACGGCGAAGACGGCACCGGCGACTCCGCCCGTCAGGTACGGCGGCAGGCCCTGGGTGACCATCCGCTGCGGCTCGTAGACGAGCACCGATATCCCCGCGGCGCACATCAGCACGACCAGCAGTGCGAGGCGGCACCTGGAGGAGAGGAGTGTGTGAGCCAGCCGGCCGGGGGCTCCGTCTGACTGCGTCGTGGGGACGGGCACGCCGTGAGCGTAGCCGACGGGCGGGACCTCCCGCCCGGCGTGCGGGCGTCGACGTGACCGCAGGGGAGGTGCGCTGGCCCGCCGCCGGACGGGCCGCGCCCGGCGGGACACCCCGCTGAGCGGTGGCGCCTGCGGGGGGAGTTCCGCGGGCGGCGGGGGCGGGGGCGGTCAGGGGAGGGCTGAGGAGAAAATCCCCGCCGCGGGGCCGTTGGGAGGTCGGCGTCGCCGCTCGGCGCCCCGGAGTGCGCGAGGGGCGCCGGTGCCGGCCCGGGCCCCGCCGTCCGGGAGTGCGCACGCGCCGCCGGTGCCGGGACCGCACGGCGACCGGCGGGCCGCGGCCCGTGGCCCGTGGCCCGCACAATGGGACGGTGAAGAGCGAACCGATACCCGTGACCCGGGCCGTGTCCGGCGGCACCGCGAAGCTGCTCCCGGACGTCGACCAGGAGGGCGGCTGGCTGCTCACCGTCGACGGAGCGCCGCAGTCGTACGTCGATCTGCGTGACCCCGCACACCTGGAGTTCGAGTACGCGCGCCGCGTCGCCCACGTGGTCGACCTGGCGGCGCCCGAGGGAAAGCCCCTGGACGTGCTGCACCTGGGAGGCGGCGCGCTGACCCTGCCGCGCTATGTCACCGCCACCCGGCCGGGGTCACGGCAGAGGGTCGCCGATACGGACGGGGAACTGCTCGCGTTCGTCGAGGAGCACCTGCCGCTGCCGTCCGGCGACGGAACCGTCCTGGAGGCGCGGGACGCCCGGAGCCTGTTGGAGGAGTCACCCGAGTGCTGTGCCGATGTGGTGATCGGCGACGTCTACGGCGGCGTGCACGTACCGGCACACCTGACCACGCTCTCCTACGCGTGGTCGGTCTGCCGCGTGCTGCGCCCGGACGGTGTCTACGTCGTCAACCTCGCCGACACCGCGCCCTTCCCCTTCGTCGGCTCGCAACTGGCCACCCTCGCCGCGGTCTTCGCGCACCTGTGCCTGATCGCCGAACCCTCCGTGCTGCGCGGACGGCGCTTCGGCAACACCGTGGTGGTGGCCTCCCGCGAGCCGCTGCCGGTGGCCGAACTCGCCCGCCGTGCCGCCGCGGACGCCTTCCCCGCGCGGGTCGAGCACGGCTCGGCGCTGGAGCGATTCACCAGGGGGAAGTCCCCCGTGCGGGACGGGGAGGCCGCGCCCTCGCCCGAGCCGCCCGAGGGCGCCTTCACCATCGGCTGAGTCATGCCGGGGCGGTGACGCGGCGAAGTGGCCCCTTCAGCCCCGCGGATTGTCGTCGTTGCCCGGCTCACCGTACGAACGCAGGCTGGCGGCCATCTTCTTGATGGTGGCGGCCGGTACCTCGTCCTTGACTCCCGCGTCGGTCAGGAAGACCCAGATCGACAGATCGTCATCGACGTTCAGCCAGGAGACGGCGACCACTTTGCCGTCGGCGGAGCACTTGTCCTCCTTGGGGGCGCCGGTGACGCTCGCGGTCGCGATGTGGCCCTTGATGCCCTGCTCGTTCTTGAAGGGCT
The DNA here is from genome assembly GCF_000424965.1 of Streptomyces sp. TAA204. NCBI lineage: Bacteria > Bacillati > Actinomycetota > Actinomycetes > Kitasatosporales > Streptomycetaceae > Streptomyces > Streptomyces sp. TAA204. Next base: position 53,983 of record NZ_AUKW01000019.1, read on the forward strand.
TGGCGCCGGACTCCTTCAGGGTGCCCTTCTGCTCCTGGTCGTAGCCGGCGAGCACGAAGTTGGAGGCGGCGATCTCCGCCGCCTCCTCGGTGTTCCTGGAGCCCTGCGCGCCCTTGGTGCCCACGGCGGCACGGTTGCTGTCCTGGCACCACTTCTCCTTGTAGAAGGCGGGTGCGGACATGGCCACCAGTGGTTTGCCCTTCTTGTCCTCGAAGCCGGTGATGGTGCCCTGGCTGGCCAGGTTCCAGTCCTTCTCGGGCACGTCGAAGGCGGAGTGGTGCTTGGGGTTGATGACGGTCTGCCAGCCGGGCACCAGGGGTTCGGAGGGGTCCTTGGAGGCGGTGCCGCCGCCCGGCTTCTTCTCCTCGCTCCCGCTGGGGGAGGGTGTGCCGCCGGGGGACTGCTCGGTGTCCGGGCCCGCCGTCTTCTTCCCCTCGTCGTCGTTGACGACCAGCACAGTGGTGATCACGGCGGCGGCGATGACGGCGAGTGCCGAGATGACGGCGACCAGAGCTGTCCTGGGCTTCTTCCCGCCGCCGGGAGGCCCGGCCGGTCCTCCCGGCATGCTGGGCTGTCCCCACTGCTGGCCCTGCTGCTGCCCGTACCCGGGCTGGGTCCCGTATCCCGGCTGCTGGTAGGGGTTGTGCCCCTGCCCGTGCTGCTGTTGTCCGTACCCGGGCTGCTGGTACGGGTTCGGCTGCTGAGAACCCGGCTGCTGGTACGGGTTCGGCTGCTGGGAATCCGGCTGCTGGTACGGATTCGGCTGCTGCGGGTTCTGCTCGCCCCCGGGCGGCTGCTGTCCTGGCCACATGGCGAGAACTGTATGCGGACCCTTCCCGCCCGGCCACGGCCGCCCTCGCTTCGGTACCGAGCCGGTACAAGGGAGGGGTTCCGGACGCTTGGTTACTCGATGGTAACCTCGCTGTATGACCTCACAACCCCTCCCGCACATAGGCGAGATGATGGCGGCCACCGTCCCGATGGTCCGCACGCTCAACCTGGAGTTCACCGAGACCAGCGCCGAGCGCGCGGTCGTCGCGCTGCCCGACCAGGGCCCCTTCCACAACCATGTGGGAGGCCCGCACGCCGGGGCGATGTTCACCCTCGCCGAGTCCGCCAGCGGCGCCGTCGTCCTGGCCGCCTTCGGGGACCACCTGCAGCGCGCTGTGCCACTGGCCGTACGCGCGGAGATCGGCTACCGGAAGCTGGCCATGGGGCGTGTGACCGCGACCGCCGAACTCGGACGGCCCGCCGCGGAGGTCGTGGCCGAACTGGACGCCGGTGAACGGCCCGAGTTCCCCGTACAGGTGGCCATCACCCGTGAGGACGGCGGCGTCACGGGCGAGATGACGATCGTGTGGACCCTCCGCCCGAACGGCTGACCGGCGCCGCGAACGCGAACAGCCGCCGACGGTCGGCACGCTGCGGCGAAGCCTGCCTTGTGCACGTATCGAGTAGGCTGCGCGGACGTGCGCCCGCGCAGTCCGGGGCGCACGCGCGGGTGGACGGCCGGCCGACCGCTCCCGCGTCCACCACCGGCCGCAGGAAGCGCAGTTGCACGTCCAGGAGTGGCTCGAGAACGTGCCGGCCGTGAGTGTCTACGTCCTGGTGGGGGTGATCATCGGGCTGGAGAGCCTGGGCATCCCGCTTCCCGGTGAGATCGTCCTCGTCAGCGCCTCCCTGCTCGCCTCCCAGCACGGCGAGATCGACCCCGTGGTTCTGGGTGCCTGCGCCACCACGGGCGCCATCGTCGGGGACTCCATCGGCTACGCGATCGGACGCAGAGGCGGCCAGCCGCTGCTGGCCTGGCTCGGGCGCAGATTCCCGCGGCACTTCGGGCCGCGCCAGGTCGCCGCCGCCGAGCGGTCCTTCGAACGCTGGGGGATGTGGGCGGTCTTCTTCGGCCGCTTCGTGGCGCTGCTGCGCATCTTCGCCGGGCCGCTGTCGGGCGTGCTGAGGATGCCGTACTGGAAGTTCCTGACGGCCAACGTGCTGGGCGGCATCCTGTGGGCCGGCGGCACCACGGCAGTCATCTACTACGTGGGCATCGTCGCCGAGGCATGGCTCAAGCGCTTCTCCTGGCTGGGCCTGGTGATCGCCGTGCTCTGCGGACTCTGCTCCATGGTCATCATCCGGCGCCGCGCGAGGAAGGCGGAGGCTGCCTGGACCGAGGCCCCCGTGGCCGAGTCCGGAACCGGAAGCACGGACGGCGCCCGGCCCCCGGCGGGAGCGGCCTCCGGGCAGTCACCGGTTGCGGCGGGCGGTCACGGGGAGGGCAGCGGCGGCAACGGAAGCAGCGGGGGCACGGCGACCGCCGGGGACGGACGGGAGACCGCCCCGGCAGCCGAGCGGGCCGACTAAGGGTTGTCCCGCAATCGCTGGGAGAACGGGCTGAACTGCAGTGGGCGCAAGCGGCTCCCGCCGTTGTGGGCGGGAGCCGCAGGGGCATCAGGCGTGTGTCCGGCGCCGGTTGGTGTGTCCGGCTTCTTGATGGCTGACGCGCATGAGGGCGAGGACGGTGCCAAGGTCGTCGCCTTGGTGCGGGTCGTTGGCCATGCGGTTGCGACGGCGGGTGCCGCAGCCGGTGCATCGGTGGACGATCATGTAGCCCTTGGCGGAGTGGTGCTCGACGGCTACCGGGCGCATGAGCGCGCGGCAGTCGTTGGCGCGGTCTCCGGGCGAGATGTCTACGTGCAGCGAGTGCAGGCAGTGGGGGCAGTGGTTGCGGTAGCTTCCGTTGACCAGTGCTGCGACCGTCTTGCCGCAGCTTCCGCAGGTGAAGCCGGTGTTTTCGGTTGTTCTGCTGATGGTGCTGCTCCTCAGCGAGTCGAAGGGGATCTTCAACTCGGAGGCGCAGGGTTCCGTTCGCTCTCCCGCTGCCGGAGCAGGGGTCGCAGGCTTGACTGGGGAGTGACGCAGTTCACCGCCGCTCTGAGCGGGCGATTACTTCCGGCTCCAGCTTCACCAGAGTGCGCGTGCAGCCCTGGATCCGGACCACGACCAGGTTTGTGTATTTGTCCCGGCCACTGTCACGCGGGGGTTCCACGTGCCGCCGGTAGGTGTCGTCCAGTCTCACTGCCGTCGGCGTCGTCCCCCGTCAGGCAGCACCAGCAGCGGCATGCTTCATAGTGATCACGCCACCTCCTTGATCATCTGGTTCTCCGTCGCCCGTCGGTATAGGCCACAGATACTTTCTCCATCGTATTCGGAGCCTGACCAAGGTTCGACGCAAAATTCGGGGCCACTGTCGCAGCGGCATGCCTGCTGGCCTGCGGCTTCGCCTTCTCGGCCACGGGCGGTTCCCCTTGAGGGCAACTGTTCGCTCACTCCGTGAGGGCGAGGTTGTGCAGGCGGGCGATGCCGCGCATGGCGTGGTGGACGCCGTCGCCTTTGAGGCGGCAGTCGCGGAGGATCTTCCAGGTCTTCATGCGTGCGAAGGCGTGCTCCACGCGTGCACGAACGCGTTTGTGCGAGCGGTTGTGTTGCTCTTTCCAGGCCGGGAGTTCACCCTGGCCAGCCTGTCGGCGATGCGGGACCAGGCCGGTCCCCTGATAGCCGCCATCGGCGATGGTGGTGGTGTCACCGATGGCGGCCTTGGCTCCGGATTCTTCCCAGCCTTTGGAGTCGTGGCGGTTGCTCGGCAGGGGCCGGCCGACTACAACGACCAGGCGGCTGTCGGCGTCGATAATGACCTGATGGGCAGTGGAGTAGCGATAGTTCTTCGACTGCTCGGCCACCGAGCGGTCACGGGTGGCACCAGGGTGCCGTCCACGATGAGCACAGTGTCCTTGCGAAACCGCTTGCGTGGCTGGAGCGCGAGCAGCGGCCCGAGGTGGTCGATGACCCGGTCGGCTGCGGACTTGGAGATGCCGAACAGCGGAGCTGGCTGGCGCAGCGTCAAGTTCGTGCGCCAGTACGCAATGACCAGCAGTATGCGATCTTCGAGCGGCAGCCCCCACGGTCGCCCTCGTCGAACTCCGCTCGCGGTCTTGCGACGTACAGCGGTCACCAACTTGCCGAAGCCGCGCGGGCTCAGCCCGGAGAATGGGCGTATCCAGGATGGCACCGACGCCGTGATCACGCCAGCCACATCAAGATCATCTCAGCCGTGACCGGCCGTTACTGGACAGCCTTTAGGCGCGACCGGGCGCGACTCGGCGAGCGCCCGGACACCGCACGGCGGCACCGCGGTCCCGGCCCGACGCGCCACCCCTCAGGACACCGGCGCCAACTCCTCGCGGTGCGTACGGGCGAGGTGCTGGTACATCGCGGCGTTCGCCTTGATTCCCTCGCGCTCCTCTTCCGTCAGCTCCCGCTTGATCTTCGCGGGCACCCCGGCGACCAGCGATCCCGGCGGTACCTGCATGCCCTGCGGTACGAGCGCGTGCGCGGCGATGAGGGAACCCGCGCCGATACGGGCGCCGTTGAGCACCGTCGCGCTCATGCCGACCAGCACGTCGTCCTCGACCGTGCAGCCGTGCAGGACGGCGTTGTGCCCCACCGAGACGCCCTCACCCACGTGAGCGGGGAAGCCGGGGTCGGCGTGCACCGTGCAGTTGTCCTGGATGTTGGAGCCCGCCCCGACCGTGATGGTGTCGCAGTCCGCGCGCAGCACCGCCCCGTACCAGGCGCTGGAGGCGGCGCCCATGGTCACCTCACCGACCACCACGGAGGTCGGTGCCGTGTACGCCCCCTCGTCGATCACGGGCTTCCTGTCCCCCACACCCGCGATCACCGCTCGCTGCTGCGCCATCGTCTCCGCTCTCTTCCCGGCCGGATCTCCACCGGCCTCTCCTCGAACCGTATGCGATGCGTGGGGTGAAGATCACAGGGGTATGTCCCGCTCCCGCCCTCCCCCGTCCCGCTACGGTGACGGCGTGCCCTCCATACGGAACGCTTCCGCGGCCCTGGCCTCCCGCGCGCTGCACGCTGTCTGGCGCCGCGTGCAGCAGGCCGGTGCGGTCACTGCGGGCCGCCCCGGCCCGTACACCTTCCACCGCATCGGCACCGGGACCCGGCTGGCCTTTCCGCAGGGGACGGTCTTCGGCACGCGCTGGATCGCGCTGGGGGAGGACTGCCTGATAGGCCAGGAGGTCACGCTGACCGCGGGAATGCTGCCGGGCCTCGACCTGGGCCGTCCCGACCCCGTCCTCACGCTGGGCAACGGCGTCGTCCTGGGCCGCGGCAGCCACATCGTCGCCGACGGGCGCGGAGCGGTCAGCCTGGGCGACGACGTCTACTGCGGCCCGTACGTCTACATCACCTCCACCAACCACTCCTACGACGACCCGGACGAACCCGTCGGCAAGCAGTGGCCGCGCAGCGCCGGGGTGGAGATCGGCGGCGGAAGCTGGCTGGGAGCCGGGGCGGTGATCCTGCCCGGCGCCCGCCTGGGCCGGAACGCGGTGGTCGCGGCGGGTGCCGTCGTACGGGGAGAGGTGCCCGACCACGCCGTGGTCGCCGGCGCCCCCGCGCGGATCGTGCGCCGCTGGGACGGCGAGCGGGGCTGGCAGCCGCCGCTGCGTACGCCGCCGCCCGTGCCGGTGCCCGAAGGGATCACCTCCGAGGAGCTGCTGGCGGTGGCCGAACTGGCCGCGGCGGAGGGGGAGTAGGCCGAGCGGTGCGAGGTGGTGCGGGCGGTGCGCGTCAGGCCGTGGCCAGCAGCACCGTGCCGCACAGCGCCAGCCCCGCGCCGGCCGCCTGCACCGCCCGCAGCTTCTCCCTCAGTACGCCGCGCGCCGCGAGCGCGGTGACGACCGGGTAGAGGGAGGCGAGGACGGCCGCGGTGGTCACCGGCCCGTACCGGGTCGCGGCCATGTAGGTGCCGTTCGCGGCGACGTCCGCCAGGCCGACGAAGGCCAGCGCGGGAAGCGCCGGGAGGAGGGCACGCAGGACGCCGGCCTGCCCGGGCAGCGCCGGGACGCCCCGGCGCACCTGTACGTACAGCGCCGCCCCGCCGACCGCGATGTTGCACACGCGCTGCACGAACAGCGCGAGGAAGAGCCCTGCCATGGTGCCGGTGGAGGCGTGCTCGATCAGGGCCATCACCGTGCCGAAGCCCAGGGCGGAGACGAGGGTGAGGGCGATGGTCTGCCGTTGCACCGGTGCACCGCGCAGTTCGGGCCCGCCCGCCAGTACGACACCCGCGACGGCGACGGTGATGCCGGCCGCCTGCAGCCACCCGGGCCTGTCTCCCAGCGCCAGCCCGGCACCCACCGGTACCACCACGGCGAGCGAGGCCAGCGGCGAGACCACGCCCATCGGCCCCTGGGAGAGTGCCTTGTAGAAGGTCAGCATGGCGACAGGGCCCACGATCCCCGCGGCCGCCGCGAACCACAGGTGTCCGCCCCATGCGCTCCAGCCGCCGGTGGCGATCACGACGGCGCCGAGCACCGCTCCCGCCAGTGTCTGGGACACGACGACGACCGTCAGCGCAGGCATGCGGCGGGTCAGCAGCCCGCCCCCGAAGTCGGCCAGGCCCCACATCAGGCTGGTGACCAGGGCCAGGGCAGCGGTCATGGAGACACCTCGCAGTACAGTGACGTGAACACGGAAGTCCAGCTCACCGTAGTTTAGCGAACTGAACTCTGTCGACCAAAATATTGAACGGACGCCACGTGACGGACCTCGACCACCTCACGCAGTCCCTCGCCCGCAACCTCAAGCACCGGCGCCAGGAGAGAGGCTTCACCCTCGACGCCCTGGCTGCCCGGGCGGGAGTCAGCCGGGGGATGCTCATCCAGATCGAGCAGGCCCGCACCAACCCCAGCGTGGGGACCGTGGTGAAGGTGGCCGACGCCCTGGGCCTGAGCATCACCACACTGCTCGACTTCGACCAGGAGCCGCAGGTGCGGCTGGTGGGGGCGGACCAGGCCGTACGGCTGTGGTCCACGGACGCCGGCAGCCACAGCACCCTGCTGGCGGGCGCCGAGGCGCCGGGCCCGCTGGAGCTGTGGTCGTGGCGGCTGATGCCGGGTGAGGGCAGCCACTCCGACCCCCATCCGGCCGGAACCACCGAACTGCTGCATGTCACCGCGGGCGTACTCACCCTGAGTGTCGGGGGAGGCGATCACCGCGTTCCCGCCGGAACCTCCGCCTCCTTCGAGTCGAGCGTGCCGCACGGCTTCCGCAACGACGACGGCGACCCCGTCGAGATGACCATGGCCGTCTCCGTGCCCGCGCCCCGCTGAAGCCGCCGGCCGCGGCGGGGGAGGGCGCTATTCTGCGCCGCATGCACGCACCCGTCGGAAACTTCGGCTCGGCCGCTCCCGCCGCGGGGGCCGCGTCCTTCACCGGGCCCGCCGCCGACGCCGTACGGGCGTGGACGGGCCCCGTACCGGCCGAGCAGCTCCTCTACGTCGACACCGATCCGGAGAAGGCCGACACGGCCGTCTTCGTCGAGACCTACGGCGCCGATCTGGCCGAGACGTCCGCGAACTGCGTCGTGATCGCCGCGAAGCGCGGCGGTGAACGGGCCCTGGCCGCCTGCGTGGTGCTCTCCCGTACCCGCGTCGACGTCAACGGGGCGGTGCGCCGTCAGCTCCAGGCGCGCAAGGCGTCGTTCGCGCCCATGGACACCGCGGTCGCGGAGACGGGCATGGAGTACGGCGGCATCACCCCGATCGGGCTCCCGGAGGGCTGGCCCGTCCTGGTGGACGCCGCTGTCACGGACCTGCCGTGGACGCTCATCGGCAGCGGGCGCCGCCGCGGCAAGCTCATCGTGCCCGGGAAGGCGCTGGCCGGCCTGCCGGGCGCGGTCGTGCTGGAGGGCCTGGGGATCTGACGGCTCTGCGCGGCCGGCTGCCCGGGGCTGCGGCGTCCTTCCGGGGAGCGCGGCCTCGCCCCTGCCCGCCGGCCTGCCGGGTCAGCCGCGACGGGAGAGGTCGAGGGAGAGCGCGAGAGAGTGCTCGCCGAACCCCAGGGCGCGGTAGAGGGGTTCGGCCTCGGCGGTCGCGTGCAGGTCGACACGCGTCACGCCCTGCCCGGCGAACCACTCCAGCAGTGCCTCGGTCGTCGCCCGCGCCAGGCCGCGCCCACGGTGCCGCGCGTCGGTGCAGACGCCGAAGACGAACCCGAAGCGTCCGGCGGGATGCCGCGGCGCGGGCAGCCGCTCCTCCACGGTGCCCAACGCGCAGGCCGCGAGCGGGTGCGGGCCCCGTCCGTCCGCGACCCCGTCCACCACGAACGCGCCCAGCCGCGGCTCTCCCGCGCGGGGTTCACCGGCCAGCATGCGGCGGGCCGCCGCCTCCGCGTCCCGCTCCCACGGCCCCGGCTCGTCGCCGCCGTGCATCGCTGCGAACATCAGGCGGCGCAGCCGCACGAGTTCGGCGGCGTCCTCCGGGCGCGCCCTGCGAACTGCGTTCCCGCTCCGCGCCACGCTCTCGCCTCGCACAGGCTCAGCCCAGCTTCGGGATCTCGATCGCGGGGCAGCGGTCCATGACCATCCGGAGTCCGGCCTCGCGTGTGCGCTCGTACGCGCTCTCGTCGATCACGCCCAGCTGGAACCAGACCGCCTTCGCGCCGATCTCCACGGCCTCGTCCGCGACCGCTCCGGCCAGGTCGGAGTTGACGAAGACGTCGACCACGTCCACGGGGAAGGGGATGTCCGCGAGGCTCGCGTAACCCTGCTCGCCGTGCACCGTCTCGGCCTTGGGATGCACCGGCACCACGCGTTTGCCGAAGCGCTTGAGGACGGCGGCGACGCCGTACGCCGCGCGCCCGGTGTTGCCCGACAGCCCGACCACGGCCCATGTGTCGCCGGACCGGGTGAGAATCTCCCGCACCGTCTTCTCGTCTGCGTACATGCCCCGTGCAACGGGGCGGACCCACCTGCCCATTCCCGCCGGGCGCGGTCGGTCTGCCGGTGCTGCGTAGGGTGGCCCGTATGCAGGAGCAGTACGTGACCGTCGCCGGTGAGGTTGTGCACGAGACGGAGGTCAGCCGCTCGCGCTTCCTGTGCGCCCTTGCGCCCGCGGCCACCGAGGAGGAGGCGCGGGCGTTCGTCGCGCGGGTCCGCGCCGCGCACCCGGGAGCCAGTCACCACTGCTGGGCGTACGTCATCGGTGCCGACGGCGCCGTGCAGAAGGCGAGCGACGACGGCGAACCGGGCGGCACGGCCGGGGCGCCGATGCTCCAGATGCTCGCCCGCCGGGAGATCCGCTTCGCCGTCGCCGTCGTCACCCGGTACTTCGGCGGCACCAAGCTGGGCGCGGGCGGGCTGATACGGGCCTACGGCGGCGCGGTCGGCGAGGCCCTGGACGCCGTGGGCACCCGGGTGCGGCAGCGCTGCCGCACCGTCACCGTCACCACGGACCACATACGCGCGGGAAGGCTGGAGAACGACCTGCGCAGCAGCGGCCGTGCCGTGCGCGGTGTGACCTACGGGGACCGGGTGACGATCGAGGTGGGAGTGCCCGGTGCACAGGTGGAGGAATTCCGCCGATGGCTCGCCGACAGCACCGCCGGCACGGCCGACCTCGTGCTCGGCGAGGAGACCTACGGCAGCCCCTGAGACCAGCCCCGCGGTCACCTTTTGCGCCCCGCGACCGCCGGACATACCGTAACGGACACGAACAATTACGATATGTGCGCGCCCCGGCTCCCCTCCCGCGTCCCGGGGCGGCGGCGCCGTACCGCCGTGGAGCCGGAGGTCCGTGCGATGCCCCCCAGCCAGGCCACCCCCCACCGCTGGCTGGCGCTGGCCGTCATCGGACTCGCGCAGCTCATGGTGGTCCTCGACGCGACGATCGTGAACATCGCCCTGCCCTCGGCGCAGCGCGACCTCGGCTTCTCCAACGCCGGCCGCCAGTGGGTCATCACCGCCTACTCGCTGGCCTTCGGCAGCCTGCTGCTGCTCGGCGGGCGCCTGGCCGACCTCCTCGGCCGCCGCAGGACGTTCGTGACGGGGCTCATCGGCTTCGGCGTCGCCTCCGGGCTGGGCGGAGCGGCCGGCAGCTTCACGGCCCTGGTGAGCGCACGCGCCCTGCAGGGCATGTTCGGCGCGCTGCTCGCCCCCGCCGCGCTGTCCCTGCTGACGACCACCTTCACCGAACCGCGCGAGCGTTCACGGGCGTTCGGGGTCTTCGGCGCCCTCGCGGGCTCGGGAGGCGCCATCGGGCTGCTGCTCGGCGGTGTGCTCACCGAGTACCTGGACTGGCGCTGGACGCTCTACGTCAACGTGGTCATCGCCGTCCTCGCGGTCGTCGCCGGTTTCGCCTTCCTGCCCGCGCACAGGCCGACCGAGCGTCCCCGGCTGGACCTGCCGGGCACGGCCCTGGTCGCGGGCGGACTGTTCTGCCTCGTGCACGGCTTCTCCGCGGCCGACACGGACAGCTGGGGCGACTGGCGGTGCTGGGTGTCGCTGGCCCTGAGCGGCGTGCTGCTGACCTGCTTCGTCCTGCGGGAGCTGCGCACAGCCCATCCGCTCCTGCCGCTGCGCGTGGTGCGGGACCGCAACCGTGCCGCGTCCTTCATCAGCGTGTTCATCGCCGGGGCGGGCATGTTCGGCGTCTTCCTCTTCCTGACGTACTACCTTCAGCGCACGCTCGGCTACACGCCCGTCACCACGGGGCTGGCCTTCCTGCCGATGGTGGGCGCGCTGATGGTGACCGCGCAGCTTTCCACCAACATCCTCATCCCGCGTCTGGGCCCGAAGCCGGTGGTGCCCACGGGAATGGGGCTCGCAGCCGCGGGACTGATGTGGCTCACCGCCCTCGGCGTGGACAGCGGGTACGTGGCTCATGTGCTGCCGCCGCTGCTGATCATGGGCGTGGGACTGGGCCTGGTCATGCCGTCCGCGATCAGTCTTGCCACCCTGGGCGTGGCCCGCGGGGACCAGGGTGTCGCCTCGGCGACCGTCAACACGATGCAGCAGGTGGGCGGTTCCGTGGGGACCGCGCTGTTCAACACCGTCGCCGCGGCTGCCGCGGAGGGTTACGTGCACGGGCACCGGCGCACGCCGGACCTCGTCGCGCAGGCAGCGGTGCACAGTTACGCCACCGCCTACCGCTGGGCCGCGGGGTTCTTCGCCACCGGACTGGTCATCACCGTGCTGCTCTACCGGCGCGGACGCCCCAGCGACCTGGTGCCGGGCAGAACGGTCGGCGGCCCTCCGGACGCGGGCGGCTGAACGGCGGTCGGACCGCACGGCGTTCGTCCGCCTCACCGGCCCACCCCCTACGCTTTCCTCAGCTCACCGCACGCGGCGGCGGGCACGGACGGCCCGGCACCGGGGGCGGCGCGGCGGGTAAGGGAAGGCGCCGGGCCGCCGGGACGGCGCGAGCACGCACACGAAGGACGGCGGAGCAGGAATGGCGGAGCAAGAGGCACCCACCGGAAGCGAGTTCAGCGGACGTACCGCCGCGGTCACGGGAGGCGCCTCCGGCATCGGGCTCGCCGTCGCCCGCGAACTGGCCCGCCGCGGGGCGCGGGTGTGCGTCCTGGACCTGCGTGCCGACGCGCTCCCCGAGGGGCTGTACGGCGAGACCTGCGACGTGACCGACCGCGCCTCCGTCACCCGGGCCCTCGCCGCACTCGGGGAACGCTTCTCCCGCCTCGACGTGCTGGTCAACAACGCCGGCATCGGGGCCCAGGGCACCGTGGAGGACAACGACGACGAGGAGTGGCGCCGCGTCCTGGACGTCAACGTCACCGGCACGGCCCGCGTCAGCGCCGCCGCCCTGCCGCTGCTGCGCCGTGGCGCCGCGGCACACCCCGACGGTGCCGCGATCGTCTCCACCTGCTCGGTGGCCGCCACGGCGGGACTGCCCCGGCGTGCCCTGTACTCGGCAAGCAAGGGAGCCGTCCTCGCCCTGACCAGGGCGATGGCCGCCGACCACGTCCGCGAGGGCATCCGCGTCAACTGCGTCAACCCCGGCACCGTGGACACCCCGTGGATCGCGCGGCTGCTGGAGGCCGCACCCGACCCGGCCGCTGAACGTGCCGCACTGGAGGCGCGGCAGCCCAACGGCCGGCTCGTCTCGGCGGAGGAGGTGGCGGCGGCCGTGTGCTACCTGGCGGGTCCGATGTCCGGCGCGACGACCGGAACGGCGCTCGCCGTCGACGGCGGAATGCAGGGTCTCAGGCTGCGCCCCGCCGGGCAGTGAGCGACCGCCGCTCCGGAGCGCCCCCGTCTCCCCGGTGACACCCGGTCAGTTCCGGCCCCGGATCAACCGCTGCCGGAGCGCGGGGGATTGAGCGCCCGGCCGTGTGCGCGTACCGCGGCGCTGTGTGCATCCGCCGCCGGCACCGGCCTCCGGCGCGCGTTGTCAGTGCCGGCTGGTAGACCATGGGTGATCGATCCGAAGCCGAGTCAGGCCGGGGGAGTACACGTGCGGGTGGGAGCACAGCTGTGAGATTGCTGCACACGTCGGACTGGCATCTTGGGCGCAGCTTTCACCGCGTCAGCCTCCTCGATGCCCAGCGCGACTTTCTCGACCGCCTCCTCGCCACCGTCGAGGAGGAGAGCGTGGACGCCGTGCTCGTCGCCGGGGACGTCTACGACCGGGCGGTGCCACCGCTGGCCGCCGTGGAACTGTTCGACACGGCCCTGCACCGGCTCGCACAGCTCGGTGTGCCCACCGTCATGATCTCCGGGAACCACGACTCCGCACGGCGCCTGGGCGTCGGCTCCGGGCTGATGCGGCAGGCGGGCATCCATCTGCGCACCGACCCCCAGGGCTGCGGCACGCCGGTGCTCCTCTCCGACGAGCACGGCGACGTCGCCTGCTACGGGCTGCCCTACCTGGAGCCCACGCTCGTGCGCACGGCGCTGGGCGCCGAGGAGGGCGGCCACACCGCTGTGCTGCGGGCCGCGATGGAGCGGGTACGGGGCGATCTGGCGGCCCGCGGCCGCGGCACCCGCTCCGTCGTGCTCGCGCACGCCTTCGTGCACGGGGGTGAGAGCTCCGAGAGCGAACGGGACATCACCGTCGGCGGCGTCTCCTCCGTCCCGGCCTCGGTCTTCGACGGCGCGGACTACGCGGCGCTCGGTCATCTGCACGGCTGCCAGACCATCACCGAGCGCGTGCGCTACTCGGGTTCGCCGCTGGCCTACTCCTTCTCCGAGGCGGCACACCGCAAATCCATGTGGCTCATCGACCTCGGCGCTCGGGGGGAGCTGGCCGCGCGGCGCGTGGACTGCCCCGTGCCCAGGCCGCTGGCCCGGCTGCGCGGCACACTGGAAGAGCTGATGGAGGAACCAGTACACGCCCGGCACGAGGAGGCGTGGGTCGAGGCCACCCTCACCGACGCCGCCCGCCCGCACGGTGCGATGGCCACGCTCGCCTCACGGTTCCCCCACATCGTCAGCCTCGTCTTCGCACCCGAGCGTGAGGAGGGCGACGACCACGCCTCGTACGCGAGCCGGCTGCGCGGCCGGACGGACCAGCAGATCGCCGAGGACTTCGTGGGCCACGTCCGCACCGGCCGGGCCCCCGACGGAAGGGAGCGTCACATCCTGGGCGAGGCCCTGGAGGCGGCCCGCCTCCAGGAGGCCCGGGAGGAGACCGGCGGGCAGCAGGAGCACTCCCGGACCACGCCGGAGCGCGGGGACTCCGGCCGGGCCACGGCCGCGGAGGCCGCCGGATGAGGCTGCACCGGCTGACTCTGACCGCCTTCGGGCCGTTCGCCTCCACGGCGCACGTCGACTTCGACGAACTCTCCGCCGCCGGCCTCTTCCTGCTGCACGGGCCGACCGGCGCGGGCAAGACCTCCGTGCTGGACGCCGTCTGCTTCGCCCTCTACGGCGGTGTCCCCGGAGCCCGTCAGCAGCCGGGGGGCACGCTGCGCAGCGACCACGCGGCGCCCGGCACGCTCACCGAGGTCGGACTGGACCTCACCGTCGGCGGCCGCCGGCTGGAGATCACCCGGCGGCCGGAGCAGAGCCGCCCCAAGCTGCGCGGCAGCGGCACCACACGGGAGAGAGCCCAGTCCTGGCTGAAGGAGTTCGACGCCCGGACGGGTGAGTGGCGGGCGCTGAGCCGGTCGCACCAGGAGATCGGCGAGGAGATCGCCCAGCTCACCGGCATGAACCGCGACCAGTTCTGCCAGGTGGCGCTGCTGCCCCAGGGGGACTTCGCGCGCTTCCTGCGCGCCGGCGCCGAGGACCGGGCCAAGCTGCTCGGCAGGCTCTTCGACACCGGCCGCTTCGCCGGCGCCGAGGAGCAGTTGGCCCGCATGCGCAGAAGCGCCCAGGACGAGGTGCGTTCCGGTGACGAAGCGCTGCTGCGCCTCCTGCACCGGATGAGGCAGGCTCTCGGCACGGGCGGCGACGGACTGGAGGACCTGCCGCTTCCCGGCGCCGCGGGGCACGGCGGTGACGCCCTCCCGCCGGACGCCCGCGGGGCGCTCCCGGACCAGCGCGCGGGCACCGCACGCCGAAAGCCGCGCCCGCAGGGGGGCGGCAGCGGCGACGAGGAGGGCCCGGCCCCCGGCGATCCAGGGCTGGCCGCCGCCGTGCTGGAGTGGGCGGCTCTGGCCCGTACGAGCGCCCGCGAACGCCTGGACATCGCCCAGCTCGCCGTCCGCGCGGCAGAGGAACGGCACACCACCTGCACGGCGCGGCTCGACCGGGTACGCGAAACCGCCGGGCGGCAGCGCCGGTTCGCCGACGCCGAGGAGCGCGCGAGCGAACTGGCGGCCCTCTCCGGTGAGCGAGAGCGGGCCCGGGAACGGCTGGAACGTGCGCAGGCCGCCGCGGGAGTCGCCCCTGCCGTCGCCCTGCACGAGTCGGCCGCCGCCGCGCAGGAGGAGGCGGCAGCAGCCGAGGGCAGCAGCCGGGGCCGGCTCCCGGAGCAGCTTCGCGGGACGTCCGCGGACCGCCTCGCGCGGCTGGCGGGCGAGGCACGCGAGGAGCTGGGCTCACTGGAGGCCGCCCGCCGTGCGGAGCAGCGCCGCGTCGCCATCGGCACCGAACTGGACACGCTGGAGCGCGAGTCGCGCAGGGACGAGGAGGTCCTGCGCGACGCCGGCGAGTGGCTGGCCGGGTGGGAGAGGGCCCGCCCCGCGCACCAGAGCCGTCTGGACGCCGCGCAGGAGGCCGCGACCCGTGCCGAACAACTGGCGGGACGGCTGGAACCGGCCCGGCAGCGCCTGGCTGCCGCGCGCCGCCGCGACGAACTCGCCCGCCGGGCCGAGGAGGCCGAAGCCGCGCTCCTGCACGCCCGCGAAGCGGCAGGTGCCGCGCAGGAGGAGTGGCTCGCCCTCAAGGACCGGCGGCTGCGCGGCATCGCCGCCGAACTCGCCGCCGACCTGCGCGAAGGCGAGCCCTGCGGGGTCTGCGGAGCCACCGAGCACCCCGACCCGGCCCGTACGTCCGCGGGTCAGGTCGACCAGTCCGCCGAGGACGCGGCTCTCGCCGCGTACCGCGCGGCCGACGCGGACCGTGAGGAGGCCGGCAGTGCCGCACGCGGGGTGCGGGAGGAACTGGCCGCGGCCCGCGCCGAGTCCCGGGACGAGGAGACGGACGCGCTTGCCGCAGCCGTCGCCGAGTGCGAAGAGGCTCACGCCGCGGCCCACGCGGAGGCGTCGGACGCGCACGCCGCCCGCGAGGCCCTCGGCCGGGCCGAGCGGGAGCACGCCGAGCGTGTCGCGCAACAGCAGGCCGCCGAGCGCCGGGCAGCGGCCCGCACCTCCCACCGCGAGGCACTCCAGCGTGAACAGACCTCCCTCGACGAGGAGCTGAGGCAGGCACGCGGGGAGTGCTCCAGCGTGACGGAGCGTGCCACGAGGCTTCAGCGCCGTGCCGCTGCGCTGTCCGAGGCAGCCGAGAGTGCCCGCCGTGCCCACGCCGCCGGCCAGCGGGCCGAGGAGGCCGGGACCCAGCTCGCCGCTGCCGCCGCCCGCGCCGGCTTCGGCAGCGCCGAGGCCGCGGCAGCGGCCGTACTCGACGACGGCGAGCAACGCGCCCTGCGGGAACGGTTGGAGGAGTGGCGCGCACAGAGCGCGGCGGTCTCCGCCGCGCTGGAGGACCCGGAGCTGAAGGCCGCGGCGGCCCTCCCGCCCGCCGACCCGGAAGCCGCCCGGCGCGCGACCGAGGAGGCCACCCGGGTGCTGCGGGAGACCTCCGCGGCCCAGGAGACCGCTCGCACGCGCTGCGAGGAGCTGGACCGGCTCACCGCGCGGGCCGTCGCCGACGCTCGCGGCCTCGCACCGCTGCGCGAGGGCTACGAACGGCTGGCGCGGCTGGCGGGGCTGGCCGCTGGCACCTCCGCGGAGAACGAACGGCGGATGCGCCTGGAGTCCTACGTGCTCGCGGCCCGGCTGGAGCAGGTCGCGGCGGCGGCCGGCGCCCGGCTCGCCAGGATGTCCGCGGGCCGCTACACGCTCGTCCACTCCGACGAACGCGCCGGCGGACGCGGACGTTCGGGCCTGGGCCTGCATGTCGTGGACGCCTGGACGGGAGCCGAGCGCGACACCGCGACCCTCTCCGGAGGCGAGACCTTCTCCGCCTCCCTGGCCCTGGCACTGGGCCTGGCCGACGTCGTCACGGACGAGGCGGGCGGCACACGGCTGGAGACGCTCTTCATCGACGAGGGCTTCGGAAGTCTGGACGAACAGACGCTGGACGAGATCCTCGATGTCCTGGACTCCCTGCGGGAGCGGGACCGCTGCGTGGGCATCGTGAGCCACGTCGCGGACCTGCGGCAGCGCATCCCCGCCCAGTTGGAGGTCCTCAAGTCGCGGCACGGCTCGACGCTGCGTCACCGCTCGGCCCCGGCCGCGGGGTGACGCACGGCGCGGGCCGAGGGGCCGGCATCATCGGATGCCGGCCCCTCGGCCCGCGGCCTGCCTCCCGTCAGAGCGCCGAGAGCTCCGCCACGAGGTCGTCCAGTCCCAGCGACCCCAGCGACAGCGCCGCCATGTGCCACTGCTTGGGGTCGAACGCGTCACCGCGAGCCGTGCGCGCCGCCTCCCGCCCGGTCAGCCAGGCTCGTTCGCCCAGCTTGTATCCGATGGCCTGCCCGGGCATGCCCAGGTAGCGCACGAGTTCGCTCTCCACGAACTCCGCCGGACGTCCGCTGTGCATGCCGAAGAACTCCTGCGCCAGCTGCGGCGTCCACCGCTCTCCGGGGTGGAAGGGCGAGTCGTCGGGGATCTGCAGCTCCAGATGCATGCCGATGTCCACGATGACCCGCGCCGCGCGCATCATCTGCGCGTCCAGATACCCCAGCCGCTGCTCGGCGTTGACCAGGAAGCCCAGCTCGTCCATGAGCCGCTCGGCATACAGCGCCCAGCCCTCTGCGTTGGCGCTGACCATGCCGACCGTCGTCTGGTAGCGGGAGAGTTCGCTCGCACAGTGCACCCACTGCGCGAGCTGCAGGTGGTGTCCCGGCACGCCCTCGTGGTACCAGGTCGAGACGAGGTCGTAGACCGGGAAGCGGGTCTCGCCCATCGTCGGCAGCCAGGTGCGGCCGGGACGGGAGAAGTCCAGCGAGGGCTGCGTGTAGTACGGCGCAGCCGCACTGCCCGCGGGAGCGATGCGCGACTCGACCCGCTTGACCGGCTCGGCCAGTTCGAAGTGCGTGCCGTCCAGCTTCTCGATGGCCTCGTCCATCAGCCCCTGGAGCCAGTCGCGCACCTCCTCGACGCCCTCGATCGCCTCACCCTCCGTGTCGAGACGGCGCAGCGCCTCCCAGGGCGTCGAGGCGCCGGGGAGGACCTTCTCCGCCTCGGTGCGCATCTCGGCAAGCAGGCGGTGGAATTCGGACCAGCCGTAGGCGTACGCCTCGTCGAGGTCGAGGTCGGTGCCGTTCCAGAAGCGCGACCACAGCGCGTACCGGTCACGGCCGACGATCTCCGCTGCGCCCTCCACGGCCGGCGCGTACACCTCGCGCAGCCAGTCGCGCAGCGACGCCACGGCAGCGGTGGCGCTCGCCGCGTCCCCGTCGAGCACCTCGCGCAGTGCCTGCGGGCCTTCGGCGGCGAACGCCGCGAACCAGCCCTTCCCGTCGCCGTCCTCGCCCTCGCCGATCCACTCGGTCAGCTGCCCGAGGACGGTACCGACCTGGCGCGGCCCGGCGTGCAGGCCCTTGGCCAGACCGGCCTCCAGCGACGCACGGTAGCCTTCCAGCGCGTCGGGCACGGCGCGCAGGCGCTGCGCCACCGCCGTCCAGTCCTCCAGCGTCTCGGAGGGCATGACGGTGAAGACACCGCGGACCGAGTGCACGGGGGAGTGCAGGTTGCTGACCGCGCGCAGACCCTCCTCCGCCTCGTGCACGGCCAGTTCCGCGGTGAGCCGCTCGCGCAGCAGCCGTGCGCAGCGCCTCTCCGCGTCGCTGTCGGCGCCGGGACGCTGCTCGGCCTCCGCGAGCTGCCGCAGTGTCGTACGGCTCAGTTCGGCGAGGGCTTCCTGCCCCGAGGGGGAGAAGTCGGGCAGGCGGCTGTGGCTCTCGGGCACGCCGAGGTACGTGCCGGTGATGGGGTCGAGTTGGACGAGGTCGTCGACGTAGGCGTCGGCGACCTGTCGCGGCAGGGGGGTTGGGTTCATCGCATCGGACATGCGTACATCCTGGTATGCGCGGGGGCCCGGCGTCATCCACAGGGCGGCATCAGCGGTCCGCACTCCCAGCGCTGGAAGATCAGCCGCGTCTCGACCCGCGCGACCTCCCTGCGTGAGGTGAACTCGTCCAGCACCAGCCGCTGGAGGTCGGCGGTGCCTGTGACGGCGACGTGCACCAAGTAGTCCTCAGGGCCGGCCAGATGGAAGACGGCGCGTGACTCGGGCAGCGCGCGGACGCGTTCCACGAACGGACCGACCAGCTCCCGCCGGTGCGGCCGTACCTGCACCGACAGCAGCGCCTCCAGCGGACGGCCCAGCCTGGCCGCGTCCAGCCGCAGTTCCTGTCCGAGGATCACGCCGCTGCGGCGCAGACGCGCGACCCGGTCCAGACACGTGGAGGGTGCGACACCGACGGCGGCCGAAAGATCGCGGTACGTCATCCGGGCGTCGTTCTGGAGCAGTCGCAGGATCTCCAGATCCACCGGATCAAGCGCGACGGATTCGCTCATGCGGCGAACGTAGCACGGCAGGTTGCCCCGTCAGCCCGGTGGTTGTTCAGACTTCGGGGCATGGAGAACACGCAGACAGCGCAGCAGGGGCCCTCCCCGGCGCGGGGTGCTGCCCGGTCCCTGGCGACCGAGGCCGTGCACGCCGGACGGGACGATCTGACCGCCCTCGGACTGCACGCCGCGCCGCTGGACCTGTCCACGACCTATCCCGCACGCGACACCCGTGCCGAGGCCGCCCGGATCGACGAATTCGCCGCCACGGGCGCCCGCGTGGAGGGCCCGCCCGTCTACGCGCGTCTGGACAACCCGACCGTCGCACGCTTCGAGGACGCCCTCGCCCGTCTCGAAGGCACCCAGGCGGCGGTGGCCTTCGCCAGCGGAATGGCCGCGCTGACAGCGACGGTGCTCGTACGCGCCTCGGCCGGCCTGCGTCACATCGTCGCCGTACGCCCCCTCTACGGGTGCAGCGACCACCTGTTCCAGAGCGGGCTGCTGGGCACCGAGGTCACCTGGACCGATCCCGCCGGAGTCGCCGAGGCGATCCGCCCGGAGACCGGACTCGTCATGGTCGAGAGCCCCGCCAACCCCACCCTGGCCGAAGTCGACCTGGCCGCTCTCGCCCGGGCGTGCGGATCGGTGCCGCTTCTCGTGGACAACACCTTCGCCACACCGGTGCTCCAGCGGCCCGCCGGGCTGGGCGCACGCCTCGTGCTGCACAGCGCCACCAAGTACCTGGGCGGGCACGGTGACGTCCTGGGCGGAGTCGTCGCCTGCGACGAGGAGTTCGCGCGCAGCCTGCGGCAGGTGCGCTTCGCGACCGGCGGAGTGCTGCATCCCCTCGCGGGCTATCTGCTGCTGCGCGGGCTGTCGACGCTGCCCGTACGGGTGCGGGCGCAGTCGGCGACCGCGGCGGAACTCGCCCGCCGCCTGGCGGCCGACGAGCGCGTCAGCCGGGTCCACTACCCGCGGCTGGGCGGCGCCATGGTCGCCTTCGAGGTGGAGGGCGACCCGCACGCGGTGACCGGCGGGGTGCGGCTGATCACCCCGGCGGTCAGTCTCGGCAGCGTCGACACCCTCATCCAGCATCCGGCGTCGATCAGCCACCGGATCGTCCCCGAGGACGACCGGCGCAGCGGCGGCATCAGCGCAAAGCTGCTGCGCATGTCGGTCGGCCTGGAGGACGCCGGGGACCTGTGGGAGGACCTGGACGCGGCACTCGCGCTCAGCGTCGGTCGGCGGGAGCGGGGAACCCGCTCGGAGCCGGAGCGCCCGCTGACGTCAGCTGCGCGGTGATGACCAGCGTGCCCTCCTCGACCTGGTAGTCCAGCGGCATCGAGAGAGAGCGCATCGCCGCGACCATGGTGGAGTTCGAGGCCTGCGTGACGGCGTAGATGCTGCGGGCGCCCGCGTCGTGGGCCGAGCGGGCCAGACGGCGCAGGAGTTCGCCGCCGATGCCGCGGTGCTGCCACGCGTCCTCGACGAGGAGCGCCACCTCCGTCTCGTCGCCGTCCCAGAGCAGGTGGCCCAGCGCCACCAGCTTCTGCGAGGCCGTCTCCACGGCGAGGCTCCGCCCGAAGCGGGGGGAGAGAAGGTGGCCGAGGTAGCGGTCGGCGTCGGCGACGGGTCCGTGGTAGCGCTGCGCCAGCGTCCGGGGGGAGCAGCGCTCGTGCATCCGCAGCGCGGCCTGAGTGTCCCTGGTGTCGGCCCGCCGGACGGTGATCGAGGGCCCCTCGGGCAGCGCGAGAGTGGCGGGGGAGCGAGGCACCCGCGACCCCGCGCCCAGGTGCCTGTCCAGATCCACCAGCGCACGGGCGCGGGCGAACTCGGACGGGGTGAAGGGCAGATGGGGACGCTCGACGACCAGGACGCCCCCTGCCGGGTCCGGCAGCCGCAGCACGGTCTCCTCCCACATCCCCTCGGGAGGGACGTCCTGGAACTCCGGTGCCGCCGCACGGCCGGAGGGGGAGACGGGCGGAACCGAGCGGATGGTGCAACGGCCCAGCAGCTGGCGCAGTGCGAGCGGCAGCTCGGCGGTGTCGAGTGCGGTGCGGGTCGCCAGCCGCAGGACGCGGGTGGGGATGTCGACCAGGGCGTGCTCGTCGGCGCGCTCGATCCAGGTGTCGTGCCCGCCGGCGCCGCCGACCAGCTCCGCCAGGTCGGCGGCCTCCAGTTCGTGCGGTGCGCGCAGCACGAACTCGTCCACGGTCGCCTCGGCGGAAGCGGGTTCATCGGGCAGTGGACCGGCCCCGCCGGGAGCAGCGGCCGGGGACACCCGCCCGTCCTGCGTGCCCGCAGCCGTACCCTCCCCGGGCCTCAGGCCGAGGGGAAGGGTCTGCAGCGAGACGATGTCGATCCGCTCCCGCGCCAGCGCCGTGCACAGCTCGGCGAGAGCCCCCGGTTCCTCCCGCACCGTGGTGCGCATCAGCCACAGCGACGTCGCCCCGGCCACCGGCGGCACGTCGGCCCCCGCGTCCGTTTGCTCCGTGGGCGGGCCGGGTGCCAGACGCCGCTGGATTCGGCTCCAGCCGCCGTGCACACCGCCCTTGATCAGGCGCAGAAAGCCCGAGTGTGAAGCCCGCTCGTTCTGTGACATGTCAGTCATGCGATCACTCTCACCCACTGCCATTGCCTGATCAAAAACGCTCTGTGACCGGCGGGTTAAGGATGCTTCTGGCTGCTTAGCGCCCTGTTTGTCCTCGTCCTGCGTGCCCATGTCTCCTTCCTCCTCCATCACTTCGCGCATCGAGTACGAGCCGCCGCAGGGCCCGCCCGCACCGGCGCGCGTACCAGTGCTGGAAGACGGGCAGCAGCGGCCCGGCCGCCGCCGCGGGCCGGCCGGCGGGTCTGCTGAAGGCGAGGACGTCCAGCCACACCGTGTCCTGTTCGTCCCGGATGACCACGAACGCCTCCTCGCCGCGCACAGGGTGCCCCGGCAGCGTCCCGTACGCCCACCCCGAGCGCCGCTTCCCGGCCACGGCCCACACCACCCGGCACGGGGCGCGCAGCCGCAGGGCACCGATGCCCAGCCCGACCACGACATCCGCTCCGGGAGTGGCCCGCTGCGCGTCCGTCTCGATGCGCACGCCCGCGGCGCGGTGCAGGCGCCAGTCGGCGACGGCACCGGCAGCCGCCGCGAAGTCTTCCGCGCCGCGGCCCAGCAGGGTGCGCACGCTCAGCCTGCGGAAGCCCGCGGGCCAGTGGGCGGCGTCCTGCTGCGTCGCTCCCACGCCCGGATAGTTCAGCGGTGCCGACGGCATGGCCTCACTGGCCCACCCGGCCCGGCTGCAGCACCTCGGTGTGGAGCACCTCGCCGCCCTCCTCGCGCAACCGCACGGTCATCTCGCCGCTTTCGCCGTCGATGTCGACCTGGCCGAAGAACTGACCGCCCCGGCTCGGCGGGACATTGGCCTCGGCCGGCGCCTTGATGAACGACTGCCGGGGCCCGAAAGTGCCGTCCAGTTCCAGCGCGGGGAAACCGCCGGCGTTCAGCGGGCCGGAGACGAACTCCCAGAACGGCTCGAAGTCCTTGAACGCCGCCCGTGAGGGCTCGTAGTGCTGCGCGCACGTGTAGTGCACGTCCGTGGTGAACCACACCGTCCCGGTGACGCGCCGGTGCTTGATGTGCCGCAGCACTTCGGCCACCTGGAGCTCCCGGCCCAGCGGCGCCCCGGGATCGCCCTGGGCGACGCCCTCGACGGCGCTGTCCCCGTCCGGGACGAGAAGACCCAGCGGCATGTCGGAGGCGATGACCTTCCACACCGCCCGCGAGCGCGACAACTCCCGCTTGAGCCACGCCAGCTGGCGCGCCCCGAGGATGCCCTGCCGGTCGTCCTCCTGCATGCCGGAGGAGTTGGCGTTGCGGTGGGTGCGCATGTCGAGCACGAAGACGTCCAGCAGCGGGCCGTGGTGGACGACCCGGTAGACGCGTCCGTCCTCGTCCTTCGGCGGGAGCGTCGTCAGCGGGTGGTACTCGCCGAAGGCCCGCAGCGAGCGGGCAGCGA
The DNA here is from genome assembly GCF_000424965.1 of Streptomyces sp. TAA204. Taxonomy (NCBI): domain Bacteria; kingdom Bacillati; phylum Actinomycetota; class Actinomycetes; order Kitasatosporales; family Streptomycetaceae; genus Streptomyces; species Streptomyces sp. TAA204. The sequence goes on from NZ_AUKW01000019.1 coordinate 76,992, forward strand.
GAGTGTCGACGTCCTTCACCGTGTAGCGCTCGTCGTCCAGGATCTCGCCCGGGTACCAGTTGTTGAGGACCTCGTGGTCGTCCCACTGCGCGATGGTGGGCACCTCCGCCTGGAAGCGGCGCAGGTTCTCGTCGAGCCGGTTGTAGCGGAAATTGCCGCGGAACTCCTCCAGCGTCTCGGCGACCTTGGACTTCTCCTCGGTGGTGATGTTGCGCCACACGCCGCCGTCCGGCAGTTCGACCTTCTCCTCGATGGGCCCGTCCGCGTAGATGGTGTCGCCGCTGTTGAGGAAGAAGTCCGCGTCCAGGCGCCGCATGTCCTCGAAGATGGGGAAGCCGCCCCGGTCGGGGTTGATGCCCCAGCCCTGCCCCGCCAGGTCGCCCGACCACAGGAAGCGCACCCCCTGGCGCCGGCTGTCCGGGGCGGTGCGGAAGGTGCCGTGCACGGCCTCGCTGCTGCGCCGCGGGTCGTCGGGGTCCGTCAGTGTGACGCGGTAGTGCACCTGCCGGCCGGCGGGAAGCCCGCGCACCGGCGTCATCCCGGTGAAGTCGGTGTCCGGGCCGACCACCGGGCCCTGCCAGCGGCGCGCGTCGCGGAACGACTCGGTCGCCGAGGTCTCCACCAGCATCCGGGCCCGGCGGTCCGCGCGCACCCACACCAGCCCCGACGACGTCGTCACGTCACCCGCCTGCACGCCCCACTTCGCTCGCGGGCGTCCGCGCAGGGCCTGGGCGGGGGCAGCGCAGGACAGAGCGGGCAGGGAGAGCGCGGCGGAGGCCGCCAGGGAGCGGCGCAGCACCGTGCGGCGTCCCGGCCGGCGGCCGGCGGGAGGGGTGATCGGGTCGGTCGGGTCCTCGTGCGCCATGGATGAGCCTCCTGGGTCGCGGACGGATGGAGCAGGACGTTGCGGACCGGACGGGACGATACGTGTCACCGCCGGGTGAACGGTGCACGCGGCGTCCCGGTGGGCGCGGTGACGGGACACCGGCTCACTGAACACCGACGCCCCGGAGGTGGAAAGGGTTCCGGACAAACCGCGTGGTGTGCCGTCGTCAGGCCGCTCTAGGATCACGAGTGATGACTGTCCGACAGATGCCGCGCACGCCGCCGTCCGCGCTCCCGTCGGGAGGCGGGCGCCCGCGCCCTTCTCCGGCACCGCGCATGCCGTCCCGCCGCCGTGCCCGCCTGCCGCACCGCGCGACCTGCGCCCCGTGACGTCCCCGGGCCTTCCACCCCGACGACCGCGGCAGCAACGACCCAGCCCCAGGAGGGCAGATGACGTCCCCGACCGCCGAGGAGATCCGGGCCGCGCTGGCGCAGAACGAGGAGGAACCGGACGGGGACGCCCGCGCCGCACGGGCCGAACAGCACCTGGACCGGGCCGGGGCGGCCGGTGACCGCGCCCTGCTCGTCGAGGCGCTCCTCGGCCTCGCCGCCGCCTACGACGCCGGCTCCCGGCGGCGAGCGCTCTTCGGGCCCTTCGCGCGGCTGCTGCGGATGTGGGACGAGGACCCCGGTGACTTCGGGGCGGCCGCCGCCCGCCGGCTCCACCTGCTGTTCACCCGGATCGCCGGGTGCGTGACGGCGGTGCCGGACATACCGCTGGAGTCCGTGCGGCAGTGGCAGGCGCAGATGGAGCTGCGCTACCGGCTGGCAGGGCACTCCGAACGGGCGGTGCGGCAGAGCGAGTTCGTCATCGCCCGGGGCATCGGCGACATCCCGGGGGCCGAACGCGCCTACGCCGCCTGGCTGGCGGCCCCCCGGGACGGAATGAGCGGCTGCCACGTCTGCGAACTGCGCCGGCAGGGCCTGTGGCAGGTCCAGCGCGGGAACGACGAGGAGGCGCTGCGGCTGTGGCGGCCCGTGCTGGAGGGTGCCTACACCTGCGCGTGCGGGCCCGGCGGTGTGGCGGCGTCCGCGCTGCTCCCGCTCCTCCGGCTCGGACGGGACCGGGAGGCCCGGGAGCACCATCTGCGCGGATACCGTCTGCTGCGCGGGACGCGGAGCACGACCACGCGGCACGCGCTGGCGGACCACGTCGACTTCTGTGCGCTGACGGGCAACGAGCAGCGCGGTCTGGAGATCCTGGAGCGGCACAGCGGCCAGTGGGACCCCCGCGGAGATGCACACAGCTGCCTCCTGTGGACGGGCAGCGCCGCCCGGCTCCTGCGGCGGCTGACCGAACTGGGCCACGGGCAGCGGCGGGTGGCAGGCCCGTCCGGCCGGGAGTGGACGGCGGTGACCCTGCTGGAACACGCCGCGGACGAGACCCTGGCCCTGGCCGCCCGCTTCGACGAGCGCAACGGCACGAGCGCCGTCAGCGACGAGGCCCGCGCGCGCATGGGAGGCCGGCCCCTGCTGGAACGGCTGCCGCTGGGAGTGCGCGGCGCGCCGCCGGCGGCTCAGGCGGCGGAGGGCTCGTCCCGTGCGGAGGGGACCGCCGCGCACAGCGCGGGTGCGGACGGCCCCGGCGGGGAACCGCGCGAACTCCTCGCCGAGGCCCGCCGGCTCAGCGAGGACGGCCATCCCCGGGCCATGGACGTCTGGCAGCGGCTGGAGGAGGCCGTCCGGCGCACCGGCACCGCGCTGACGGACGTCGAGAGGGCCGAGATCCTCGACCACCGTGCCATGCGGCTGGCCCGCACCGACCCCGCAGCCGGTGCCGTCCGCTTCACCGAGGCGGCGGGCATCTTCACCGACGCCGGGGATCTGGGCCAGGCGCTCGCCTGCCGGGCACGCGCCGCCCTGGCCACAGCGTTCGCCGGGGAGTCCGGGGAAGCCCTCGCCCAGCTCGAACTTCTGTGCAGGGAGGCGGTCTCGCTGCACCGCGCCGGCCGCGCGGGGACCAAAGAGGCCACGGCGGTGCTGCTCTCCCGCACCCGTGTGCGCTTCCTGCTGCTCGACGAGGCCGCGGACGCTCACCGTGCGGCTGCCGAACTGGACGCCGAACTGGAGAACCTGATCGCACTCGCCGGCCCCGACCGGTCCCGCCCGGTGGTCCTCGCCCGGATCGCCGACGCCACCGAGTCACGCGGACGGCTGGCCCAGCTGCTCGGTGACGCGTCGGCAGCCGGCGAGATGTACGCCGAGGCGGCGCGGCTCTGCCACGAGGCGGGCAGACCCTGGCAGGCCACCGGCCCCGAACTCCTGCTGGCTCAGCTGATGCCGGCAGCCGGCCGGGCCGGGGAGGCGGCGGAACTGCTGCAGCGGGCGCTGGAGGACACTCAGCGGGCCGCGTTGCGTCCGCCCGAGGAGGCCGCGGAGCTGCACATCGCCCTCGCTGACGCCTTCGCCGCGCAGGACCTGGCCGAGGAGGAGACCGGCCACCTCCTCGAAGCGGCACACCGGGCCGACGCCGCGGGCGACAGCGCCGGGCTCGGCGCGTACGCGCGCCTGCGGCTGGGCGGCGCCGCACTGGCACTGGGCCGCCCCGGCGAGGCCGCCGCGGTGCTGGAGTCGGCCCTGCCGGACCTGGCCGCCGGGCACGCGGAAGGCGACGTGGTCCAGGCCCGGTGGTGGCTCGGGCAGGCGCTGTGCGAACTGGGCGAGTACGCCGCAGCCGCGGAGGAGTTCCTGCGGGCCGCGCGGACCGCTTCGGCCTGGGAGGACCAGCGGGACCACGCCGTCCTGGCCCATCTGGCGGCCGACGCGCTCAAGGAGGCGTCGCTGGAGGAGCGGGCGGCGCAGGAGTACGAGCGTGCCGGGCAGCTGTGGCGCTCGCTCGGCGAGATCCCCGCGCTGGTGCGGGCACTTCGCTCGCGTGCGTGGATCGCGCTCGCCCCCGCGGACGGCGGGGCCGGGTCCGCACCGGGGGCGCCGGCCGGCGCGGCCGCTGCCGAGACCCCCGCAGCCGAGACGCCCACCGCGGAGGCCGCCACCGAGGCGGTCGAGCTGATGGCGGAGGCGCTGAAGGAGCTGGAGAGCACGCTGCAGACCGCCCACGACAGCGACCGGAGGCTGCTGACACAGCTCGAACTCGGCCTGACCTACCGGCAGACGGCAGAGCTGCTGCTCCGGGCCACCGACGGTCCGCCGGACGGGAGCGGGAAGCGGCCCGAGCAGGATGCCGTCAACCGTGCCGCGTACCAGGAGGCCGTCGTCTGCGCCGAGCGCGCCGTCACCGTCTTCCGGGGCTGCGGCGAGGCCGGGCTTCAGGAGCGTACCGCCGCCGAACTCATGGCCGCCGAACTGGAGTTGCAGCTCGGCCGCCGGGAGGCGGCGGTGCGCAGGGCGCACAGTGTGCTGGAGGCATACCCGCACGTGCGCGCGGACGCGGCCGCGAGCACGGGCCCGGACACCGAGCGCCCGGACACCGGGAACCTGAAGACCGGGAGCACGGCCACTGGGAGCACGGCCACCGGGAGTACGGCCACCGACGCCGCGGGCGGGGGGAGCGGCACGGAAGGCTCCGAGGATGTCGCGGCGGACCGCGTCGCCGCAGCGGCGTCGCTGCTCACCCGCGCACGCGGGTGAGCAGCGACCCGCCGTACCGGGAGGGCATGCGGCGTCACAACCCCGCCCGCCGCGCCCCGTGTTGCGCCGCCGGAGCCCGCCCGTGGCACGCCGCAGGCGGCAACACGGGGCGCGGCGCGGCACATTGCCCCCGGGGCCGTTCAGTCCCGGCTGAACCCGCCGGGTCCCCCACCGGCCAAGTGGCCGGTTTCGACACGGGATCGTTACGTCCTGTGCCGGGTGGGAGGTGACAGGGAGAAGTTAGGTTCGGTGTCGAAATTCCGGGGGCCCGCCGTCGCGCGATCCCGCCGGCCCGCGCCGGTGGTACGTGCGCGGGGACGGTCCCCGCTTCCCGCCACCGAGGACCGCTTGTGACTCCGCACCCTCCGTTGCCGGCGCCGCCGGGCCGGCCGCGCCGGCCCTCCAGCCGGACGGCGACGGAGCAGGACTGATGCGGAGAACGACGGGGGGTGGCGGACGCGAGATCCGCCCTGTCTACAGCCCGGCCGGCTTCGACGCCGAACTGCGCGGCGCCCTGGAGGAATTGAGGGCGGGTCACTGGGTGGCGACGCGCACGCTGCTGGCACGCACCGGAACCCACTGGGGGCTGCGCACCTCCCGTTCACAGGTCCTCGCCGTGGTCGCCGCCGGATCGCAGGTCGTCGAGGCGTGGCTGCGGGAGGACCCCCGCGATCCCGACGCGCGGATGATGCAGGCGCGGGTGAACGTGGAGCGCGCCGTACGTGCCCACCGCGAGAACCACCGCAGAGCCGCTGAGCTGGAGGACCTGGCGCGGCAGGAGTGCCGGAGAGCCGCCGAGGAGATGCCCGTCGACCCGGTGCCGTGGGTGTGCCTGCTCGCACTCGCCCGCCTCGACCGGGGCCAGGAGCGCGGGGAGCACCGGGAACGCGCCGCGGAGCCCATGCTGCCGCCCGGCCCGTGGGGCCTGCTCTACCGCGTGTACGAGCGCGACCGGTACAACCGCGAGGCCCACCACCGCATGCTGCACTTCCTCCACGCGCGCGCGGAGGGCCACCTCGCCTCGCGCGCCTCCCCGGTCGACTTCGTGCGCTGGGTCTCCTCATGGGCACCGGCCGGGTCGGAGCTGCTGGCCCTGCCGCTGTACGCCTACGTCGAGCAGTTCCGCCGCCAGTCCGAGCAGGATCACAACGACCCGCTGCTGCGCCGGCAGTGGGCGCACGGCCCCGTCGCCCGCGACGCCCTCACCGCGCTGACCGGCTGGTTCGACCTCACCGACCCGGCCGGGCAGTCCGTCATGGACCTCAACCACCTCGCGCACGCGCTGTGGGCCGGCCACCGGACCGAGGAGGCCGCGCGGGTCTTCACCGCTCTGGGTCCGTACTTCACCCAGCAGCCCTGGCGGCACGTGGCCGAGGAGGCCGGTCATCCCGACGCGGCCCGCAGCGGTTTCCTGCGGGCACGTGCCGAGTCGCTCTCCTGGCGCGGCTGACCGTACGCCGCCCTGCCGCACAACCCTCCCCACGAGAGACCGCTCCCCGCCACACCCCGGAGGTTCCCGTGTTCCCCACCGCCAGGTCGCGTCGCGCGGGCAGGCTCGATGACGACGCCAAGCTGCGTGACCTCGGTTATCACCCCGTACTCGTGCGGCGCATGGGCCCGTTCGGCAACTTCGCCATCAGCTTCTCGGTGATATCGGTCCTGTCGGGCTGCATGACGCTCTACGGGTTCGGGCTCGTGACGGGCGGGCCCGCGGTGATGATGTGGGGCTGGGTCCTGGTCGGCCTGATGGTGATGTTCGTCGCCGCCGGACTGGCCGAGGTCACCAGCGCCTACCCCACCTCCGGCGCGCTGTACTACATGGCCGACCAGCTCGGCGGGCGCCGCTGGGGCTGGTACACCGGGTGGCTCAACCTCCTCGGGCTGCTGGGGACGCTGGCCGGGATCGACTACGGCGCGGCGATGTTCACCGGAGCGCTGCTGAACCTGCAGTGGGGCATCGAGCCCACGCCGGGGACCGTGATGGTGATCTTCCTGTGCATCCTGCTGCTGCACGCGACGCTCAACCTCTTCGGCGTACGGCTGGTGAGCGTCCTGAACTCGGTCAGTGTGTGGTGGCACTTCGCGGGTGTCGCCGTGATCGTCACCGCCCTCGCGCTCATCCCCACCGAGCACCGCTCGGCCTCGTTCGTCTTCGGCGAGTTCGTCAACGACACCGGCTGGTCGAGCAGCCTGTACGTGGTCATGATCGGGCTGCTGCTGGCGCAGTACACCTTCACCGGCTACGACGCCAGCGCCCACCTGTCGGAGGAGACCACCGACGCGGAGGTCAGCGCCGCACGCGGCATCGTCCACGCGGTCGGATGGTCCTGGGCGGCGGGCTTCGTCCTGCTGGCGGGCGTCACCTTCGCCATCCAGGACTACGCCGGCACGCAGAACACCGCCACCGGGGTGCCTCCCGCGCAGGTCTTCCTCGACGCGCTGGGGCCGGCCGGTGCGAAACTGCTGCTGCTGATCGTGATCATCGCGCAGCTCTTCTGCGGCAACGCCGAGGTCGCCGCCGCCAGCCGCATGGTCTTCGCCTTCTCGCGTGACGGGGCGCTTCCCTTCTCCGCCCAGTGGCGGCGCGTCAGCGCCCGTACGGGCACACCCGCGCGTGCCGTGATGCTGAGCGTCGGCGCCGCGGCCGTCCTGGTCCTTCCCGCGCTGTTCAGCAAGGCGGCCTACGGCGCGGTCACCGCCATCGCCGTCATCGGCGTCACGCCCGCCTACGCCATCCCCGTCTTCCTGCGGCTGCGCCACAAGGACCGCTTCCGGCCGGGCAGGTGGAACCTGGGACGCTGGGGCGTGCCCGTCGGCTGGGTCGCGGTGACGTGGGTGGCCTTCGTGACGGTGCTCTTCTGCCTGCCGCAGTCCTCGCCCGTGGACGGGAACTCCTTCAACTACGCGCCGGTCGCCCTGTTCGCCGTGCTGGCCCTGGCCACCGCGTGGTGGGCCGTGGCGGGGCGGCGCTCGTACACCACCCCGACCTCCCCCGGCGGCGGCGAGGAGCGCGAACTGGCCGGGATGAGCGACGAGATCGTCTGACCCTGTTCACGCTCCCGCCCATAGGGCATCCGGACCGGCGGTGCTCCGCGCGTCCCGTGTGAGCACACTGTGCTGTACGCCCCCGGCCGCTGGGGCGTGAAGCACCCGAGCACATCAGGGAAGGAAGGGCACGATGAGCCGCGTGGAGAAGGCGGGCCCGGAGGGCAACGAGGCGTACGGCAGGAAGTCCTTCAAACGGTCCCGGAGCCACTTCGCAGACAGGATCACCGCCGACGGGGCGGACGGCTGGCCGGTGGAGGCGGGCCGCTACCGGCTGGTGATCAGCAGGGCGTGCCCGTGGGCGAACCGTGCCGCCATCTCCCGGCGCCTGCTGGGCCTGGAGGACGCTCTCTCCCTCGCCGTCACCGACCCGCTGCAGGACGAACGCAGCTGGCGCTTCACCCTCGATCCCGGCGGCAGGGACCCGGTTCTGGGCATCCGGTACCTGAGCGAGGCCTACGACGCGCGGGAGACGGGCTACCCGGGCGGGGTGAGCGTCCCCGCCGTCGTGGACGTCCCCAGCGGCCGGCTGGTCACCAACGACTTCCATCAGATGACTCTCGACATGGCCGGGGAATGGAGCGGCCTGCACAGGCCCGGTGCCCCCGACCTGTATCCGCCGGCGCTGCGCGAGGAGATCGACGAGGTGGCGGAGGGCGTCTACCGCGATCTCAACAACGGTGTCTACCGCGCAGGGTTCGCGACCGGCCAGGACGAGTACGAGAAGGCCCACGCCGAGGTCTTCCGCCGTCTGGACCTGCTCTCCGGGCGTCTGCGCGAGCGCCGTTACCTGGTCGGGGAGTCGATCACCGAGGCCGACATCCGCCTGTTCACCACCCTGGTGCGCTTCGACGCCGTCTACCACGGCCACTTCAAGTGCAACCGGAACAAGCTCGCCGAGGACCCGGTGCTGTGGGCGTACGCACGCGACCTGTACCAGACCCCCGGTTTCGGCGACACGATCGACTTCGACCACGTCAAGCGGCACTACTACCAGGTGCACACGGGGATCAATCCGACCGGCATCGTGCCGGCCGGGCCCGACCTGTCCGGGTGGCTGTCCCCCCACCACCGTGAGCAGCTGGGCGGCCGTCCCTTCGGTGAGGGCACGCCCCCCGGGCCGGTGCCCCGGCAGGAGGAGGTGCCGCGGGGGCACCGCCCCTGAGCGCGGTTGCGCCCGCGTCCCGCGGCGCGGGCATCACGCCGTCCGTACGGTCTCCAGGACGAGCCGGGCCACCAGCGCCGGGTCGTCGTTCATCGGCACGTGCCCGCAGCCGGGCAGGGAGACATGGCGGGCGCCGGGGATGCTCCTCTGCGCCCGCCTGCCCTGGCGGGGCAGCAGCAGCCGGTCCTTCTCGCCCCAGCCGATCGTGACGGGCAGGCCGGTCAGGTCCTTCTCGAAGAGGACATCACGGCTGCGCCCGGCCTTCAGCGTCGGCGCGAAGGCGGTGGCGCCGCGCATCGAGCGCGTCTCGGCCATGATCGCCTCCGGTGAACGGCGCCCGGGGCGTGCGTAGATGGTGCCGGTGAGCGCGGCGCGGCCGGGAGCGCTGCGGGCCAGCCGCCGCAGCACGCCGTCCGGGATGCCCCTGGCGCCGGCGCGCATGCCCGACAGCAGGGCGTAGGCCCAGCGGCGCTCGGCGGGCGTCCAGAAGCCGGCGGGGGAGAGGGCGGTGACCGAGCGCGCGTATCCGTGCAGCCCCAGTTCCAGCGCGAGGAGCCCGCCCAGGGAGTTGCCCACGATGTGCGGGCGCTCCAGGCCCAGTTCGCGCAGCGTCTCGCCCAGCAGGGGGACGACGCTGCCCAGCTCGTAGGAGACGCCGTCCGGCAGCCGGGGGGAGGCGCCGAAGCCCGGCAGGTCGAGTGCGGTCACGTCGTGCGAGGCGGCGAGAATGCCCAGCACCGGCTCCCACGCCTGCCAGTGGTGGCCGATGCCGTGCAGCAGTACGACCGGTTCGCCGCTGCCGCGCCGCTCGTAGGCGAGTTCGAAAGGGGGCTTCCCTTCAGGGGAGACGCGCACGAAGGACTCGGTCTCGGGAACGGGCATGTGCGGGGAGGCGACGGCGGGCATGGTCCACTCCTGATGGGATCGGCGGTCGGCTGACGCGGCGGCACGAGAGTTCCTGGACAAGATGTCAGCAACTCCCGTTCCGTGGAAGCCTCCCCCCGACGCGCCACGGGCCGGGTGCCATCATGGACGGGTGAACGCCGACGAGAGCGCCGCAGCCGCGGGGGCCGCCGAGTGCCCTGCCGGGGGCGCCGGCGAGGCCACGGACATCTTCGAGCAGCACCGCCCCGTCCTGATGGGCGTCGCCTACCGCATGCTCGGACGGGTCGCCGACGCCGAGGACGTCGTGCAGGACGCGTGGCTGCGCTGGGCGTCGGCGGACCGGGAGCCGGTGCGTGAGCCGAGGGCGTTCCTCGTGCGTGTCACCACCCGGCTCTCCATCGACCGGCTGCGCGCGGCGCGGGCCCGGCGTGAGACGTATGTGGGGCCGTGGCTGCCCGAGCCGCTGGTCACTGACGTGGGCTCCGCTCCGGCGGAGGACGCGTCGGAGCAGGTGATGCTGGCCGAGTCGGTCTCTCTCGCGCTGCTGGTGGTGCTGGAGTCCCTCTCACCGCTGGAGCGTGCCGTCTTCGTGCTGCGCGAGGCGTTCGGCTTCCCCTACGCGGAGATCGCCGCCGCCCTCGACCGCAGCGACTCCGCCGTGCGGCAGCTGGCCGGACGCGCCCGGAGGCACGTCGCGGAACGCCGTCCCCGCTTCGACGTCGATCCCGGGCAGCGGCGCGAGATCACCCGGCGCTTCCTCGACGCGGCCTCCCGGGGCGACCTCGGTGAGCTGCTGGAACTGCTCGCCCCCGGCGCCCGGCTGGTGGGCGACGGCGGCGGAAAGGCCAAGGCGCCGCTGCGCACGATCACCACCGCGGACAAGGTCGGCCGGTTCCTGGCCGCCGTCGCCCAGCAGAACGTCTCGGGCTGGGAGTTCGCCTTCACCGAGCTCAACGGCGGCCCGGCCGCGCTCGCCCGCACGGACGGCAAGGTCAGCGCCGTCCTCCAGGTCGATGTCGCCGACGGCCTCATCCAGTGCGTCTACATCGTGGCCAACCCCGACAAGCTGGCTCACCTCTCCTGACCACCGCGGGCGCCACCCGCCCCGCGGGCAGCGTTCACCTCACAGCCCGCCGGAGACGCGCAGCACCGCACCCGTGGTGAAGGACGCCTCGTGCGACATCAGCCACGCCACCGCGCCCGCGACCTCCTCGGGCTCTCCGGGGCGGCGCAGCGGGGTCGCCGCCGCCTTCTTCCAGGGGCGGTCCGCATCGCCCATCGCCTCGTGCATGCCGGTGAGCACGGCGCCCGGCTGTACGGAGTTGACGCGCACGCCCTGAGGCCCGAACTCCTTGGCCAGTCCGACCGTCATCGCGTCGAGGGCCGCCTTGGACGCCGCGTAGTGGACGTACTCGTCCGGGGCGCCGAGCGTCGCCGCGCAGGAGGAGATGTTGACCAGGCAGCCGCCCTGGCCGCCCTGCGCTGTCGACATCTCCAGCAGGGCCCGGCGTGCGCACAGCAGCGCGCCCATGACGTTCACGTCGATCACGCGGCGCATCACGGAGGTGGGAGTCTCGGTGAAGCGTCCCAGGGGCCCGGTCACCGCGGCGTTGTTGACCAGCCCCGTCACCGGCCCCAGCTCCGCGCGCACCGCTTCGAAGAGGTGGTCGACCTCTTCCTCGGCGCTGGTGTCGAGCTGTACGGCCAGTGCGCGCACACCCTGGGCGCGCACGGCGGCGGCCGTCTCCTCGGCGGCGTCGCGGTCGCGCTCGTAGCCGATCGCGATGTGGTGGCCGGCCCGTGCCAGCCGCAGCGTAACGGCCGCGCCGATGCCCCGGCCGCCGCCGGTGACGACGGTGACGGGCTGCTGTGGCGTCATGAGACCTCCCAGAGCGTGAGCGATGATCGATCATCGCACCCTTGTGTGCGGGCCGGACAGGCCCCGCGAGGGTCTGATTGGTCTTGACCAGCGATGAGCAGCCGCCCTATGGTCGGGCATACGCAACAACCTTTAAGAAACAAGCACGTAGAAAGTCCGGCCGCACCGGCGGGGCTGCACGCGGCGGATGCGGAGGCCACTGTGGGGAGCACTCAGCTTGATGCGGTGCCGGAACCGAAGTACTGGCACCTGAAGACGGTGCTGTCCGACGCGCTGGACTCCGAGTTCAGCGTCGGCGAGATCCTCCCGAACGAGCGTGAACTGGCCGCCCGTTTCGGTGTCGCCCGCGCCACCCTGCGGCAGGCCCTGGAACAGCTCGAGCTGGAAGGGCGGTTGCAGCGCCGCCGCGGCGTGGGCACCACGGTGGCCCCGCCCCGCTTCGGCGTCGACGTCGGCTCCGGCGAGCACACCTGGCCCGGCGCGCCCGACGACGCCTGGCAGACCGGGGACTGGGAGGAGATCTCACCACCCGCGCCCATCATGGAGATGCTGGGGGAGAGCGCCCACAGCGTGGTCCACGCCGTACGCCGCACACGGATGACGCACGGCCAGCCCGTCGCCACCGAACTCCTCCACGTGCCGCGGGCATCGGTGCCCGGCCTGCCGCCCGAGCCCGCCGACGGCGCGGCCCGGGGCCGCGCCGTCCTGCGTGAACTGCACCGCCTCGAACTCGAGGGCCTGGAGCGCACGGTGGAACTCGGCTCCGCCCGCGCCGAGGACGCGCGGCAGCTCGACCGGCTCCCCGGCGCGCCCGTCCTCGTCGTCACCACCCGCTTCGTCGCGCAGGGCGTCACCGCCGCCGTCGCGCAGTCCACCTACCGTGCGGACACCTGCCGGCTCACCTTCGGGGACCCGGCCGTCCAGCCCGTCCAGCCGCCGGTCATGTCCCCTCCCCGTACGGGCGAGGGCCCGGCGCTGCGGCGTCCGCACGGCCGGCGTACTCACTCGAAGTCCACGCTGAACAGCTCCCTGTCGACCTGATCGAGCGCCAGCCGCAACGCACCGGTGGCCACCGCCGCGTCGCCCAGCACCGACAGGGCGACGCGCGGTGGCCGCAGGCAGTAGCGCTCCAACTCGCCCCGCAGCGGCTCCAGCACGTCATCCAGCCCGGACGCCCATCCGCCGACGACCACCAGTTCCGGGTCCAGGGCCAGCACCAGTGCCGCCACGTCGTGCACCAGCCGCTGCACGAAGCGCTCCACGGCGCGCTCGGCACGGTCGTCGCCCGCGCGTGCCTGCGCGAAGACCTCGGCGACGGCGGCCTCGTCCAGCGGCGGCAGCGGCTCGTCCGTGGTCGACAGCAGCCGCTCGGGAGTGGCCTCGCGTCCCAGCAGGTGCAGTGCGCCGATCTCCCCGGCCGCCCCGCCGAAACCGCGGTGCAGCCGCCCCCCGATCAGTGAGCCCGCGCCGGGGCTGAGGCCGACCAGCACCATCACGGCGTCGTCGGTGCCGGCCGCCGCGCCCTTCCAGCGTTCGGCCACCACGCCCGCGTTGGCGTCGTTCTCGACGAGGACGGGGCAGCGGAAGCTCTCCCGCAGCCGTTCACCCAGAGGCAGCCCCGTCCACCCGGGAAGCGCCGTACCGAGCCGCACGGTTCCGTCGGCCTCCACGATTCCCGGCGTACCCACGCCGACCGCCCGCAGCGACTCCTGCGGCACCCCGCTCGTGCCGAGCAGTTCCCCCACGGCGGCGTGCGCGGTCGCCAGCCGCTCGCGGGCGGGCGCCTCCTCGCCGATGTCGTGGGCGACCGTACCCGTGAACCGGCCCGTCAGATCGCACAGCACGGCGGCGATACGGTGCGAGCCGATCTCGACCCCGAGTGCGTGACCCGCCTCGGCGCGGAAGCGGAAGCGCCGCGCCGGACGGCCGCGGCGGGCCACCTGCGCCGCGCCGCCCGCCTCCGCCGCTGCCTCTGCCGCAAGGCCCGCGTCGATGAGGCCCTCGACCACGCCCTCCACGGTGGGACGGGAGAGCTCGGTGGCCTGGGAGAGGTCCGAAAGGGTCGGCGGAGGACGGCCGACCTCGGAACGCAGCACACGCAGCACGGCGGTGGAGTTGATCCGTCGCAGCAGAGAAGGGTCTCTGCCGGAGAGCCGCGTCAAGTCCGCCTCCCTGCCTGTGCCCTGGAGACGGATCGTATCGCCTGCCTCCGGTTACCACGAGTAGAGGATTGGCCCGCGGAGGCGGAGCCAGGGCGCGGCAGCGGACCGGGACTTCGCTGCCTGTTCCGGCGCGAATCGTGCGCGGAAGTGCGTGAAGGCCGTGGGCGGGCCGCTCAGTTCGGGCCGTCTTCGGGTGTCGGTGCCGTCCGGTTCACTTGAGGCATGACCGGGACCGCCCAGCACCTCGCGACGATCGATCTCTTACGTGCCCGAGCCTTCCCCGCGAGGCGCACGCGTACCGCCCACGTGCTCAGCGGCCCCGGCTACCACCTGGGGGAACTCGCCACCAGCGAGGAGTTCTGGGACGACGACGGCACGGCCAGGGTCGCGGCGCGGGAGCAGCAGGAGGCCGAGTGCCGGGCGTTGAGCGCCGCGATGACCGTGCGCTGGGGCGAGCCGCAGCTCTTCAGCCTGTGGAGCACGCTCGTACGAAGCGCGGGCGCTGCCGGCGAGAGCCAACAGCCCTGGCTGGAGCTGAGCTTCGGGGTGCCCTGCGTGGAGCTGTGGCGAGCGGGGGAGAGGTGGACAGCCCTGGGCGTCTCCCAGCTCAGCACCGAGCTCCCCTTCCAGCTGGTGGCCGCCGTCACCGTCCACGACCCTCACTGAACCGGTCACGGGCCGCCCGGACCGTCCCCGGCCGCCTCGCGCAGCCTGCCGTACTCCTGGGCCATCTGCGCAGGCGTCCAATGGGCGTTGAGACCACTGGGGTTGGGCAGTACCCACACCCTTGCCCCGCCGATCCTCCGCTCCTGCGGACCGATCCGCGCCTTCGGCTCGCCGAAGGCGGTCCGGTAGGCGGTGACGCCGACCACCGCCAGCCATGCGGGGCGCAGCTCCTTCACCTTTTCGATGAGCTGTCTGCCGCCCTCCCGGTACTCCTCGGCATCCAGATCGTCTGCCCGCGGGCTCGCCCGGTCCACGACGTTGGTGATGCCCAGCCCGTATGCGAGCAGCTCGCGCTCCTCCTCGGGACGCAGCTGCCGCGGCGTGAACCCGGAGGCGTGCAGCACCGGCCAGAAGCGGTTGCCGGGGCGGGCGAAGTGATGCCCCGTGGCCGCCGAGACCAGGCCGGGGTTGATGCCGCAGAAGAGCACCCGCAGACCCTCGGCCGTGACGTCCGGAACCCGCTTGCCGCGGGCTGCCTCCAGCTCCTCCCGGCTGAAGCGGGGGCCGCGCCGCGTCAGAGGATCGCCCCCGGGCTGTACGCGGCGGCCCCGGGATGCCGCTCGGTGACCTCCTCGATACGGGCGAGCACGGCGCCCACCTGTGCCGAGGCCGCGCCGGTGAAGGCGAGCCGGTCGGCCATCAGGGCGTCCAGCTCCTCCCGTCCGAGCGGAATGCGCTCGTCGGCGGCCAGCCGCTCCAGAAGCTGGTTGTGCCCGGCTCCCTCGCGCAGCGCCAGGGCGGAGGCGACGGCGTGCTCCTTGATCACCTCGTGGGCGCTCTCCCGGCCGACGCCGGCGCGCACCGAGGCCATCAGCACCTTCGTGGTGGCCAGGAAGGGCAGATAGCGGTCGAGTTCACGCTCCACGACGGCCGGGAAGGCACCGAACTCCTCCAGCACCGTCAGGAACGTCTCCATCAGCCCGTCGAAGGCGAAGAAGGCGTCGGGCAGGGCGACGCGGCGCACGACGGAGCAGGAGACGTCGCCCTCGTTCCACTGGTCGCCGGCCAGCTCGGCCGTCATCGACGCGTAGCCGCGCAGGACCACCATCAGGCCGTTGACGCGTTCGCACGAGCGGGTGTTCATCTTGTGCGGCATGGCGGAGGAGCCGACCTGGCCCTCCTTGAATCCCTCGGTGACCAGCTCCTGGCCCGCCATGAGCCGGATCGTCTTCGCCAGCGACGAGGGCGCGGCCGCGAGCTGGACCAGCGCGGTGACGGCGTCGTGGTCCAGGGAGCGGGGGTAGACCTGCCCGACGGAGGTGAAGGCGTGGGCGAAGCCCAGGTGCCCGGCCACTCTCCGCTCCAGTTCGGCGAGCTTGTCCTGCTCGCCGCCGAGCAGGTCGAGCATGTCCTGGGCGGTGCCGACGGGGCCCTTGATGCCGCGCAGCGGGTAGCGGTCCAGCAGGTTCGTCAACCGCTCGTATCCGAGCAGAAGTTCGTCTGCGGCCGTGGCGAAGCGCTTGCCGAGGGTGGTGGCCTGCGCGGCCACGTTGTGCGAGCGGCCCGCCATCACCAGCTCGGCGTGCTCCGCCGCGAGCCGGCCCAGCCGGGCCAGCAGTGCGACGGTGCGGTCGCGGGCCACCTCCAGGGAGAGGCGGATCTGGAGCTGCTCGACGTTCTCCGTCAGGTCGCGGGAGGTCATGCCCTTGTGCACGTGCTCATGCCCCGCGAGGGCGTTGAACTCCTCGATACGGGCCTTCACATCGTGCCGTGTGACCTTCTCACGCTTCGCGACGGAGGACAGGTCGACACGGGTCAGCACCCGCTCGTAGTCGGCCAGTGCCCGCTCGGGGACGTCGACGCCAAGGTCCCGCTGGGCCTTCAGCACGGCGAGCCACAGCCTGCGCTCCAGCACCACCTTCTCTTCGGGGGACCACAGGCGCGCCAGCGGCGCGGAGGCGTAGCGGGAGGCGAGGACGTCCGGGATGCGGGGCTTCTCAGTCACAGCGCCCAACCCTACCGACTGCCGCTGACAGTCCACGCAGCCCATGGTGGCCCCGAAGGTCCAGGTCAGCGCTCCGGCGGACGTCCGCGTCCGTTCACGGGGGATGCCGCGGGGCGCAGAGGGGCACCGCTCGGCCTCCGCCTCGGCCGCGAGCCAGGGACAGGAGCCGGGGAGCGTGGCGATTTCGTGGAAACCGGGCGGCCTGCCCCTACGGGGAGTCCCCCTCGCGGGCCAGCGAGGTGAGCTCCGGCCGCTTGGGGGGACGTCCGTCGCCGCTGGAACGGCCCGTCAGGCGCCGTCCGATCCAGGGCACCAGGTGCTCGCGGGCGAAGCGTGCGTCCGCGCGGCGCCGGGTGAGCCAGGACGGTGCCTCGTGCGGGGGCAGCGGCGAGCGCCAGTCGGAGGCGGGCGGATGGCCCAGCTGCTGCCACACGGCCTCCGCGACCCTGCGGTGTCCCTCGTCGTTGAGATGCAGCCGGTCGTCGGACCACAGCCGCGGATCGGCCAGCGTCCCGTCGGAGTACAGGTCGACGACGTCGGCGCCGTGACGGGCGGCCAGCTCGTCGATGAACGCGAACAGAGCCTCCATGCGCGCCCGGTAGCGGTCCAGTACGGGGCCGCGGCGGCCGGGGCTGCGCATCAGCACAAGCCGGCCGCAGTGGGGCGCGAGGCGCTCCACGGACTCCTCCAGCAGCCCGCACACCCTGCCCATGTCGCACTTGGGGCGCAGCGTGTCGTTGAGCCCGCCGACGAGCGTCACCAGGTCGGCGCCCATCGCGGCGCCCGGACCGACCTGTTCGGCGGCGATCTGGGAGATGAGCTTGCCGCGTACGGCGAGATTCGCGTAGCGGAAGCCGTCGCTGCCGGCGGCGAGCCGGGCGGCGAGCAGATCGGCCCAGCCGCGGTAGGTGCCGTCCGGCAGGCGGTCCGACATGCCTTCGGTGAAGGAGTCGCCGAGAGCGACGTAGCTGCTGACGGCGGGGACGCGCGGGGCGGGGGCCGTCTGTGGCGTCTGTGCCGCCCGGGGACCGGGCAGGGCGTGCGGGGAAGCGGTCGGCCTGTTCACGGCCACCCATCGTATCCGGTTGCCCCGGGCGACGTTGCACCGCTCACCGGGCCTCCTCCGTGGGGCTCTGGTGCACCAGTTCACGCAGCACGTCCTCCATGGTCACCACCCCGCCGGTACGGCCGTCCTCGCCCATCACCGCCGCCAGATGGGTGCGGCTGGAGCGCATCGCGCCCAGCACGTCGTCCAGCGGCATCGACGCGGACACCCGCGCGATGGGCCGCATCGCCGTCGCCGGGAAGGCCGCGTCGCGCGGTATGGCGTCCAGCGCGTCCTTGACGTGCAGATAGCCCAGCGCCCGGCCCTTGCCGTCCACGACCGGGAAGCGGGAGTAGCCGGAACTGGCCGAGAGCTGCTCCAGCTCCTCGGGCGTCACCCCCAGCCGGGCGGCGACGACCCGCTCCGTGGGCCGTGCGATCTCCCCGACGGGGCGCCGGCCCAGCTCCAGCGCGTCGCGCAGACGTTCCGTGGAACGGTCGTCCAGCAGCCCGGCCTCGCTGGAGTCGGCGACCATCTGGGCCAGTTCGTCGTCGGAGAAGGTCGAGGACACCTCGTCCCTGGGCTCCACCCGCATGAGCTTCAGCAGGCTGTTGGCGAAGGCGTTGACCGTGAAGATCACCGGCTTCAGCGCGCGTGAGAGAGCCACCAGCGGCGGGCCGAGCAGCAGCGCCATGCGTTCCGGTTCGGCCAGGGCGATGTTCTTGGGCACCATCTCGCCCAGCAGCATGTGGGCGTACGTCGCCGCCGTCAGCGCGACGACGAAGGAGATGATGCCCGCCGCGCCGTCCGGCAGGCCCACCGCGTGGAAGAGCGGCTCCAGCAGATGCTCTATGGCGGGCTCGGCGACCACGCCGAGCACCAGCGTGGAGAGCGTGATGCCCAGCTGCGCCGCCGCGAGCAGCGCCGAGACGTGCTCCAGCCCCCACAGGACGCTGCGTGCACGCCTGTCGCCCTCCTCCGCGCGGGGCTCGATCTGGGCGCGCCGTACGGAGATCAGTGCGAACTCGGCCCCGACGAAGAAGAAGTTGGCCACGAGCGTCAGCAGCCCGATCAGGAGCTGGATCGCGGTCATCGCTTCTCCTCCGCTTCGGCGTCTTCCTCGTCGCGCTCCGGCGGAGCGGTCAGCTGGACACGCGCGGCGCGCCGCCCCCGCGCGTCCACGACCTCGATGTGCCAGTCGGCGACGTCGAGGGCGTCGCCGCGTTCGGGAATCCGGCCGAGTTCGGTGGCGACCAGGCCCGCGAGAGTCTCGTACGGCCCCTCGGGCGCGCGCATCCCGATGGCCTCCAGCTGGTCGGTGCGTGCGCGGCCGTCGGCGTCGAAGATCCGCCGCCCCTCCGGGTCCTGGCCGGCGGTGGCCAGGTCCGGGGGCTCCTGCGGATCGTGCTCGTCGCGTACCTCGCCGACGACCTCCTCGATGATGTCCTCGAGTGTGACGACGCCCGCCGTGCCGCCGTACTCGTCGATGACGATCGCGATGCTGCGGTCACCGCCGGGCATCCGGTCCAGCAGCCGGTCCACGGTCAGCGACTCGGGGACCAGCAGCGGCTCGGCCATCAGGTCGGTGACCGGGTAGCGCGGACGCTCCTCGGCCGGCACCGCCAGCACGTCCTTGATCCGCACGATGCCGACGACGGTGTCCAGGCCGCCGCGCACGACGGGGAAGCGCGAGAGCCCCGTGGCACGGGTGGCGTTGGCGACGTCCTCGGCGTTGGCCTGCACATCGAGGGAGGTGACCTGCACCCGCGGGGTCATCACGTTCTCCGCGGTCAGTTCCGCCAGGTGCAGCGTCCGTACGAACAGGTCGGCGGTGTCCGCCTCCAGCGCGCCCTCCTTGGCGGAGTGCCGCGCCAGCGCCACCAGTTCCCTGGGGGAGCGGGCGGATGCCAGCTCCTCGGTGGGCTCCAGACCCAGCAGGTGCAGGATGCGGTTGGCGGTGTTGTTCAGATGGCGGATCAGCGGCCGGAAGGCGGCGCTGAAGACCCGCTGCGGCGTGGCGACCGCCTTGGCGATCGGCAGCGGGCGGGAGATGGCCCAGTTCTTCGGCACCAGCTCGCCGACGACCATCAGCACCATGGTCGACAGGGCCGTGCCGAGGACCAGCGCGGCGGAGGGAGCCGCCGAACCGGGCACGCCCGCCGCCTCCAGGGGGCCGGTGATCAGCTTGGCGATCGACGGCTCGGCGAGCATGCCCACGACGAGGTTGGTGACGGTAATGCCGAGCTGCGCCCCCGAGAGCTGGAACGTCAGCGACCTGACGGCTTTCATCGCGCTCTGCGAGCCACGCTCGCCGCGCTGCACGGCCCGTTCCAGATCGGCCCGTTCGACGGTCGTCAGCGAGAACTCCGCAGCGACGAAGGCGCCGCAGGCCAGTGCCAGCAGCAGCGCCACAAGGAGGAAGAGCACCTCCGTCACCGGGCTGCCTCCGCATGCGGGGGGACGGGGGCGGGTGCCTGGCGGCACGGGCCGCCGACAGGTCTGCTGTTGGGAGGGTCGCCCATGGGCGGACTCTCACACCTTTCGGTCGGAGCTGCGCGGCTGGTGGCCGGGCGGCTGAGTGGCGGGAGCTGTTCATCGTAGACGGGCGGGCCGCCACCGCCTTCCCCGGGCGGCGCGGCCGTATGCGCTCAGGCCAGGTGTTTGACCCAGCGGCTCCACTGCGGCTGCGGGGCATAGCCCGCGGCCTTCCAGGCGCCGTGCGCGGAGGCGTTGCGGTCGAGGACCATGGCGTCCGCCCTGCGTCCCGCCAGCGCGGCGAACCTCGCCTCCGCCGCGTCCAGCAGCGCGGTGGCCACGCCCCGGCGGCGCTGCCGCGGATGTACGGCCAGTCTGTAGAGGTGGCAGCGCCACCCGTCGAAGCCGGCGATGACCGTGCCTGCCAGCTGCCCGCCGCGCTCCGCCAGCAGCAGAGCCCCGGGGTCGCGTTCGATCAGCGCGGTCACGCCGCCGCTGTCGTCGCTGATGCTGGTGCCTTCGGCCGCGTCTGCCCAGAACCGCAGTACGCGTCCGGTGTCCGCGGCGGTCGCCGCCCGTATCGCGAGATCGTCCATCGCGCCAGCCCAGCACCGGGCCGTCGTGGCGGGCGAGCGGTTTTCACCATCCGGACCGCGCCCTGCGTACGGGATGCTCCCGCGGCGCGGCGGCGCGGCGGCACGGACGGCCGGCGGAGAGGCTGCCCGTCCCCGGCACCTCGCGCATGCTAGCGCTCAAGTGCTAGCATGGTGCTGTGGCCAAGACTCAGCTGAACGTCCGTGTGGACGAGGCGACCGCGGAGACGGCGCGGGAGCGTGCCCTCGCCCGGGGGGTGAGCGTGAACCGCTACATCGAGGAACTCGTCGAGCGTGAGGCGGGTGAGGTGGGCGAGACCTTCGTCGAGGCCGCCGCCGACTTCATGAAGAGCTACGAGTCGGTCTTCGCGGAGGAGTTCCCGGAGACCGGCCGACGCGGAGGCGAGGGCCGTCCGCGTACGTGACTGTCCGCATCGATCTCGCCTGGCTTCTCATGGTCGCCGAGGCGAAAGCCCCGGGCGACCCGCTCGTCACCGACTACGGCGCCCTTGTCGCCGCCGTCAGCAGGCACGAGGCGGCCATATTCGAGCGGCCCGTCTACGCGGAGCCGCACGACCGCGCCGCCGCCCTGCTGCAACTGCTGCTGCACGTCCCCGCGCTGGAACGCGGCAACGCGCTGTTCGCGTCCGCGGTCGCCTACGGGTACCTCGTCGCCAGCGGCCTGAAGGTCACCACCTCGCCGGAGAAGATCCGTGACCTGGCCCGCCTGGTCAAGGACGGTACGGCGGACGTGAGAGCGATCTCCCGCGAACTGCGCACCTGGACCCCGTAAGGCAGGCACGGCACCCGCCGGTCCGCCCCTGTCCGGGAGCGGACCGGCCGCGGCGGCTGTTCACGGACAGCGCGCACTGCCCAGCACGTGGAAGGAGGAGGGGAACACCGGCCCTTCCCCCGGCACCAGCAGCCGCCGGAAGGAGATGCCGGTGAAGCCGGCGGCGCCGATCTCCCGCACCGGGTCGCGGCTGGTGTGGCAGCCGCCGAACAGCAGCGGCCAAACGGTGCGGTCCAAGGCGCGCTGCACCCTCAGCATCCGCCGCCCCTCCGCGCGTTGGTGCTCGTAGAAGCGCAGCTCACCGCCGGGCCGCAGCACCCGGCGCAGCTCCAGCAGCGCAACGGGAACATCGGGCAGCGAGCACAGCACCAGCGAGCACACCGCCGCGTCGCACGAACGGTCGGGCAGCGGAAGTGCCCGCGCGCTCCCGGGCAGCACCTCCACCGGCACCCGGGCGCGCTCCGCCGCCGCCTCGGCCGAACGGCGCAGACGCGGCTCGGGTTCGACGGCCACGACCCGGGAGACGCCCGAGGGGTAGCGGGCGAAGTTCAGCCCGTTCCCGGCGCCGACCTCGACCACCTGCCCCGTGAGCCCGGCCAGCAGCTCCTCGCGGTGCGCTCCCACGCCCGCCCGTTGCTCGGCGGACTCGCTCAGCCGCGTGTAGAAGCGGGCGAAGAGCGGATGGCTCACGGTCTCTGCTCCGGCTCCGGCTCCGGCTGCGCCTCCGGGCTCGGGGCCGGGTTCCGCGGCGGGTGACGGCATGACGGGGGTCCTTCCCTCGGACTCCGTGCACGGACACACCGATTCTGCCCCGCCGGCGGCTCATGTGTCCCCCCTGGCACGAAGGCCGGGGTCCGTTCCCGCGCCCCTCAGCGACCCGCGGGCGCCCAGTTGCCGCCGAGCCGGGCCGAGACCCAACCCGGAGCCCTCCTGCGGAAGTCGGCGGGAGCGAGAGCTCCCGCCCCCTCGGGCAGGGCGCCGAGCAGGGCGGTGCCCGCGACGCGGGGCAGGTCCTCGAGATTGCAGCGCGCCGCCAGACCGGGTGCGGCGGGAAGGCTGCCGATCACCACACCCGCCGTCGTCAGGCCACGCGCGCGCAGCGCCTGCGCCGTCAGGGCCGTCGCGTTGAGCGTGCCCAGTCCCGCCGCCGCGACGACGATCACCGGTGCGGTCAGCAGCTGCGCCGCGTCCGCGAGCGTCGACCCGTTCGCGTCGAAGCGCACCAGCAGTCCGCCGGCGCCCTCGATCAGCACCAGGTCGTGCCGGGCGGCCAGTTTCTGCGCCGCCTCGGCGATCCGGCCGGGCGGGACCCCGGGACGTCCTGCCCGGCGTGCCGCGGTCTCGGGCGCCAGCGGTTCGGGATAGCGGGCGAGTTCGAGGCCGGTGACCGCGTCGCCCGCCAGACGGCGCACCTCGGCCACATCACCGCTCTGCTCACCCGTGACGCCGGTCTGCGCGGGCTTGAGCACGGCCACCGAGCGTCCCTGAGCCAGCGCCGAGACGGCCAGCGCCGCCGTGGTCACCGTCTTGCCGACGCCGGTGTCCGTACCGGTGACGGCCACGACTCCCCGCATCCGCCTCAGCCCTCCGCCGCCGCGGCGCACATGGCCGCACAGATCCGGGCCACGTCCTCCTCGTCCGTCACATACGGAGGCATCGCGTAGACCATGTCGCGGAACGGCCGCAGCCACACTCCCGCCCGGGCGGCGGCACGCGTGGCGGCGTCCATGTCCACGTCGTGGTCGAGCTGGAGGACGCCGATCGCGCCGAGCACCCGCACCTCCCGTACGCCCGGAATCCGGCCGGCCTGCGCCAGCCCGTCCCGCAGCCCGCCCTCGATGCGGCGCACACGCGCCGCCCAGTCCCCGTCCAGGAGCAGCCCCAGGGAGGCGTCGGCGACGGCGGCTGCGAGGGGGTTGCCCATGAACGTGGGGCCGTGCGCGAGGACGGGCACCTCGCCCCGCGAGATCCCCTCCGCCACCTTCGTCGTGCACAGCGTCGCGGCGAGAGTGAGGTAGCCGCCGGTCAGCGCCTTGCCCAGGCACATCACGTCCGGTGTGATCCCGGCGTGTTCCGCGGCGAACAGCGCGCCCGTACGTCCGAACCCGGTGGCGATCTCGTCCAGCACCAGCAGCACGTCGTGTTCGTCGCACGCCTCACGCAGTGCCCGGACGTAGGCGGGGGAGTGGAAGCGCATGCCGCCCGCGCCCTGCACCACCGGTTCCACGACCACGGCGGCCAGTTCGTCCGCGTGCCGGGCGACCGTCTCCCGCAGATGTGCCAGATAGCGCTCGTCCGGCGGTGCGTCGAACCCGGAGGGCGGCGCGTCGGCGAAGACCTGCCGCGGCAGCACCCCCGACCACAGCTCGTGCATGCCGCCCTCGGGGTCGCACACCGACATCGGGTGCCAGGTGTCGCCGTGGTAGCCGCCGCGCCAGGTCAGCAGCCGCTGCTTGGCCGGCCTCCCGCGTGAACGCCAGTACTGCAGGCACATCTTGACCGCGACCTCGACCGAGACCGAACCGGAGTCGGCGAGGAAGACGTGCTCCAGCCCGGCCGGCGTGACGTCCACGAGCCGCTTGGCCAGCCGCACGGCGGGCTCGTGCGTGAGCCCGCCGAACATCACATGGCTCATACGGTCCAGCTGGCCGCGCGCAGCCTCGTCCAGCACGGGGTGGCCGTAGCCGTGCACGGCCGACCACCACGAGGACATCCCGTCCACCAGCTCACGCCGCCCGCACACCTCCTCGGCCAGCCGCAGCCGCACACCGGACGCCGACTCGACGAGCAGCGGCCGGCTGCGGCCGGGCATGGGCCCGTACGGATGCCATACGTGCCGCCGGTCCAGCTCCAGCAGCTCCTCCGGCCCCGTCTCCCTCCCGTTCCCGGTGCCCGGCTCAGGCATTGGGCGGCAGGGTGGTGCCGGTTCCCCGCCGCCGCACGGCCACCATGTCGCCGCCGCGGTGGTCGGGCAGTGTCGTGGTGTCCGTCCCCTCCACCTCGAAGCCCGCGTCGGCGATCATCTCCAGGTCGGCCTGCCCGGCCTGGCCCTCGCTGGTGAGGTAGTCGCCGAGGAAGATCGAGTTGGCCAGGTGCAGAGCAAGGGGCTGCAGCGAGCGGAGGTGGACCTCGCGCCCGCCGGCCAGCCGCACCTCCGCGTCGGGGCACACGAAACGCACCATCGCAAGGATGCGCAGGGCACGCTGGGGCGTCAGGTTCCACTCGCCGGCCAGGGGTGTTCCCTCGAAGGGGATGAGGAAGTTGACCGGCACCGAGTCCGGGTCGAGTTCCCGCAGCGCGAAGGCGACGTCCACCAGGTCCCCGTCGCTCTCGCCCATGCCCGCGATCAGGCCCGAACAGGCCGACAGGCCCGCCGACTTGGCCTGCCGCACGGTCTCCTGCCGGTCGGCGTAGTCGTGGGTGGTGCAGATGTCGCCGTAGGTCGCCTCGGAGGTGTTGAGGTTGTGGTTGTAGGCGTCGGCGCCGGCCTCCTGCAGCCGCTGGGCCTGCCCGTCGGAGAGCAGCCCCAGACAGGCGCACACCTCCACGTCCTCGTGCTCGTCCTTGATGGCCGAGATCGTCTTCGTCACGCGCTCGACGTCACGGTCGGTGGGGCCGCGGCCGCTGGCGACCAGGCAGACCCGCTTCGCACCGCCCTTGAGGCCCGCCGCCGCGGCGGACGCCGCCTCGCCGGGCTTGAGCCAGGTGTACTTGAGGATCTCCGCCTGCGAGCCCAGCCGTTGGGAGCAGTACGAACAGTCCTCTGGGCACAGCCCGGACTTGAGGTTGACCAGATAGTTCAGCTTCACCCTCCGCCCGAACCAGTGGCGGCGCACCTTCCCGGCTGCCGCCACCACATCGAGCAAGTCCTCGTCGGAGGTCTCCAACACCGCACGGGCCTCGTCGCGTGTCGGCAGCTCGCGCCGAAGCCCTTTGTCCACCAGCGTGTTCAGCAGGTCCATGACGGTGATCCTTGCTGATCCGCGCGCTCAGGGCCAAGGAAGAACGTCACAAGACCGCGCCCGGGAGGTGTGTGTATCGCCACACCGCGCCCCGGCGCGCGAGGTACTACGGTCTATGGACTGCATACGAACGCGCGCAGTGCGGCACGTGCCCGGCGCGGCAGGCCGCCGGTCATCCCGCCGGTCGTCCCGCCCGGTGGTGAAGCCGAGCACGGAGCCGAGCACCGGCCCAGCTGAAGTCGAGGACGTCCGCCATGCCCGAGGAGCCCCAGGCACATTCCGCTTCCCCGCGCCGCTCCGCCCCGGACGGCCCGCGTGAGCCCGGCCCTCACGCCGCCGACGACCCCTTCGGCTGGCTCGAGGAAGCCCGCGGCGCCCGGGAGCGCGCCGGTCTCGTCCGCACGCTGCGGCACCGGCCCGCCACGTCCGGGCTGCTGGACCTGGCGGGCAACGACTACCTCGGACTCACCCGCGACCCCGAGGTGACCGAAGCCGCAGCGCAGGCCGCCCGCCGGTGGGGCGCCGGCTCCACCGGGTCGCGTCTGGTCACCGGCTCCACCGAACTCCACGCCGAACTGGAGGCGGAACTCGCCGGCTTCTGCGGATTCGAGGCGGCGCTGGTCCTCTCCTCCGGCTACGCCGCCAACCTGGCCGCCCTCACCGCGCTGACGGCCCCCGGCACCCTCGTCGTTTCCGACGCGGGAAACCACGCCTCCCTCATCGACGGCTGCCGCCTCTCACGTGCGCAGACCGCCGTCGTCCCGCACCGGGACCCCGAGGCCGTCGGCAAGGCCCTGGACGGCCACGACGGACGGGCCCTCGCCGTGACCGACTCCGTCTTCTCCGTCGACGGTGACGCGGCCGCACTGCCCGAGCTGTCCGAGGTCTGCCGCGCCCACGGTGCCGCGCTCCTCGTCGACGACGCCCACGGCCTGGGTGTCGTCGGCGACGGCGGGCGGGGCGCGGTGCACGCCGCCGGCCTCGCGGGCGGTGCCGGCACCGTCGCCACCGTCACGCTCTCCAAGTCCCTGGGCAGCCAGGGCGGAGCGGTCCTGGGACCGGCCCGGGTCATCGCCCATCTCATCGACACCGCCCGCACCTTCATCTTCGACACCGGACTCGCGCCCCCCGCCGCGGGAGCGGCGCTCGCCGCTCTGCGGCTGCTGCGCCGCGAGCCGGAGCGCGCCGGGTGCGTACGCCGGGCGGCCACCGCACTGCACAGCGGGCTCAGCGCGGCGGGGCTGCACGCCGCGCGGCCCGACGCCGCGGTGGTCTCCGTACGGGCGCCCTCACCCGGCGAGGCCGTGCGCTGGGCCGCGGACTGCCGCGCCGAAGGTCTGCAAGTGGGCTGCTTCCGCCCGCCGTCGGTGCCGGACGGCATCTCCCGGCTGCGCCTGACGGCGCGCGCCGACATCGGCGACGAGCGGCTGGCCGGAGCGGTCGCCGCGATCGTCCGTACGGCACCGCCGGGGGCTCTTCGCTGAGCTGCGGCCGCCCGCGTCCCGTGACCGCCCGCGGCCGTGAACGACCGTGTCCCCGCGGCCTCCCGGCCACCGCTCACCCCCCGGGCCCGCCGGATGGCGGAAGGCCGACGAGGGCCGAGCGCCGCTCACCGTCCAGCACCCGCAGGGCGGTTGCCAGCGTCGTGCCGTGCAGCTCGCTCTCTCCGCGCTCGTGCATCAGCGTCAGCGCGTCCCGCAGCGCGGCCGCCCTGTTGGTGAGGGCCTGTGCGGCTCGCAGCGCGCCGTAGGTGTGCTCCGCCCGCGCCGGGTTGATCCGGCCCAGCAGGTCGAGCACCTCCAGATAGCTGTCGACGACCCCGCCCTCGGCGCTGGTCAGCGCGGGCAGCGGCGGCAGTTCGGGAGGAAGCACCGCCCCTCACCGCCCGGTGTGCCCGGCGCCGCCGGGCTTGCGGGCGGCCGTGAGGTGGTCGATCAGTCCGTAGGCCAGCGCCGCCTCGGCTTCGAAGATCTTCTCGCGCTCCAGGTCGGTCCGGACGGTGCTCGGCGGCTGCCCCGTGTGCCGGGCGTAGAGCTGCTCCAACTGCTCCCGGGTGCGCAGCAGTTCCCGTGCCTGGATCGCCAGGTCGTCGGCCTGGCCCCGCACCGGCTCGGCGAGTGAGGGCTGATGGAGGAGGATGCGCGCCCCCGGCAGCGCGAGCCGCTTGCCGGGTGCCCCGGCAGCCAGCAGTGCCGAGGCGGCGGAGGCGGCCTGGCCCAGGCAGACCGTCTCGATGTCGCAACTGACGTACTGCATCGTGTCGTAGATCGCGGTCATCGCCGTGAACGAGCCGCCGGGGGAGTTGATGTAGAGGGAGATGTCCTGCTCGGGGGCCGCGGCCTCCAGATGGATGAGCTGCGCCATGACGTCGTTGGCGGCCGTGTCGTCCACCGGCGTGCCCAGGAAGATGATGCGCTCGTCCAGCAGCTTCGAGTACGGATCGAGCGTCCGGGTTCCGCTGCCGGTGCGCTCGGTCAGTTCCGGCAGTACGTAGCGGGCGTCGGGTCGGGTGGGCATGACGTCACCTCTCCACTGTGTGGTCTCACTGGGCGTCCCTCTGTAAAAATGTACAGGACGTACATGACGTTATGCTGGGGGCATGACCTACGAGATTCCGGTGACGCAAGCACGCGCGGCTCTCGCCGACTTGATCAACCGCGTGGTCTACGGCGGCGAGCGCGTGGTGGTGACCCGGCACGGCAAGCCTCTGGCCGCGCTCGTCTCGGCTGCTGACCTGGAGAGACTGCAGGAGGCCGACGCGGCGGCCGAGGAGGGCGTGATCAGCACTCTCTCGACGGTGCGCGACGCGCCGTCCGCCCCCGGCGAACGTGAACCCCGGCGTTTCGGCATCGCCGCGCAGCACGGCGGCCCGGCCGCCGGTGACGGGCGGCCGGGCCGGAAGAGCTGAGTCCCGCGGTGGGAAGTCACCGCCGCGGGGCGGCGGGGGAGAAGTCCCCCGAAGGGGTGATCAGGAGCTGAGTTCCCAGACGGCGTGAGCGATGGCGTCGGTGTTCAGGTCGAGCGCTTTCTCATTGACGTTGGAGACGTCGTCGCACGCGGAGTGGTAGCAGCTGTCGTACGCCTCGCCGGCCTGGCCCTCCCACTTGGCGGCCTGCTCCTCGGTCATCGTGGCGCCGGCACCGGTGAACGTACCGCCGACGGTGACTCCTTCGGCCGCGAACGAGGCATGGTCGCTGCGCCCGTTGATCTCGGAGGAGCTCTCCGTCTCGATGCCCTTCTCGGCGAACCAGTCCTGGAAGACGCCCTGGACGGCCGCGTCGTCCTCGTAGACGAAGTAGCCGGCGTTGGGCGAGCCGATCATGTCGAAGTTGAGGTAGGTGCCGATCTTGTCGACCTCACCGGCCGGCAGGCTGTCGACGTAGTGCCGTGAGCCGACCATGCCCAGTTCCTCGGCGCCCCACCAGGCGAACCGCAGATGCTTGCCCGGCTGCAGGTCGGCCTCGGCCACGGCGAGCGCGACCTGGAGGATGCCGGCGGAGCCCGAGCCGTTGTCGTTGATCCCGGCACCGCTGCCGACCGAGTCGAGGTGCGAGCCGACCATCACCGTCTCATCGGAGGAGCCGCCGGGCCAGTCCGCGACGAGGTTGTAGCCCGTCTCGCCGCTGCCGTCGAACTCCTGGACGCTGGTCTCGAACCCGGCCTCGTCCAGCTTGTCCTTGATGTAGTCGATCGATGCCTTGAAGCCCGGCTCGCCGTGCGCGCGGCTGCCGCCGTTGGCCTCGGCGACGGACTGGAGTCCCTTCAGGTCCTCCTGGACGGCCGTCACCGGGATGTCAGGCGCGGCGGCAGCGGGCTCTGCCAGCGCGGCCTGCGCGCCGGTGGCCCCGAGCAGGGAGGCGGTCAGGGCGGCACCGGTGGAGACGGCGATGAGGGTGCGGCGCTTGGTGTCTTTGCGGATCACAGGGACTCCGATGTGTGGGGGGTTCGAAGTTACTGCCGGGTCGGTCAGATGACGAGAATCGTCCGGGGCGCGCGGTGCGCCGTCAAGAGCGTTTACCGGACGGGGTGTTGCGCCATGCGGAGAGTGAGGCCCCGCCGCGCGGTGCGAGGCGCACAGCCGGACCCGTACGCCGCCTCTTCGCCGCGGCAGCCCGCGCACGCCCAGGCCGCTCGCGGTGACCTCACGCCGGGCGGGCACCACACGCACCGGCGGCGATGCGGGCCGGACGATGTAACTCCGACGAAACGCACCTCGTCTACTCTCCGTTGACCTGCCTGCCGGGACCGGGCGGACGCGCCACGCGCGGGAGTGAGACCCGGCGGGCGCCGCCGCACATCCGCAAGCGGCCGCCCGCCCCGGCGCGAGGAGAAGTGGAGGGCCACCATGCGCCTGACCCCGCACGAGCAGGAACGGCTGCTCGTCCACGTCGCGGCCGACGTGGCCGGGAAGCGGCGGGAACGCGGGGTGCTGCTCAACCACCCCGAGGCCGTCGCCCTGATCACCTCGCACATCCTCGAAGGCGCCCGTGACGGCCGCAGCGTGGCCGAACTGATGGAGTCCGGACGCGGCGTCCTCACCCGGGAGGACGTCATGGAGGGCGTGCCGGAGATGCTCCACGACGTCCAGGTCGAGGCCACCTTCCCGGACGGCACCAAGCTGGTCACCGTCCACGACCCCGTCGCCTGACGGGCCCGCCCCCGCCCGGCGGCCGCCCGTGCGGCGGCCACCCGGCCGACGTACCACCAGGAGCGCCCCGATGATCCCCGGAGAGATCCGCCACGCCGGCGACCCGGTGCCGCTGAACCAAGGCGCCGAGGTCACACGGATGACCGTGCTCAACACCGGCGACCGTCCGGTACAGGTCGGCTCCCACTACCACTTCGCCGAGGCCAACCCCGCCCTGGACTTCGACCGTGCGGCCGCACGCGGGAAGCGCCTGTCCGTCGCCGCAGGCACGGCCGTCCGCTTCGAGCCGGGCATCCCCGTGCAGGTCGCGCTCGTAGCGCTGCGGGGCAGGCGCGTCGTCGCCGGGCTGCGCGGCGAGACCGGCGGTGCGCTGGATGACTGAGCTCTCCCGCGCCGCGTACGCCGGTCTGTTCGGTCCCACCACCGGGGACCGGGTGCGGCTGGCCGACACCGCCCTGTTCGTCGAGGTCGAGGAGGACCTGTGCGGCGGACCGGGCCGCGCCGGCGACGAGGCCGTCTTCGGCGGCGGCAAGGTCATCCGGGAGTCCATGGGCCAGTCCCGTGCCGCACGTGCCGAGGGCACACCCGACACGGTGATCACTGGTGCGCTCGTCCTCGACCACTGGGGCGTCCTCAAGGCCGACGTCGGCCTGCGGGACGGACGGATCGCCGCGCTGGGCAAGGCAGGCAACCCCGACACCATGGACGGGGTGCACCCCGCTCTCGTCATCGGACCCGAGACCGAGATCATCGCGGGCAACGGCAAGATCCTCACCGCGGGCGCCGTCGACACGCACGTGCACTTCGTGTGCCCCCAACTCGTCGAGGAGGCACTGGCGTCCGGTGTGACCACGCTCGTCGGCGGCGGGACCGGACCGGCCGAGGGCACGAAGGCGACCACCGTCACACCGGGGCCCTGGCACATCGCCCGTACGCTCGCGGCGATGGACGGCATGCCCGTCAACGTCGGCCTGCTGGGCAAGGGGAACACCGTCTCCCACGAGGCCATGATGAGCCAACTGCGCGGGGGAGCGGCCGGATTCAAGATCCACGAGGACTGGGGCGCGACGCCCGCCGTCATCGACGCGTGCCTGACCGTGTGCCAGCAGACCGGCGCGCAGCTCGCCGTGCACACCGACACGCTCAACGAGGCGGGTTTCGTGGGCGACACACTCGCCGCGGTCGCCGGACGCGGCATCCACGCCTACCACACCGAGGGCGCCGGAGGCGGGCACGCGCCTGACATCATCACCGTGGTCGGCGAGCCCAACGTCCTTCCCTCCTCGACCAATCCGACCCGCCCGCACACCGTCAACACCGTCGACGAGCACCTCGACATGCTGATGGTCTGCCACCACCTCAACCCGTCCGTACCCGAGGACCTCGCCTTCGCCGAGTCCCGCATCCGGCCCAGCACCATCGCCGCCGAGGACGTCCTGCACGACCTCGGGGCGATCTCCGTCATCTCCTCCGACGCGCAGGCCATGGGACGCGTGGGCGAAGTGGTGCTGCGCACCTGGCAGACCGCGCACGTGATGAAGGAGCGGCGAGGGGCACTGCCCGGCGACTCACGCGCCGACAACCTCCGGGCCCGCCGCTACGTCGCGAAGTACACCATCAACCCCGCCGTCGCGCAGGGCATGGACGGCGAGATCGGCTCCGTCGAAGCGGGGAAGCTGGCCGATCTGGTGCTGTGGGAGCCCGCGTTCTTCGGCGTGAAGCCCCAACTGGTCATCAAGGGCGGGCAGATCGCCCACGCGCAGCTCGGCGACGCCAACGCCTCCGTCCCCACACCCCAACCCGTCCTGCCCCGGCCGATGTTCGGCGCCCTCGGCCGGGCTCCGGCAGCCAACTCCCTGAACTTCGTGACCGGAACGGCGCTCGACGCCGGCCTCGCCGAGGAGCTCGCCCTGGGCAAGACGTTCGCCGCCATCCGCGGCACCCGGGCCGTCACCAAGGCCGACATGCGCGAGAACGACGCACTCCCGCACGTCACCGTCGACACCTTCACCGTCACCGTCGACGGAGAGACCGTCGAACCCGCCCCCGCCGCCCGTCTCCCCATGGCCCAGCGCTACTTCCTCTTCTGACCCCACCGGACCACGAGTGGAAGGAGCCCGGATGCCCGCAAGCAGCCCCGCGACCCGAACGGCTCTGCTCGTCCTCGCCGACGGCCGCTTCCCCGCGGGAGGCCACGCCCACTCCGGCGGCGCCGAGGAGGCCGTGGCGGCGGGCCGCCTCACCGACGCGGCCGCACTCGCCCGCTTCTGCCACGGACGCCTGCACACCACCGGGCTGGTCACCGCCGCCCTCGCCGCCGCGGCCGCCGGCTCTCACGACCCCCTCGAACTCGAGGACGCCGCCGACGCCCGCACCCCCTCGCTCGCCCTGCGGCGCACCTCGAGGAAACTGGGCCGCCAGCTCATGCGCGCCGCCCGCGCCACCTGGCCCTCGCCCGAGCTGGAGGCCCTCGCCGCCGCCCGTCCGCGCGGCGCCCACCAGCCGGTCGTGCTCGGCCTCCTCGCCCGCGCGGCGGGGCTCACCCCGCTGGACGCCGCACACGCCGCCGTGCACGAGTCCGTCTCCGGACCGGCCACCGCCGCCGTGCGGCTGCTCGGCCTCGACCCCTACGACGTGGCCGGCCTCCTCGCCCGGCTCACCCCGGACATGGACGGTGTCGCCCGCCGGGCCGCCGAGGCGGCCGAGGCCGGGGACAGCGGTGAACTGCCCGCCGCCTCGGCGCCGCTGCTGGAGACCGGGGCCGAGAGCCACGCGGCCCGGCCCGTACGGCTGTGCGCCTCATGACCCCCGCACCACCACAGGAGAGCCATGCACCTCGACCAGGCCACCGCCCACCCCGAACGGCACACCTGCGCGGCCCCCGGGCCCGGACCCGACGGCTCCCGGCGCGCCCTGCGCATCGGGCTGGGCGGCCCCGTCGGCTCCGGCAAGACCGCGACCGTCGCGGCGCTGTGCCGCACGCTGCGCGAGACGGTGCGGCTCGCCGTGGTCACCAACGACATCTACACCAGCGAGGACGCCGCCCACCTGCTGCGTGAAGCGGTGCTGCCCGCCGATCGGATCACCGCGGTGGAGACCGGCGCCTGCCCGCACACCGCGATCCGCGACGACATCTCCGCCAACCTCGAGGCCGTCGAGGACCTGGAGGAGAGCGCGGGGCCGCTCGGACTCGTCCTCATCGAGTCCGGCGGCGACAACCTCACCGCCACCTTCTCCAGGGGCCTCGTCGACGCGCAGATCTTCGTCATCGACGTCGCGGGCGGCGACGACATCCCGCGCAAGGGCGGGCCCGGCATCACCTCCTCCGACCTGCTCGTCGTCAACAAGACCGACCTGGCACCCCATGTGGGCTCCGACCTGGAGGCGATGGCACGGGACGCCGAAGCACAGCGCGGCACCCTCCCCGTCGTCTTCACCTCGATGGCCGCACCGGACGGCGTCACGCCCGTCGCCGAATGGGTGCGCGCCCGGCTCGCCGCATGGCGGACGGCCGCACCGGCCCCGGCGTGAGCACCGCCCCGCCACGCACGGCCACGGGCGTGGAGGCCACCGCCCGCATCACGGCCGCCGCTCCCGGCTCCCCGGGCGACCCGACGAGGCTTCCGCTGCTGAGCAGCGCGGGCCCTCTCGCTCTGCGGCGCACCCGCTCCGAGGGACCGGAGGCCCGGGTCACCCTCGTCGGGGCCATGAGCGCACCGCTGGGCGGGGACCGGCTGGCCCTGCGCGTACGCGCGGAGCCCGGGGCCCGGCTGTGCGTGGACAGCGCGGCCGCCACCCTCGCCCTGCCCGGGCCGGGAGGCGAACCCGCCCGCTACGACCTCCACTTGAGCATCGGTGACGACGCCCGCGTGCGCTGGCTGCCCGAGCCGCTGATCTCCGCGCAGGGCAGCGTCCTGCACCAGAGCGTCCGCATCGACCTCGCGCCGCGTGCCCGTCTGGTCTTCCGGGACGTGCTGGTGCTCGGCCGTACGGGCGAGGAGCCCGGCCGTCTGACCAGCCGGCTCACGCTCGTCCACGCCGGCCGGCCGCTGCTGGACCAGCGGCTCGACCAGGGGAGCGGCGCACCGGGCTGGGACAGTGCGGCCGTCCTCGGCGGATTCCGTGCCGTGGGGCAACTGCTTGTCGCGGGACCGCAGTTCACGGACCGGCCGGCACAGGCGGTCTCCCTGTGCCCGACCGCGTCCGTGACACCGCTGGCCGGTCCCGCCGCGCTGGTCACCGCCGTCGCCCCCGATGCCCTTCTCGTCGGGCGGGTGCTGGACGACGCCGGTAGATTCACGACTTGACAAGGATCATCAGTTCCAACTGTCGCCGGCCGCCGGGTGCCGGAAGGATCGAGCCACCCGCAGACACATGAATTGCCCTCGCCGCCGCCCCGCCACCCCAGGGGAGCCCCCCACGTGAACAGACGCAGAGCCACCCTCGCCGCCGGCTCCGCCGCCCTCGTCGCCGGGCTGACAGTGGTCCCGACCGCATTCGCCGGCGGTGCCCAGGAGCGGGCCGCGTCCGCCGGCGCGGAGGCCCGGGGTGTGAAGAGCGCCGCCGCGCGCGCCGCCGAGAAGGGCATCGGCTGGAAGGACTGCCCCGAGGACTGGGGCCTGGAGAAGCCGATCGAATGCGGCTTCGTCACCGTCCCCGTCGACTACGCGAAACCCGGCGGCGAGACCATCGACATCGCCGTCGACCGCGCGAAGAGCACCGGCAGCAAGAAGGAGCGCCAGGGCTCCCTGCTCTACAACCCCGGCGGCCCCGGCGGCTCCGGACTGCGCTTCCCCGCGCGCGTGACCGGCGAGAGCCCGCTGTGGAAAGCAACGGCCAGGGCCTACGACTTCGTCGGGTTCGACCCCCGGGGCGTGGGACACTCCGCCCCCGTCTCCTGCATGGACCCGCAGGAGTTCGTCAAGGCACCCAAGGCGGACCCCGTCCCCGGCGACGAGGCGGACAAGCGCGCCCAGCGCAAGCTGGCCAGGGAGTACGCCGAGGGCTGCAAGGAACGCGGCGGCAGCCTCCTGCCGCACATGACGACGCCCAACACTGCCCGCGACCTGGACGTCCTCCGCGCCGCGCTGGGTGAGAGGAAGCTGAACTTCCTCGGGGTCTCCTACGGCACCTACCTCGGCTCCGTCTACAGCACGCTCTTCCCCGCGCACGTGCGCCGCATGATCGTCGACAGCGTGGTCAATCCCGCCCGCGACCAGATCTGGTACCGGAACAACCTGGACCAGAACGTCGCCTTCCAGACCCGCTGGGAGGACTGGACGGAGTGGGTCGCCGAACACGACGACACCTACGGCATCGGCGGCACCGCGGCCGAGGTCGACAAGCAGTGGGACAAGCTGCGCGCCGCCGCGAAGAAGGAGCCCTTCGGCGGAGCCGTCGGCCCGGCCGAGCTCCTCGGCTTCTTCCAGAACGCCCCGTACTACGACCAGATGTGGGCCGAGGTCGCGGCCGTGTGGTCCGCCCACCTCAAGGGCGACGAGAAGGCCCTCGTCGACGCCGCCGGACCCGACATGTCCGACACCGCGGGAAACGCGGACTCCGAGAACGGCAAC
Organism: Streptomyces sp. TAA204; assembly: GCF_000424965.1. Classification (NCBI taxonomy): domain Bacteria; kingdom Bacillati; phylum Actinomycetota; class Actinomycetes; order Kitasatosporales; family Streptomycetaceae; genus Streptomyces; species Streptomyces sp. TAA204. Next base: position 112,361 of record NZ_AUKW01000019.1, read on the forward strand.
GCCGTCTACACGGCCGTCGAGTGCAACGACGCCGAGTGGCCCGCCAGTTGGAGGACCTGGGACAGGGACAACACGGAACTGCACGAGAAGCACCCGTTCCTGACCTGGTCCAACGCCTGGCTGAACCTCCCGTGCGCCACCTGGCCCGTCAGGCAGCAGGAGGCACTGGAGGTCGCCCCGGGCAAGGGCCTGCCGCCGGTCCTGCTCATGCAGGCCGAACGCGACGCGGCGACCCCCTACGGCGGCGCCGTGGAGCTGCACAAGCGGCTCAAGGGCTCCCGCCTGATCACCGAGAGGGACGCGGGCTCGCACGGCATCACCAACGTCGAGAACCCCTGCATCAACAAGCGCGTCGACGCCTACCTACTGAAGGGCACGGTCGGCGGGAAGGACGCGACGTGCGGCCCGCACAGCGCGCCGGTGCCCGAGGGGCAGGCGGCGGCCGGCGGCACGGCCGGGGCCAAGTCCGCGGAGCTGCCCGCTCTTCCGCGCGCCGTGCGCCGCTGACGGGCACATACGGCAGCAGGCGGGGGACGGCCGGATCCCGGCCGTCCCCCGCTCGTCTCCGGTGGCCGGTGTGCGGCGCACGGCGCGCGTCCGGGCCCTCGGTCCGCTGCCCCGTCCGGCCGTTGCGACGGGCCCCGCACACGGGCCGGCGGACGGGCCCCGCACACGGGCCGGCGTCCGTGCGCGGGCCCTTGTGCCGGCTCAGGTCTTGCTGCTGCCCTCGCGCCTGCCCCGCGTACGCCCGCGCTCCTTGGCCTCCTTGGCTTCCCTGGCCTGCTGGGCCTTCGCCTCGGGTGCGTACAGGTCGACGTACTCCTGGCCGGACAGCCGCATGATCTCGCGAATGATCTCGTCGGTGACGGCCCGCAGCACCGTGCGCTCGCTCTCCATCCCGGCGTAGCGCGAGAAGTCCAGCGGCTCGCCGAACCGGATCGTCACCCGGCCGAACCTGGGCATCTTCCGCCCGGGCGGCTGCAGTTCGAACGTCCCCACCATCGCGCAGGGAATCACCCTCACCCTGCCCTGCAGCGCCATCGACGCGACCCCGACCCGGCCCTTGTAGAGCCGTCCGTCGTGCGAGCGCGTGCCTTCCGGGTAGATGCCCAGCAGTTCGTCCTTGCGGAGCACGCCCAGCCCCTCGTCGATCGCGGCCTGCCCCGCGCCCTTCCCGGAGCGGTCCACCGGGATCTGGCCCACGCTGCGGAAGAAGGCCGCCGTCAGACGGCCCTTGAGGCCGGGCCCCGTGAAGTACTCGGACTTCGCGAGGAAAGTGATGCGCCGCCGCAGGATCGCGGGCATCAGGAAGTGGTCGGAGACGGAGAGGTGGTTGCCGGCGACGATCGCCGCCCCCTCCTCCGGAATGTTCTCCAGCCCTTCGATCCTCGGGCGGAAGTACAGGCGCAGCAAGGGCCCCAGCAGTACGTACTTGAACAGGTTGTAGAACACGCTAAGGCCTTCCCCCACGCGGTCGGGTGAGATCGCAGAGTAGTCCCCCTCCCCGCCGGGCCGGGAGGGGGCCCACCGCATCGCCTCAGTTGCGCTGTACCGAGGCCGTGCCCAGGGTGACCAGACCGAGTACGACCCATGCGAACCACAGCCAGCCGCTTCCCCCGAGGGTCACCGTGTAGGCGGTGATCGCCACCAGGGCGGCCACCGTGCTCACCGTCATCGCCTTCGCAGTGCCAGGCATCGAAAGCACCCTCCTCACGGACCCGGCGGGCGACGGGGATTCCCGTACAAAACGGGCCGGGTCACAGCTCCATGGTCGCTCGCCGGCGCCCCGGCACGCCACTGTCCCGCCCTTACGGCTGCCGGGCCCGCAAAGAGGCCAGGTAGGCGTTGTACGCCTCCAGCTCCTTGTCGCCGTCCCGGTCGGCAGCCCGGTCCCGGCGGCGAGCCTGCCGCTCGTCCGACTTGTGCCACTGGAAGACGAGCGCGATCAGCACCAGCACCGAGGGGATCTCGCTGAACGCCCACGCGATGCCGCCCGCCGTCGTCTGGTCCCCCAGCGCGCTCACGCCCAGCGAGGCGGGCGGGTGCGCGTATGTGGCGATCATCGGCTCGGACGCCATCATCAGCGCGATCCCGAAGAAGGCGTGGAAGGGCATCCCGGCGAACAGCTCCAGCATGCGCATGACGTAGCCCGGCCGCTGCGGCCCCGGATCCACGCCCATGATCGGCCAGAAGAAGACGAGGCCGACCAGCAGGAAGTGCGCCATCATCGCCAGGTGCCCCGCCGTGGAGCCCATCAGGAGGTCGAAGAGCGGCGTGAAGTAGAGCCCGTAGAGGCTCGCGATGAACAGCGGGATGGTGAAGGCGGGATGGGTGACCGCGCGCATCCAGCGGCTGTGCAGCAGGGCCACCAGCAGCTCCCGCGGGCCCCGGCGCCCGCGCCCCGCGGAGGGCAGCGTCCGCAGCGTCAGTGTCACCGGCGCGCCCAGCAGCAGCAGGATCGGCGAGAGCATGCTGATGATCATGTGCTGCACCATGTGGACGCTGAAGAGCACCATCCCGTACTCGTTCAGGCCGGTGCACATCGTCACGCCCACGCTGAGCACGCCCAGCACCCAGGCGACCGTGCGCCCCACGGGCCAGTGGTCGCCGCGCCTGGCCAGCCGCACCACGGCGGCGACATAGAGGACCAGCGCCAGCAGGCAGCCCGCCAGGAAGAACGGCTCGCCCGTGAACTCAAGGCCCCGGCCGAGGGTGAAGGGCGGCAGATCCGCCGTCGTGCCGTGCCCGCCGTGGTCCATCCGCGCTCTCCCGCCCTGTGCCGTTTCGCCCGCACCAGCGTAGAACCTCCCCCGGGCCCGCAGACCCGGGGGACCCCTCGGCGGCGGGGGAGTGGATCAGGCGGGCTGCAGCGCCGTGGCGATCCGCTCCTTGCGCAGCGCCTCGTACCAGTGATCGTTGACCTGCGGCAGCGCGTTGACGTCCAGCGCCAGCCGGATCAGCAGGTCCGCGATCTGCGGGTTGCGCGCCAGGACGGGGCCGTGCATGTACGTACCGAAGACGGTGTCGTTCCACGCCCCCTCGGTGCCGTCGCCGGTGCCGTTGCCCTTGCCCAGCCGCACCCGGGCCAGCGGCCGCGCGCTCGGGCCGATCTGGGTGATGCCCTGGTGGTTCTCGAAGCCCGTCAGCTGCGGCAGCCCCAGCTTCTCGTCGATGTCGCCCAGCACGTCGCCGACGCACCGCTCGGCCTCGCCGCGCCTGCTGACCACGTCCAGCAGCCCCAGGCCCTGCTGCGGTTCGCCCAGGTCGTTGACGAACTCGCGGCCGAGAATCTGATAGCCGGCGCAGACGGAGAAGATGATGGCGCCGTTGTCGACGGCGCGCTGCAGCCCGCCGTCACGCAGCAGCCGCTCCGCCGCGAGCCGCTGCGGCCGGTCCTCGCCGCCGCCGATCAGATAGATGTCCGCCGAGGTGGGCACCTGCTGGTCGGAGCGGACGTCGGTGCGGTGCACCTCCAGTCCGCGCTGCTGCGCGCGCCGCTCGACCACCAGCGCGTTGCCCTGGTCGCCGTAGGTGCTGAGCAGGTCCGGATAGACCCACACCACCCGCAGGCCCGTGTCACTCATTGCTCGCCAACTCCTTGAGCGGGTATATGGGTTCAGTTGCCGACGACGCGGCGCAGGTCCTGGAAGGCGGTGTAGTTCGCGATCGCCTCGATGCGCCCGGGCGGGCACGCCCGTACGGCCTCGTGGGCGCTCTCGCACACCTGGAAGTTGACCCCGGCGACCTCCAGACGCACCGCCAGGTCGAGCTTGCGGTCACCGATCACGCGGATGGGGTGCCCGGCCAGCCGGGAATAGTCCACGTCCCACAGCCAGGAGGTGTCCGTGCCGTCCGCACCGCGGGCGTTCACCGAGAGGATGACCGGCGCGGGCGGCGCGTCGATGAGGGAGAAGGTCTCCAGCCAGCCCGCCGGGTTCTTCGCCAGCAGCAGCCGCACCTCCCGTTCCTGGTACGTCACCACGTCGTAGCGTCCGGCGACCGCGGTCACCGCGTGCATCCGCTCCAGGGCCACCTGCGGAGGCACTCCGAAGGCCGCGGCGACCGCGGCCGAGGTGGTGGCGTTGGCCTTGTTGGCGCGGCCGGGAAGCTGCAGCTTGATCGGCCACGCCGACCCGTGCGGGTCCAGCACGTCGTCACCGGAGAGGGCCCAGCTCGGCGTGGGGCGGCGGAATCCGCACTCCCCGCAGAACCAGTCGTCGCCGGGCCGCTGCATCACTCCGCCGCACGCCGGGCAGGACCAGGCGTCGTCCTTCCACTCCTGGCCGGCCGCCACCCACACCACGTTCGAGGAGGAGGAGGCGGCCCATACGACGAGGGGGTCGTCGGCGTTGGCGATCACCACTGCCTTCGAACCGGACAGGCCCTCACGCCAGCGCTCGGCCAGCATCCTCGTCTCGGCGGCCCGGTCCAGCTGGTCGCGGGAGAGGTTGAGCAGGGCGATGGCCTTGGGGGTCACATCGCGGGCGACCGTGGCGAGGTACTTCTCGTCCACCTCGATCACCCCGTACTGCTCCTCGGCACCGCCGGCCAGCGCGGAGGTGATCCCGGCGGGCATGTTGGCGCCCAGCGCGTTGGAGACCACACCGCCGTTGGCGCGCAGGGCCTCCGCGATCAGACGGGTCGTCGTCGTCTTGCCGTTCGTGGCCGACACGAGGATCACGTCCAGGTGCCGGGCCACCTGCGCCAGCAGGTCGGGATCGAGTCTGAGGGCGACCTTGCCGCCGATCACCGATCCGCTTCCGCGACCCGCCGCACGCGACACCGCCGCAGCGGCTCTGCCCGCTGTCACGGCCAGCTTCGCCCGCGAAGACAGCGGGTCCGTGTTGCCTGCCATCGTCACTGCTCCTCCTTGCCCCTCGGTGGGGTGAAGCCTACCGAGGTCCGGCGCCGTGCCCGAACCGCCTCACCCTGTGGAAGCCGCCGCGGCGGCACGGTTTTCGGCGCGCCGGCCACGGCGGGTGCCGCGCCGGCACGGTGCGGGCGCGGAGGGGCTGCTCAGAAGCCCGGAGCGCCCGCCCGGTCCTCGGCCACCGCCAGCCGCCCCCACAGCAGGTCAGCGAGCTGTTTGACCAACTGCTCACGCGGGCAGGGGCGTTCGCGCAGCCACCAGTCACCGGCCGCGTAGGCCATGCCGACCACGCCGTGGCCCCACACCCGTGCCGTCTCCGCGCCGTCGGGGCCCAGTTCGAGCCGCTCCTGGATGAACTTGCCCAGCTCGTCGCCCAGGCGCCGCAGCAGCGGGGCCGAGTGCTGCCCGGCGTCGAAGCCCTGCTCGCCGGAGGGGGCGTCCTCGGAGGGGTGCATCAGGAAGCGGTAGACCTGGGGCCGGGTCTCGATGGCGGCCAGGTAGGTGTCCAGGGTGGCCTCCACCCGCTCGCGCCGCTGGGCGGGGGCGTCCAGGGCGTCGCGCAGGGCGCCGAGGAGCGCGTCCGTGTGCCGTACGGCCAGGGCGCGGTAGAGCCCGTCCTTGTCGCCGAAGTGGCGGTAGAGGATCGGCTTGGTGATGCCGGCCTCCGCGGCGATGGCGTTCATCGAGGCCCCCGGGCCGTCCCTCAGCACCACGCGCTCGGCGGCCTCCAGCAGTTCCTTGCGACGCCGCTCCGCGGCGCTGCGCTGATCCGTCTGCTGTGTGGACTCCATGGCGCCTCCCCACCCGTTTCGTTCCGGCTGCCCCAGCGCAACGTAACACCCGGGGGTGCGCACGACCGGGCCGCCGGTGGTTGACATTGCTTACCAGTCGGTAACAGACTTGGGCTATTACCGCAGGTAACTTAGCTGATGGAAGGACCCGCCATGGGCGATCCGGCATTCGCACTCGATCTGAACGAGGACCAGAAGGAGATCCGTGAGTGGATACACGGATTCGCCGCGGATGTGATCCGCCCCGCCGCCGCGGAGTGGGACGAGCGCGAGGAGACGCCCTGGCCGGTCATCCAGGAGGCCGCCAAGATCGGACTCTACTCCCTCGACTTCTACGCCCAGCAGTTCTTCGACCCGACGGGGCTGGGCATCCCCATGACGATGGAGGAGCTCTTCTGGGGCGACGCGGGCATCGCCCTGTCCATCGTGGGCACCGGTCTGGCCGCCGTCGGCGTGCTCGCCAACGGCACCCAGGAGCAGATCGGCACCTGGGTACCCCAGATGTACGGCGACGCCGACGACGTACAGGTCGCCGCCTTCTGCTCCTCCGAACCTGACGCCGGCTCCGACGTGTCCGCGATGCGCACGCGCGCCGTCTACGACGAGGCCAAGGACGAATGGGTCCTCAACGGCACCAAGACCTGGGCGACCAACGGCGGCATCGCCAACGTCCACGTCGTCGTGGCCGTCGTCGACCCGGAACTGGGCTCCAAGGGCCACGCCTCGTTCATCGTCCCGCCGGCGACCCCCGGCCTCTCCCAGGGACAGAAGTTCAAGAAGCACGGCATCCGCGCCTCCCACACCGCCGAGGTCGTCCTGGAGGACGTACGCATCCCGGGCCACTGCCTGCTCGGCGGCAAGGACAAGCTGGACGAGCGCCTGGCCCGCGCGCGTGAGCGCGCCAAGAGCGGCGAGCGCGTGAAGAACGCCGCCATGGCCACCTTCGAGGCCTCGCGGCCCGCGGTGGGCGCCCAGGCTGTCGGCATCGCCCGCGCCGCCTACGAGGTGGCCCTCGACTACGCCAAGGAGCGCGTCCAGTTCGGCCGCCCCATCATCGACAACCAGGGCGTCGCCTTCCAGCTCGCCGACATGCGTACCCGCATCGACGCCGCACGGCTGCTGGTCTGGCGCGCCTCGTGGATGGCCTCCGCCGGCAAGCGGTTCGACTCCGCGGAGGGCTCGATGTCCAAGCTGTTCGCGGGCGAGACCGCCAAGACCGTCACGTCCCAGGCCATGCAGATCCTCGGCGGGAACGGCTTCACCCGCGAGTACCCGGTCGAGCGCATGCACCGCGACGCCGCCATCTACACGGTCTTCGAGGGGACGAGCGAGATCCAGCGCCTCGTCATCGCCCGTACGGTCTCCGGTTCGACCATCCGCTGACACCCGGGGCCGGGGCGTCCGCCTGCGCCGGCGGCCGCCCCGCCCCCGGCACCGGGCGGTGCCGCACCGGCAGTGCGACAGTGGGGTCCGCACCCACTGTCACCCCGGACACGGAGGCCCCAGCCCCATGACCCTCACGCTCGGCGGCGGGCCGCTCGCCTCGCGGCCCCCGGAAACCGTCAACTACCGTATCGACGGCCCCGCCCACCGCCTGCTGTGGCATCCCTTCCCGCGCCGGGTACGCGCGCTGCTGGGCGGTGAGACGGTGCTGGACAGCGACGACGCCAAGCTGCTGCACGAGAGCAATCTGCTGCCCCAGGTCTACGTTCCGCGCTCCGCGCTGCGTGAGGACCTGCTGGAGGAGAGCGGCCACAGCACCCACTGCCCCTTCAAGGGCGACGCACGCTACTGGAGCGTGCGCGCAGGGGAGGATCTGGCGGAGAACGCCGTGTGGAGCTACCCCGATCCGCTGCCCGGAGCGGAGTGGCTCAAGGGGCACGTCGCCGTGTACTGGTCGGCGATGCACGCCTGGTTCGACGAGGACGAGGAGGTCACCGGGCACATCCGCGACCCGTACCACCGCATCGACATCCGCCCCACCAGCCGGCACGTGCGGATCAGGGCCCAGGGAGTGGACGTCGCGGAGAGCCGCCGTGCCGTGCTGCTGTCGGAGACCGGTCTGCCCAACCGCTTCTACCTGCCGGCGGAGGACGTACGCGCCGAACTGCTGGCGCCCAGCGCCACGCACACGCACTGCCCCTACAAGGGCCGCGCCTCCTACCGGACGCTGCACGCCGGCGGCACCGCCGTCGCGGACGCCGCCTGGTGCTACGAACAGCCGCTGGACGAGGCCCTGCGCATCGCCGGCCGTCTGTGCTTCCTCGCCCCGGGCGTCGAGACGATCGTCGACGGCAAGCCACTGGGCTGATCCCGGCCGGTGGGCTGGGGGATTCCGCGCCCGTCCACCCCCGTGCCGACCGACAATGCGCACATCGGCAAGATCTGTGCACACCCCGGCGCCGCCCGGCGCACCGTCGTCGGGGAGCAGTGCACGTCCGGCACCGAAACGTCCGCACCGCCACCCACGGCGACGTCCATCCACAACCGGGAGCATCAGCATGAGCACCACCGCACACATCGGCGTCACCGGCCTCGCCGTCATGGGCAGCAACCTCGCCCGCAACTTCGCCCGTAACGGCTACACCGTCGCCCTGCACAACCGCACGGCAGCCAAGACCCGTGATCTGGTGCGGGACTTCGGGGACGAGGGCAGCTTCATCGCAGCCGAGACGGCCGAGGAGTTCGTCGCAGCCCTGGAGCGGCCGCGGCGGCTGATCATCATGGTCAAGGCGGGAGGGCCCACGGATGCCGTCATCGACGAGTTCGCGGCACTGCTCGAAGAGGGCGACGTGATCATCGACGGCGGCAACGCCCACTACGCCGACACCCGCCGCCGCGAGCAGCAACTGCGCGAGCGGGGCCTGCACTTCGTCGGAGCGGGCATCTCCGGGGGAGAAGAAGGAGCCCTGCACGGGCCGAGCATCATGCCCGGTGGTTCCCCGCAGGCGTACGAGTCGCTGCGCCCCATGCTGGAGAGCATCGCCGCGAAGGCCGAGGACGGCACGCCCTGCACGACGCACGTCGGCCCGGACGGCGCCGGCCACTTCGTGAAGATGGTGCACAACGGCATCGAATACGCCGACATGCAGCTGATCGGCGAGGCGTACCACCTGCTGCGGGACGTCGCCGGCTACACCCCGGCCCGCATCGCGGAGACCTTCCGCGAGTGGAACACCGGACGTCTGGACTCCTACCTCATCGAGATCACCGCGGAGGTCCTCTCCCACACCGACGCGGCCACCGGCAAGCCCTTCGTCGACGTCGTCGCCGACCAGGCCGAGCAGAAGGGGACCGGCCGCTGGACCGTACAGACCGCGCTCGACCTCGGAGTGCCGGTCTCCGGCATCGCCGAGGCGGTCTTCGCCCGCTCGCTGTCCGGCCATGCCGACCTGCGGTCCGCCAGCGCCCACCTCCCGGGCCCGCACGCCGCGCCCCTGGCCGGGGCGGAGGCCGAGCGCTTCGCCGAGAAGGTCGAGCAGGCCCTGTACGCGTCGAAGATCACCTCCTACGCGCAGGGCTGGAACATGATCCGCAGCGGCAGCGACGAGTACGGCTGGGACATCGACCCCGGCGCGGTCGGCGCCATCTGGCGCGCGGGCTGCATCATCAGGGCCGCGTTCCTGGACCGCATCCGTGCCGCGTTCGCCTCCAGCCCCGGCCTGCCGACGCTGCTGGCGGACGAGTACTTCGCCAAGGAGATCGGCGAGGCGCAGGGCGACTGGCGTGCGGTGGTGGCCACCGCGGTGGCGCACGGCATCCCCGTACCCGGCTTCTCGGCCGCCCTGGCCTCCTACGACGCGTTGCGCAGCACCCGTCTGCCCGCCTCGCTCACACAGGCGCAGCGTGACTTCTTCGGCGCGCACACCTACCGCCGCACCGACCGCGAGGGCTCCTTCCACACCCTCTGGGGCGGTGACCGCAGCGAGGTCTCCTCCCGGTGACGGCACGACGGCACGGTGAGTGACGGCGGGGGAACCGGGAACCCGGCGGGACGTACAGCACACGCCGCGATGTGAGTCCGCTGGAGTGTTCATGCCACAGCAGTCAGGCACGAGGACGACGCCGACCGGCCGCAGGCCGGACCCGGTTCCGCCGCACCCCACCCCGCCGCCGGAGCCCGGCGGGCCGGGGCCGGGACCTGCACCCGACCCCGTCCCGGCTCCGACGCCGGGACCACCGCCCGGGCCTGCCCCCGACCCGATTCCGCAGCCGCCGGGCCCCGGCCCCGAGCCCGTCCCCCCGGACCCCGAGCCGCAGCCGGCGCCGCCCGCGCCCTGAGCGTTCCGGTGCCACTCGGGCCCGGCCGGGCCCGGAAGTGACAGACGGGGCCCGGACGGGTAAGGGACACGGCAGGCGGTGATCAGGCAGTGACCAGGCGGTGATGAGGCCGCGGGCAGACAAGCGGGAAGGGGGTGCGCTTGCCTGCCCGCGGCCTCACCCTCGCGGCCGCCCCGCGGCCCGGCCTCCCCGTACGCCCCTGGTTCAGAACTCCACGGCCCTGGCCAGGAAGTAGACGAGGAAGAGCGCCACGAGGACCGCCAGCACGAGCATCGGCGCCTTCGTCCAGCCCTTCGCGGGGTTGTGGCGCTCGTCGGGCCCCGCGCCGGCGGTGCTGTCCTCGCCCGGGGGTGTCTCCCCGGGCGGTACCCCTCCGCCGGGCTCCAGGCCAGGGGAGTGCGAGGGGTCCTCGGGGTCGGGATACCGCTCGTCCATGGGCCCCGGGTTGGCAGATGAGGCCCTCCTACACATGGCGGACGGCACGCATGTGGCGGAGGGGACTTCCCCCCGCTCTCCGGCATCGTCCGCCGGCTGCGTCAGTCCGTGAGGCCGGTGACCCGCAGGGTCAGGTTCAGCCGCCCCGACGCCAGGCCGGTGGCCGGGTCGCCGGTGCCCTCGAAGACCTTCGTCACGCCGTGGTACGCGAAGCGGGACGGTCCGCCGAAGACGAACAGGTCGCCCGAGGCCAGTTCGATGTCGCTCCACGGCCGGCCGCGCGAGGCGGTGTTGCCGAAGCGGAATACGCAGGTGTCGCCGATGCTCAGCGAGACGACGGGCGCGGCGGACCTCTCGTCCTTGTCCTGGTGCATGCTCATTCTCGCTGCGCCGTCGTAGAAGTTGACCAGGGCGGTGTCCGGCTCGTACCCCTCGGCCGCCGAGGGGTCGCCGTAGGCGTCCGCGACGGCGCGTCTGCCGAGGTCGGCGAGCCAGCCGGGCAGGGCGGCCACCCGGCTGCCGTTGACGTCGCCGGCGGTACGCGTGTACCGGTACGGCTGCCAGTGCCAGCCCAGGCACACCGTGCGCACCGACATCACCCCGCCCCGCGGCAGCCTGGTGTGCCGCATGGGAACGGGACCGGCCGCCCACTCGCGGCACGCCGCCACGAGTCTGCGCTGCTGCGGTGCGGTGAGCCAGCCGGGCAGGTGTGCGGCACCCGGGCCGGGGCTGGACGCGGGGCGGGGGATCAGTGCGTCCACCTGCTGGGATCTCCTCTCGTGGCGCCTCCAGTCTGACACCCGCCCGCCGGGCCCGCGGTCCTGTTCGAACGTGGTGGCACGGCGATGTTCGAACAGGGCCGAGTGCGGGGGACTTCCGGGGGCAGAAGAGACAGGAACACGACGAACAACCAGGGGAGATCATGGAGATCTCAAGCATCATCAGCGCCATCGTGATCGGCATCGTGATCGGGGTGTTGGGGCGGCTCATCGTGCCGGGCCGTCAGCGTGTGGGGATTCTGCTGACGATCGTGGTCGGCATCGTGGCCGCCCTCGTCGGCACCGCCCTCGCGGAGACCCTCGGCGTGGCAGACACCAATGGCGTCGACTGGAGCGAGTGGCTGATTCAACTCCTCCTGGCGGCACTCGGGATCGCCGCGCTCGACCGCTCCAAACGCAGGCGCCGCCGCTGAGCGTCCGCCCGTCCCGTACGCCTCCCGCCGGCGAAGTCCGCCGGCGGGAGGCGTCTGCGTGCGCGAGGACGCGGCCGCACCGTGCCGCACCGTGCCGGCCCATTTCCGCAACACGTACCCGCCGGTAGATGAACACCTCTACGCTGATGCCGACTTGGCCCCCCACACCACCCGAGGTATCAGCCCATGAGCAGATCCCGCCTTGCCATCGCCGTACCGGTGGCGGCCCTGGTCACCGCCGCCGCGACTCTGAGCAGTCCGCTCACGGCGCAGGCAGGCGCCAAGACAGACGCGTCCTCCTACGCGGACACCACCTCCGTCGGCGTCCACAACGCCTACGAGAAGGGGACGTTCGAATACTTCGCCGACGCCCTCGACTCGGGGGCGTCTCTTCTCGAACTGGACGTGTGGACCAACATCGTCGGCAGCGGCTGGCGCGTCTCCCACTCCAACCCCACCGGCAACGACAACAATTGCGAGAACGCTTCCACCGCCGCCGAACTGCGCAGCAAGAAGCGCGACCAGAAGCTCGACGGCTGCCTCGCCGACATGCGCGCCTGGCACGACGCCAACCCGGACCACCCGCCCGTCCTGGTCAAGGTCGAGATGAAGGACGGCTTCTACGACAAGGCCGACCGGGGACCCGACGAACTGGACGCGCTGCTCTCCGAGAAGCTGGGCGACGCGCTGCTGCGGCCCGCCGACGTCGTCGGCGCACACGCCACCCTGGACGAGGCGGTGGGCGCGGGCGGCTGGCCCGGCCGGGACGCCATGGCCGGCAAGTTCGTCGTCGAACTCATCCCCGGCACCGTGGAGGAGAACAACCCCGCCGACGACCTGTGGACCGACGAGGAGTACGCCACCCACCTCAAGGACCTCGCCGCCGCGGGGACGCTGGGCGAGGCGGGAGCCTTCCCCGCCGTGCACGGCGCCGAGGAGGGCGACCCGCGCACCGGACGGTACGAGGAGGCGCTGCGCCCCTGGTTCGTGCTCTTCGACGGTGACGCCTCCACCTTCACCGGCGGTGCCATCGACACCGCGTGGTACAGCGAGCGGGGCTATCTCGTGGTGATGACGGACGCCCACAAGGTCGCGCCGGAGATCGACGGCACCAGCCCCACCGAGCAGGAGGCGTCCGAGCGGCTGTCGCAACTCGCCTCGTCACACGCCAGTTTCATCACCTCGGACTGGGCGGGGCTGCCGTCGGTCCTCTCCAAGGTGGTCCCGCGCGCCTGAGGTTCCGCGAAGGCGACGTCCTCGCGCCGCGCCCGCCCGGGCCCTACCGGCGCAGCGCGAGGACGTCGTCGACCGTGTCCGCGTGTGCCGCGCTCTTGTCCGTGCGGTAGCGCACCACGCGGGCGAAACGCAGCGTCACGCCCGCCGGGTAGCGGGTGGAGCGCTGCAGCCCGTCCACGGCGATCTCCACGACGAGTTCGGGCCGCACCGTCACGCCCCAGGGGTGCTCGCTCTGCGCGATCTCCCGCAGCCGCCCGGTCTGCCAGGCCAGCAGCTCGTCCGTGAGCCCCTTGAAGGTCTTGCCGAGCATCGCGAACGTGCCGTCCGCGCGCCGGGCGCCCAGATGCAGGTTGGACAGCGTGCCCGTACGCCGGCCGTGTCCCCACTCCGCGGCCAGCACCACCAGGTCGAGCGTGTGCACCGGTTTCACCTTCAGCCAGGACGCGCCGCGCCGGCCGGCGCGGTAGACCGAGTCCAGCGCCTTGACCATGACGCCCTCATGGCCCTGCTCCAGCACCTCGCGCGCGAAGTGCTCGGCGGCGGCTCGCTGTTGTGCCTGCGCGGGGTCCTCCAGCAGGACACGGCGCACCCGCAGCGACTCGGGCACCACCTGGGCGAGGGCGTCGTGGCGCTCCCGCACGGGCAGATCCACCAGGTCACGGCCGTCGACGGACAGCAGGTCGAAGAATCGGGCGGTGACCGGCAGAGCCGCCCGCGCCGAGGCCACATCCACATGGGAGCCCACCCGCTGGGAGACCTCCTGGAACGCGCGGGGTCTGCCCCGCTCGTCGAGAGCGATCACCTCGCCGTCGAGTACTGCCTGCCGCGCGGCCAGCGCGCCGGCGGCGGCGACGACTTCGGGGAGCCGGGAGGTGATGTCGTCCAGGGTGCGGGTGTAGACGCCCACGCTCTCGCCGTCCTTGTGCACCTGCACCCGAATGCCGTCCAGCTTCTCCTCGACCACGCAGGGGCCGAGCCTGTCGACCGCTTCGCCCACGTCCTTCGCGCTCTGCGCCAGCATCGGCTGGACCGGACTGCCCGTGCGGAGCCGGAAGTCCGCCAGCGCCTCCGGCCCCCTCTCCAGCAGTCCCCGGGCGACCGCGCCCAGCGAACCGCTGAACATCACGGCACGCCGCACCCCTTCCGGGGCCACGCCGACCGCTTCGGCCAGCCCCTCGGCGGCGAACGCGTCCAGCGCGCCCTGCCGCAGTTCACCGGTCAGCAGCCGGAAGAGGAAGTGCTGTTCCTCCCCGGTGGCCGCGGTCATCAGTGCCTCCAGCAGCCGTGCCCGTTCCGCCTGGGCGCCCTTGCCGCGCACGGCCGCGATCCGCTCCAGGGAGGCGTCCACCTCGGCGACGGTCAGCCGGGCGGACGGCGCGGGGGCGTACCGCCGTCCGGACAGCGAGCGGTATCCCACCCCGGTGCGGCGCTGTCCGGGCCGTCCCGCCAAGTAGGTGACGACAAGGGCCACTTCACCGGCCGAGGCGGTGCGGAAGAGCCGCGCGAGCAGCGCCACCTTCTCCTTGCGCGAGGAGACGGCCGTGATCTCTCGGGAGGTACGGGCGAGGTCAGCCAGCAGCATGGGCCCGTCCTCGCCCGGTACGGCCGCGCGCGCCTCCGCTCGGCAGGGGCGGGTGCGGCTCAGCGCTGCGGATCGTGGCCCCAGTTCATGAGCGAGTATCGCCAGTCGGTGTCGCTGACGTCACCTCGCGGACGGTGCTTGAGCTGCCGGTCGACATGGCGGACGACCTTACGCATGTGCACCAGGTCATCGGCGGTGAACTGCGACTTGGGGGTCCGCAGCAGCCGCACGACTCGCCGGCCCATGGCGTGGCCGTGGGTCTCGCTCTGGCCCCTGTGGCGGCCCGCTTCGCGGGACTCCTGCGTCTCCAGCCAGTGCTCGAGCTGACCCGCGGGGAGGTTCACGGTGTTCGCGAAGTCGGTGAAGAGTTCCTCGCGTTGGGTGCGCTGTTTCGTGTCGCCCATGGGGGAGGGTCACCTCTCGTGTGCGGGTGTTCGGCTGCGTACGCCTGCCCGGGGCCCGGCGCCGCGCTCCCGCTCCCGTGGCGGGGCGCGCCGGGGGAGACCTTGCCCGTTCCGCCTACGGCGCGGGTGCCCTCGGCGATCTTGCGCCGGATAGTTCCCACCGCGGCGCTTCCCTGCGTCCTCCATGACGGCCGGTCGCCGCCGGAGAGTCTCCTGCCCCTCGGCATCTTCCTGCCTTCCGCCCTTCTTGCATTACATTGTCGGATTTTACTCCCGGGTGCCCATGCCTCCGCGGTGAATGCCCCGTGCTCCCCTCGCGCTCACGCCCGTCCCGTACCGGAGCGCGTCTCCGTTCGAATATCCGGCGCCGGTTCCGCGGATGTGCGCGTCCCGGCCCGAGCTGAAAAACTCTCCGTGTTCGCACGTTCACTTTGTGCACGCGAGTGTGTGCCCTGTCAGGCCGACCTCGGGAGGAGCCGCCATGCAGCGTCGGCCGAGCGCCCGCGTACGCGAAGGAGCCCAGGACACCGGCACGCCCAGGATGGACCCGGACCAGGACACCGGCGGCGTCATCGAGGCCCTCCTGCGACGGCACATCGCACAGCGCCGCAACGAGGCGGCCCGCAGCAGCGAACGGTTCGCCGAGGACGTCATCGACCTGCTCGCCGACGTCCTCCTGCGCGGCGGGAAGCGCACCCGTCCCGCCTTCCTGTGGTGGGGCTGGCGCGGGTGCGGAGGCGCACCGGCTGGCAGCGGCGCCGACGCCGTGCTGCGGGTGGCCGCTGCGCTGGAACTCATCCAGGGCTGCGCGCTCATCCACGACGACCTCATGGACGGATCGCTGCTGCGGCGCGGCGCACCGTCCGCGCATGTCGCCCTCGCCGAGCAGCACCGGACCGCCGGACTGCGCGGCAGCCCCGAGGCGTTCGGCGCATCCGCCGCCATCCTCGCGGGTGATCTGGCCCTCGTGTGGGCCGACGACCTGTTCGAGACCGCAGGGCTCGACGCCAGGGCCCGGCGGGCCGTGCGTGAGCCGTGGCGGTCCATGCGCACCGAGACGATCGCCGGGCAGTACCTCGACCTGTACGGGCAGGGGCTGAGCGCGGACGCTCCCGAGGAATCCCTGCGCGTGGCCTACCTCAAGAGCGGCCTCTACACCGTCGAACGCCCCCTCCACCTCGGCGCCGCGATGGCCGGAGCCGGACCTGACCTCGTCGCGGCACTCCGCCGGGCCGGACGCAGTGCCGGTGTCGCCTTCCAGCTGCGCAACGACCTCCTCGGTGTCTTCGGCGGACCGGCCGGCTCCGGCAAGCCCGCGGGCGAGGACATCAAGGACGGCGCGTCCACCTACCTGGTGGCCATCGCACTGCAGCGTGCCCGCGCGCACAGCCGGCGCCAGGCGGAGCAGCGCCTGCGCACCGCCCTGGGCAACCACGAGCTGAGCGCCGGCGAACTCGAGCAGGTGCGGGAGCTGCTCACCGGACTCGGCGCCGTCGCGGCCGTCGAGGAACGCATCGAGGAGCTCACCGCCACCGCTCTGACCGCACTCGACCAGGCACATCTTGCCCCGCCCGCCGCCGAGCGGCTCCGCGCACTCGTACGCGGCGTCTCGACCGGGGCGGGCTGACCGGCCGGGCAGCACATCCGTCCGGCCGGTCCCGCGGCGAACCGGACTCCCACACGCCGGGGGCCGTCACACAGAGAGGAGTGAGCCAGGATGAGGAGGCTCGCCGGGCCGACCGACCACGTCGTCGTCGTCGGCGCCGGACTGTCCGGACTGTCCGCGGCGCTGCACCTGCTGGGCGCCGGCCGCAGCGTCACCGTCGTCGAACGCGAGCAGTTCCCCGGCGGCCGGGCAGGGCGCGAGGAGGTGGGCGGCTACCACCTCGACACCGGGCCGACAGTGCTGACCATGCCCCACCTCCTGGACGAGGCCATGGCCGCCGTCGGCGAGCGGCTCGCCGACAGGGTCGAGCTGCTCCCGCTGCACCCGGCCTACCGTGCCCGCTTCGCCGACGGCTCCAGCATCGACGTCCACACCGATCCGCACGCCATGGAGGCCGAAGTCCGCCGGTTCGCAGGCCCGGGCGAGGCAGCCGGATACCTGCGGCTGCGCGGCTGGCTGGAGCGGCTGCACCACGTGCAGATGCGCAGCTTCATCGACGCCAATTTCGACTCCCCCTTCGCTCTGCTCACCCCCGACCTCGCCCGCCTGGCGGCACTGGGCGGCTTCTCCACCTGGGCCGGGCGGGTCTCCCGCTTCCTGCGCGACGAGAGGCTGCGCCGCATCTTCTGCTTCCAGTCCCTCTACGCAGGCGTGCCGCCCACCCGCGCGCTGGCCGCGTACGCCGTCATCGCCTACATGGACACCGTCGCCGGGGTCCACTTCCCGCGCGGCGGCATGCACGCCGTCCCCCGCGCCCTGGCCGCCGCCGCACAGCGGGCCGGCGCCACTTTCGTCCACGGCAGCACTGTCACCGCCCTGGAGCGCTCACCCGCGGGGCGGGCCGTGGCGGTGCGTACGGCCGAGGGCGGACGCATCCCCTGCGACGCCGTCGTCCTCAGCTGCGACCTGCCCGCCGTGCACCGCCTGCTGGGCCGGGCGCCGCGGCGCGTCCTGCCGCTGCGGTACGCGCCCTCGGCGGTGGTCCTGCACGTGGGAGGGCGGCGCACCTGGCCCGGACTGGCGCACCACACCCTCTCCTTCGGCACGTCCTGGGACGAGACCTTCCGCCGTCTCACCCGCACTGGTGAGCTCATGAACGACCCGTCGCTGCTGATCACCACCCCGACGCTCTCCGACCCCTCCCTCGCACCGCCCGGACGGCATCTGCACTACGTCCTCGCCCCCTGCCCCAACCTCTCCGCCGGACCCCGCGACTGGCGCGAGCTGGCACCGCGATACCGCGACAGCCTCGTGGCCGAGCTCCAGCGCCGCGGCCTGGACGGGTTCGGCGCGCAGGCCGAGATGGAGCGGCTGGTCACCCCGGCGGACTGGGCCGCCCGGCAGCACGCGGCGGGCACACCCTTCTCAGCCGCGCACACCTTCGCCCAGACCGGGCCGTTCCGGCCGCGGAACCTGCCGCGCGGATGGGACAACGTCGTCCTCGCCGGCTGCGGCACGACTCCCGGGGTGGGCGTGCCGACCGTGGTCATCTCCGGCAAGCTCGCCGCCGCCCGCGTCACCGGCGGCGAGCGGGGAGGCGGCGGCCGGGCGGCCGGCGCCCGTCCAGCCGCCCGGGCGCCTCTCCGCCGGCGTGAGGGCTCTCCCGCGGACCCGCTCCCGGCTCCGCCTTCCGGCGCGGCGGGGGCCCCGCCCGTCCCGCATGCGGGAGGCGGGCGGTGACGGCGCGGGAGCTGGACGCCGCGGGCATCCACGA
This sequence comes from Streptomyces sp. TAA204, assembly GCF_000424965.1. Lineage (NCBI taxonomy): Bacteria > Bacillati > Actinomycetota > Actinomycetes > Kitasatosporales > Streptomycetaceae > Streptomyces > Streptomyces sp. TAA204. The sequence goes on from NZ_AUKW01000019.1 coordinate 130,532, forward strand.
CCCCGCGCTGCGCCTGGCCTACACACGCTGCCGGCAGCTCAACGCCCGCAGCGGCAAGACCTACTTCCTCGCCACCCGGCTGCTCACGCCGCGTCAACGCCCCGCCGTCCATGCCCTGTACGGCTTCGCGCGGCTGGCCGACGACATCGTCGACACCCCGGGCCGCGAGGTTCAGGCGGGGGAGCGCGGCAGGCAACTGGCCGGCCTCGACGCCCGGTTGCGTACCGCTGTGCGCACCGGGAGGAGCACCCACCCCGTCATCGCGGCGCTTGCCGACACCGTTGCCCGCTACCGCATCTCCCCCCGCCACTTCACCGACTTCATGCACTCCATGCGCATGGACCTGCACGTGACGCAGTACCCGACCTTCGAGGACCTGCGCGGCTACATGCACGGTTCCGCCGCAGTCATCGGACTGCAGGTGCTGCCGGTGCTGGGCACCGTCGTACCCCGCGCGCAGGCCGCGCCCCACGCCGCATCCCTCGGTCTCGCCTTCCAGCTGACCAACTTCCTGCGCGACGTCGGCGAGGACCTGGACCGCGGCCGCGTCTACCTCCCCCTCGACCGGCTCGCGGCCCACGGAGCCGACCGCGAACTGCTGCACTGGTGCCGCCGCACCGGACGCACCGACGCCCGGGTCCGCGCCGCCCTGCGGGAGATGTGCGCCACCACACGCGACATCTACGGGCACGCCGCGCGCGGCATTCCCATGCTGCACCCGCTCTCCCGGCCCTGCGTGCGGACCGCCTTCGTCCTCTACCGGGCGATCCTCGACGAGATCGAGGCGGCGGACTGCGCGGTCATCCACTGCCGGACGGTCGTCCCCCGCCGAAGGAGAGCGGCGGTAGCGCTGCGCGGCCTGGCCGCGATCGGTGCCACCCGCGCCCGCGGCGCGCTGCGCGCTCCCGCTCCCGCTCCCGGCTCCGTCCACCGGCCCCCGCGCCCCTCCCCGCAAGAGCCCCGACCACCGCGGAAGATCCCCACATGAAGGTCCCCATGAACGCCCGCACGGCAACCGCCCGGCCCTCCACCCCGCCCGGGACGGCCCCCGCAGCCCCTGCCCGGCGGCGGCGCGGCGTCCTCACGCTCCTTCCCGCCCTCGACTGGCGGGCACAGCAGCCCACATGGCGCGACGCCCGCCCCTCCGTCATCGCCGGGGCGCTCGCGCGGGCGGGCGCCCGCCCGACGGGCAACTGGTACGTGCTGGCCCCGAGCCGCGAGGTGCGCCCGGGCCGGCCCTTGGGCCGCACCGTCGCCGGCACCGAGGTCGTCGCGTGGCGGGAGCCGTCCGGCACGGTGGTGAGCGGGCCGGGCGCGTGCCCGCACCTGGGAGCCCCCCTGTGCGAGGGAGCGGTGGACGGGGGACGGCTGGTGTGCCGCTGGCACGGCCTGAGCCTGGACGGGGACGGCATGCCCGGCTGGACGCCCTTCCCGTCCTGGGACGACGGCGTCCTGCTCTGGGTCCGCCTCGACGGGCCCGGCGGTGAGGCGCCGCTGCCCCGGCCCCTGCTGCCGCCCCGCCCCACCGCACCGGTGCTCGACGCGGTCGCCGCACTGACCGGCCGGTGCGAGAGCGAGGACATCGTCGCCAACCGCCTCGACCCCTGGCACGGCGCGTGGTTCCACCCCTACGCCTTCACCCGGCTCACCGTCATCGAGGAACCCCGGCCGGAGAACGGGGACCGCTTCGTCGTCGACGTAGCATACCGGCTCACGCGCCGGGCCGCCGTGCCGGTACGGGCCGAGTTCACCGCACCCGGACCGCGCACCGTCGTCATGCGCATCCTCGACGGGGAGGGCGCCACCTCGTCCGTGGAGACGCACGCCACCCCGCTGACGGCGCCCGGAAGCCCCGGCCCGCGGACTGCCGTGACCGAGGCGCTGCTGGCAACCTCCAACAGGCCGGGCTTCGCCGCCGCCCGCTTCGCGGCGCCGCTGCTGCGTCCCCTGATGCGGCGCGCCGCCGCCCGGCTGTGGCGCGACGACCTCGCCTACGCCGAACGGCGCCGGCAACTGCGCAGCGAGGGCCGCTTCCCCGGATGAACCGGCCGGCGGCGCCCTCCTCCGCGCGCTCCTCCCGCGGGGCTCACTCCCCGGGCCCGTCCGCGCGCTCCGCGACGAAGGTGTGCACGATGCCCTGCTGCCAACCGGGCACGGACCAGCAGCGCACCCGCGTGTACCCGGCTCCGCCCAGGCGCCGGGCGAAGACGCCTGCGGTGTCGAAGGCCAGCACGCTGCGCCACAGATGCCGGTACAGCGGGGAGCCGCCGGGCCCCAGCGAACCCAGCGGAACGATCACGCCGGCGCACACGGCGGACCACACCAGCCGGTGGACCCGCGTCCCGCTGAGGCTGTACTCGTGGACCGCCAGCCGGCCGCCCGGCCGCAGCAGCCTCCGCACCGACTGCAGCACGGCGTCCGGCTCCCGCACATTGCGCACCAGATACGCCGCGAAAACCGCGTCGAACGGCCCGGAAACACCGGCCTCGGCGAGCCGCTCGGCCGGCGCGTGCACGAACGTCACCTCCCCCGGCCACTCCTTCGCCCGCGCCCGCTCCAGCATCCCCGCCGACGCGTCGGCCGCCACGATCCCCGCCCGCGGCGCGGCGGCCAGCAGCGCCGCGGTGGACGCGCCCGTACCGCACCCCAGATCGAGCACGCGCATGCCCGCGCCGCCGCTCTCCGCCTGCCGGGTGGTCAGCATCCGCTCCGCCGAGACCCGCAGCTGCCGGTGGTACCCCGGGCTCACCGAGACCAGACGGTCATACGCCCCCGCCGCGCGGTCGAACGCGGAGGTCAGCCCGCCGCCCCGAAGCACTGTCATGTGCCACACCTACCCCGCCGCGCGGCGTGGCGCCCGCCGGCAGCGTCCCGCTACCGGTATGGGTGTCCGCACGCGGCGGGGAGAGAGCAGGAGGTGCCCGTGGACGAGTCGGACGTCGTGGTGATCGGCGCGGGCGCCGCCGGGCTGTCGCTGGCCTGGCGGCTGGTGGACCGCCGGGCGGGCGAGCCGGCCCCCGTGCCGTCGGTGACCGTCGTGGAGCCGCCCCCTGGACCGGTACGCAGCCCCGCCCGTACCTGGTGCTTCTGGGAGGAGGCCGGGGGCGAGTGGGACGGGATGCTGGCCGCGTCGTGGCGGCGGATGCTCGTGCGGGGCCGTGACGGCGCGAGTGTGGGCGGCCCCTGCCCGACGCCGTACAAGATGCTCCGCTCGGGTGACTTCACCCGCGCTGTGGAAGAGCGGCTGCGCCCGGTGCCCGGAGTGCGGATGCTCACCGGCACCGTCACCGCCGTCCACGACGGCCCCCGCGGCGCGCTGGCCGAGGGGACGGACGCCGACGGGCGGCCCTTCCGGCTCCACGGCCGCTGGATTTTCGACTCCCGTCCGCCCCGGCGGCTGCCGCCCGCCCGCACCACGCTGCTGCAGCACTTCCGCGGCTGGTTCGTACGCACCCGTGAGAGCTGCTTCGACCCGGCCGTTGCCGAGCTGATGGACCTGCGCACACCGCAGCCCGGCCGGGGGGTCTCCTTCGTCTACGTGCTGCCCTTCAGCACCCGTGAGGCGCTCGTCGAGTACACGGAGTTCTCCGCGGCGCCCCTGAACCGCGACGTCTACGAGGCGGCGCTGCGGCACTACACCCACGTCACCCGCCCGCTGGGCACCTTCACCGTCACCGGCACCGAGCAGGGCGTCATCCCCATGACGGACGGGCTCTTCCCCCGCCGCACCGGCGCCCGTGTCTTCCCCCTCGGCGCCGCCGCCGGCGCCACCCGTCCCTCCACCGGCTACACCTTCGCCGCGCTTCAGCGGCAGACGGCGCACATCGCGTCGGCCTGCCGCGCGGGCCGCACACCGCTGCCGCCCCGGCCGCACGCACGCCGCCACCGTGCCATGGACGCCGTGCTGCTGCGGGCGCTGGCCGCCGGAGAGGTCGAGGGCGCCGCCTTCTTCGAGGACCTCTTCCGCCGCAACCCCCTGCCGCGGGTCCTGCGCTTCCTGGACGGCCGCTCCACGCCGCGCGACGAGTGGTCCCTCGGCGTGCGCACACCCGTCGGCGCGATGCTGCGCTCCCTGGCCGCGCTGCCCGCGCTTCCCCGCCGCACCGCCGCGGCACCGGCCGCGGGAGGTCCTCCCGGCCCGGACCGCGGCTCCGGGCAGGAAGCGGCGCTGAGGTGACCGGCACGCCCGGAGCGCGGAGCAAGCACCGGCCGCCGGGACGCGACCGGCGGGCCGTGATGTGGCCCGGCCCCGCGGGCAGACCGAGCCCGCAGGGCTCTCCACCCCGCACGGCGGCCGTCGTCGGAGGCGGCATCGCCGGACTCGCCGCCGCGACGGCCCTGGCCGAACGGGGACTGCGCGTGGACCTGCTGGAGCGTGAGGACACACTGGGCGGACGGGTCACCGGCTGGCCCACCCGCCTTGCCGACGGCACGGCGGTGACGATGAGCCGGGGATTCCACGCCTTCTTCCGGCAGTACTACAACCTGCGGGCGCTGCTGCGGCGGGCCGACCCCGGGCTGACGTCCCTGGTCCCGCTCGCCGATTACCCCCTCCAGCGCCACGGCGGAGCACGCGACAGCTTCCGCGGCGTGCCGCGCACACCCCCCTGGAGCCTGCTGGGATTCCTCACCCGCAGCCCCACCTTCACCTGGCGCGGCCTGGCGGGCATGAACCCCCGCGCTGCGCTCCCCCTGCTGGACGTGGCCGTGCCGGAGATCTACCGGAGGCTCGACTCCGTCAGCGCCGCCGGCTTCCTGGACACGGTGCGTTTCCCCGAAGAGGCCCGGCACCTGGCCTTCGAGGTCTTCTCCCGCAGCTTCTTCGCCGACCCGCGTGAGATGTCGGCCGCCGAAGTGGCCCTGATGTTCCACATCTACTTCCTCGGCTCCGCAGAGGGCCTCCTCTTCGACGTGCCCGCCGAACCCTTCCCCGCCGCCCTGTGGAACCCCCTCGCCCGGTACCTGACCGGGTGCGGCACCGCCGTGCGCACGGGCACCGCCGTACGCGAAGTGCACCCCGACGGTGAGGGGTTCCAGCTTGTCACCGCCCCGGCCGGCTCCGCGCACCGCACCACGGACGAGCGCTACGACGCGGTCGTCCTCGCACTCGACGGCCAGGGCCTGCGCACCCTGGTCGCAGGCTCGCCCGCGCTGGGCGACCCGTCCTGGCGTGCCCGCATCGACGCGTTGCGCCCGGCACCCCCCTTCCTCGTCTCGCGCTACTGGACGGACCGCCCCGTCGCCGCCGGCCGTCCCGGCTTCCTGGGCACCAGCGGATACGGGCCGCTGGACAACGTCAGCGTCCTGGAGCGGTGGGAGGGCGAGGCGGCGCGCTGGGCCCGCCGCAGCGGCGGCAGCGTGCTGGAGGCGCACGCCTACGCCGTCGACCCGCACACCGGGCGCGCCTCGGTCGAGCGGGCCCTGTGGGAGGGCGTGAAGCGCGTCTATCCCGAAACGGGGCACGCCCTCGTCCTCGACGTGCGCCACGAATGGAGGCAGGACTGCCCGCACTTCCCCGTCGGCGGCTACGAGGACCGTCCGGCCGTGCGCACCCCCCACCCCCGGCTGGCCCTCGCGGGGGACCTGGTGCGTACCGCGCTGCCGGTGGCGCTGATGGAACGCGCGGCGACAACCGGGTTCCAGGCCGCCAACACGGTGCTGGCCTGCTTCGGCGTGCGCGGCCACACCCTGTGGTCGGTGCCGGTCCGCGGGCGCTGCGCGCCGCTGCGGACGCTGGCCGGCCTGGCCTGACGGCCGGCCCCACCGCTGCCGGCCGGCAGGGCGCCCGAACGGGGTACGGGCGGCCCTCCCGGCGCGCGGCGCGGCGCCGCCGGTGTTCGCATGGGATGAGCCGCAGAGCCAGGGCGGCCCGTCCACGTGGAGAGGGAGACGCCGTGCCCAGCAGTGCCCGCAAGCCGAAGTACACCGTCCCCGGCATGACCCAGCAGGACGGCAGCGACGTCATCGAGCTGCTGACGATGCGCCTGCACGCCCTCAACGATCTCGCCCTCACGCTCAAGCACGTCCACTGGAACGTCGTCGGTCCGCACTTCATCGCGGTGCACGAGATGCTCGACCCCCAGGTCGAGGCCGTACGGAAGATGACCGACACCACGGCGGAGCGCATCTCCACCCTCGGCGGCGTACCGCACGGAACCCCCGGGGCGCTCGTGGCGGGGCGCAGCTGGGAGGACTACAGCCTCGGCCGCGCCGAGGCCATCGAACATCTCGGGGCGCTCGATCTGGTCTACACCGGCGTCATCGAGGACCACCGGGCCGTCGTGCGTGCCACCGGCGAGAGCGACCCGGTCACCCAGGACATGATCATCGAGCAGCTGCGCGGCCTCGAACTCTTCCAGTGGTTCGTCCGCGCACACCTGGAGAGCGCGGGCGGCTCGCTGAGCACGAGCGACGCCAGTTCCGAACGGGACGCGGCGGGCAAGGCGACCAAGCAGGCACGCAAGCAGCCCTGAGAGAGGGCCGGGCCCGCGCGACGGCACGAGTCCGGACGCGGCGGGGCCACGCCGAACGGGAGGAACGATGTCCGGACAGTTCGAGGTGACCACGCAGGTCGACCGCCCGGTCGAGGAGGTCTTCGCCTACCTCGCCAACGGTGAGAACGACCCCGAGTTCAGCCCCCGGGTCCAGGAGATGACCAAGACGACCGACGGCCCGACCGGCGTGGGCACCGTCTACCGCAGCACGGTCAAGGACGGTGGGGTCAAGACCCGCCGGGAGTTCAGGATCACCGAGTTCGACCCGCCGGCGAAGATCCGCTGGACGGAGATCACCAAGAACCTCGTCACCGCCGAGGAAGGCGGCTACGACCTCGAGCCGGTACCCGGTGGGAAGACCCGGGTGAGGCTCTTCAACAAACTCACCGGCCACGGCGTGGGGAAGATGGTCGCAGGAGTCGCCCTGAGCGCCGCGCGCAAGGACGCGGACGACTTCGGCAAGCGGATCAAGGCGGCCGTCGAGGCGGCCTGAGCGCTCCCGCGCGCCGCTCCGCGACGTCGAGGAGCGCTGCCGCGGCTTCGGTGGCCGCGGTGCGGGACCGGCTCGCCGCGCCAGGAGGAGCGTGCGCCGCGTCCCGGCCTGGCGTACGCGCCCCCGGCCTGGCGTGTGGCGCAGTCCCTGACCGGCCCTGACGGGGCACGCCTCGTGCGCGTCCGGCACGGGGAGCCGTTGCAGCGCCCAGCGGCTCCCCGTCTCCCAGGGACCTCACGTCTCGTGCACGCACTCGCCGCCGACGTAGGTGGCGCGCACCGGGATGTCGGCCAGCGCGTGCGGGTCGGCCTCGAGAGGGTCCTGCCCCAGTACGGTGAAATCGGCCAGATACCCGGGCGCGAGGCGCCCCTTGAGGTGCGAGGTGCCTTCCGCCTCCGCCGAACCGAGCGTGAAGACGGCCAGCGCCTCGCGGGCCGTGACCCGCTGCGAGGGGCCGACGGGGACGCCGTCGTCGGCGCCCTCGCGGGTGACCATCGACTGCAGGCCCAGCAGCGGCTGGTAAGGGCCGCACGGATAGTCGGACGAGCCGGCGACGCCGACCCCCGCGTCCAGGAAAGAGCGGTGCGCGAACATCCGCTCGGTACGGTCCGGGCCGTACCAGCGGTTCAGCGGCCCGCCGTGATACGCCGCGTAGCCGGCGAAGGGCACCGCGATCGCGCCCAGCGCGCGCATCCGCGCCAGGATGCCGTCGTCGATGACGCTGCAGTGCTCGATGCGGTGCCGCAGCCCCGGCCGTGGTGTCTCCCGCTGCGCGGCCTCGAAGGCGTCGAGCACGAGACGGACCGCCGCGTCACCGTTGGCGTGCACGCCGATGCGGTTGCCGTCCCCGTGCACCGTGCGGACCTGCTCGAAGAGCTCGCCGGTGGAGGTGGTCTGCAGGCCGTGCCCGCCGGACTCGGAGTAGGGCTCCTCCAGCAGGCATGTACGCCCGCCGATCGCACCGTCCACGAACGCCTTGACGCCCACGAGGCGCAGCCGGTCGTCGCCGAAGCCGCTGCCCACGCCCAGCGCGCGGGCCGCGGCGTAGTGGTCCACGGACAGCAGCATGCCCACCCGCAGCGTCAGCCCGCCCTCGGCGCGCGCCTGCCGGAACAGCGCGATGTCCTCGGGTGCGATGAGCGCGTCGCACACGGAGGTGAGCCCGGCCGCGTGCCACTGCCGCTGCGCGCGGGCCAGGCCGCGCAGCTTCTCCCGCGGTGAGCTGGGACGCAGCGGGGAGGTACCGCGCGCGGTGGCGGGGTAGACGACGTTCATCAGGGCACGTTCGACGAGCCGTCCGTCCAGGCGCCCGTCCTGGTCCCGGCCGAAGTCGCCGCCGGAGGGCGGGGGAGTGTCCTCGTCGATGTGCAGGGCGCGCAGGGCCGCGGAGTTGGCCACTCCCCAGTGACCGGCGACGTGCACGACCAGGACGGGATGGCCGGGAGCGGCACGGTCCAGGTCCCGGCGGGTGAGCGGGCCGGTCTTGGTGTCGTCGTAGCGGCTGCCGCGTATCCACTCTCCGGGCACCGCCCGCTCCGCCTCACCGCGCACCTGCGCGAGCAGGTCCTCCACGCCGTCGACGGCGCCGGCGGACAGGTCCAGGTGCAGCAGGTCCTCGGCGGCGATGGCGAGGTGGATGTGGGCGTCGTTGAGGCCGGGGACGACGCACGCGTCCCCGAAGTCGACTTCTTCGGCGCCGGGGAAGCGCTCACGCAGCCCCGCGACCGTACCGGTGGCCCGAACGGTCCCTCCCGCGACGGCCAGCGCTTCGGGCTCCGGTCCCTGCCCCTGCTGGCTGACGAAGCGTGCGGCGCGGTAGAGCACCGGTGCGGTCTCCCTGATCATTTCGCCTCCCCGGAAGTGGTGGCAGCGGCGGAGCTGCCGCTGGAGCCTCCGGCTCCGGGCGCACCGCCGGAGGCCGGACGGGCCATGGTGACGGCCCAGGTGACCGCCAGGTTGGCGGCCAGGGCGATGATGCCGCCGTTGACGCCGTTCCAGGGATCGTTGCCGGTGGCCCACAGCGCAGTCATCACCGTCAGCCCCACCAGCAGTCCCGCTGTCGCGGCCGCGGTGGACATCCGCCGCCAGTACAGCGCGAGCAGCACGGCCGGAACCAGCTGGGCCAGCCCCTCGTAGGACAGCACGGACAGCTCCACCAGCGTGTTCGGGAAGAACAGGCTCCCGCCCAGAGCGAGCAGCCCCGCAAGCAGGCACACCAGTTGCGACAGGCGCTTGGTGCGCATGTCACCGGCCGTGGCGGTGCCGTCCCCGCGGCGGCTGCGCGGGTCGGCGCCGTTGCCGCCGCCCAGCAGGGTCTTGCCCCACAGCGTGCCGATGGCGAGCATGAACACGCTCATCGGCACGATGGCCGAGAGCGCCCCCGCCACCCCGATCACGGCGACCAGCGGAGCGGGCAGCGAGTCCGTGACGAGGCTGAACAGCGCCAGGTCCGGGTTCTCCAGACCGGGTATCACGAACAGGGCGGTGGCGCCGACCATCATCGGGATGAACAGCAGCAGCTGGTACCACGGCAGCAGCAGCGCGTTGCGGCGCAGCGCGTTGGGGGACTTGGCGCTGAGGTAGCCGGCCACGGTGGTGGGGAAGATGGTGATGGTCACGGCGTTGAGCAGCAGGGTGCTGACGAACCACGTGCCGTCCAGCCCGCCCGAGTCGTGCCCGGGGAAGGTCAGCCACTCCGGCCTCTCCGTGACCATCCGCTGCATGAAGTCCCCGAGCCCGTCCACGTAGTGCATCGGCACGTACACCGCGAGGAACGCCACCGCCGCGATCACCAGCACGTCCTTCAGCGCGCTGACCCAGGCCGAACCGCGCAGCCCCGAGACGAGGATGAAGACCTCGGCGACGACGAAGGAGATGACGGCGGCCACCCGCAGGTCCACGCTCCCGTACGTCATGGCGTTGACCACGACGCCCATGCCCTGAATCTGCAGCTGGATGTAGGGCACGATGAAGACCGTCGCCACCACCGCGACCAGGATGCCCAACGGCCGTGAGCGGAACCGGTGTTCGGCCATGTCCGCGATGGAGATGAGCCGGTGCCGGCTGGCGTACGTCCACAGCGCCGGTCCCACCACATAGGCGACGGCGAAGCCGGTGGTCAGATACGCCACCAGGTACAGGATCGGCACACCGTAGGAGAACGACCAGCCGGCGGTGCCCAGGAACGAGAAGCTGGTGTATGTCTCACCGGCCATCAGCAGCCAGATGAACAGCACGCCCAGGCCGCGGCTGGAGACCGACCACTCGGCCATCCCCTTGTCCCGGCCCCGGGCGCTGAGCAGGCCCACGGCGATGGTGGCCACCATCGCCAGGGCGAAGATCGTCGTGGCGATCGTCGCGGAAGAACTCATCGGGCACCTCCCGCGCCCGTGCCGTCCGGGCCGCCGCTTTCCGCGTCGTGCGGCTCGTCCGCGGGTATCGGCTCCGGCGCGCCGCTGCGGTAGGCCGGATCCAGGCGGGCCGCGGCCCAGATGACCAGCGGCGAGACGATGGTCGCGGCGATGATCCACGCCAGCAGGAACGGCACACCCAGGATGCGCGGTTCGATGCTGTTGGCCACCAGCGGCGCCGCGCAGTACAGCACGGCCGGCACCAGCAGCAGCCACAGGGAACGGCGGCGCTGCCGCCCGCCGGCCGGCAGTGTCCCGAAGGGGAGCGGCCCCGGTTCCTGCGGGCCCTCCCGCTCCGGCTGCGAGGGGTTGTCGGACATGTGGCTCCTTCTGAGGTGCGGCTGATCTCCTCCGCGGCCCCGCGGTGAACGGGCACCGGCGGACGGGGTGTTCACACGGTCGGCTCGTATCGCCCGTCGACCGCCGTCCAGCCCCCGTCGACGGTCAGCACGCTGCCCGTCACGAAGGTCGAGGCGTCCGAGACGAGGTAGGTCACGGCGCCGGCGATCTCCTCCGCGCCGGCCCACCGCTGGAGCGCCGACGCACGGGCGTAGGCGTCGTACCACTCGGGGTCGGCGGCGATCTGGTCCGTCAGCGGGGTACGCACCACACCGGGCGCGACGGCGTTGAACCGCACGCCGCGCGGGCCCCATTCGGCAGCCGCCGTGCGCAGCAGCTGCACCAGCCCCGCCTTCGAGGCGGCGTACACGCTCTGCCCGGCCTCCACCTGGAAGGCCCGCATCGACGCCAGCCCCACGACGCTGCCCCGTCCCCGTTCGGCCATCGCCGGTGCGAAGGCCTGCACGAGCGTCAGACAGGCCCGCAGGTTCAGTGCCAGTACCCGGTCGAAGTCCTCAGGCGTGTAGTCGGTGATCCGCTTGCGCACGTTGGTACCGACTGTCACGACCAGGGCGTCCAGCGTGCCCCACCGCTCCGCGGCCGTCCGCACCGCGTCCGCGTCGAGCACGTCCAGCTCGTGCGGGACGGCTCCTCCGGAGCGCACGCCCGGCGCCGGCGTCTCACCGGCGGCGAGCCGCGCGGTTTCCGCCGCGCCCTCGAAGTCGCGGTCGGCGACCAGCACCTCGGCCCCTTGCGCGGCCAGGGCACGGGCCGACTCCCTGCCGATGCCGCCGGCCCCGCCGACCACCGCCACGCGGCGCCCGTCGAGCCGGAACAGATCCGCGTACCCCACCACCGTCTCCTCCGGTCCGTCCGTCACCGGCGGATCACCGCCATCCGTGTCACCGTCAGCTCCCCGATGGCGAACCGCGGGCCCTCCCGTCCGATCCCGGAGTCCTTCACACCGCCGTACGGTGCGATGTCGCAGCGGTAGCCGGGCACGTCGTTGACCACCACCCCGCCCACCTCCAGCTCCTCGACCGCTTCGAAGGCGGTACCCAGGTCGCGGGTGAAGACCGCCGCGTGCAGCCCGTACCGGCCGGCGTTGACCTGCGTCCAGGCCGCCCGCAGGTCAGGGACGCTGCGCATGCACACGACCGGCCCGAAGATCTCCTCGTCCCAGGCGGGTTCGCCGTCGGGTACGCCGGTCAGCAGCGTCGGCGTCACGCACCGGCCGCTGCGCTCCCCGCCGTGCACGACGCGCGCTCCCGCACGGCGGGCCCGGTCGATCCACGCGCACACGCGGTCGGTGGCCGACTCGTCGATCAGCGCGGCGACTCGCGTCCCTTCCTCGCGGGGGTCACCCACGACGACGTCCGGCAGCCGCGCGGCGATCTTCGCCTCCAGTTCCGCGGCGACCCGTTCCACGGCGATCACCCGCTGTACGGAGATGCACGCCTGCCCCGACGCGTACAGGCCGCCGCGCACCACGGCGTCGGCGGCGGCGTCGAGATCGGCGTCCGCGGCGACCACCAGCGCGGCGTTGGAGCCCAGTTCGAGGACCACCTTGCGGGGCGCGGCCTCCCGCGCTATGCGGTGCCCCACCTCGGCGGACCCGGTGAAGGAGACGGCGGCGACCTGCGGGTGCGTGGTCAAGGCCCGTCCCACCTCGCCGTCCCCGGTGACCATCTGCACCGCGCCGGGGGGTGCGCCGGCCGCGGCCAGCTGTTCGCGCACGAGATGCACGAGCCACAGCGTGGCCAGCGGAGTGGCCGGGGCGGGCTTGACGACGACCGGGCAGCCCGCGGCGATCGCGGGAGCGATCTTGTGCGTGGCCAGCATCATCGGGTAGTTGAACCCGGCGATGCCCACGACGACGCCCACCGGACGGCGCGTGTAGTACCCCGTCATCCCGTCACCGGAGGGCAGCAGGTCCAGCGGCACCGTCTCGCCGTGCACACGGGAGACCTCGTCGGCCGCCGCCTCCCAGGTGGCCACGGCCCGCACCACTTCCGTACGGCAGTCCGCCCTCGGCTTGCCCGTCTCCAGCACGAGCAGGTCCTCCATGGGGGCGGCGACCCCTTCCAGGGCCGAGGCGACACCGCCGAGGACCCGGCGCCGCACCCGCGAGGGCAGCTTCGCCACCCGCCCGCGGACGGCGGCGGCGTGCTCCGCCGCCTGCCGCGCCAGGGCGCCGTCGCCGAGTGGGGCGCGGGCGATCTCGCTGCCGTCGTGGGGGAAGCGGACAGCCTCACGGGCGGCGACGGGCACCCTTTCCTCGCCGACGGGGAGTCCGCCGGTCAGGTCCCGGGGAAGTTCGTCCGGCAGGGCCGCGGGGCGGGCGGCACCGTCCCCGCGGTTCGTCGCAGGGCTCACCGGGCGGCCCCGCCGGTGAGGAAATGCCGTGCCGCGGCGGCGTAGACGCGGGCGTACTCGCCGATCTCGGCCACCTCGACGTACTCGTCCTTCTGGTGCGCGATCCACTTGCCGCCCGGTCCGTAGACCACCGTGGGCAGGCCCGCGTCGCGGGTGAGGATCGTCCCGTCCGTCGTGCCCGGGACCGCGCCGAAGTCCGGGGCGCGGCCGTGTTCGCTCCGGTGCCCGGCCACGACGGCCGCCACGACGGGGTGGTCCTCGTCGGTCTCCACGGCGGGGCGGTCGTCGACCACGGCCAGCTCGACCGTCACGCCGGCGGTGGCGGCGGCCTCCCCGGCCGCCTGCTGTACGCGGCCGATCAGTTCGGCGTGGTCGGTGCCGGGCACCGTGCGCACGTCGACGCCGACCAGGCCGTGCGCGGGGATGACGTTGAGCTGGTCCGGGTCGCCGGCGTGCAGCACGGTGGGTGTGACGGTCACCGACCCGGCGTGCGGGTGGGTGCCGAAGCGCCCGACGGCCCAGTCCTGGACGCCGGCCATGGCCTCGACGATGCGGGCTCCGGCCACGAGCGGCGACCTGGCCTCCTGAGGCATCGCGCCGTGGGCCATCACCCCGGTCATCTCCAGCCGCAGCCGGATGCCGCCGCGGGCGGAGGTGCACACCTCGTACCCCTCGGGCTCGCAGACGATGACACCGTCGACCCGTGCCGCGGCCGGGGAGGCGGCGAAGGCCTTGGCCCCGGACATCATGCCCTCCTCGTCGCACAGCACGCCGAGGACGATCCGCCCGGGGAAGGGGCCCGCCAGCTGGAGCGCCCGCACGCCGTGGATCATCGCGGCCAGGCCGGACTTCATGTCGGCCGAGCCGCGGCCCCACAGCTTGCCGTCCCTGAGCTCGGCGCCGAAGGGGTCGGCGCTCCAGTCCCCGGGGTGGCCTTCGGTGACGACATCGGTGTGCCCCTCGAACATCAGTGTCGGCCCGTCACCGCCAGCGCCCTCGACGACGGCGACGAGGTTGTCCCGGCCCGGCGCCACCGCGGTCACCTCGTGCTCCCAGCCGAACTCGGTGAACAGGCCGGAGAGAAGACGGACGGCCGGGGCCTCGACCTCTGCGGCGCCGGCGTCGTTGACGGTGCGCAGCCGCACCAGGTCGCGTGTGAGGGAGACGGCCGCGTCCGCGTCGACCACGGGGTCGCGCGGCAGGGCACCCGGACTGGAATTCATGGACAACGCCCCTCCGACAGTTCTGGCCAGGAAGCCAGGCGACTGGTCAGACCAGTTGATTTCCCGTACTCTCCAGGCGCGTTCCCGCGTCGGTCAAGAGGGGAGAGCGGCCCGATCCGCCCGGCCTTCCCCCCGGCCACCGAGGGGGAAGCGGCAGGAAACCGGACGTACCGGAACGGAAGAAGAGGGGGAGCACGATGCCCGCTGACGGAGCGCCGTTCCAGCCGGTGCAGCCGATGCGTGCCTACCAGCGGGTCGCGGAGCAGATAGAGGAGCGCATCCTCAACGGCGACCTCCCGCCGGGCTCCCGCCTCCCGGCGGAACGCGAACTCGTCAACCAGTTCGCGGTGGGGCGCTCCACCGTCCGCGAAGCCCTGCGTGTCCTGCAGTCGGCAGGCCTGGTGCGCTCACGCCCCGGCGATCCGCAGGGTGCCGAAGTCCTCGGCGTCACCTCCGACAACCTCAGCCGGACACTGGGCAGGCTGGCCCGCTCCCGGATCTCGACGCTCGGTGAACTGGTGCAGTTCCGCATGGTGCTGGAGGCGGAGAGCAACCGGCTGGCGGCCCGGCTGGCGACACCGGACGACCTGGCGCGCATGGCCGAGCAGATCGAGCACATGGAGGCGCTGGGCGAGGCCGGCCTGCACGCCTTCAGCGAGGCCGACGCCCGCTTCCACCAGGCGGTCGCCGAAGCCAGCGGCAACTCGCTGCTGGGGCTGTGCGCACGTGCCGTGCACGAAGCCGTCGTCGAGGTCATCGAGCAGAAGATCGCGAAGGCCGCCGACGCGTCCGCCTGGATGGAGCGCTCCGTCGCCCACCACCGTCAGGTGCTGGCGGCCATCCGTGACGGTGACGGCGCCCGCGCCGCCCGCCTCGGCCGCCGCGCTCTGTACGACTACTACGCGGACCATGTCGAGGAGGAGACGCGCCGCCTGCTGACCGCCGCGCTGGAGGAGGACTGAGACCGGTCCGCACGGCGGGCCGCGCAGCCCCGGCAGCCCCGGCACTTGGCCGACGGCTCCCGGCGGGCGGCCCCTCAGGCGGCTCGCTCCGCCGCCGGGGCCGGCCTGATGTTGTGGTTGAGGTGGAAGACGTTGCCGGGGTCGTAGCGTGCCTTGACCTCGGCGAGCCGCCTGTAGTTCCCGGGCCCGAACCCGGCGATGACCCGTTCCTCGCCCTCCTGCCCGATGAAGTTGAGATAGACGGCCCCGTTCGCCCACGGCTGCAGGTCCCTGCGCAGGGCACGGGCCCATTCCCGGGAGCGGACGTCGTCGGCGGGGTCGTCCCACAGGCCGAAGGGGTGCGCGACCCAGGGGGCGCCGCGCCAGGGCACCGGATGGTCACCGGTGGCCCGGGAGACCGCCCCTCCCTGCGGGAAGAGCACATGCTGCGACGGGGAGGGGACGACCATGTCGCGGGCGTGGGCGCAGAAGACGTCCACGGCCCGGTCGGGCAGGGAGTCCAGATGCTCCGCCGACCAGTAGTTGCGGTGGCCGGGCGGGTCGTCGAGCATGGACTGCAGCTCGGCGTAGGGAAGTTCGGTGATCATCGCTCCCGCGTGGCCGAGCCGGAGCATCGGGGAGACGGCCTCCCGTGCCTCCCGCTCGGTGCCCGTGAAGGTGATCAGCACGACGCACGCCAGCTTGCCGACGAGATGCCCGGGAACGAAGTCGTCCTCGTCCGCGGTCAGATAGATCAGCCCTCCGCCGACCTCGTCCGGCGCGCGCTCCATGAAGTCGCGGTACGCGCGCAGCACTTCGGGCCCCGCCTCCTCCGGCCAGATCAGCAGCGCGGCGGTCAGGGCGGGCAGCGGATGCAGGCGCAGCGTCAGCGACGTCACGACGCCGAAGTTGCCGCCGCCGCCGTGCAGTGCCCAGAACAGTTCGCTGTGCGTGCGGCTGTCGGCCCGGACACGGCTGCCGTCGGCGGTCACCACGTCCGCGGCCAGGAGGTTGTCGCAGGCCAGGCCGAAGGAGCGCTCCAGCCAGCCGGAGCCGCCGCCCAGCACGAATCCCCCCACCCCTGTGGTCGAGACCCGGCCGCCCGTGGTCGCCAGCGCGTAGGGCTGCGTGGCGGTGTCGAGATCCCTCATGGTCGCGCCGCCGCCCACCCGCGCCGTACGGGCGTCCGGGTCGACGCTGACGCCGTTCATCCGGCGCAGGTCCACCACGAGGCCCCCCTCGGTGGTGGAGCTGCCCGCCACGCTGTGCCCGCCGCCCCGTACGGCGATCTCCAGGCCCTCCTGCTGCGCGTAGCCCACCGCCGCCGCCACGTCGTCCTCGGTGCTGCACAGGGCGATCACCGCCGGACGGCGGTCGATCATGGCGTTGAAGAGGGTGCGGGTCTCGTCGTAGCCGGGATCGGCGGGGGTGAGGAGGGTGCCGGTGAAGCGGCCGCGCAGCGCGGCGAGCTTTGTGCCATCGATCGCGTGGGGTGTCATTTCGTCCCCTTTCCTCACCCTTCGAACGTAACTCTTGGCGCGCGGGCGGTGCAGACCGTTCCCTCCCGCTCCAGCACCCGGAACGCGGCTTCAGCTCTCCCGCCGCCGCCGCGGCGGCGGGCGGCGGAAGGGGATGTGGGAGGCCAGCTTCATCAGGCGGGGGAAGCGGTCGCCGCTCTCGCGGGTGTAGCGGTCGAGCTCCTCCGACAGCCGCCTGTAGCGGTTCTCCACGGCAAGCTCGTCCAGCATGCGGTCGATCTCGGCGAGCAGCGCCCCGTGCAGCTGCCACTGCCGCGGATGGCGCTGGACTCCCGCGAGGAGGAGCCGTGCGATGCGGTCGCGTGACTCGTGGCTGGCGGAGAGCTCCCGCAGCAGGCGGGACTCGGCCCGCTCGGCGTCGTCCGAGTCTTCGGTGGTGATCAGGACGGCGAACGCGTCGACGGCCGCGGCCAGGTGGAGGAAGAGCTCCTGGAGTGCCGCTGCTTCACCGGGCGGGAAGAGGGGCTCGCCCTTCCTGCTCTCGGCGAGGTCGGTGAGAGTGCGGGCCATCACACGCAGGTCGACGGCGCAGATCTCCAGGGTGTCCAGGCCCGTACGCAGGACGACGCGGGAGAGGAGGCCCTCCTTGACGCGGGGATTGAACTTCAGGCTCTCCTCGGCCTGCGCGAGCGAGGCGTCGACCTGGACGACGTCCTGGTCCAGGCGGCGCGCCTCCTGCAGACGGGCCGCGGCGTCCTCGACGTCGGTGTGACCGGCCAGTTCCGCGCCCAGGTGCCGCAGCAGCTGCCGGATGCGTGCGGCCAGGTCCTCGATGGACTCACCCGCCGAGCCCGTCCACACCGGCGGTACGAAGACCACGTTGAACAGCAGCCCCACCACCGCGCCGATGACGGTCTCCACCACCCGGTCCAGCGCCGTCTCCGCCACGCGGCCCACGCTCACACCCAGCACCAGCATCGCGCTGATGGCCACCTCCGGCACGAACTCACCGACCCGCACCAGATGACCGACCGTCAGTGAGGCGAGGATGAGCACGCCCAGCGACCACCAGCTCAGACCCACCAGCGCGCTGAAACCGACGGCGACCAGGACGCCCGCGACCACCGCGTTGACCCTGCGGATGCCCCGCGTCAGCGTGGCGTAGAGCGTGACCTGCACGACGAGCAGAGTGGTCAGCGGAGCCAGCAGCGGGACCCTGGCCTCGCTGAGCCACAGCGCGGCCAGGTAGCTGAGGACGGCGGCCACCGTGGAGCGGGTCGTCTGGACGACCGCGGGCTCGTTGCGGCGTCGGACGAGGCGGGAGACTGCTTCGGGAACCACCGGCACGCGCTGCCCCTTCCCGCCGGGCAGCTGAACGGGGCAGGGATACCCGGCCTGCCACCCGAGTGGCCCGCGTGACCTTCGGGCACACAGCACCGTGCGGGCCCCTGGCCCCGCACGGTCCGCGCACCACCCCGGAGGCGACTACGCTCACCCCCATGGACGTACGAAGCGCAGTGTTCGTAGTACTGAAGGGGCCTGCCGGTAAACGGGATTCCGCCCTGGCCAGGATTCAGAAGGCAGGTATCTTCGCCGACAGGTCCGTGCGCGGCCCGGACATCATTGAGGTGTATTTCCACGGCGGCGACGAGCGCCCCACGCCGCAGGCCATGGACAAGTGCGCCTCCCTGGTGGCGAAGGCCGCGATCGGAACCGACTTCGTCGTCGAGGAGACCGGCACGGGAGAGAGCAACGTCGCCAGACGGCAGCTTCCCCACAACCGTCACACCGGCGAGTGGCTCGGCGTCTTCGTCGACACCGAAGTCCCTCCCCGGCAGCGCGAGGAGCAGCTCGCCGAACTGGCCCGGGCCCACGACATCGCGGTCAGCGACATCGAGCTCCGCGACCCCCAGGTCCAGGTCCCCACTTCCTGATCCCCGGGCGGGCCGCACACCTCGGAGCCGTACGTCCGGCCCCGAACGCGGTTGCCGGGGCTCCGGGCCCGGGGCGGTGCGCCCTTCGCGGACGCCGCCCCGGTTCCCGCACGCCCACGAGCGGGACACCCGTGCCCGCGCAACGCGGCGGTACGGACGCGCAGTTGAGCACGCGCTGCCCCGCGTCATCACATGAGAGCCGGTAGCGCTCCGCTCCGCAGGGACGCCACGGGGCGCAGCCCGCCTGTGCGCAGCCGCTTTTCTGACTTCTTTCGGCCCGAGTTCGCCCCTCGGCCCTCCACGCCCCAGCGTGCCCCCGGTACCCGGGTGCGCCGCCGCCCAGGCCCAGAGCAGGGGCCCGGGCCGCCCGGCCGTCGTCATGCGCGTGCCCTCCCCGCTACGCAGCGTCGGAAGCGGCGCCCCGCCCTGTGAGACGGCCCATAGACCCACGTCACATACGACCTGCCTTAGTGGGCCAGGCCGTTCACGGCGCCATGCCTGGCGGCATCAGACCGGAACCGCCACTGATCTGACCTTTTCAGATAGTACGCCCGACATTTGTTGCTACGGGTCGAGGGCCTTTACCAATGTCAGCGTCGCTGCGCCGAGGAGATCCGAACCCGGCGTCCCCGCCCCCACAGGTGGCTCCCGCGACAAGGCAACGCGAAAGGTACCCGCCATCCCCATGCGTATTTCCGCTCACTCCCGCCTGACCAGGATGCAGAAGACCTCCGCTGTCGGTCTTGCCGCCGCAGCGGGAGCCGTGGCCCTCAGCGCCGGCATTTCGCCCGGCTCGGCCACCGGCGGAGACCAGAGTCCGGCCAAGCCCGCTGTCTCCCAGGCTTCCCACTCCGCCCCGGCCGGTGCGAAGCCCGCCTCCGCACCCACGGGGGATCACGCCACCGGCAAGGAGCAGGCCACGGTGCAGGTCCTCGGCACGAAGGACAAGGCGAAGCAGGAACCGTCAGCCGCCGCTAAGGACCGCCAGGCGCAGGCGGAGGACGAGCGCAAGACCGAGGCCGAGAACAACAGCAAGGCCGCGCAGGAGCGCAAGGCCGAGGCCGCACGGGCGGACAAGGACGCCGCCCGCTCCGCCGAGCGTCCCTCCTACCCCGACAACGTCGACGGCTGGATCAAGGAAGCCCGCTCCATCATGAAGCAGGAAGGCATCCCCGGCTCCCACGAGGGCATCAAGAAGAACATCATCCGCGAGTCCGGCGGCGACCCCGGTGCGGTCAACGACTGGGACATCAACGCCAAGAAGGGCACCCCCTCCAAGGGCCTGCTCCAGGTCATCCAGCCGACCTTCGACCAGTACCACGTGCAGGGCACGAAGGACGAACTGACCGACCCGGTCGCCAACATCGTCGCCGCCTGCAACTACGCGGCGGACCGGTACGGCTCCATGGACAACGTCAACTCCGCCTACTGACACATGGGCGGCCACCGCCCCGGGCGGCAGCAGCCTCCCGACCCGGAGCCGACGAAGGAGTGCGGGCCCGGCACACCCGGGCCCGCACTCGTGCCGTCTCATCCCCGGTTCATGAACACCCACAGGGCGGCGAGCAGCAGGACGACAGGGACTGTGATCATGGTGAACAGCTGCAGAGAGCTCGCATTGTTGGCACGATCCGTGATCGAGGGCTCTGGAGCCCGGGGCGCGTGACGACCCCGCGCCGTCCGCGGAGCCTGCCCCGCCTGCGCGGACCGCGCCGCACCGGCCGCCCAGGAAGGCACCGAAGCCGAAGCGGCAGCGGCGCCACTCACGTCCGGCACCGCGTGAGCCCCGCCGGTGTACCCCGCCGAGCCGCCGGTCCCACTGCCCCCCGGCACGAGAGTCCGACGCCCCCGGTGCTCCCCGGACGAGGCGCCCCCCGGCGCCGCGGCGTCCCCGGCGTCCGGCGCCGTCGCGGCATCCGGAGGCTGCTGATGCTTCCGGCGGGCAGCGGCACTGCCGATCGACTTCAGCCAGATCTCCCGCTCCGGCCCCGAAAGCTGCTCCGCGATCTTGGTGGCCGGGACCGCGAGGACCAGTGGGTGCGAGGCGACCGCGAGGCCCGCACACTCCGCCAGCCGGGGCCGGGAGGCGATGGAGCGGGCGATCACCGCCAGAGACCGCCGCCGCTGCCGGGGGGAGAGGCCGGGAGAGGGGAGCACCTGCGCCAGGAACGCCCCGTCGCTCTCCTCCTCGAGACGGTCGATGAGTTCCCCCGTCAGGGCATCGGGGCCGACGTCCCCGCACGGGCCGCCGTCGAGCGCCGGATAGAGGTCACCCAGTGCACGGCGCAGCTTCACCAGCGTCCCCGGATCCAGCGGGCTGGGACGCGCACGGTGATGGAAGCGCCAGGCCGTCTCGACGACGGAACCGGCCTCCTCCGTGTCCTGTGCCCCCGCCATGCCCTGCAGGGCGACAAGCGCACGCAGGAGCGCCGGGTCGATGCGTCCAAGACCCTCTGTGCCCGGCCCGCCACGCACGTACGCCATCTCGTGGTCGACCAGTGTCGCGGACGCCGGAAGGCCGTCGGTGAGCTCGCCCGGCGAACCGAGCAGCACACTGGCCAGCGCCTCCATGTGTACGGACAGCACCTTGCGGTGTCCCTCGATCACCGTCGCCGGAACGAGCGAACCGGACGCCGGATCGCTCACCGGGGCGGACCTCGCGGTCGCTGCCGCCGCCGCGCGGTCGTCCGCGGCCTGATAGGCGTCCCAGTCGTCCCGCACACCGGCCCGGTGCATCGCCACGATGCGCCTGTTGTAGCTGAGTTCGGCCAGCTCCTGAACCTGGGCGGGAGTGTGGTGCCGGTAGAGCGCGGCAGGGTCCAGCAGGATGTCCGTCCCGCTGATCACCGCCTCGTGACGGGCACGCAGCCGGTCCCACCACCCACCCGTGGAATCGGCGAGCAGCAGCACACGTATCCGCAGCCCCGGCGCCCGGTGTCCCGACAGCGCGGTCAGCACAGCCTCGACCTGCTCCAGGCGGGAATCCGCCTGATCGACCACGATCAGCGCGGGCCGTGTCAGATACCGGAACATCCCGTACGCGGGGGGCTGCTGAGCCGGTGTCTCGGAGAGGAAACCGGCGGTCCAGGGAACATCAGGACCGTCCGGCGCGTACTCCGACTCGGGCCGCCGCTCGGACAGACGCCGCACCAGCTCCACGCCCAGCCGCGTCTTGCCCACCCCGCTGTTGCCCTGCACGACCGCCACGTCCACGGCCCGCGGGCCACCGCACCAGTCGGAGAGCGCACTCATCTCCGCGTCGAGACCGACGAAGTCGACGACCTCCGAGCGTGGACAGAGCAAGTACGAGGCCGCCGCGACAGGTTGAGGCAGCCCGTCGAAGAGCCCGTCCAGATCGGCCGCCTCCAGCCGCGGCCGTGCCCCCGACGCCTCGCCCACGATGTCGCAGAACCCGCGGTCCTCCAGCAACTGCCGCGCGGGAACGGCCTCCAGCCAGCCGTGGTCCCCACCGGCCGGAACATGGGTGACCATCCCCATCAGCAGGTCGGAGCAGAAGACCGCCGCCCCGGACATGCCCTGCCACGCGGGGGACTCCAACTCGCGCACGAACGGAGGCGGCCGGCGGTCGAGTTGCAGGCCATATGTACGGGAAGTGCTGTCGACGACGTCGATGCGCACCGGCGCCCCGTGCAACTCCCGGTAGGCTCCGCCGTTTTCATCGACGCCGGTTCCGCTGCCGCGTATCGCCGCCTGCGGAACACCCACCGCCGAACACTCCGGCGCCACCTCCGGTTTCGTACAGGTCAGTTCGCCCCACCGCACGGGCCCGAACTCCTGCCCGAGATCCCGCGGGCGGCACCTCAGCAACGCGGTGTCCCCACGCCGCCACGCCACCTCCGCCGGAGCCTGAGGCCACTCCGAACCTCCGCCCAACACCCGTACGAGACGCGGCTCATGGCTCGATCCGTCGAACTGCTCCACCACACTGCGGGCGGTCAGGATGACGCCCGGGGCGACCACGCAGCCCACACCCGCACGACCCGCGTACTCCACTGAAACTGCGCGATTCCACACCGGTGTGCCCCCTACGAAACCGGCTGACCGTCGGGGGCCTGCCCGGCCCGACGCTGGTCAGCGAACCTTCTGCGGTCCATCCCCGTGGAGCGTGAGCCACTCTGCCGGCCGGAGAACAGCCCGGTCCGCCGCGGCCCTTCGTGATCGAAGGCTTCTGCCGACGGACCCATTTGTCCCCCTGGGCGGGTTGACTCACGCATCTCAGCCAGTCCGCTGCGCCCCGGGACTCCTCCATGGTCGGCGGAGAGCTTCAGCGTCGCGGAGCGCTGAATGTGACGACGGTGTGCCCATGGGTGCACCGAAGCCGGGGATCGCAGTCACAGCTCTACCACCTTCTTCTGCCGCGGTGGTGCGCACGTGCGAACTTGGACAACTCAACTCCCGGCCCTTGACGCGCTGGACGTCCGCTTTCGCTGCAACCGGACCCGAATATCAGGCTTTGCGCGTGGCGCGGGGCGGGGACGGCGCCTGAGGGATGCCCTGCACGGTGGCTTCCCCGGTCGTCGGCCGACTACGGCGGAAACTGCTCGCCGGTGACTAGGGTGCGGCTGTGACGACTGCCGTGTGGGACCTGGCTGGTGCAGGGGTGGTGCGGTTTGCCCCGAGCCGGCCGGTCCCGCAGCGGATCGCTGGCAGTGGGGCAGTCAGCGGCAGCGGCTCCGGTGGCACCGCACTTCCGGCTGCCCGCGAACCCCGTGGAGGCGAGGGCCGCGCCGGGGCGGGTGTGGCTGGGTGTGGCCGGGTGCGGCGCCGGAACGTGTGGTGGCAGGCCCGTCACCGGGGTCTGTCAGTGTTTGTGGACGGTCCGGCCGCTCCGGGGCCGGGAACTGATCTGCGAGAGCGTTCGCGGGTCTGCTTCGGCCGGTTCTCTGCGTCCGGTGGCCGTGTTCCGCGTGCGGCGTGGTTCCGGTCCCCTGGCAGGGCTTGTGCCTGGCTGCTTGGCCGTATGTAGATTCTGACCAACTCTGAATCCGTGTGGAAGGATTTCTGTGTCTGAGAACCACGATGCCGTCGTTGAAGAGGCCAGTACGGAGAGTGGGGGTGGCTGTCCGGTCGTGCACGGCCGTGCTCCGCATCCGACTCAGGGAGGCGGGAACCGGGGCTGGTGGCCGGAACGTCTCAATCTGAAGATCCTCGCGAAGAACACGCCTGTGGCCAGTCCCATGAGCGAGGAGTTCGACTACGGTGAGGCGTTCGAGTCTCTGGATCTGCCCGCAGTGAAGCGGGACATCGCGGAGGTGCTCACCGACTCGCAGGAGTGGTGGCCGGCCGACTTCGGCCACTACGGCCCTTTCATGATCCGCATGGCCTGGCACAGTGCGGGCACCTACCGCATCAGTGATGGCCGTGGTGGCGCCGGCGCGGGGCAGCAGCGCTTCGCGCCGCTGAACAGCTGGCCGGACAACGGGAACCTGGACAAGGCCCGCCGGCTGTTGTGGCCCGTGAAGAAGAAGTACGGCCAGAGGCTGTCCTGGGCGGATCTGATGATTCTCGCCGGGAACGTGGCGCTGGAGTCGATGGGTTTGAAGACGTTCGGTTTCGCAGGCGGCCGTGAGGACGTCTGGGAGCCGGATGAGGACGTCTACTGGGGTCCGGAGTCGACATGGCTGGGTGATGAGCGCTACAGCGGTGACCGTGAGCTGGAGGTACCTCTGGCCGCGGTTCAGATGGGTCTCATCTACGTCAACCCCGAGGGCCCCAACGGCAATCCGGATCCGGTCGCCGCGGCCCGTGACATCCGGGAGACGTTCGGCCGCATGGCGATGAACGACGAGGAGACCGTCGCGCTGATCGCCGGCGGGCACACCTTCGGCAAGACCCACGGTGCGGCTCCTGACAGCCATCTCGGCCCTGAACCCGAGGCGGCGGGACTGGAGTTGCAGGGCCTGGGCTGGAAGGGCGGCCATGGCACCGGCAAGGCCGGTGACGCGATCACCAGCGGGCTTGAGGGTATATGGACGGATACCCCGATCACGTGGGACAACAGCTTCTTCGAGATCCTCTTCGGCTATGAGTGGGAGCTGACGACCAGTCCCGGCGGGGCACACCAGTGGCAGCCGAAGGACGGCGCCGGTGCGGGCACCGTCCCCGATGCCCACGACCCGGCGAAGAAGCATGCTCCGACGATGCTCACGACCGATCTCTCCCTGCGCATGGATCCGGTCTACGAGCCGATCGCGCGCCGGTTCTTGGGCGACCCCGGTGCTTTCGCGGACGCGTTCGCCCGTGCGTGGTTCAAGCTGACCCACCGCGACATGGGGCCGGTCAGCCGCTACCTCGGTCCCGAGGTGCCGGATGAGACGCTGATCTGGCAGGACCCGGTCCCCGCCGTGGACCACGAACTCATCGGGGCCGGGGACGTTGCCGTCCTCAAGGAGGAGATCCTCGCTTCGGGGCTGTCGGTCTCCGAGCTGGTCTCCACCGCGTGGGCGGCCGCCTCCTCCTTCCGGGGCAGTGACAAGCGTGGTGGGGCCAATGGAGCGCGTATCCGTCTGGAGCCGCAGAACCGCTGGGAGGTCAATAATCCCGATCGGCTCGCGAGTGTCCTGGACAGGCTGGAGACGGTTCGGGAGGCATTCAACTCCCGTGGCGGAGGCGGGGAGGTCTCGCTCGCGGATGTCATCGTTCTGGGTGGCTGCGCGGGTGTCGAGCAGGCCGCCGAGAGGGCCGGCTACTCCGTCGAGGTCCCTTTCACGCCGGGACGCACCGACGCGACGGCTGAGCAGACGGACGTGGAGTCCTTCGAGGCTTTGGAGCCGGCTGCTGACGGTTTCCGCAATTACCTCGGGAAGGGCAACCGTCTTCCGGCCGAGTATCTCCTCATCGACCGGGCGAACCTTCTGACTCTGAGCGCGCCGGAGATGACGGTGCTCGTCGGCGGGCTGCGTGTGGTGGGTGCGAACTTTGACGGTTCTTCACTCGGTGTGCTGACGGCCACTCCTGGCTCGTTGACCAACGATTTCTATGTGAATCTGCTCGACATGGGCACGCAATGGGAGGCGGTGTCCGAGGCTGCCGAGGTCTATGAGGGCAGGGACACCGTCACGGGTGAGGTGAAGTGGACCGGCAGCCGTGTGGACCTCCTTTTCGGCTCGAACTCCGAGTTGCGGGCCCTGGCGGAGGTGTATGCGTGTGATGACGCGGGTGAGAAGTTCGTGCGGGACTTCGTCGCGGCTTGGGAGAAGGTCATGAACCTCGACCGGTTCGACCTGGCCTGAACAGGGTCGTCCGGGCCGGTGCTCAACTGCCGGCCCGGACGCCTGTGGGGGTGCAGCGGCCGTCAGGACGTTGCCCGGGGTGGTGTCTTGGTGAGGGGGCTGCGGTAGCGGGTGCGGCGTATGCGTTCGCTGATGTTGTTGTCATCGTAATGGAGTTGGGCGTCGGTTTGGTCGTGCCTGTCTTCGCTGGTGGGGTCTTCAACCACAGTGGCGGCGGTACATGACTGCACTGGACTCGTGAGTTCGCTGCTGAGTTCCCACGCCTGGGCAGCTGGCCCAGCACACCTTGTTGGCGGCCCGCCCGGCCTCGCCGGGGGCGAACTGGTAGGCGTGACCGAACGAGCGGGCGGAGGTGTCCAGCAGTCGCCGGTAGGCCTCCGGGCGGTCCTCGTTGTCCAGCCGGGGCACGCTCACGGGCCGGTGCCGTCCGATCTAAGCGCTGGCCACGCTGCCCGTGGCCTTGACGCCGGCAGCGGCATTGTCCGGCGGTATGAAGGTCATGCCCGCTTCTGCCACCCGGCGGGACCGGTGTCGGCGGGATGCCGCAGCAACTGGATCAGCAAGCCGCCCCATAGGCGGTGCCTGTCAGGTTGCGCTGCAGCGTCAAGGCGTCGCCGTCGGGCACAGCGGGGTCCGCCAAGGGTTCTCGCCTCTTGCCGAGTCCGGGAAGCTGTCGGACAGCAACGACGCCCGATTTGTGTGACGTGTACTCAGACTGGCCGCTGTGCCATGGGGATAGGCAATGGAGCCCGGCAGGTGACGCTCGACCGGTGTCCGCGTTCGAAAATGGTTAAACGGAAGGATAAATATTAGGATAATCAATGTTAGAGTGAGGGCACGGAAGGAGCTCTCATGGCATCTGAGGAAGAGCTGTTCGCGAACGTTGACGCGCTGCTGGAGGAGGAGCCTCAGCTCCCGCCCCCGGAGGAGCGTGCCCGGTTGCGTGAGGCTGCCGGCATTACCCAGGCCCGCCTCGCACAGGCCCTGAAGTCGACCGTGCAGACGGTGAAGAACTATGAGAACGGCCGCTCCGAGCCGAAGCAGCCGCGCCTGGAGGCCTACCAGCGGTTGCTGAAGGGATGGGCGGCGAAGTACCCGGCTCACGCAGCTCCCGCCGCCCCGGCCCCCGTGCCGCAGCCCGCTCCGGCATCACAGACCGTGACAAGCCCGGGCGCGCACGAGACCGCCGGGAGCCGGACCGCAGCACATCCCCCGGCCGTGCAGGCCGCGCCGGAGCGTCCCGCCGGTCCGGCCGCGGCGTCGCGCCGCCCGGCCCGCAAACGAGTCGTACCGAACATCGCGACCGCGCCCTACCAGCACGGCCCGCTCGCCGTGCTGGACGGCGACGGCTCGGCGTTCGGCATCGAGGGCATCGTGCTGGACTGCCCGGCCACCACGGTGCCGGAGCTGGTGGAGTGGACCCTCAAGGAGTCCCGCCTCGGTGCGCCGAAGCTCAACCGGTACGGCAAGGACTCCGACCCGCTGATCGTGCTCACCGCCGCGGCCGCCGTGAAGCTCGGACTGCCCGAGCGCCTCGAGGGCCATGAACAGCGCCGCTCCCTGCGCCTTCCCGAGGACCACCCGGTCCTCAAGCAGATCGCCAAGGCCCGCTGGCAGCTGACGCAGCGCGGGTTCGGCCCCTGGGCGCGGATCTACCGCAAGGCCCAGGGCCGCGAGCGGCAGTGCGTGCAACTGGCGATCCTGCCCTGGGACGCCCTCGATGAGCGGTCCTGGCCCGGCGTGGCCGAGATGGAGCCGGCCGACATCGCCCGCGTCCTGGGCGTCTACGCGACCCGGGTCATCACACCACGCGGCTCCACCGCCGTCTCGGGCCTGGAGCTGATGACGGCGCTGCGCCCGCCGACCAAGGCCGTGCGGGACGAAGCGACCGGGAACTGGGTGCCGGGCCACAATCCGGGATCGCTGGGGACGGAGCCGATGGACCCGGCGCCACCGGAGGCCACACCGGAGCACCCCGTGGTGGTCAACTCCGGCTGGAGCGGCGGCTTCCTGGACGAAGAGGCCTACCAGTGGGTGCGGCCGGTGGACACACTCTCCGATGAGGAGTGCACGCTGCCCTTCGCGGTCGGCCTGGACCTCAACACCGCCTTCCTCGCCGCCGCGGCCCGCCTCGTGGTGGGCCTGAGCGCCCCGGACCACTTCCACGCCCCGCAGTTCAACCCGAAGATCCCCGGCAGCTGGTACGTGGACCTCTCCCGCATCGAGTTGGACCCCCGGCTGCCCAGCCCGTTCACACCGGACGGCACCCGCCCGGCGGGCCCGGCCTGGTACCAGACCCACACCGTCGCCTACGCCCAGGAACTCGGGCACGACGTCCACCCGATCGAGGCGTACCTGCGCCGCGAGACCGGCGCCTACCTCGACCCCTGGCACGACCGCCTCAAGACCGCCTATCTCGACACCCTCGCCGACCTCGGCGTCACCAAAGACCTGACCGACCGCCAGTTCCTCGACGCGATGGAGCAGCACAAGCAGACCGATCCGGCGATGGCCGCCGTCCTCGCAGCCATCAAGGCCACGGTCAAGGGCGGCGTCGGCAAGCTCCGCGAGCGCCCGCAGGGGCGGCACTACAAAGAGGGCGAAGCGTGGCCCGCTCTCCAGCGGCCGACCTGGCGCCCCGACATCCGCGCCGCCGTCATCTCCAAAGCCCGCGTCAACATGCACCGCAAACTGCGCAACATGGCCGCGATGACAGGCCTGTTCCCCCTCGCCGTGCTCTCCGACTGCGTCGTCTACCCGAGCCCCGGCGACAGCCCGCTGGACTTCCTGCCCTACGCCACATCCGGCAAGGCCCAGCCGGGCGCTTTCCGCCTCGGGCCCACCCCGGGCCTGGCCAAGCTGGAAGGCGTCCAGTCGATGCTGTGGGCGGTCGACCTGATGGAGCACAGCCTCAACCCGGCCCGCCACATCAAGGGCGGCGACGCCGTCCTGGACGAAGGGGAGTAGACCGTGGGGGAGATCGAGGACGCCATCGAGCGTGCCGACCGGGAAGCCTTCACCCGCCAGCCGCCGAAGACGTTGAAGGGCCAGATCGGCTACCTGCTCAAGCAGTTCGGCAGCGCCAGGGCCGTCGCGGCCGAGATCGGAGTCACCGCCGACAGCGTCAACCGCTACCGGCGCGGCGCCCGCAAGCACGCCCGCGCCGACGTCGCCGCCAAAATCGACGACGTGGTACGGGCCCGCTGGCAGCCGCGGGTACGCAAACGCCGGCAGCACCAGGCCGCCGCCACGGGCGGGATCACCGTGGAGACGAGGGCCCGCTTCGGATACACCGCCCCGGTCGGCTCGACCGACGACGGCCGCTTCCGGCGACTGACCGTGCACCTCCCCGCCACGTACGCGCAGCGTCTCTTCGACGCCCGCAACACCGGCGCCAGCGACCAGGAAATGCGCGGGATCATCGCCGAAGGCTTCAAAGACGTCTATTTCCAGGACAGCGGAGGACGCGCCCTGGGCCTGTCGGACGTCGCAATCAACGACATCGACTACATGGATTTCGACTTCTGAAAGGAGGAATCCATGACCGCCGCATTCGCTCAGCGGCTCCTCATCAGCGACCCGAGCGACTCGGAACACGCGACCACACTGGCGCCGTAGACCTCGGCCAGGTGGGCTGATATCTCCCCGTGGGTCAGGCCCTTCGCGGACAGGCGGGGCTGCTGCACGGGTTGGTGACAGTCTGACCTGCCCCACCGTTTGGGCTCCAGTCTCGGTGACTAACTGACGGCCGGGATGGTGTGTTGTTCGGAGAGTAGTTCGTACCCGGTGGGGGTGCGGTAGCCGAGTGCTGAGTGTCGTCTCTGGCGGTTGTGGAAGACCTCGATGTACTCGAAGATCGCGTTCGCCAACTCGACCCGGGTCTTCCATCGTTTGCGGTTCAACAGCTCGATCTGCATCGAGGACCAGAAGCTCTCCATCATCGCGTTGTCCAGGCCGTCTCCGACCGTGCCGAACGATGGCAGGAGTCCGGCGGAGCGGATTCTTTCCCCGAAGACCCAGGAGGTGAACTGGGTGCCGTGATTGGCGTGCACGATCCCGCCTGGTTCGGGGCGCACGGCTGGGAGGGCCAGCGCTGGACACTGGCGCGGGTCAAGACCGTGATCGGCCGGCGCTTCCACCTGACTTACACGATCCAGGGCGTGCGCAAGCTCCTGATCCGCAACGGCTGGGCCTGCCTGGCCTGCCAGGTCCCACCCCGACGCGCAATGGAGCGCAACGACGACGCGGTTGCCGGGTGGGTCAAGGAGGTGTGGCCCTGCGCGGAAGACTCGCGGCGGCCCGTGGAACCTGGCTCGTGTTCGAGGACGGAGCGCACTCGAGCTCCGGCACCGAGTGCGGGCCAGGGCCGAGGACCGCATCAGAGCCGCCCGTTCGGCCGGCCTGCGCAACCTGTCCCTGCACGGCCAGCTGGACAAGCACGACGCCCCGGTCCCGCCACCCCGGCCCGGTGCCCCGCGGAAGTACCGCGGCCAGGGCACGGGTGAGTCCGACACGGTCGGCGACCTTCCTCAGCAGTGCCACCCCCGCGTGCCCGAGGAGACGCTTGCCGTCGGCCCTCACGCCAAGCCGGTGATCCCATTCGGTAGCCTGCACCTGTTGGGTGCCTCTTCCTCGCGACGGTTTTGATCTAGGCAATTCAGATCATCGCAGGTGAGAGGCGCCCTTCTTCTGTCAGGGCATCAGATCGCTGCCGTAGCTGAATACATGAGGTTGGTCGTCGCCGGTCCTCGGGGAGAGCAGCGGGGCCGGGGTGCAAGCCCACGGGACCAGTCCACGCGTCCTGGCTGAAGAAGACCCGCTCCGAGCTCTCGTCTCGTCCGGAGGGGGCGGCTGCGGGGGCGAACTGCTGACCGTGATGAGTGTGAAGTGAATCACTGATGCGGCATGCCGAGGCGTGGTCCCGGCGGGGGAGTTGCCTGGCTCGCCCCTGCTGACCTGCTCCGTCGGCTCTTCGGCTGCGATGTCGTGTCGATGCCTGAAGGGTCACCGCGTGTGCCGAATTCGCAGTGCTTGCCACCCGTCATGATACCGTCAACCGCATTGACTAACGGGGGGTTATCGTCATGCTTTCGGCCTTTGTTGATGCTTGCAGTGACAGTGCTGTCGCTGAGCGGTGCACGCGAAGCGGCCCGGCTTCCTTATCCGATGGCTTCCGTGGGCGCCCGCAGGTCGCGAACGCCGCTGTCCATACAGTTGTCTCCGTCCCTCCGTGCTCCTCAGAGGTGCGCAGATGAGTGCCGCACGGTCGAGTACCGAAGTCGCCGACTGGATCGCAGCTCACCTGAGCGAGGAACTGGGCATCACAGCGGAGGCCGTGCCCAGGGACGAGACGTTCTCCGCACTCGGCCTCTCCTCCCAGGCGGCGGCCGCCATGGTCGGCGGCCTGGGCCGCACCGTAGGCCGTGACCTCCCCGTTGCGATGCCGTGGGCCTTCCCCACGGTGAACGGACTGGCTCGTGCCGCGACTTCGGGTGCTTCGCTGAAGGACGCGCCAGCGGGGCCGCGTACCCCGGATGCCGCGACCGGTGAGCCGCTGGCGGTGGTCTCCATGGCCGTCAGGCTTCCTGGCGCCGAATCAGTTCCGGAACTGTGGGACATGGCTCTCGCCGGTGCGCAGGCCATCGGCCCACCCCCGCCAGGACGATTACCCGACGCGTGGACTCCGATGCCGGACGCGGGCTATCTCCAGCAGCCCCTGGAGGAGTTCGACCACCGCTTCTTCCACTTCACGCCGAGAGAGGCAGCGGCGCTCGACCCTGTGCAGCGGCTGTTCCTCGAGGTCTGTTGGGAGGCGATCGAGGCATCGTCGCTGCCCAGCACCGGCCTGTCCGGGAGCAGCACCGGGGTCTACGCGGGAAGCATCTGGAGCGAGCGGGGCGCCACGTCCCGGCCAGGCCAGCACACGTTGCACAGCGCGACGGGTTCCAGTCTTTCGATGGTCGCGAACCGTGTGTCCTACCTCTACGACCTGCATGGCCCCTCTGTGACGCTCGACTCGGCCTGCTCCTCGTCGCTCGTGGCCGTGCACATGGCCGCGCAGGCCCTGCGGCTGGGAGAGATCGACGCGGCGATCGTGGGCGGTGTCAACCTGCTGCAGTCGGCAGCGACCACGGCCGACCTGGTCGCCTTCGGCGGCCTCGCACCGGACGGACGCAGCAAGGCGTTCGCGGCCGACGCCAACGGCTTCGGCCGCGGCGAAGGAGCCGTCGTCGTGGTGCTGAAGCGGCTCGCAGACGCCGAGTGGGACGGTGACCACATCTGGTGCCTCCTGCACGGCACCGCCGTCAACAACGACGGACACACCAACGGCCTCACGGCACCCAACCCGGTGGCGCAGCAGGCCGTGATCCGTGACGCCCACGCGCGCTGCGGAACGGACTCCGCGCAGGTGCGGTTCGTGGAGACGCACGGCACGGGGACGGCTCTCGGCGACCCCATAGAGGCCACAGCCCTGGCGGCCGCCCACCGTGACGCGGCGGTCCCCGTCCAACTGGGCACGCTGAAGGCCAACATCGGCCACCTCGAAGGGGCCGCGGGCCTGGCGGGTCTGGTCAAGGCGGCACTGGTCATGCACCACCGGGTTGTCCCGCCGTGCGTCCTGTCCGGCGAGATCAACCCGCACATCGACGTGAAGGCCCTCAACCTGGCGTTGCCGCAGGACCCCGTCGAACTGCCCGGCGACGAACCGGTCCTCGGCGGCGTCAGCAGCTTCGGCTGGGGCGGTACGAACGCGCACGTGGTGGTGGGTCCGGCGGAGCTGCCGGCTCAGGCCGAGGAGGCCGCTCCCCCCGCGGAGGACGCTCACGGCGGACCGCCCGCCTACGTCTTCTCACCGTTCGGCGGTCAATGGGCGGGCATGGGACGTGAACTGCTCCGTGAGGACGCCCACTTCCGTGCCGCTGTCACCGAATGCGACCGCGGCTCGGCGCCGGTGCTCGGCCGCTCGGTCCTGGAACTCCTCGCCTCCGGCACGGACCTCGACACGCACGGTGTCGCGGTGTGCCAGTCAGCGGTCTACGCGATCCAGGTCGGACTCGCGCGCAGCCTCCGGGCCCGCGGGGTACGCCCCAGCGTGGTCGTCGGTCACTCGCTGGGCGAGATCGCCGGAGCCGTCGCAGTCGATGCGCTGACACCGCGGGAGGGCGGGCGGATCGTGGCGCACTACGCCACGGCCCAGCAGCGGCTCGTCGGCCGCGGCGGAGGCATGGCTGTCGTCGCGCTCTCCCGTGACGAGTTGGCACCGTACCTGGAGCTGCGGCCCGACGTGGTCGTCGCCGGGGTCAGCTCGAAGCGTTCCACCAACCTGTCGGGGCCCGCCGACGGTCTGGACGAGCTGCTGGCCGTCCTGTCCCGGGACGGGCACAAGGCGAGCCGGATCAACGTCGGCCTGGCCGCGCACGGGCCTGCCGTGGACGAGGTGCGCGACGACCTGGTCGCCGCGATCGGGCACATCGACCAGTACCCGCCCGCTTTGCCGATGGTCTCGGCCCTCGACGGCAGGGCGATGACCGAAGGTGCCTTCACGGCTGAGTACTTCGCGACGGCCCTGCGTGAACCGGTCGACCTGGTCGGCGCGCTGGCGAACCCGCTGCTGGCGGACCCGGGCGTCGTGGTCGAGATCAACGCCCACCCGATCTTGGGCAGCGCCCTGCACGAAACCTACGGGGACGGTGCCCGCATCGTCCCCGCCTGCACCCGCTCCGGCCACGCGCTGGAGCGGATCGCCGCGGCACACGCACCCGCCGGGCAGCCTGCCCGTGAGTCGCTGCTGACGGTCAGCGCGCACACGCCCGAGGCGCTCGCCCGGCGGTGCCGGGACGTCGCGGAGTGGTGGCCCGCGCGGGAAGCACCCGCCGGCATCGCTCCGGCACTCACACGGCTCGCCACGTTGCCCCACCGGGCGAGCGTCGTCGCCACCGGACGCGACGACGGGATCCAGGCCCTGCGCGAGTACGCGGACACGCTGGAGGAGACCGGGCCTTCGCGGGCCGCGGGCACGGCGCCCCGCGTGGCGTTCGTCTTCCCCGGCCAGGGTGGTCAGTGGCGGGGCATGGGCCGCGACCTGTACGTGCGTGAGCCGGTCTTCGCGCGTCAACTCCGGCGCTGCGACCAAGCCTTGAGGCAGGCATGCGGCACCGGCATCCTGCAACTGCTGCTGGAGGACGGCGACGAGGACACGTTCACCGACGTGGCGACGGCCCAGCCGATGCTGTTCTCCATGCAGGTCGCGCTCGCGCGGACTCTGGAGACCTACGGTGTGACCCCGGACGCGGTCGTCGGCCACAGCATGGGTGAGGCTGCCGCCGCCCACCTGGCGGGTGCCCTCTCCCTGCACGACGCGGCAGCCGTGATCGGCCGCCGGTCCCGTCTGATGGACGGCCTGAGCGGCGCCGGCGCGATGCTGGCGACCGAACTGACGCTCGACGAGGCCGAGGCGCTGTGCGCCGGCCTGCCCACCGTGTCGGTGGCGGTGAACAACTCCGCGCGTTCCACCGTCCTGTCCGGAGCGGCGGAAGACATCGAACGAACGGCGCGGGAACTCACCGAACGCGGCGTATTCAACCGCCCGGTCCGCGTCCAAGTCGCCTCGCACAGCCCCCAGATGGACCCGATCCTGCCCACGCTGACCCAGGCCCTCGATGATGTCGTGCCAGCTCCCGGCGTGCTGCCGTTCCACTCCACGGTGCTGGGACGGGTCGCCGGGGGCACCGAGCTGGGAGCGCACTACTGGGCGAGGAACCTCCGCGAGCCGGTCCGGTTCGCCGAAGCCGTAACCGACCTTCTGGAGGAGGGCCACACCTGCTTCGTGGAGATCAGCCCGCACCCCGTGCTCAGCCCCGCCGTTCAGGAGACGGCCGCGTCGGCGGACGCGCTGGTGGTTTCCGCGCTGCGCAGGGAGGAGCCGGAATGGCCGACACTGCTGGGCGCGCTCGGCCAGCTGCACGACGCGGGGATCCCCGTGGACCTGGACCGGCTCAACCCGGGGGCCGCTCCCGCCCCGCTCGGTATCCCCTATCCGTGGCAGCGGGCGCACGCGCCCGTGCCGTCCGGTGCCGCCACCCGCGGCACCCACGACCCGCTCGGTGCACGGGTGCAGGTGCCGTACGACCCTGCGCTGTCGGTGTACGCGGGACGGTTGGACTCGGCGACGTGGTCGCTGGGCGACCACGTCATCGGGGGGAGGACCGTCGTCCCGGCTGCGGTCTTCGCCGCGGCCGCGGCGAAGACCGCAGCTCAGGACCTGCCGGCAGCTGAGTCTGTGATCGTCCGCGACATGGTGCTGTCCGCTTCCCACGAGGTGACCGGGGAGGACACGGCACTGCAGACGACCGTCCGCACGACCGGCGAAACCGCCGAGGTGGCCTTCTTCGCCCAGGACGGCGACACATGGGTGCAGACGGCGGCGGCGATGGCATCGACGGCCGGATCGGCCGACGTCGACGAAGCCCCGCTCGCCCGGTCGGCCGGCGCGGAGACCCCGGTGGATGAGCTGTACGCCGCCTTCCGGCGACGTGGGCTGGCCTTCGGACCGCAGTACCGGCTGATCGGGGCCCTGCGCGTAGCGGAGAACGAATCGGAGGCGGAGATCACGTGGGACCCGGCCGGGGCCGACGTGACTCTGCCCGTCGACCCGCGCCTGCTGGACGCGGCACTGCAGGCGGGCGTCGCCCCCCTGCTGACCGGGCCCCAGCCGATCGACACCGGCCGGACCGTCCTGACCACGTCGGTCCGCGAGGTGTCCGTGCTCTCCACGCCGGGTGCCGATCCACGGGCCGTCGCAGTCCTCGCACCGGGCGAGGAAGCCGAGACGTACCTGTGCGACGTGGACCTGGTCAGCGAGGGACGCGTCTCCGTGCGGATCCGCGGGGTCGAGATCCGGCAGGTTCCGGTCACAGCGAACAGCGGCGGCGCTGAGGCGGACCTGCGGGACGAGCTCACCTCGCTCCCCGCCGCCGAACGCGTGATGAGGACGACCACGGTGGTCCGCCGAGTCGTCGGCGAGGTCGCGGGCGTCCCCGTTCTTCAGGTGGACACGGCTGAGCCGTTCCGCAGCATCGGCCTCAACTCGATCATGGGCCTGGAGCTGCGCAACCGCCTGGAGTGGATGCTCGGCGTGACCCTGTCGTCGACCGTGGTGTGGAACTACCCGACCATCGACGACCTTGCCGCGGAACTCGCACGACGGCTGGAGCCCCATCAGCCGCAGGAGCCCGCGCCGCCGCGTCAGGCCCACACGGACGACCCGGTTCCCGGCCCCCGGACGAGCGGGGATGAACTCGACGATTTGCAAAGAGAACTGGCGGAGCTGGAAGCGATGGTGGGGGAACTTTGAACGGCACGGCGAACGGGGGCGACAGAGCGCTCCAGACCGCTCTCAAGGCGGTCAAGGGGCTGCGGTCACAGGTCGAACGGCTCACTCGGGAACGGCGCGAGCCCATCGCGATCGTCGGCCTCGGAGTCCGCCTGCCCGGCGGCATCAACACACCGACGGCGCTGCACGAGTCCCTGCGCGACGGTGTCGACGCCATCACTGAGGTCGGATCGAAGCGCTGGGACCACGCCGAATTCTACGACCCGGACCCGGAGGCGACCGGGCGCACCCACATGCTGCACGCGGGCCTCATCGACGACGTGGACCACTTCGACGCCGGCTTCTTCGGAATCTCGCCCCGCGAGGCGGCACACGTCGACCCGCAGCAGCGTCTCCTGCTCGAAGTCGCGTGGGAGGCGTTCGAGGACGCCGGGATACCCGCCGAACGTCTCGCGGGTTCAGGAGCGGGCGTCTACGTCGGCGCAAATGCCACCGACTACCTCACCATGCAGCTGATGAAGCCCGAGACGGTCGACCTCTACACCGTGGTGGGAGGCACGAACTGCATCATCGCCAACCGGCTCAGCTACCAGCTGGACCTGCACGGCCCCAGCCTGTCCGTCGACACCGCATGCTCGTCCTCGCTGGTGGCGGTGCACCTCGCCGTGCAGGCGCTGCGCAACGGCGAGTGCGACACGGCCGTCGCGGCCGGCGTGAACCTCCTGCTCTCGCCTGCCAGTACGGTCGCCCACTCCAAGGGCCTGCCGCTCTCACCCGACGGGCGCTGCAAGACCTTCGATGCCGCCGCGGACGGATATGTGCGTGGTGAGGGCGTGGTCGCGCTCATCCTGAAGCGGGAGTCGGACGCGCACCGCGACCGCGACCGCGTCTACGCGACCGTTCGCGGCTCGGCCGTCAACCAGGACGGCCGCACCAACGGCCTGACCGCGCCCAGCGGACGCGCGCAGCAGGCATGCATCACCGCCGCGCTGAAGAACGCCGGGGCCGACCCCTCGCAGGTGAGCCTGGTCGAGGCGCACGGCACCGGCACGAGCCTGGGGGACCCCATAGAGGTCGAGGCACTCGCCACGACCTACGGCGGCTCGCCGGGGCCCGTCTGCCGTTTGGGTTCCCTCAAGACCAACATGGGGCACCTGGAGGCCGCCGCGGGCGTGGCCGGGCTGGCGAAGGCAGCGCTGTCCGTGCACCACCGGACCATCTACCCGTCGCTGCACCTGACCGACGTCAATCCGCACCTGCAACTCCAGGGAACGCGGCTGGACTTCGCGGGTGACAGCTCCGCCTCCTGGGACGCCGACGACGACGAGCGGCTCGGTGCCGTGTCCGCCTTCGGCGCGGGCGGGACGAACGCACACGTGATCGTGGGACCCGCCCCCGCGCCCCCGGAGGACGAGCACGACGGCGTGCCCGGCGGGACGGCCGGCACCGCACCCCTATCGCTGCGGATCTCCGCGGCCACCCGTGACGGCCTTTCCACCCTGGCCGGCACGTACGCAGACCTGCTCGACGGCAAGGACCCGGAGTTCGTGCGGTCCATGACCGAGGCGGCGGACCACCGGCGGAGCCGGCTCACCAGCCGCTTCTCCGTCTCCGCGGCGTCACCGGCCGAACTGGTCGCGCTGCTGCGCGAAGCGGCCGACGGCGAGCCCGGCCCGGCCGGAGTCGTCGGCTCCGCCACGGGCACGGGGGGCACGGTCTTCGTCTTCCCCGGACAGGGACCGCACTGGACGGGCATGACGTCCCGGCTGCGAGCCACCAACCCCGCGTACGAGGAAGCGGTCCGCGAGGTCGACCAGGCCATGCGACCGGTACTGGGGCGCAGCGTTCTGGAGTTGATGGAGCACGGCGACGGCGGGCACCTGCCCACCCAGTTCGTCCAGCCGGCGCTGTTCACGGTCGCCGTGGGCCTGGCCGCCGTGTGGCGCGCCGCCGGGGTCCAGCCCGACGCCGTCGTCGGGCACAGCATGGGCGAGGTGGCCGCAGCTCACGTCGCGGGTGCCCTGTCGCTGACCGACGCGGTGACAGTGATATGCGAACGTTCGCGGCTGCTGGCGCGCATCGCCGGGCGCGGCCGCATGCTCGTCGCGGGCGTCGGCCACGAGCGGGCACGGGAAGTGTGCGAGGCGTACGACGACATCTGCGTCGCGGTGGTCAACTCGCCGCACTCAACGGTCCTCTCCGGCGCGCCGGAGTCGCTCGAACACGTCGCTGCGGCGCTCTGCCGGGACAACGTCTTCACAAAGTTCGTCGCGGTGGACGTCGCCTCCCACAGCCCCCAGGTGGAGGCGCTGCGACCGGAGTTGCTCGACGTCCTGAGCGGCATCCGACCGACCGCTCCGCGACTGGCGATGGTCTCCACCGTGACGGGCGCGAGCCTCACCGGCGCACCCGCACCGGAATACTGGTACGCCAACATGCGCGAGCCGGTGCGCTTCGGGCAGGGCGTCGGCGAACTGCTCGCCGGCGGACACGACACGTTCGTCGAGATGTCACCGCACCCGACCCTCGTCGACGCACTGGAAGGGTTGTGCGCCGAGGCGGGGGGCGCTCCGGCGGTCGCCTGGTCGCTGCACCGCGACCTGACTGACGAGGTGGCCGTCCAGCGGGCGTTCGGGTCCATGTACGTCCACCGCCGTCGCGGCCCGTGGCCGCACCAGGCAAGCGGGGAGCCCCAGGCAGCGGTCCCGATGATGCCGCTGCCCAAGCACCCCTTCACACGGACGCGGCACTGGTTCACCGAGGACCAGTGGGCGAACCCGTGGTCCGCCCGGCAGGCGGCACCGGCCTCTGCTTCCACCATGGACCCCGGCGGCTCCGGCACCGCTCCGTCCACGTCCGCCGAGTGGACCCCGGCGCGCGTGACGGAGACCGTCGTGCGCACCGTGGCCGAGACCCTCCGCCTGGACCCGGACGTGCTGGACGTCGACGCCGGATTCTTCGCCCTGGGTATGGACTCCATGCTCGCGGCACGTGCCAAGAACCAGCTCGGCCGCGCCTTCGGCATGACGCTGCCCACCCGCCTGATGTTCGAGCACCCCACGACGACCGAACTCGCCGGGTTCTTCGCGTCGTCGATGTGCCCCGAGGAGGAGTCGCCCGCTCCTGTGGCGGACGTGCCGGCTCCGCGCACCACACCCGTGCGTGTACCAGCGCCGCCGGACGCCGCCGATCCCGCCGAAGACGACCTCATCCGAGCGCTCGAGGCAGAGCTCGAACGCTCCCACCAGCCGATGCCCGGGGGACTCTCATGACCACTGCCCAGATGCCCGACGACACCCGAAGACTCCTCAGTTCGGCACTCGACCGGATCAGATCACTCACGGACGAGCGGGACTCGCTGCGCGCCGAGAAGACCGAACCCGTCGCCATCGTCGGCATGGGCGCCCGCATGCCCGGTGGCGCCCACGACACCGCCGCCCTGTGGGACGTACTGTCCGAAGGGCAGGACACGATCGCGCCCTACCCGGCCGCGAGGCTCGCCGACATCCCCGGCGGATTCCCGGACGGTGCACCCTTCGGCGGCTTCCTCGACGCCGTCGACGGCTTCGACGCCTCCTTCTTCGGCATATCCGCCCGGGAGGCGGCCTTCATGGACCCCCAGCAGCGGCTGCTGCTGGAGGTCTCCTGGGAAGCACTCGAGAACGCGGGAGCCAAGCCTGCGTCGCTCAAGGGCAGCCGGCTCGGCGTGTACGTCGGTGTGACGAACAGCGACTACATGCATCAGATGCTGACCCACGTCGCCCCGGACGCCCTGGAGGCGTACGCCCTGACCGGCAACGCCTCCACCTTCGCCGCGGGCCGCATCGCCTATTGGCTCGGGACGCACGGTCCCGGCCTCTCCGTCGACACTGCGTGCTCGTCGTCGCTCGTAGCCGTACACCTCGCGGCACAGGCACTGCGCAGCGGCGACACCGACGTGGCCCTCGCCGGCGGTGTCAACGTGCTGCTGTCCCCGGAGTGGTACACGGTGCTGGGCAAGGCCGGCATGCTGTCGCCCGGTGCGCGCTGCCGGACCTTCGACGCGGCCGCCGACGGATACGTCCGCTCCGAGGGCTGCGGCGTCGTCGTGCTGAAGCGCCTCTCGGACGCCAGGGCGGACGGCGACCGAATCCTCGGCGTCATCCGCGGCACCGCCGTCAACCAGGACGGCCGTGCCGGCGGCATCACCGTGCCCAACGCGAAAGCGCAGCGCGATGTCGTACGCACGGCACTGGACGCCGCCGGGCTGTCGGCCGAGGACATCGACTACGTCGAGGCGCACGGCACCGGCACACCGCTCGGCGACCCCATCGAAGTGCACGCGCTCGCCGACGTGTTGTGCCCTGACACCCGGGAGACACCGCTTCTGCTCGGTTCGACCAAGACCAACCTGGGACACCTCGAACCCGCGGCGGGCGTCGCCGGCCTGATCAAGGTGGTGCTCAGCCTGAACCATGGCCTGATCCCGCCGCACGCCGGACTCGGCGAGCTCAACCCCGAGATCGACCTCGACGAGCTGGGGCTGGCCGTGCCCACTACGGGCCACCCGTGGCTCCCGGGGGAGCGCACTCGGCGAGCCGGCGTCAGCTCCTTCGGGGCCAGCGGAACGAACGCGCACGTCATCGTCGAGGAGGCGCCCGCCCGGACCGCCGACCACCCGCAGGGCGACAGAACCGGCGTCTGCGTCCTGCCGTTGTCCGCACAGAGCGAGGAAGGGGTGAGGCAACAGGCCCGCGCCTACCTCGCAAAGCTGAAAGGCCCCCTGCCCCCTCGGGACCTCGCGAACCTGGCGCACACCGCCGGAGCGGGCCGCGATCACTGGCAGGTACGGGCCGCCGCGGTCGGCTCGACAGCGGCCGAGATGCGCGACGGGCTCCGGCGTGTCCTGGACGGGGAGACCCGCGTCACCGAGTCGCCGGGGAGGAGGAAGCGCGGACGCACCGCCTTCCTGTTCACCGGGCAGGGGGCCCAGTACCCCGGCATGGGCGCCGACCTATTCGACGCCTCGCCCAGCTTCCGCACCAGCCTTCAGCACTGCGCGAAACTCGTCGACGGCCTGCTGGACCGGCCGCTCCTCGACGTCCTGTTCGCCCCCGACGACCCCGCCGTCCACGAGACCCGCTACACCCAGCCGGCGCTCGTCGCACTGGAGTGGTCCCTGGCCCAGATGTGGTGCGCCCTCGGTGTGGAACCCGATGTCGTCGTCGGCCACAGCGTCGGCGAGATCGCG
Organism: Streptomyces sp. TAA204; assembly: GCF_000424965.1. Taxonomy (NCBI): domain Bacteria; kingdom Bacillati; phylum Actinomycetota; class Actinomycetes; order Kitasatosporales; family Streptomycetaceae; genus Streptomyces; species Streptomyces sp. TAA204. The sequence continues at coordinate 172,036 of NZ_AUKW01000019.1, forward strand.
GCGGCGGCAGTGGCCGGGAGCGTGAGCATCGACGACGCGCTGACCATCGCGGCCGTCCGCGGCCGCCTCATGCAGGACATGACCGAGCCGGGCGCCATGGCTGCCGTCTTCGCACCGGCAGACGTGGTGCGCGCGCTGCTCGGCGTGCGCAGCCGCGTGGGGGTGGCCGCGGTCAACGGGCCCGAGCACGTGGTCGTCTCGGGCCACCCGGACGAGGTGCAGGACGTGCTGGCCGAGGCGGCCGAGCAGGGCCTGCGCACCAAACCGCTCCAGTCCGGGCGTGCCTTCCACTCGCCCCTGATGCAGCCGGCGCTCGACGCCTTCGAGCGTGAACTCTCCGGCATCGCCTTCGGCGATCCCGCCGTCCCGCTCATGTCGTCCCTGACCGCACGCCCCCTGGAACCGGGTGGCTGGAACGCGGAGTACCTGAGGAACCACGCGCTTCAACCCGTCGACTTCCTCGGTGCCATGACGAACGCGCTGGAGACCGGCGCCGGCCACGTACTGGAGATCGGACCCGCCCCGACGCTGCTCGCCATGGCGCGCAGGTTCGTACCCGACGAACAACGTGCCGGCCTGTGGGGCGCCTCCCTGCGGCCCGGACGCCCGGACCGCAGGGTCGTGGCGGACACCGTCGCCGACGCCTACACGGCCGGCCTGGACGTCGACTGGTCCGAGCTGTGGTCGGGGCGGGACGTCACCCTCGTCGACGCCCCCACCTACCCGTTCCAACGGACGCGGCACTGGTACGAGCCGAGCTGCCGCACCGGCGGAGCGACGCCCCAACTCCGGCCCACCATCGCAGGCCAGAGGCACGGCAGCGCCTCCCTCCTCGGTGACCGGTTGCCCGTCCCGGGCGCCGGGGCAGCGTTCCTGACGACGCTGGACGCCACCGACGACCCGGCCCTGGCCGACTGCGTCATCGGCGGCGAACCCATCGTCAACGTGGGCTTCTTCCTCGAAGCGGCGGTACAGGCGGCCCGCGTGGTGGGCGAGAGCGACAACGTCGCCCTGGCGGACGTCACCGTGCTCCAGCGCCTGACGTTCGACCAGGACGACCGGCCGACCGTCATGCTCACGCTGGAGCCGTCGCACGATGGCACGCTGGCTTTCGCCTACCGGTCCGACCCCGCCGACCCGCGACTCGCCTGGCCGATCCACTGCCGCGGTCGCGTCACGGCGAGCGAGCCGGCCGACACCGTGCCGGACGCACTGCCCGGCGGGCTCCCGCACCGAATGACCGGCAGCGAGTTCTACCGCCGCATGTGGGCACGCCATCTGTACCTGGGAGAAGGCGCCAAGTGGGTCGAGGAGGTGGCCTTCGACGGGGACAACGCCTGGGCACGGCTGCGTCCGGTGCCCGCAGGGGAAGCCGAACGCTACGGGGTGCCGCCCGGGTTGACGGATGCGATGTTCCAGGTGCTGTTCGCACCGCTGACCGTCCGGTCGGCGACCGACGGAGCGTTCATGGTGGTCGGCCTCGACGCCTTCACGGTGCGGCCGGGACTGCCGGCCGGTGAATCGCTGGAGGTGCGGCTGCGCCTGCGGGAAGGCGCGGCGGACGCACGCACCATCGTTGCTGATGTGTTTCTGTTGGACGGGGTCGGCATCTGCTGGGTTGCTGCACGGGGTGTGACCTTGGCGCGTGCTGACGCGGAGAGCCGCCGGGACTGGACTCCGCCCGTGACGCATGCCTGGCAGCCGGTCGCGGCGCTTCCGGCGGTCGAAGCCCCGCAGCGGATGTTCGACGCGATCGACCCGCTCATGGTGGTCGTCGAGGCGTGCGCGCGGTCGCTGAGAGCTGCTCCGGAGAGCTTGGCTCGGGACGAGTCGTTGCAGAATCTCGGTCTCGACTCGCTGATGGCGCTGGAGATCAAGGACGTGGTCGCGGCGCGCTGCGGGGTTGCCGTTCCGCTCACTCTGTTCCTCGACGGCGCGACCATCACCGAACTCGCTGCGCATGTCCGGGAGAATCTGCCCGCAGGCACGCGGGAGCCGGAGGCGCCCACCGCACCCGACGTGCGTCCGGCCCGGACACACCCGGAACCGGCTGCCGCCGGCCGGCTGATCCTGGACCCGGCAGGTCGTCACGAGCCCTTCGAGCTGACCGATCTCCAGCAGGCGTATCTCGTCGGTCGCTCCGAGGGGATGGAGCTGGGCGGGGTCTCGACGTTCTTCTTCATCGAGGTCGACCTGCGCGAACTCGACTGGGAACGCCTGGAGTCGGCGATCAACACGGTCATCGGCCGGCACGAGATGCTGCGCGCGGTGATGACCGAGGACGGCCACCAGCTGATCCTCCCCGAGGTTCCGCCCTGCAAGCTCGACCGCCTCGACCTGAGCACGACGGAGCCGGAGCAGCTGGCCGGCCGGCTGGAGCAGCGTTTCGAGGAGCTGTCCGGACAGGTCTTCGACCCGACCGTGTGGCCGCTGTTCCACATCGCCGTCACACGGCTGCCGGACGGGCTGACGCGGCTGCACGTCGGCGTCGACGCGCTCATCATCGACGCCTGGAGCACCGCGCTGTTCTTCGCCGACCTCGCGCAGGTGTACCACGGTGCCACCCTGGAACCGCTGGAGCTGACCTTCCGCGACTACGTGCGGAACCAGCGGGATCGCCAGGCGGAGCCGGGTCACGCAGCGGCACGGGCGTACTGGCTTGACCGCATCGCCACACTGCCTCCGGCGCCCGAACTGCCGCTGGCCGCCGATCCGGCGGCGATCGGCAGGCCGGAGTTCGACCACCTGAGCGGGACCATCCCGCCGGAGCGCTGGGAGAAGTTCCAGGACCACGCGAAGGCTGCCGGAGTGACACCCTCCGCCGCCATCGCAGCCGCGTACGCCGAGACCGTCGCTCGCTGGTCGGCCAGCCCGCACTTCACGCTGACGCTGCTGTTCTTCAACCGCAGCCCCGTCCACCCCGAGGTCAACCAGGTCCTCGGCAACTTCTCCACCACGACCCTGCTGGAGGTCGACACCCGCGGTACGGACGACTTCGCCCGTCGAACGGCGCGACTGCAGCGGCAGCTGTGGACGGACCTGCAGTACAGCTCGTTCAGCGGCGTGCAGGTGCTGCGCGAACTGTCCACCCTGCACGGCTCCGCGAAAGCCGGCCGCGCCCCGGTCGTCTTCGCGAGCACCCTCAACTTCTCCTCGGGGGAAGGCCCCGCGTCCAGCGCCCTCACCGACCACCTGGTGGCGCTCACCGGTGACGGCCGGGAGGTCTCCTCCCTGATCCGCACACCTCAGGTGTGGCTCGACCACCAGGTGATCGAGGACGCCGAAGGGCTGCGCCTGAACTGGGATTACGTCACCCAGCTCTTCCCGGAGCCCATGGTCGCGGCCATGTTCGCGAGCTACCGCGAGTTCGTCGAGCGACTCTGCGACGACGAGGAGGCGTGGAACACCACGCCCCGGATCGACCTCGACGAGCGGGAACTCGAGCCTCGCAGACGAGCCAACGAGACAGCTGCCGCGAAGCCGGGCGGCCTGCTGCACCACGGCTTCGAGAAGGCCGCCGCACAATCCCCCGGCGCCGTCGCGCTGGCGTGCGGCGAGGAAGAGCTCACGTACGGCGAACTCGACGCCCGCGCCGAAGAGCTGGCACGCCGCATCGCTGCCCGGACGGGGGAGCAGCCCGGCGAGCCGGTGGCGGTCGTACTGCCCAAGGGGATCGCACAGGTCGTCGCCGTCATCGCCGTGCTGAAGGCGGGCAAGGCATACGTCCCCGTCGCCGCCGACCTGCCCGCCGAACGGGCCCGGCGCACCCTGGAACTGTCGGGTGCGGCACTCACGGTGGCCGACCCGGAGGTCCTCGCCGCCCACCCGTGGCTGGACGGCTCCGAGTGGCTCGATGTGTCCGGCACGACCCCGGACACCTCCGACGGCGACGCTGCCGAAGCGCCGCGCATGTCCGGGGCACAGCCCGACGACGTCGCCTACGTCATCTTCACCTCCGGCTCCACGGGCCAGCCCAAGGGTGTGGTCATCGAACACCGCGCCGCCCTGGGCACGCTCGAAGACGTGTGCCAGCGGTACGCGATCGGGAGCGACGACCGCGTTCTCGGCCTGTCGGCGATGAACTTCGACCTGTCGGTCTTCGACGTCTTCGGCGTACTGGCGGCTGGCGGCACCCTGGTGCTGCCTCTCCCCGAGCAGCTGCGCGATCCGCAGGCGTGGACGGACCTGGTGCGACGGCACTCCGTCACGGTGTGGAACTCGGTTCCCGCGCTCCTGCAGATGCTGGTCGACCACCTGGAGGGCCGGTCCGGGCAGGAGGAGGACGAAGAAGGCGGAGGCCCCGTCGTCTCGCTCCGTACGATCTTGCTCAGCGGCGACTGGGTACCGACCGACCTCCCCGACCGGATGCGCCGCTGCACTCCCGGAGTCCGGATGCACTCCCTGGGCGGCGCCACCGAGGCGGCCATCTGGTCGATCACCTATCCGATCGGCACGGTGGACCCCGCGTGGCCGTCGATCCCCTACGGGAAACCGCTGCGGAACCAGGCGTTCCACGTCCTGGACGAGCAGCTGCGCCACCGCCCGACGGGCGTCCCGGGCGAGCTGTACATCGCCGGGGACGGCCTGGCCCGCGGCTACCTGGGGGACCCCGAGAAGACAGCCGCGAGCTTCCTGCAGACACCGCACGGCCGCCTGTACCGCACCGGCGACCTGGGGCGGTACCTCCCCGACGGCGACATCGAGTTCCTCGGACGGCGCGACGCTCAGGTCAAGGTGCAGGGACACCGGATCGAACTGGGTGAGATCGAGACGGCTCTGACCGGGATGCCCGGCGTGCAGAGTGCGGTCGCGGCCGCGCTGGGCAAGGCGATGGAGCCCAAGACCCTCCTCGCCGGCGTCGTCCTCGACGCCACGCGGCCGCCGCTGGAGAAGATCGGAGCCGAACTGCGGGAACTGCTGCCCGCGTACATGGTGCCGAGCCGGCTCGTGGAACTGGACGCCGTGCCCATCACCGCCAACGGCAAGGTCGACCGCAGTGTCCTCCAGGACCGCTGCCGGGAGATCGTCCGTGAGGCGTCGGCCGAACCGCCGCGGAACGAGACCGAGCGGGCAGTGGCGGACATCTGGGCGGAGATGCTTCCCCACCCGCCGGCCGCCCGAACCGACGACTTCTTCGCACTGGGCGGGAACTCCCTGCTAGGGGTGAGACTCATCGCCCTGGTACGGGCGCGGCTGGGCACCGCGCTTCCCCTCTCGGTCCTCTTCACGCACTCCACGGTCGCGGCCATGGCCGAAGCCGTACGCGAAGGGCGGGCGCAGCGTACGACTTTGGTCCCGATGGCCACCGAGGGCACCGGGCCGATGTCGTACTGGATCCACCCCGTCGGCGGCGACGTGGTCTGCTACCGCACGCTCGCTGGCTGCCTCGGCATGCCGGTGACCGGTGTCCAGGTACCGGACGACCTGGCCGGCAGCACCGACCTCCATGCCCTCGCCGACCTGTACGCCGACGCGATCTCCGCGGACGCCGACGGCCGTGAGGTGCGGCTCGCGGGCTGGTCGATGGGCGGGGTACTGGCGCTGGAGGTCGCCGACCGGCTGGCGGCCGACGGCTTCACCGTGGCACCTGTCGTCGCGATCGACCTGATGGAGCATCCGGACCAGGAGCGTGAGGAACCCTCCCGCGCCGAGTTGCTGGCGTGGTTCGCCCGGGACGTCGCGCATGTCGCGGGCACGCCGGACCCACTGGCCGAGGTAGACCTGACCATGGTCGACGACCCCGACGCGGTGCTCGCCGAACGCCTCCGGGAAAGCGGCCTGCTCGACTCCGGCGCCGACCACGGCACGCTGGCCGGCCTGCTGGACCGGTTCACGTTCGACGCCGCCGTCCTCGCGGCCCACAGTCCCGGCAAGTACGAGGGGGTGTCCGCCGTACTCATCCGGGCGGAAGACGGGGCGACCCAAGCGGCGACGTCGGCGTGGACCGACCACATAGCCGGCCGCTGCGCCGTCTACGTACTGGACGGCGACCACTACTCCGTACTCCAGGAAGACCGGATCGAGGCACTCGCCTCGGTGGTCCGGGAAGCCTGGCGCACGGAAGCAGTCCGGACGGCGAACACGTCGCCCGTTTCCCACAGTTGCGAAAGAGAGGCCTAATGACCAGCCAGTTCACGCGTCACGACGTCGAGTCAGCTCCCGAAGCTTCCCGGCCCATCCTCGAGAAGACCAACAAGGGCTTCGGCTTCCTGCCGGCCCCGGTCTCCTTCATGGCGGAGTCGCCGGAACTGCTCGAGACGTTCATGACCGGCAATGGCGTGTTCAACAAGACCACGCTCAGCCAGCTCGAACGCGAAGTACTGATCCTCACCATGGCCACCACCGTGCAGTGCCACTACTGCGTCGCCATGCACTCGGCCATGCTGACCCGTTCGGGCACGGACGAGTCCCTCATCGAGGCGCTGCGTTCGGGCAAGCCGCTGGAGGACGCCAAGCTCGAGGCCATGCGGCTGTTCACCACCGCGGTGATGGAGGGCCACGGGCACGTGAATCCCGAAGACATGGAGGCGTTCCTGACGGCGGGCTACACGCGCCGGAACGCCCTCGAGGTCGTACTCGGGCTGGGCGTTTACACCATCTCGACCTACGCGAACCGCATGACCGAGGCGCCCGTGGACGAGCCGTTCCAGGCGTTCGAATGGCACCCCGGGCACTGAGTTCCTCACCTCAGCGAGAAAGCAGCACATGATACGCATCATCAACGGATGGCGAAGCCGGACCAGATGGTCGCTCGCGGCCGGGTGCTTCCTGCTGGCGCTCGTGGCGTCCCTCTCCACTCTCAACGCCACGAGTTCCGAAGCGGCACCTACTCTGACGCCCTACAAGAAGGCCCGGTTGGGCGACGGCTTCGTGGAGACGCTGTACGCCGCGGACGGGGGGAAACGCCCCACGGCACTCGCCGTCCGCGTCGACGGGGCCGCGATGAAGTCGCTTCCGACGACGCCCACACACGACGGAAAGACCTGCTTCGACAAGGACGGCGACGGCGTCGACCTTGAAACGGACTGCGCCAGCGGTCACGAGCGCGTTCTCGAGTTCCCCAAACTTGAGGGACTGCCGTTCAAGTGGCTCATGTTCAACTGGCAGATCAAGGGGCATGGGCCGCCTCACGTGTTCGATCAGCCGCACTTCGACATGCACTACTTCATCCAGGACTTGGCGGATAGGAACCGGATAAGGACCGGCCCCTGCCACCTCGTCATCAACTGCGACGACGAAGCCACCGCCATGAAGACAGTTCCAGCGCCGTACGCCCCGGAAGGATGGGGGCTTCCGGGCGCTGCAGGCCGGATGGGCAATCACATAGTCGATCCCAACGCGGCACCCGCCAACGGTGGGCCCTTCACCCAGGCATTCGCATACGGAACTTGGAACGGGCACATCAGCTTCTGGGAACCGGTGGTGAACACCAACTGGTTCACCGAGACGAAGCCGGAGGAGGTGTGCCAGAAGGTGCCGCAGACGCCGGAGGTCGAACTGAGCGGGTACTACCCGACGTTGATGTGCACGCGGCGCGGCTCCGACGGGAGCTTCACCTTTACCTTCGAGGAGTTCGCGAAGCGAACGGCCCCGAAGGGCGCCAAGGCTCCTGACTGGAGCACCGTCGGCAAGAAGTAGTGAGGTCCGGTAGCCGGGACAGCTGAAACGGCGACTGCAGGTGGTGCCCGTACGGTTCGCTGAACCGTACGGGCACTTCTGCGTGAGGTCCCCCCTCCGGGCGGTGAATCAGGCCCCGAGCCAGCCGACGATCTGCTCCATCCCGTCGTACGGACTCAGCTGCGCCAACGCGTCCTCCAAGGTGACCATCTCCCGCTCGCCCACCGTCGCGGCGCACTCGTCACGCAGTTGGTTGAGGATCTCTCCCGAAAGCGTGAGCGCCTCCACACCACGGGGGGTCAGCAGCACTTCGACCTGACGCTGATCGATCGCGCTCGGTACCCGCCGGGCGTAGCCAAGACCCTCAAGTCCCCTGACCGTCTTGCTGGCTGCTTGCTTCGACACCCCCAGCCGTCTCCCGAGGTCCGAGACGCTTCCTCCTCTGCTGACCATCTGGATGGCGAAACCGTGAGCCGGCCGGAGGTCGGGATGCCCGTGCTCGGCGAGACGGAGGTGCAGTTCGTCGATGAGGGTGCGGAAGGCCGACAGGAGGAGAAAGGGAAGCATGTTCCCGGGGCGTGGGGAGGACATGATGAACGTGGCACTCCGGCTTGTTTGTCGGGCCTTCATGCTACGCGCCGTCCCGCGGGCGGCCTCTGGTGTGCCCAGCGGGAACTCGGCGAGGCGAAGCTGCAGGGGTGGTTGGGGGCGGAGTGGGTGTGTGCGGTTGACCGCCTGGCACGAGGGCCTCGTCCAGCTCGGCGTCGAGGGCCTCGTGTGCCGCGGCCTGGCCAGCCGCTTCGGCGACCGCCGTTCCTGGGTAAAGATCCGGCACGCCGACACCGTCGACGCCCTTGTCCTCAGCATCACCTGAACAGGGCCTCGTCTGCCGCAGCCTGGCCAGCAGATTAGCCTCTGCGTTTCACTTGCGGTGGCGTCCGGATCCTGAGCGGAAACGCGAAAGTGCCTCCTGAGCTGGGATGATGAGGCTTGTCTAGGGCTTCTGTCACCACAGCGAGAAGGCACTTTCTGCGTGCACACTACCGGGTCGCGTCCGAAGCTTGTCGTCTCGGCCGACGGCCGCGGGGTGGTCAGCCATGCCGGATCCCGTCTACTGGCCGATCTCGCCGATGCCACCGGCCTGACCACCGCCTTCACCGACGAACTGCGCAGACTGCGACCGCGTGGCACCGGGCACAACCCCGGGCGGATCGCCGTCGATCTGGCGGTGATGCTCGCCGACGGCGGCGAGGCGATAGCGGACCTGGCCCTGCTGCGGGACCAGGCAGAGGTGTTCGGCCCGGTCGCCTCCACCGCCACCGCCTGGCGGCTGCTGGCGGGCATCGACTCGGACGCACTCGCCCGCCTGCGCTCGGCGAGGGCCGCTGCCCGGGATTTCGCCTGGCTGCAGGCCGCCGAAACCCAAGGCGGCATACCCGCCGCCCGCGCCGGCGGGCGCGACCTGCCCGGCCTGGTCCTGGACATCGACGCCACCCTGGTGACCTGCCACTCCGAGAAAGAACAAGCGGCGGCCACCTATAAACGCGGCTTCGGCTACCACCCGTTGCTGTGCTTCCTGGACAACACCGGCGAAGCCCTGGCCGGAGGGCTGCGGCCGGGCAACGCCGGGGCCAATACCGCCGCCGACCACATCACCGTCCTGGACGCGGCCCTGGCCCAGATCCCCGACGCCCACCGTCACGGCAGGGACATCCTCGTCCGCGCCGACAGCGCCGGAGGAGCGAAAGCCTTCCTCGCCCACGTCAAAGCCCTGCGCGAGCGCGGGATCCACGCTTCCTTCTCCGTCGGCCATGCCGTCACCGCACCAGTCCGCCGAGCAATCCGGGCTCTGCCCGACCACCTCTGGCATCCCGCGCTGGAGCAGGACGGCACCCTGCGGACCAGCGCCGAAGTGGCAGAACTGACCGGCACGATCGACCTGCCCGACCACCCGGAGGGCACCCGGATCATCGTCCGCCGCGAGCGCCCCCACCCCGGCGCCCAACTGTCCTTGTTCGACCTCGACGAGGGCATGCGCCACCAGGTCTTCGTCACCGACACCCCGCACGGCGAAGGCTCACTGCAGCATCTGGAGGTCCGCCACCGTGCACACGCCCGAGTCGAGGACCGCATCCGCTGCGGCAAGACCACCGGTTTCGGCCGCTTCCCCTCCCGCCACTTCCAGCTCAACGCCGCCTGGCTGGAGCTGTCCCTGACCGCCATCGACCTACTCGCCTGGACCCAGACCCTGCTGCTGGAAGGTGAATTGGCCATCGCCGAACCCGAGAAACTCCGCAACCGACTGCTGCACACAGCCGCCCGCATCACCCGCGGAGGCCGCCGCCTCCACCTGCGAATCAGCGCCACCTGGCCCTGGCGCCATGAGCTGGCCAACGCCTTCGCCCGTCTCGCGGCCCTGCCCAGACCGGCCACCTGACCAACGACGCCGGCCTGCCCACCCACGACCCGATCAACCCCGGAGCACCCGACCCGCGCGTCGGGCCCCAGCCATGCCCGCCCCCCGACAAACCGCCGACGACCCCAGCCCACCGCAGCCAACCAACCAACTGAAACGCGGAGGTTAGCGGCCCAGAATGCTCTACTGCGCTGCTATAACGCTCGAAGCGACGGACAACGAGACCGGGAGAGCGAGGCTGCCCGCACATGTTTGATCGCGGGGGAGTGCTCGGGCACCATCACCACTCGCCAGCGGGAACTACTCCTGCTCGACCCCTATGAAGAGGCACGGCGCCCAGATCAGCAGCTACTCCCGTGCCTCGAGCACCCTCGGACAGCGCTGGATGCCTTCGTGACGGCCGCTTCCAGCGAGCTGAACGACACCGCCCTCCCACAAGGCACCGGCCCCTGAGCCAGTCGGCAGGCGCGAACCTGCTTGAGAACGCGCTCATCCCGCCCCGCCTCACCCTCCCGGACCACTGTCAACACGTCCAGGATCGGCGGCAGTTGCTGTCCGGCACTAGCCGCGGATGGTCACAATTCAGGATTTATGCGGTCCAGTTGTGGCCGAGTTGGGTGAGTTGTTCGCGCTGCTCGTCGTTGAGTTTGGTGCGGCGGGTTTTGGTGTTGGTGAGCCATACGCCGAGTTTGACCACGGTGCCGTCTTCGAGGGTCTCCTCGTGGGCCCGGGGGACGGTGAGGGTGCCGGTGCGGGCTTTGTATTGGCGTAGGGCCGTGATGCCTCGTTCGAAGGCGCCTGAGCTGCCGCTGTGCCCTTTCGCGGGTGTTTTCTCCGGTGCGGGAGCCGGTTCGACGCCGCAGCTGTCCAGGAGGTCACGCTGCTCGGGTATCAGCCTGTGCCAGAGGGCGGGTTGGCGTTGCCGGGTCAGCCATTTGCCGATGTCCATGCCGTGGACGGTGACGCCGGGCAGCACCTGAGACAGCGTCGCGCCGTCCTTGATGAGTGCCTGGAGCGCGGCGTAGTGGCGTTGCCAGGCTGCGGGCCAGTCCGGGTTCCAGTGTTCGTCGATGGCGGCCAGCGCCTCAGCACGTTCCGGGTGTCCGGCCAGTGCTCCGGGGCGGCGCAGGTTGGACAGCCACTGTCCGATGGGCTTGTCCAGGGCGGTCGCGGTCCGCGGTGCGCACAGGGTCTGGTGCTGTTGGTAGTAGACCCGTGCGGCGGCGAGGTTTTCCTCGAAGCCGGCGTCCGCGGCGTCCCAGACCATGCCGAGTTGCTCCAGCCGCTGCGCCCGAGCACCGCTCAATTGCCCGGCCCCGTAGGCGCGCCGCTGCTCGGCGACCCATTGCCCGAGCGGATAAGGGCCCTCCTTGTGGTCGTAGGGGACGCGGGCGTGGTGCTCGCGGTCGGTGAACCGCTTCAATGCGCTCCAGCCGCGTGCCCAGTCCTGCCGTTCGGTGTTGATGACGTTGAAGGACACCCACTGGGCGACCATCGCGGGATCCCTCGGGGCGGCGAACCGCAGCAGCAGGCGGGATTCGTCCTCGCCTTCTTCCGGGGGCGTGCCGATGTGCACGGACGGCTGCGCGGCGTTCTTCTGCGGCTCCTGCGGGATCGCGAGCAGTTCCACGGCCTCCTCGTCGTGCGCCCGCAGCCCCTGAAGGACCTTCACCAGCGGCCGGTAGGAGCTGGAGGTGAACATGTCCTCCGGCTCTTCACCGGGCTTGAGGAAGACCGGCACGATCAGCGAGGCGAGCTTGCCCTGCCCGGGCTTTTGCCGCAGCGCGCGGCCGATGGCCTGGACGATGTCGTGCGGGGCGCCCTTGGGGTCCAGCAGGGCCACGGAGTCGACCGCACGGATGTCCACGCCTTCGCCCAGGACCCGGCAGTTGGAGAGCACCGCCCGCCGGCCGGTGCTCGCGAAGCTGCCCAGGACGTCCCACCGGCGCTCGGGGGTGTGCTCGCCGCACAGCCAGTCCGCCCAGATCCGGGCCGGGTAGTGCTCCGGGTCATCGGCGTGCAGCTTCCCCGCGACCCGCTCCAGCCCTTCGGCGTAGGCCTGGGCCTCGATGGTGCGGTGGTGGAAGGTGATCGTCGTCTGCAGCTGGTGGTCCGCCATCGTCCGCAGCAGACCGGCCTGCAGAGCGCCGAGCCGCTGCCCGCGCACCTCCTCCTCCCGGCCTTCCTCACCGCGCAGCCGCTCCGGCGTGACGAGCGGGTCGGCAAGCTCCATCACGATGATCTGGTAGCGCGCCAACAGCCCACGCGAGACGGCCGCCGCCAGGCTCAGCTTGTACAGCACGGGACCGAACAGTGCCTCGTCGTCCATCGAGGCAGCCATCTCATCGGGCAGCGCATCCCGCACCCCCGCGGCGACCTCCCCGTCCGGCCGCTCCTGCCAGATCCGCGGCGTCGCCGTCATGTACAGCCGTCGCGCCGCCGGGATCACCTCCTGCTTGTGGATGTCCGCCCACGCCTTGCCCATCGACCCGGACGTGCGGTGGGCCTCGTCCACGACCGCGAGGTCCACCGGCGCCAGCCGCTGCCCGTACGCGCCCTCGAATGCCTCGGCGAGCACGCCCAGCGACGCGTACGTCGCGAACAGCGTCACCGGGCCCCGCCCGTGCCACAGAGAAAGCTGCACCGGATTCGTCGTCGCCCGCACCTGCAGGCTCCACAGCTGCGGATCCTCCTGCAGCGAGCACACCGCGGCCGCCGGCCCCCTGTGCCCGACTGCACGCCAGGTCTTCACGGTCTGTGTGAGCAGATCCAGGGTCGGCACCAGGACCAGCACGCGCCCCTTGGGCGCGATCCGCCGCGCGGCCGCGGCAGCCATGATGGTCTTCCCCGTCCCGCACGCGGCGTGGACCTGACCGCGCAGCCCACCGGCGGGGACACCTCCCGGCGGGACATCCAAACCACGCACGATCGCGTCCACGGCCTCGATCTGATGCTCACGCAGCTTCACGGTCACCATTCTCCGTCCCCGATTCCCGGCTATGGGAAGTCGATCCGAGCGGTGTTCCCCATCGGGACTCCACGGAGGATCGGCCCTCAGTAGGTGGTGCGCCATGACTCCAGAGTCTACACAGCAAGACAAGATGATGCATTCTATTGCGTGCGATGCACTGCAAGGCGCGGGCACTTGGAATTACGGGCCTCCATGTGACGTGTTGGGTGTGCACTCTGACGGGGTGCTCGCAGGATTGGGCACAGGTCAGGGTGTTGAGAGTAGGGCACACGTGGAAATCCGTTCGACGCACCGGCAGCGTGCTCGCAACAGCCGCTCCCAGAGTCGCCATCTAGGCGGTAGGGGTTGAAAGTTCCAGGGTTTACACGGGGAGGCGGCGCGATGCACCGTCTCCCCGTAGCCCGCTTCGACTCCCCGCTTGCGGGGAGTCCCACAATTCGCGCTTGCGCGAATTGTGTTCGCTTCAGCATTCCGCTTGCGGAATGCGAATTCCCGCGCTTGCGCGGGAATTGACGTAGCGTCAGCGGAGTCATTCACTATGCAGCGCGTCAGCGCTGCATTACCCGCTCCGCGGG
>NZ_AUKW01000020.1:0-142933 GCF_000424965.1 Streptomyces sp. TAA204
TCCAGTCCGCCGTGGCCACGTCGCACACCTCCGAGATCAGGGTGTTGCGACGACCAGTTGAATCCGCCGGTGGGGTGTTCGGTGATGTCGGTGAGCCACAGCTCTGGTTCGGGCCGGTCGCGGTGAAGTCGCGCTGGACGAGATCGTCGTGCACGGGCGGCCCGGGCCTCTTGGCGTTCTTCGGCCGATTCTTCCCGAACACCGACCACCAGCCATGGTCGCGGCAGATCCGCCATGCGGTCCGCTCGCACATGCGCTGTCCGGCGGCCTCGGCTTCACCGGTGAGGAACCGGTAGCCGAACTCCGGGTCATCACGGTGAGCGTCGAACAGGGCGTTCGCGCGGTAGGCCACGGTGATCTCGGTGTCCGTGACCGGCTGCCGCAGCCAGCGGTAGTAGTGCTGGCGGGAGAGCGTGAGCACCCGACACGCAACCGCGACAGGGATGTTGTCGGCGGCGAGGTCTCTCACGAGCGGGTAGAGCCTTTTGCCGGCAGGTGAGCCTGCGAGAGGTAGGCTCCGCGCGGCGCAGGACCTCGTTCTCCTGCTCCAGCAGCCGCACCCGCTTCTTCAACTCGCGGTTCTCGGCCGACTCCGACCTGGTGACGCCCGGCTCCTCGCCGTCCTCGACCTTCGCCTGGCGCATCCACTTCGACAGCGTCATCTCATGGACGCCGAAGTCCTTCGCGATCTGCGCGAGAGTGACGCCCTTCTCGCGGTTACGGGCCACGCGGACGACATCGTCACGGAACTCTTGAGGGTAGGGAACAGGCACGGCTACATCCTTCCAGGCCGCCCCGCGGGCAAGCCAGATCAGATGACCCCAGACCCTGCATCAGTCCCGTACGCGTGGCTTCGGTGACGGCTGGCGACTGGGTGCTCCTCCACCCTGTGGCCCCGCCGCACGGCTTCGGCTGCCAACCCCTGAACGAGCAGGAGAGCGCGACGACGCATTGCCGCCGGCATCACCGGTCGGTCCTGGTCGTCTCGAAGGGCAGCCACCACCGGATGCGGCGAGCGCAGTTGAGACGGCACCGGTACCGCCGGGGCCTCGTCCGGCGACTGCTTGTTCGTGTTGAGATGAGGTCCATCCAGCAGCGAAATCTGCAAGTCACGGGTGCGGTTGAACAGGCGCTGCTTCTCGATGCGCTTGCCTTCGGGGACGAGACCGTGTCGCTTTGCGAAGTCGACGATCCGCCGCCACTCCGTGATCTCTTCCTCGGTCGGGGCGGAGATGGTGACCTGCCGCTTGGCGGTGAGTTGCTCGACCAGCTGGATCGCCTTCGCCCGTCGAGCGAGGGGGATGGGCCTCTCGCTGTATGGAGTTGGCTTCTTCGGCGCGCTTTTCGCAGCCCGTGGCCGGCGTTTCGTTGCCGTCGGACGTGTATCGCTGCTTCCCGTGTTCGGAGTGCTGGATGCACCGGCGGTCGAGGCGGCTGGCTTGTCCTCCGCGTGCGCAGGGTCGTCAGGATGGCGACCGTGCTTGAGGTAGAACTTCCCGGCGTCGGTGACCTCGGTCAGAAGCTCGCCCCGTCGACGAGTGATCGCCAAGAGGCCCCGGTCGCGCAAGGCGTAGGCCGAACGCCTTTGACTTGCAGCCTGCTCGCCGAGTTCCTCGCCCGCGTCGAGGCGGTCAAGGAGCGTACGTTGCCGATCGTTCAGCGGTGACCAGCGATACATGCCGTCAGCTCACCCCGAAACTCCATGCCGGGCAATCACTCGTGAGGGGAAACGAAGCGGCTCCTTGCAGGAGATCCGCGGTGCACGTGCGTGAGCGATGCGTGAGCGGACGGGACAGCACACCTTGGATCAGGGATCACCGGTCACCAGAGCACCCGTCGCTGACCAGCAAAAACGACATCCCGCCCCAGAGTTCAGCACACCCCGTCACGATCTTGCAGGCCTCGTAATGCGTAGGTCGGGGGTTCGACTCCCCCAGGCGGCTCAGCTGAAGCCTCAGGGCAGAGAACTTCTGACCTGGGGTTTTCTGCTGCTCGGGACATGACGCGTCACACGGCCGGGGGCCGAGGGATGGCATGCGTGAGCGAATGTGACGCTCCAAGGTCGCCATAGGACAAGAGGTGGCGCCATGGCGACCGATCCACGCCCTCTGTGGGAGCAGCGCAGGCTGGTTGTCGGCTACTGGCCGGAGCTGAGAGCGGCGGTGGACTCCACGAGACCGTC
This sequence comes from Streptomyces sp. TAA204, assembly GCF_000424965.1. NCBI lineage: Bacteria > Bacillati > Actinomycetota > Actinomycetes > Kitasatosporales > Streptomycetaceae > Streptomyces > Streptomyces sp. TAA204. The sequence continues at coordinate 2,183 of NZ_AUKW01000020.1, forward strand.
TCGCTCCAGCCGTCCGAGTACATCTGCCGTGGTGCCGGGTGGGTTTCGCCAGGAGTCGGCTATCTGCTGCACGGCTGCGAAGACCCGTTGCCGGTCGAGATCGATTTGGGCGAGGATGAAGTCGTCTGCGGAGACGGCTTCGAGGTTCCACGGCGCCAGCGTCTCCTCGGGAAAATCCTTGAGGTTGTTGGTCACGATCAGCTGAGCCCGCGATTTGATCGCGGCAGCGAGTACGTGATGGTCATCTGTGTCGGGAAGTTGGAGTGCGGACTCCAGGGGTTCGTAGTCCTTGACGAGACAGTCCCGCACGGCACGCATCATCAGTTCGCGTGTTCGGGCCAGTTTCGCGGGAGCGAGTTCTGGACGGTTCGCCTGAAGGTTCGTGAAGACCTCGTCCAGGATCCGATCCGTCCACTTCGCTTGTACGAGCCCCGCCTGCGCAACGCGGATGAGCAGATCGCGGAGTGTGCTCGGGTACAGAACGCAGGCGTCGTAGACAACAGTGAACGCCACGAGGTCAGATCAGCCCCATCTCCTGGTTCAGTGCGGTGAGCTCGTCCGCTGCCTTCCGACGCTTCCGGTCGTCTTGGCGCTGATACTCGAGTAGCGACTGTGCCCTGATCCTTCGGTGGGTGCCGACCTTCCGGTAGTCGATCTCGCCGGCCTCCAGAAGTCCGATCAGGAACGGCCGGGAGACGTTCAGCATGTCGGCTGCCTGCTGTGTGGTCAGCTCCGCGTGCTCGGGAACGATGGAGACGGCGCGGCCGGCCGCCATGTGGCTCAGTACCGTCGCCAGCAGCTCCACGGCCTCGCGCGGCAGCTCGAGGTCGGCGTCTCCCTCCTCGATCCGGAAGTGGATCCGTTCGGCGTCGGGGAAGCGGGCGAGGGAGTTCTTCACGGGTGACAGGGCCCGTGCCGCGAAATCGGCATTCACCTCGGACGAAGGGGTGGGGCGGGCAGTCGAGGGGCTCATTGGTGTGACCGTCCCTTCAAGCGGCGGTACGGATCATGTCAAAGTGTCGTAGCTGCATTGTCCGCAACAATCGAAATAAGTGCAACCGTTGCCGCTCGTGGCGGTCAGTCGTCCGGCATGCCGCTCGGGCCACGAGCCTGCGTGAGCGATGTGTGAGCGGACGGTCCGGCACAGCGTGGGCTCTCCGGCATGGCTGGGCGGGGGGTGCGCGCTTGTGAACAGGGGAAACGGGGTGTGGCGGCAGCGTCCGGCACGGACCGGCATGATCTTGCAGGCCTCGTAATGCGTAGGTCGGGGGTTCGACTCGCCCAGGCGGCTCCCGGGGAAACCGCAGGTCATGTCTTTGACCTGGGGTTTCTTTTTGCCCCTGCGGGGCGAGCTTCCGCGCCGTACGGGCCGAGTCGAGGTGTGAGGACGCGGAGGACTGCGAGGTGCTCTTCCGGACTTCGGGATGCCCGGGCGTTTCCGCTTGCCGTCGGACAGGCGCCACCTGGGGCCGATCCCCGCCGGGAGTCCTCTACCATCCATGACGCACAGAATTCGCGCACACAGGGGGCCATGTGAGTACACAGACCGAGACCCACGAGTTCCAGGCGGAGGCACGGCAGTTGCTGCGCCTGATGGTCCACTCGATCTACTCGAACAAGGACATCTTCCTCCGGGAGCTCATCTCCAACGCCTCCGACGCCCTGGACAAGGTCCGGCGGGCGAAGCTCGTAGAGTCCGACCTCGATGTGGAGACCGGCGACCTGCACATTCGCATCGACGCGGACCGGGAGCAGCGCACCCTGACCGTGGCCGACAACGGCATCGGCATGTCCCGTGACGACGTGGTCGACCTCATCGGCACCGTGGCGAAGTCGGGGACGGCCGAGCTGCTGGAGCGGTTGAAGGAGGCGGAGGACGGCGAGGCCTCCCGGGAGCTCATCGGCCAGTTCGGCGTCGGTTTCTACGCCACATTCATGGTGGCGGACCGGGTGACGCTGGTGACCCGCCGTGCGGGCGAGGACGTGGGCACCCGCTGGGAGTCCGACGGTGACGGCACCTACACCGTCGAGCCGGTTCCGGACGCCCCGCAGGGGACCGCGGTCACCGTGCACCTCAAACCGAAGGACGAGGAGGACCGTCTCTTCGACTACACCGAAGAATGGAAGATCCGGGAGATCGTCAAGCGGTACTCCGACTTCATCGGCTGGCCCATCCGGATGGAGGTGGAGCGGCCCGGCGACGGCGAGGCCGAGTCGGACGGGTCGGAGCGGGAGCTGACCACACTCAATTCGATGAAGGCCCTCTGGTCTCGCCCCCGCTCGGAGGTGGAGGACGAGGAGTACAAGGAGTTCTACCGGCACGTCAGCCACGACTGGAACGATCCGCTGGAGACCATCTCGCTCCGCGCGGAGGGGGCGTTCGAGTACGAGGCGCTGCTGTTCATCCCGTCGCAGGCGCCGTTCGACCTGTACACGCGCGACAGCCGGCCGGGGGTCCAGCTGTACGTGAAGCGCGTGTTCATCATGGACGACTGCCAGGAGCTGATGCCGGAGTACCTGCGGTTCGTCAGGGGTGTGGTGGACGCGCAGGATCTCTCCCTGAACATCTCCCGGGAGCTTCTCCAGCAGGACCGGCAGATCCACCTGATGCGCCGGCGCTTGGTGAAGAAGGTGCTGTCCACGGTGAAGGGACTGATGAAGTCCGACGAGGACCGCTACCGCACCTTCTGGCGGGAGTTCGGCAGCGCCGTCAAGGAGGGTCTGCTCAGCGACACCGACAACCAGGGCGCGATCCTTGACATCGCCTCGTTCTCCTCCACGCACGACCCGGAGCAGCAGACGACGCTGGCGGAGTACGTGGAGCGGATGCAGGAGGGGCAGGAGGAGATCTACTTCATGACCGGTTCGTCCCGGTCGCAGATCGAGAATTCGCCCCACATGGAGGCGTTCCACGCCAAGGGGTACGAGGTGCTGCTGCTGACCGACCCCGTGGACGAGATGTGGGTGGACGCGGTCCGCGAGTTCGAGGGGAAACGGCTGCTGTCCATCGCCAAGGGGCAGGTCGACCTCGACGAGGCGGAGGGCGAGGACGACGCCAAGCCGGAGGACGAGGAGCGCAAGCGGGAGTTCACGCCGCTGCTGTCCTGGATGCAGGAGCAGTTGGGCGAGCAGGTCAAGCAGGTCCGTCTGTCCACCCGGCTCACCACGTCGCCGGCCTGTCTGGTCAACGACGCGCACGACATGACGCCGACGATGGAGAAGATGTACCGCGCGATGGGGCACAGTGCCCCGCCCATCAAGCGGATCCTCGAGCTCAACCCCGAGCATCACCTGGTGACGGGGCTGCTCGCTGCCCACGGGAAGGAGCCGGACGACCCGGCCCTGGCGCAGACCGCCGAGCTGGTGTACGGCACCGCTCTGCTGGCGGAGGGCGGAGAGTTGGGCGACCCGGCTCGGTTCGCCCGCCTCGTCACCGACCGTGTGGCCCGCTCCCTCTAGCACGGGGAGGCATGAGGAAGGGCCGGGGCGTGGTGACCCGGCCCTTGCTCGTGGGACCTGCCCGCTTGGTGGGCGGTCAGGGGGTTCGTAATGATCCTTGACGAGGCAGTCCCGCGCGGCCCGCATCATCAATTCGTGTGTGCGGGCCAGTTGGCAGTCGAAGGGCTCATGGCGTGACCGTCCTTTCAGGCGGCGGTAAGGATCATGTCCAAGTGTCAGGCGGTGGGCGCCTCGTCCCGGGATGCGGCGAGGGCCGCGTCGGTGTCCGCGGTGGCCAGCAGGGCGTTGATGTGGGCGCCGGCCAAGGCGCCGGCCGCCGCGGAGGCCCCGACCTGTGCGGTGAGGTCGGTGGCGTTGCCGGCCACCCACACGCCCGGCACCTCGGTGGTGCCGGCCATGCCGGAGGCGAAGCGGCGGCCCATGTTGTCGGGCAGGTCCTCCGTCGGCAGCTTCAGGCCGTCCAGGCCCTCGGTGCGGGCCTGCATCCGCGTGGCGACGGCGAGGACGGGGCGGGCGGCGAACTGGCCGCCGGTCAGGCGCACTCCCGCGAGGGTGCCGTCCTCGTTGTCGACGGCTTCCCGCACCGGCGTGTCGACGACGCGGATGCCGCGGGCGGCGAAGCGCGCGCGGGTGTCCTCATCCGGGGGAGTGCCGTGGGCGAAGTAGATCAGGTCCTCGGTCAGTTGACGGAAGAGGAGCGCGTGGTGGACGGAGGCCGGGCCGGTGTTGAGGATGCCGATGGGCTCGTCGCGCACCTCCCAGCCGTGGCAGTACGGGCAGTGCACCACGCCGTGTCCCCAGTGCTCGGTGAGACCGGGAACGTCGGGCAGCACGTCCCGCAGGCCGGTGGCCACCAGGACACGGCGCGCGGTCACGCTCCGGCCGTCGGCCAGGGTGACGGTGAAGCGCAGATCCCCGTCAGCCGGCGGGGTGGCGGGCTCGGCCGAGACCACCTTGCCGAGGGTGATGCGGCCGCCGTACTGGCGCACCTGCTCCCGGCCCCGCCGGAGGATCTCGGAGGGCGGGGTGCCGTCCAGGACGATGAAACCGTGCATGGCCCCGGCCGGCGCGTTGCGCGGAGTGCCGCTGTCGATCACCACGACCGAGCGGCGGGAGCGGGCGAGCATCAGCGCGCCGTTCAGCCCCGCGGCACCGCCGCCGATCACCACCACGTCGACGGTCCCACCGGGCAGTGCGTCGCTCGGGTACGGAGAAGTCGTCACAGCCATGGCCTCCTGCCCTTTCCTCGATCGTGGCCGCGGACGCTCCGGGCCATCCGCACACGACGCTAACGCCGTGTTGCATGCAGGGCATACTGTGTTGCTCATGACGCAAGAAGATGGAGAGCTGGACGGCCTCGTACGCAAACGCATCCGCGCTCTGCGGGTGGCGCAGGGCTGGTCGCTGGAAGAGCTGGCCACCCGTGCCCGCCTCAGCCAGTCCTCGCTGAGCCGCATCGAGAACGGCCGGCGCCGCCTCGCACTGGATCAGCTGGTCACCCTCGCCCGTGCTCTGGACACGACGCTGGACCAGCTCGTGGAGACCGCCGCCGAGGACGTGGTCACCAGCCCGGTGATCGACAGCGCCCACGGCCTGATGCGCTGGCCGGTGAAGGGTGATCCCGGGGTGACCGTGGTACGCCAGCGCATGACCGAACCACCGCCCAAGAACCCGGCACACATGCGTGCCCACCCGGGGCGCGAATGGCTCGTCGTCCTGTCCGGCACCGCGATCCTCATGCTCGGCCACCGCCGCTTCCGCCTCGAGGCCAACCAGGCAGCCGAGTTTCCCACGATGATGCCGCACGCGATCGGCGCCGAGGGCGGACCATGCGAGATCCTGGGCATCTTCGACCGCGACGCCCGCCGCGGCCACCAGGCCGAGGCCGGCGACGCAGACGCTCGCGGCACTCGCGAATGACGGCGCGGGCCGAGACGGCCTCCGCGGCGGTGAGTTGGCGTGCGCCTGTGTGCTCGCCCTCGCACCGGTAGTGTCGCGTCTCGGTTCTGAGTCGGCTTATGAGATGGCTTTTTGCGGGGGAGCATGCTTGAACACCGTACGCGCGGGGCTGTCATGGCCCTTCTCGCCCTCGCGCTGCTGACGGCGTGCGGCGGCGACGGCAGTCCGGGCACCGCCAAACGCGGTGACGATTTCGATCAGGACGACATCAAGGTGGCGATCCTCAAGTGCGCGGGTGACGGACGTCCCGCCGCAACGGCGAGGGTCACGGCCAACACGTCGCCACGTGACCGCAAGTACTTCGTGGGGTTGGAGTTCCTCGACTCGAAGGGGAACGTCATCGACAGCTCTTCCCAGAAGCTGACCCCGGAGTCGGACTCCGGGGACGAGGAGATCTCAGCCGAGGTCACGTTCCCCATGAGTGAACCCGAGAAGGCGGACAGGGTCGACTCCTGCAGGATGGAGCACGCCTTCTGATCCCCGGCCGCCCGCCCGCCACCGGACTCGCCAGGCCGCCCCTCTTCCGCCGTCCCGGCAGCACGGTGCCACCGTGACGGCGGAAGAGGGGCGGCGGCGAAAGCTCTACGAAAGCTTTCGGGGCGCTCCGCTAGGGTGACGTGCGAGCGAAGAATCAGGGTGACAGGAGGTCCGCCGTGGCCGTACCGCACGTGGCAGGCGACCGCGCGGGACGTGAGGGCGCGGGACGTGACGGCATGGGAGGCGACGGCGCGGGGCCGGGGCAGGGTCGCGGCGAACGCGTCACCATCAGCGACATCGCCCGTGAGGCCGGTGTCTCCGTTCCCACGGTCTCCAAGGTGCTCAACGGGCACGCGCACGTCGCCGCCGGAACGCGCCGCCGGGTCGAGCGGCTGCTGGTCGAGCATCAGTACACGCGCCGCGCCAAGCGCCGCGAGGGACAGGCGCGGCTCGTCGACCTCGTCTTCAACAACCTCGACAGCGAGTGGTCGGTGGAGATCATCCGCGGTGTCGAGATGGTCGCCCACGAGTCGGGTCTCGGCACTGTCGTGTCCGCCATCCACGGGGAGACGACCGAGGAGCGCAGGTGGCTGGACAATCTCACCGCGCGCTGGTCGGACGGCATCATCCTGGCCGTCACCGAACTCAGGCCCGCGCACGCGGAGCAGATCCGGGCGCTGGGCATCCCCATGGTCATCATCGACCCGGTCGGCCAGCCCGACCCCCATGTCGCCTCCGTCGGTGCGACCAACTGGAACGGCGCTCTGACGGCCACCGAGCATCTGATCTCTCTGGGACACGAGCGCATCGGCCTCATCGGCGGCCGGCCCGATGTGCAGTGCAGCCGTGCGCGGCTGGACGGCTACCGCTCGGCCATGCAGTCGGCCGGACTGCCCCTCGACGAGGACCTCGTCGCGGAGGGCGACTTCTACGCACCGCGCGGCGAGCAGGCGGCACATGAACTGCTCTCCCTGCCGCACCCGCCCACCGCGATCTTCGCGGGCAACGACCAGCAGGCACTCGGCGTGTACCGCACAGCCGGGCACCTCGGTCTGCGCGTCCCGGACGACCTGAGCGTGGTCGGCTTCGACGACCTGCCGGCCGCCCGGCTGTCGTCACCGCCGCTGACCACCGTCCGGCAGCCCGTGGCGCAGATGGCGGCGCAGGCGATGCGGATGCTGCTGCTCTATCTGGAGACCGGCTCTTTCGAGACCCGGAGACTGGAGCTGTCCACGGAACTCGTCGTCCGGGACAGCACCGCTCCTCCGCCGCGGAACTGACCGGCCGGGGGCCGGTCCCTCATCCGCGTCCGCTCACCTGTACGGAAGTCCGCAGCACCCGGTCGTGCCCGGCGGCCCGCGGTGCGGTGCCGGCGATACGGAACGCGCCCTCCAGGGGCGTGTCCGTACTCGACCGCCCGATCCGTACCTCGGTCACGCCGGGTTCCACCACTCGACGACCGTCCCGCCCGGTGAAGGCGGTGCGGTCCGTGTGCAGGCCGAACGTCACCCGGCGGCGCTCGCCCGGAGCGAGTTCCACACGTGTGAACCCGGCCAGCTCCCGCCAGGGCCGGGTCACCTGGGCGACGGGGTCGGTGAGGTAGAGCTGCACGGTCTCCGTGCCCGTACGCCCGCCCGTGTTGGTGACCGTGCAGGAGATCTCCAGCGCGCCGTCGACCGGCACCTCCTGGCTGCTCAGCTCCAACTCCCCGTAGGAGAAGCGGGTGTAGGACAGGCCGTGCCCGAAGGGGAACAGCGGAGTCGGGTCCTGTGCGCTCACTTCGCTGGCACGTCCCAGCGCCGCCGTCAGATAGGTGCCCGGCTGACCCCCGGGCAGGCGGGGCACGCTCACCGGCAGCCGGCCGGAGGGGTCCGCGCGGCCGGTCAGTACGTCCGCCAGTGCCGCCGCGCCCTCCTCGCCGGGGAAGAAGGTCTGCACGATCGCCGCGGCGCGTCCGGCTGCCGCTCCCAGCGCGTACGGACGTCCGCTGACCACGACCAGCACCACGGGAGTGCCGCTCTCCAGCAGTTCCTCCAGCAGTTCGGCCTGCACCCCGGGCAGCGACAGATCGGGTACGTCGCACCCTTCGCCCGACGTGCCGCGTCCGAAGAGGCCCGCACGGTCGCCGAGTACGGCCAGGCAGACGTCCGCCTCCCGCGCGGCGGCCACGGCCCGGGCGAAGCCCGACCTGTCCGTCTCCCGCACGGGGCAGCCCTGTTCGTGGGTGACGAGACGGGCACCGAGCCCTTCCCTCAGCCCTTCCAGCACGCTCGGCACGGCCACGCCCATGTCCCACTCCGGGTGGCGCACGCCCACGTGCGCGGGGAAGGAGTAGCAGCCCTGGAGCCCGAGAGCGTCGTCGGCGAGCGGACCGACAACAGCGACGTGACCGGGCGCACCGAGCGGCAGCAGCCCGGCGTCGTCGGCGAGCAGCACGACCGACTCACGAGCCAACTGCCTTGCCAGAGCGCGGTGTTCGGGCGGGTCGAGATCCGGCTCGCGCACGGGTGGTTCGGGATTCCAGTCCCGGTCGAGCAGCCCCAGTTCGCACTTCTGCCGCAGTACGCGCGTCAGGGCACGGTCCACCAGGGCCTCGTCCACCGCGCGCTCGCGCACCTGCTCGGCCAGCGGTTCCCCGTAGCACCGTGCGGTCGGGAGTTCGACGTCGACGCCGGCGTTGAGTGCCTGGACGGCCGCCTCGCCCGGGCTGCCCGCGGTGTGGTGCAGCAGTTCGAGGAACGAGATCCCGAAGTAGTCGGCGACGACGGTCCCTTCGAAGCCCCACTCCTCGCGCAGGACGCCGGTCAGCAGTCGTTCGTCGGCGGCGGTGGGCACGCCGTCGATCTCCGTGTAGGCGTGCATCACCGAGCGGGCGCCCGCTTCGCGCAGCGCGGTCTCGAAGGGCGGCAGGACCACGTCGGCCAGTTCACGCGGTCCCATGCTCACCGGCGCCAGGTTGCGTCCCGCCCGGCCGGCCGCGTATCCGGCGAAGTGCTTCAGTGTGGCGATGACGCCGGCCGACTCCAGTCCGGAGACGTAGGCGGAGCCGATCTCGGAGACGAGATACGGGTCCTCCCCGATGGTCTCCTCGACCCGGCCCCAGCGTGCGTCCCGTACGACGTCCAGTACGGGAGCCAGCCCCTGGTGCACGCCGACCGCGCGCATGCTCTCGCCGACGGCCCCGGCCATCCGCCGTACAAGGTCGGTGTCGAAGGTGGCTCCCCAGGCCAGCGGGACGGGGAAGACGGTCGCGCCCCAGGTGGTGAAGCCGGCGAGACACTCCTCATGTGCCACGGCGGGTATGCCGAACCGGCCGGCCGCCATGATCTCCCGCTGACTGGCGGCCAGCGCCTTCGCACCGGCGGCCGGAGTGACGGGGCGGGTGCCGAAGACGCGCGTGAGCTGCCCGAGTCCGTCTCTGATCAACTCCTCCCAGGACGGCGACTCGCCGGCGAGGTCGTCCTGGTGCGGGGCGACGCCCCGGCCGTCGTGGGTGGCGCCCACCCACACTCCGACCAGCTGGGCGAGCTTCTCCTCGAGGGTCATGCGGGCCATCAGGTCGGCCACGCGGGCGTCGGGCGTCAGCCGTGCGTCGCGCCACGGCGCTGCCTCGTCGTGGTCCTCCGGGGTGGGCGCGTGATGCGCGTCCTGTTGCATCGTCACCTCGTCGAGTGGAGTGGTTGAGCGAAGGCTAGCCGATGCTTTCGGAAACTTTCTACGGTGAGGCGCCACTGCTGTGTGAGGGGTGAGTGGCTCTGGAGAAGCTCGTAGAAGTGAACCCGTGCAGGGTTATTGACGCCCCTGGCGCCTTCGCCCTAAGTTCCACGCCAACCTCTCGGTTTCGGATTCGACCGAAAGTTTCTAAGGCGGAGATGCCATGGCAGCCACGGCGATTCGGGCGACGCACAGCCGACGTCGCTTCCTGACCGGTCTCACCGGCATCGGAGCCGCAGGCATGGGAGCGGCTCTCACCGGCTGCTCGGCCGCCGGGCTCGGCGCCGGCCGAGACAGCCGCGGACTGGACGTATGGACCCTCACCGACCCGGTGCAGAACAAGATCCAGCGCGCCGCCCTGGCTCGCCTCCCGCGCAGCCAGGCCTCGCGTGCCAAGCTCACGGGGTTCCCCAACACCGGCTACGCGCAGAAACTCCGGATCGCCATGGGTACTTCGGACGGGCCGGACGTGTTCTGGAGCTGGGGTGGTGAGTCGCTGCGCCCCTACCAGGAAGCCGGCCTCGTGGTCGACCTGGCGGAGCGCTTCGGCAGCGACACCCGGTGGCGCGACGCTTTCCTGCCCGCGGCTCTCCAGGCCGCCCGCGTCGACGGCGGCGAACCGTTCGGGCTGCCCGTGCGCGGGATGCAGCCGGTCATCCTCTTCTGCAACCAGTCCCTCTTCGACGAGCACGACCTGCGCCCGCCCCGTACCTGGGACGAACTGCTCGACGTCGTCGACGCCTTCGTCGACGCGGACGTCGTCCCCGTCTCGCTGGCAGGGGCGGAAAGCTGGTGCGAGCTGATGTGGCTCGAATGCATCACCGGGCGGCTCACCGGCACCGAACCGCTGCGGAGGATATTCGCGGGAGAGCGCGGCAGCTGGCGGCACCCCGCCATCGAGGAAGCCCTCGACCGGATACAGAAGCTGGTCCGCCGCGGCGCCTTCGGCCAGGCGTTCGGATCGGTCAGCTACGGATCGGGCGGTGCCACCGCACTCTTCGCCAAGGGCCGTGCCGCCATGCACCTGATGGGCTCATGGGAGTACTCCAACCTGCGCAACGACCACAGGCGTTTCACCGAGGACGGTCTGAGCTGGGTGTCCTTCCCGACCGTCCCCGGCGGCACGGGCGACCGCCGCGCCCTGGTCGGAAACAACACCAACTACCTCTCCATCAACACCAGAAGCACCGACATCGACGCGGGTCTCGAGCTGCTCGGCACCCAACTCGCCGCGCGTCCCTTCATCGACGCCCTCATCGAGGCGGGTGACGTTCCCGCCGCCGTCGGCATCGAGGACCGGCTGCGCGACATGGCCCCCGACCCGGAGTTCGCGCTGTACGTCTACCGCATCGTCTCCGAGGCCCCCGACTTCACCCTCTCCTGGGACCAGGCGATGCTCCCCGCCGTGAAGGAGGCGATGCTCTCCAGCCTCCAGCAGATCTTCCTGGAGAAGCTCTCCCCGCGGCAGTTCGTCGACGCGATGGAGTTGATCCAGTGACCGCCCCCGCACCGGCACCCGCCCGTCCGGAGGTCCGCGGCAGCGGCCCGCGCGGCACGCACACCGGCAGCGCCGTCCGGCCCGGCGCCCTCTACGCCGTCCCGGCCATGCTCGTCTTCGGCGTCTTCGCGCTCCTGCCGCTCGTCCTGGTCTGCTGGCTCTCCTTCACGACCTGGAACGGCCTGGGCGACCCGCGTTGGAGCGGGCTGTCCAACTGGCGGGAACTGATCACCGATCCCGGCCTGCTGCACTCGCTGCGGATCACCGCCGTGCTCACCCTCGCCGGCTGGGCGGTCCAGACGCCGCTCGCGCTGCTGCTCGGGGTCTGGGCGGCGGGCCGGCAGCGCGGACGGGCAGTCGCCTCCGCGCTCGTCTTCCTGCCGCTGCTGCTCTCGGGTGCGGCGACCGCTCTGGTCTGGAAGGCGCTGCTCGATCCCAACTTCGGTCTCGCCGGCGCCGTCGGCCCGTGGACCGGCGTGCCCAGCGGGAACATCATCGGTACCTCCGGCGGCGCGCTGGTGGTCATCATCGCCGTCGGCGCCTGGCAGTTCGTGCCGTTCCACATGCTGATGTACCAGGCCGCCGCGCGTAACGTACCCGCGCAGCTCTACGAGGCCGCCACCATCGACGGCGCCGGCCGCGTGCGCCAGTTCTGGTCGATCACGCTGCCGCAGCTGCGCAACACCGTCGTCACTTCTTCCACGCTCATGATCGTCGGCACGATGACCACCTTCGAGACCATCCTGATCCTCACCGACGGCGGTCCCGGGGCGGCCACCCAGTCCATGCCGTTCCGGATGTACCAACAGGCGTTCAAGAGCTTCGAGATGGGGCCCGCTTCGGCGCTGGCCACCGTTCTCGTGCTGTTCGGCACCGCGCTTTCCCTGCTGATCGTCCGGTTCAGCGGCTTCAGCAGGATGCGCTCCACCCTGGAGGGGATCTGATGGCCACGGCCCCGGCTGCCACGCCCGCAGAGGAACGCGCCGTTTCCGGTACGGGGGACGGACCCGGGGGCGGGCGCGGAAGGACCCGGAGGACGTCCGTGCGCGGTCCGCTGTTCGCCCGCGCCAACATCCCCGCGGGCGCCGCGGCCCTGCTCTGGCTCGCGGTCGTCCTGGTCCCCCTGTGGTGCATGCTGAGCTGGAGCGTGCAGAGCCGCGACGGATTCCTCGACAACGGGCCGCTCGGCCTGCCCGGGGAACTGACGCTGGAGAATCTGCAGACGGTCCTGGCGGGCGGCTTCACCAGGGCGTTCTTCAACACGGTGATCGTCACGGCCCTCAGTGTCGCCCTGACCCTCGTGTGCGCCGTACCCGCCGCCTACGCGGTCGTACGCTCCACCAGCCGTTTCGTGTCCGGTGCCTTCTCCGTCTTCCTGCTGGGGCTCGCCATCCCGGCCCAGGCGGTCATCATCCCCGTCTACCTGATGATCGTCCGGATGGGTCTCTACGACACCAAGCTCGCCATCATCCTGCCCACCGTGGCCTTCGGACTGCCGTTCGCCGTCCTCATCCTGGCCGGCTCGCTGCGCGACGTGCCCGGCGAGAACTACGAGGCCATGACCCTCGACGGGGCAGGCCCCATGCGCGTACTGCTCTCCCTGGTCATCCCGATGTCCCGCGGCAGCATCGTCGCCGTCGGCATCTACGCCGCGCTCCAGGCGTGGAACGGGTTCCTCTTCCCGCTGATCCTCACCCAGTCCGCGGACCAGCAGATCCTCACCCTCAACCTGTGGAACTTCCAGACCGAGTACGGCGTGAACATCCCCGGCCTGATGACGGCCGTACTGCTCTCCGCCGCACCCGTCTTCATCGCGTACGTCCTCGCCCGCCGCTGGATCGTCGCGGGGCTCGCCGGGCTGGGCGGCAAGTAGCCACCCCCGCCCGGCGCCGGTGCGTAAGGGAGACCGCGGACGGGAGAGCTGTCCGGTCCCCGCCGGAGTGCCCGGACGCGCGTCAGCGAGCTCCCTGAACGGTCAGGCCGCTGCCGGCGGCCAGCGGCATCCGGCCCGGCAGCGACCGCCACTGCTGCGGGGTGAAGAAGTGGCCCCCGGGCAGCACCTCCATGGAGAACGGCCCGTCGGTCACCTCCGACCAGCCCTCGTGGAGCTGCGTCACCTCCCGCTCGCCGACCATCAGGTGGATGCCCGCCCGCAGCCGTGGCCGGGCGTCGTGGTGGTAGCCGGAGTACGCCTGGAGATCCATGCGGAGCAACTCCACCGCCATGTCCAGCAGATCGGGATCGCGGAGCACCGACTCCGGGGCGCCGCCGGACGCCTCCAGCCAGTGGGACAGCTCCGCGTCGGATGCGGCGGCCAGAGCCTTGGTGCGGCTGCCCGTCCAGTTCTGCGGGGCGATGTGACCGGACAGCACGAGACTCTGCGGTCCTGTGCCGGCGGCTTCGAGGAGCCTGGCGGTCTCGTACGCGACGAGTGCGCCCATGCTGTGCCCGTAGAGGACGTACGGCGCGCGCGTGTCGCTCGCTATCGCTTCCGCGCAGTCGGCGACCAGGCCCTGCCAGCCACCGGTGATCTCCTCCCCGTACCTGAACTCACGGCCCGGGTAGCAGAGCGAGCGCAGTTCGACGTCCCGAGGCACCTGGCGTGCCCAGGGCCGGAAGCCGACGGTGCCGCCGCCCGCGAAGCTCAGGCATATGAGTCTGCGGGAGGCCCAGGGACGCGGCGTGGGGCGCGCGAGGCGGCTCACAGGGAGTCACCGCCGCTGTCCTCGGCGGCCATCTCCTTGAGCACGACCCGCAACGCGTCGACGGCGATGGCCAGTTCGGACTCGGACACCGACAGCGGCGGCCGCCAGCGCAGTTCGCGTACGCCCGAGGGCAGGAAGATCACTCCGTGGCTGCCGAGCGCCCGTGAGATGACCCGGTCGCGCTGGGCGGTGTCGCGGAGGGTGATGGCGCACATCAGGCCGCGTCCGCGCGGGTTTGTGACCATGCCCGGGTGCTCGGCCGCGATCTCGCGGAGCTGTCCGACCAGATACTCGCCGGTGGTCCGGGCGTTCTCGAAGAGCCCGTCCCGTTCGACGATCTCGAGGATGCGGGTGGCCCGGACCATGTCGACGAGGTTGCCGCCCCAGGTGGAACTGAGCCTGCTCGCCTCGCGGAAGGCGTTGGTCCCGATCTCCCTCACGCGGCGGCCGCCGAGGACGCCGCACACCTGGGTCTTCTTGCCGAAGGCGATGAGGTCCGGTTCGAGTCCCAGCGTCTCGCTGGCCCAGCGGTCGCCGGTGAGTCCGAAGCCGCTCTGCACCTCGTCCGCGACGAACAACGCGTCGTTGCTGCGGCACAGTTCGGCCATCGCGGTCAGGAACTGCGGCCGCAGGTGACGGTCGCCGCCCTCGCCCTGGACCGGCTCGAAGACGAAGCAGGCGATCTCGTGCGGATGGCGGCGGAACTCCGCCTCGGCGGCGGCCAGGGCGCGCCGCTCCTCCTCCAGCAGCCCCGGCTCGTCCCAGCGGCTCATGTCGTTCACGGCGGGGCTCGGGATCCGAGGCCAGTCGAAGACGGGGAAGTCGCGGGTCTTGGCCGGGTCGGTGTTGGTCAGCGACATGGTGTAGCCGGTGCGGCCGTGGAAGGCGTGTTCCAGGTGCAGCACCCTGGAGCCGCGTACGGCCAGGCCACGGGCGGCGTTGTGCTGGGTCTTCCAGTCGAACGCGACCTTCAGCGCGTTCTCGACGGCGAGGCCGCCGCCGTCGATGAAGAAGACGTACGGCATGTCCGCGGAGCCGAAGACCCGCAGGAACGTCTCGGCGAAGCGGATCTGCTCGGCGGTGGCGAAGTCGGGGTTGGCGGGCTTCATCCGGGACGCCGTCAGCAGCGTCTCGTCGAAGTCCGCGGAGCCGTGCAGGCCGGGGTGGTTGTGACCGATCGGAGCCGACGCGAAGAACATCGACATGTCCAGGTAGCGTGCCCCGTCCTGCGCGTCCACCAGCCAGCAGCCGCTGCTGGCACGGACGTCCACCAGGATGTCGCTGAAATCGCCGGTGACATGGTCGCGCAGGAATTCGAGTCTGTTGCCGCTCATCGGGTCCTCCTCGTCGAGTGCGCGGGGTTGTGAGCGCAAGGTGCTCACGCCTGTGCCGCCTGCTGGCGCTCGCGCACGCTGCGCGGCCGGATGTCGGTCCAGATCCTGTCGATGTGGGCGACGCACTCCTCATGGGTGCCGCGGGTGCCTTCGCGGTGCCAGCCCGCGGGGAGGTCGCGCTCGGCTTCCCATATCGAGTACTGCTCCTCGTCGTTGTGGACGACGTCGAAGAGGGGTTCGTTGGCCATGGTGGCTCTCTCCTTGAAGTGCGGTGATCCGTAGGGGCGTTGAAAAGGTCAGGGGTCTTCAGAGGGTGGGGACCGGTGAGTCCCTCGGGGCCGCGGGCAGTTCGACGGCCCGGCCCCGCTCCAGCTTGAGAATGCTGTCGGCGATCCCGAAGTAGCGGTCGTCGTGCGTGATGGCGATGACGGTCTTGCCGCGCTCGCGCAGGGCCGGCAGGACCTCGGTGTAGAAGAAGTCCCGGAACCCGGGGTCCTGGTCGGCGGCCCACTCGTCGAAGAGCAGGATCGGCCGGTCGGCCAGCAGCGCGGCCACCAGCGCGAGGCGCTTGCGCTGCCCGGTGGAGAGCGCGACCGTGGAGAACTCCCCGCTCCGCACGGTCACCTTCTCCGACATGCCGAGCTGCTGAAGCAGCCGGTTCGCCTGCTCGTCGGACTCCGGGCCGCCCGGCAGGGCACGGAAGAGGTGCACGTCGGAGAAGACACCGGCGACGCTCTCGCGCAGCTCCCGCACCCGCGCCCGCGTGACCGGCGCACCGTTGAGGAGGATTTCGCCACCGTCCGGCCGGTAGAGGCCGCACAGGAGCTTGGCCAGCGTGGTCTTGCCGCTGCCGTTGCCTCCGATCAGGCAGGTGATCGTGCCGGGGCGGAAGTCGACGTCCAGTGGGCCGACCTGGAACGCGGACTCGGCGTCGTCGTCGGAGGCGTAGCGGAAGGCTGCGCCGCGCAGCCGGAGCGTCGCCCCGGGGGCGGCCGTGGCGGGACCGTCAGGAGCAGGCCGCGGCTCGGGCAGCGTGCTCTCGTCGCCGAGTTCCAGCGCGTCGAGGGAGCGCAGGGCCGTACCGGCCCGGCCGAGTACCGGGATCATGTTGAGGACGGTGACCAGTGGGGTGTTGATGTAGAGGACGGCCAGTGTGAAGCCCGTCAGCTCCTGCTCGGTGATGCCGTACCGGGGTCCGGAGAAGAGCATGATGCCGATGCTGGCGAGGAACAGCATCTGTCCCCACGAACCCGCCACGGTGTAGAGGGCGACGCCCCTGGTCGTGTCCCGGACAAGCAGCGCCCCGGTGCCGTCCACGCCGCCCTGGAGCACCTGTGAGCGGCGGGCGCTGTCCAGCTTCAGCTCCTTCGCGCCCCGTGTGACGCTCTCCAGGTGGCCGTGCATGGTGTCCTGGTGCGCACGTGCCTTGCGCAGGTACCTTCCGGCGCGGCGTACCGGCAGCTGGTAGAGGACCAGGCCGACGGCGAGTACGGCCGCCATGCCGAGCAGCGCCTTGACGGAGAGGATGCCGATGTAGACGAAGGCGCCGGCCACGATCGCGATGTTGATCGACAGCAGCGGGACGCTGGCCACCGCGTTCGTGATCACCTGTACGTCATCGGTGAGGGCGGACTGCAGGCGGGCCGGGCCGATGCTCTCGATGCGGCGCATGCCGCTGTCCAGAATCCGCCTGCACAGTTCCATCCGAAGGCTCTGGATGGACCGTTGCGCGAGCCTGATCAGCAGTACGGAGGAGACGGCGCCGGCCAGCAGCACCGTCGCCGCGGCTGCGGTGAAGCCGACGATCAGCCCCGTGCCCGGATTGCCGAGCCTGCCGAGCACGCTCTGGAGCACGGCGATCAGCCCGACGGTGGCCCCTCCGGAGACCAGGCCCGCGAGGAGGGCGGCGGTGACGGTCGCCCGTGAGCGCGTGGCGAGCAGTGAGATCAGGTTCATCTGTCATCCATCTTTTCCAGCGCCGCGGGCCGGGCGGCCCCGGACTGCGGTGGGCCGGTCTCTGCCGCTCCGTGCGGTGCGGCGGCTTGCGCGGCCTCCTGTGCGGCGGCCTGCGCGGCGGTCTGTGAGGCATCCTGTGCGGCGGTCTGCGCGGCCTCCTGCGCCGCGCCGCGGATCACGTCGGCGAGACCGGCGACGGTGAAGTCCGCCATCGCCTGCTGTATCCGCACCCGCACGCCGAACTCCCGCCGGATGCGCAGCAGCAGCCGGGTGGCCAGCAGGGAATGGCCGCCGGCCTCGTAGAAGTGGTCCCGGATTCCCAGACCTTCCAGGCCCAGCAGTTCCTGCCACACGCCGAGGAGCCTGCGTTCGGTCTCGTCCCGTGCCGGTTCGGTGCTGCCCGCCGTACCGAGGAAGTCCTCGGCGGTGGGTACGGGAAGGCTGCGGCGGTCCAGCTTGCCGCTGGGGGTGTGCGGGATCTCGCGGATCTCGCGGATCGCCGCGGGGAGCGCGTGGCGGGGCAGCCGGCTCGCGGCGCGGCTGCGCGTCTCGCGCCGGTCGAGGCCGGTTCCGCCGTGCCCGGAGGCCACGACGTAGGCCACCAGTTGGGGTGTGGGACCGCCCCGGCCGTGCACGACGACCGTGCAGTCCGCCACCGCGGGGTCTTCCAGCAGCACGGATTCGATCTCGCCCAGCTCGATGCGGTGGCCGCGCAGTTTGATCTGGTTGTCGAACCTGCCCAGGAACTCCAGCTGTCCGTCGCTGCGGTGGACGGCGCGGTCGCCGGTCCGGTAGAGGCGGGAGCCGGGAACCGAGGAGAACGGGTCGGGCACCCAGTGGGAGGCCGTGAGGCCAGGACGCCGCCAGTAGCCGTCCGCCACCTGGAGCCCGCCGATGCACAGTTCGCCGGCGGTGCCGGGCGGCACGGGCCGCAGGTCTTCGTCGAGCACCCAGACCGACGAACCGGGCACCGGCCCGCCGATGGGGGCCCGCTGCCTGCGTGTGACCTCCGGGGTCAGCTCGGCGACCGTCATCAGGACGGTCGCCTCCGTCGGGCCGTACCAGTTGAGGACCGTGCAGCCGCTCGCGGACGGTCCGTCGAACCAGTCGGCGATCCGGCCCGGGACCACTTCCTCCCCGGCGAGCAGCAGCGCCCGCAGCCCCATGGCGGGCCCGGAACCGCTGTCCACCGCGGCCAGTTCCTGCGCGATGGTGGGAGTGGTCGCCAGCATGCTGACGCGCCGGGTCCGCAGGTGGCGGTGGAGTTCCTGGGCGTCGGAGGCCACTTCGCCCGGTACGAAGTCGATCCGGGCACCGGCGACGAGACCGGCGAAGAGCTCCCAGAC
Organism: Streptomyces sp. TAA204; assembly: GCF_000424965.1. Taxonomy (NCBI): domain Bacteria; kingdom Bacillati; phylum Actinomycetota; class Actinomycetes; order Kitasatosporales; family Streptomycetaceae; genus Streptomyces; species Streptomyces sp. TAA204. Next base: position 20,631 of record NZ_AUKW01000020.1, read on the forward strand.
CGACAGGTCGAAGGTGAAGGTGGAGCGTACCGCGACGATGTCGCCCGTCCCCGGCTCCACCACCGTCGCCGAGGCACGCAGATAGCTCAGGACGTTCCGGTGGGTGACGGCGACGCCCTTGGGCACGCCCGTGGAACCGGAGGTGTAGATCACGTAGGCGAGGTCGTCGCCGTCGGCCCGGTCCGGCTCGCGTGCTCCGTGCGCTCCGGCGACCGCGTCGGTGACGGTCAGTACGGTCACGCCCTCCGCGGCGAGGAGCCCGAGGAGCGGGGCGTCGTCGTCGGTGAGGTGTGCGGTCAGTGCGGTCGCGCAGCCCGAGTCCCTGATCAGGTGGGCGATCCTCTCCAGCGGCAGCTCCGGGTCGACCGGTACGTAGGCGGCTCCGGCGGCCATCGCCGCGAGCACTCCCACCGCGAGGCCGGTGCCGCGCCGGGCGACGACCGCGACGAGGTCACCGCGGCGCACGCCGTTCGCGGCCAGCGCGCCGGCCGACCGCCGGGCACGGTCGGCCAGTTCGCCGTACGAGAGTTCGCCGTCGGGCCCGGTGACCGCGACGGCGCCCGACCGGGCCCGTGCCGTGGCGGCGACCGTGCCGTGCAGGGTGCCGCCGGGCACGGCGAGGGTGCCGCCGAACGCGCGTTCCCTGACGGTCTGTTCGTCGTAGGGCAGCAGCCCGCGCCCCTCGTGCGGGCTGTCCGGCTCCTCGGCGAGGCGGCGCAGCGCCTCCGCGTACATCGCGGCCAGGTCCTCCACGCGTTCCCCGGAGACCCGGTCGGCGTCGTAGGCGAGCATCAGCCCGAGTTCCTTCGCCGGCGGGTGCACCGAGAACGTGGCCATCAGCGCGTAGTTGGTGTCCTCGGCGGACGCCGGGTGGTGGCCGACCAGTTCGACCACCCCGGTGTCCAGCACCGCTCCCAGCGCGTGGAAGCGCACGAAGTTGACGCCCACGTCGAAGAGCGGGTCGTTGCCCATCGCCTCCTGCACATGGATCAGCGGCGTGTGCCGGTGCTCCAGCAGAGCGCGTTCCTCCTCGAAGGTGCGCAGGGCCAGCTCGCGCCAGGTGCCGCCGGGCACCGCGACGGAGGCGGGCAGCATGTTGACGAACAGGCCCCGGATGTCCTCGGCACCCGGCCGGTCGGGACGGCCGTGCAGCACCATGCCGGTGACCGGGTTGTCCACGGCCAGCGCCTCGGCGAGCACCTTCATGTGCGCGGCCACGGCGAAGCTCTTGAGGGGCAGCCCGGCTTCCGCGGCCATCGCCGCCAGCCGCTGCGAGGTGGCCGCGTCGATGTCGACCGGGTGCCTGCGCACGTCCGGCATCCCAGAGGTGCGCAGGTCGGCCGCGGAGCGCGGCTCGGCGTCCGCGAGCCGCTCCCGCCAGCTCTCGGCGGAATTCGGGTTCTGGGCGACGGACCGCTCAAGCTTCACGAAGTCGGCGTAGCGGGCGGCGACTTCGGGCCACCGCCCGTCGTAACCGGGGTCGCCGTCGAGCAGTGCGGCCTGGCGGCTGAAGATCTCCGCGACCGTCGAGGTCCAGCTCCAGCCGTCGAGGATGACGTGGTTCTCGCTGATGGTCAGCTGGAACTCGCCGCCGCCGAGCAGGTGCACGGCGAGGCGGTACAGCGGCGCCGTGCCCAGGTCGAGGTGCTCGTGGCGTTCGTCCTCGACGAACTCGTCGATCAAGCCGAGCTGTTCGGCCTCGGTGCGGCCGGAGATGTCGGTCACGGTCAGCCGGGGGACGGCGCTGCGGTGCACGATCTGCAGCGGCTCGGAGTAGCCGTCCATGGAGATGCTGGTCCGCAGGATCGGGTGGCGGGCCACGGTGTCCGTGAGCGCGCGCCGCAGCGCTTCCCCGTCCAGACGGCCGCGCATGCGGACGCTGACCGTGTTGTGGTAGATGCCCGCTTCCGGTTGGAGGTGCAGGTGGTAGAGCATGCCTGCCTGGGTCGCCGTGAGGGGGTAGGCGTCCTCGGCGTCCTCCGGCAGCGCGTCGCGGTCCTCCTCGCGGATCATCTCGAAGGGTTCGGCGGTGGTGGACGTCAGGGGAGCCGCGTCCGCGTCGCCGAGTTCGGCGGTGAACTCGGCGACGGTCTGGTGCCGGAAGAGCGAGTGCACCCGCGTCTCGTAGCCGAGGGCGCGCAGCCTGCCGGTGACCTCGACGGCCCGGATGGAGTCCCCTCCGAGCGAGAAGAAGTTGTCGTGCACGCCGATTCCGGTCACGCCCAGCACTTCGCACCAGATCCCGGCGACGGTCCGCTCCAGCGCGGTGCGCGGCCCTGCGAACGCGGCACCCGCGGCCAGGCGGGACTCCGCGGGGTCGGGCAGTGCCCGCCGGTCCACCTTGCCGTTGACTGTCAGCGGCACCCGCTCCAGCGGGACGAACACGGCGGGCACCATGTAGGGAGGCAGCAGACCGGCCGCGTGCTCCCGCAGTTCGTGGACGCCCGGCAGCTCGCCGGCGGCGGGGACCAGATGAGCCACGAGCTGTGCGTCGCGTACGTCGGCGACCACCGCGGCGATGCCCGGGTGCGCGAGCAGTGCCGACTCGACCTCGCCCAGCTCGATCCGGAAGCCCCGGACCTGCACCTGCGCGTCCGACCGGCCCAGATACTCGATCTCGCCGTCCTCGCACACCCGCGCGAGGTCCCCGGTGCGGTACAGCCGGGCCCCGGGTACGCCGGAGAACGGGTCCGGTATGAAGCGTTCCGCGGTCAGTCCGCCCCGCCCGGTGTACCCCGCGCCGAGTCCCGCGCCGCCCACGTACAGTTCGCCGGCCAGTCCTGCCGGCAGCGGGTTGAGGCCGTCGTCGAGCACGTGCAGCGAGAGGCCCGACAGCGGCCGGCCGATGGGGCTGCCCGGCCTGTCGCCGAGGTCCGCCGCGGAGAGGACCCGGTGCGTGACATGCACCGTGGTCTCGGTGATGCCGTACATGTTGACCAGCTGCGGAGCGCACTCGCCGCGCGCCTCCAGCCACGGGCGCAGCGTGTTGACCTCCAGCGCCTCGCCGCCGAAGACGACGTACCGCAGGGCGAGTTCGTGCGCCGCGCCGGTTGCCGCATCGGCGGCGGCGAGGCCCTTGAACGCCGACGGGGTCTGGCTGAGCACCGTCACCCGGTGCCCTTCCAGCAGCTCCAGCAGGTCGGCGGGGGAGGTGGTGGTCTCCTCCGGCACCAGCACGAGTGAACCGCCGTACATCAGGGCGCCCCACAGCTCCCACACGGCGAAGTCGAAGGAGTAGGAGAAGAAGCCCGACCAGACGTCCTCGTGGGTGAAGCCGAAGTGCTCGTCCGTCGCGGAGAACAGTCTGACGAGCTGGGCGTCGGAGATCGCCACGCCCTTGGGGCGGCCGGTGGACCCGGAAGTGTAGATCGAGTACGCCATGTCCCCGGGGTGCCGCTCGGGCAGTGTCACGCCGGCGTCACCGGAGGTGTCGCCGAGCGGCGCTCCCTCCGCGTCGACGACGATCCGCGGGACGCTCTCGTGACGGGCGGCTGCGCCACCTCCGTCGGCCACGAGCAGCCTGCCGCCGCTGTCGTCGAGGATGTGGCGGACGCGTTCGGCGGGGTGCCCCGGGTCCACCGGCACGTAGGCGGCCCCGGCCCGCAGCACGGCCAGGACGGAGACCACGCGCGCCGGACCGCGCTCCAGGAGCAGCGGCACCCGGTCGCCCGGACACACCCCGCGGGTGACGAGGTGCCGGGCGAGCGCGTCGACCCGCGCGGACAGTTCGCGGTAGGTGACGCGTTCGCCGCGCCAGTGCACGGCGGTTCGTTCGGGGAACCGCTCGACCGAGCGCAGGAACGCCGCGTCGAGAGCCGTCCCGGCCTCCGCCGTACGCGGCGCTGCGTGCAGGGCCGCGGAAGCTCCCGGCTCTGCGGGCAGTTCTCCGGCCCGGCGGCCGGCGGGCAGCAGCCGCACCGGGCGGTCGGGGTCCTCCAGGCCGGCGTCGAGAAGCCCCAGATACGCCTCCAGGAGGCCGGCGGCGGTGGACTGCCGCAGGATCTCGGTGTCGTACTCCAGCGCCAGTTCGAAGCTCTCCCCGCGACTGGCGACGCTGAGCGTGACCTCGGACTTCGCGGCGCCGGTCTCGGCGTGCACGGGAGTCACGCGCGCCTCGCCGAGCCACAGGTCCGAGCGGTCCTCGCCGAGGTGGGTGAACGTCGCGCCGTAGAGCGGCGTACCGGAGGCGTCCTCGGGGAGTGCCGCGCCGATGGCGCTGGTGGGGACGTGCTGGTGCTCCAGCGAGTCGGCCAGGGTCCTCGCCGACTCGAGTGTGAGGTCGCGGAGCGAAGCGCTCTCGCGCAGCCGGCTGCGCAGCGGCAGGGTGTTGAGGAACGGCCCCACCATGCCGCGCAGTTCGGTGCGCATACGGTTCGCGACCGGCACCCCGATCACCAGGTCGTCGGTGAGTGCCGCCCGGTGCAGCACGGCCCGCCACGCCCCGTACAGCACGGAGACGACGGAAACGCCGCTGTCCGCGGCGAACTTCTCCGCGCGGCTGCGCAGCGCCGTGCCGGTGCCGCGGATGAGATGGGCGCCGCGGTGCGCGCGTGTGTCGGGACGGGCACGGTCCAGCGGCAGGCCGAGGCCGCGCGGCGCGCCCTCCAGCAGCCGCGTCCAGTAGGCGAGCGAGGGGTCTTCCTGCCCCGTGCGTTCCGCCTTGCGCCGCTGCTCCCACCAGGCGAAGTCGGTGTAGGACGGCCCCTGCGGCGCGGGGGGCAGCGGCTCGCCGGAGCGGGCCGCCCCGTACGCGTCCAGCAGTTCGCGCAGAACGGTGCTCACGGAGAGCCCGTCGATGACGAGGTGCTGGAAGGTCACCACCAGCCGGTGCCGTTCGGGGCCGAGCGCGAGCAGCAGACCCCGTACGAGCGGGGCGCCGCCCGACAGGTCGAAGGGGGCCCGCAGTTCCTCGTCGCTCAGCTCGGCGCAGCGCCGCCCGGCCTCGTCCGCCGGCAGCCCGGTCAGGTCCACCCGGCGCATCGGCGGCAGGCTCCGGGCGATCCGCGGACGCGGCTTGCCGTGGATCTCCTCGACCTGGAGCCGCAGTCCCTCGTGCCGGGCGAGCAGCCAGTCGTACGCCTCGGCGAGGGCGGCGGCGTCGAGCGGTCCGGTGATGTCGAGCGCCGCGGGCACCGTGTACGCGGCGCCGGTCGGGTCCAGGGCGTGCGCCGTCCACAGCTGGAGCTGGCTGTCGGACAGGAGGACCTCTGCGGCGTCCGGCCTGGTGGTGAGCGGTGCGGCGGCACCGGGTCTCTGTGCGCGTTTCGCGGCGAGGGCCCTGCGGGCCCTTTCGAGGCGGGCGGAATCTGTCACGGCTTCGGCTCCTCGGGGTGTTCTTCGGGAGTGTCGAGGGCGGCGAACTCGGCGGCGAAGGCCGTCACGGATCCGTCGTGGTCGTGTTCCAGGAGGAGCTTCGCCTGCTGCTCGACCGTGGAGGCGGCGAGCAGTCCCCGCAGGGAGAACTCGACTCCCATCAGTTCGCGGAAGCGCGCGACGGTCTGCATGGCGCGGATCGAGTCCCCGCCCAGGGCGAAGAAGCCGTCGTGCACCCCGATCCGGTCGACGCCGAGGACACTGCTCCAGACCTCGGCAACGATCTCCTCGACGGGTGTGCGCGGAGCCGTGTGCTCTCCGCCCGAGCGCAGCAGCCGGGTGTCCGGGTCGGGCAGCGCCCGCCGGTCCACCTTGCCGTTGACGGTGAGCGGCACCCGCTCCAGCGGGACGAACACCCCGGGGACCATGTAGGCGGGGAGGCTCTCGCGGCTGAAGTCGCGCAGTTCCTCCACGGAGGGCGGTCCGGCGGCGCCGGGGACGACCCAGGCGACCACCCGGTCCCCGGACACCCCGGCGACCACCGCCTCGACGGACGGGTGCGCCTGCAGCGCCGCCTCGATCTCGCCGGGTTCGATCCGGAAGCCGCGGACCTTCAGCTGTGTGTCGGCGCGGCCCGCGAACTCGTGCCGCCCGTCCAGCCCGGCGCGCACCAGGTCACCGGTGGCGTACAGCCGTGCTCCGGGCACTCCGGAGAACGGGTCCGGTACGAAGCGCTCGGCGGTGCGGCCGCCACGCCCCGCGTAGCCGCGCGCGACACCGGCGCCGCCCACGTACAACTGGCCGACCACTCCGGCGGGTACGGGCGCGAGTGCTTCGTCGAGCACGTACAGGACGGTGCCGCCGACCGGGCGTCCGAGCGTGACGGCCTCGCCCTCGGCCACCGGTCCGGCCGAGGCGTTGGCGGTGGTCTCGGACGGCCCGTAGAGGTTCCACACGCGTGCGCCGGGCAGCAATCGGGCCGTACGTGCGACCAGTTCGGCAGGCAGTGCCTCCCCGCCGAGGAGCACGTCCAGCTTCTGCGGGCTGCCCGGTGCGTCGCTGCCGCGCGAACCGGACTCCAGGGCGTTCAGCGTCTCGTGCCACAGCCGGGGGACTGTGTTCACCGTGGTGACCGCGGAGGTGCGGCAGGCGTCGGCCAGTGCTTCCGCGGAGTGCTGTCCGGGCGGTACGAGCGTGACGGTGCCGCCGAGGACGAGCGGGCCCCACAGCTGCTTCAGCGAGGCGTCGAAGACGGGCGCGGCGGTGGCGGGCAGCACGGTGTCGCGGGTGATCAGGCGGGTGTCCACCAGCCAGCCGAGGTAGTTGAGGACGTTGCGGTGGGTCACGGCGACCGGCTTCGGGCGGCCTGTCGAGCCCGAGGTGAACAGAAGGTACGCCAGGCTGTCCGGGTCGCCGGGCTGCGGCGCGGCCGAGGTGCCGGGTCCGTCCTGAGCGGACAGCCTGGCGGCCCGGACCACTTCGGTGCCGCTGCCGGCCGGGGGTTCCAGCCCGTCGGAGACCACGCATACGGCTGCGGCGGCGTCGGCCAGGATCTCGCGCACGCGGGCCGGCGGGTCCTGCGGGTCGAGCACCAGATAGGCGGCCGAGGAGAGGAGTACCCCCAGTTGCGCGGTGAGGCGCTGCACTGGGTCGTCGCACAGGACCGCGACGACGGACTCGCTGCCGGCCCCGAGCGATGTGAGCCGCCCGGCGATCCCGTGTGCCCGGCCGAGCAGTTCGGCGTATGTCACCTCCCGTTCGCCGCAGCGCACCGCGAGGCCCCGCGGTGCGCTCGCGGCGGCGTCGGCGACGAGACCGGCCAGCGTCCGGTCCTGCCAGGCGAGGGCTGTCGGCGTCGGGTCCGTGCCGAGGAACGGTGCGGGACGGCCCATGGGCACTCTGCCCACCGTGGTCCCGGCGTTCCGCCGGACCGGTCCGAGGACGGCGACGACCGCGTCGAGCAGCCGGCCCGTGAGTTCCCCGCCCAGTTCCGCGGCATGCTCGCCGTCGATGCCGAGTTCGAGGCTGTCGCCGTGGTGGACGGCGTTCAGGCAGAGCCCGAAGGAGCTGCCCGTGACCGAGAGGGACTCCACCGTGCCCGCGACGGACGGGACGTGCAGGTAGCAGAAGCCCAACGGGCCCGTCACGGCGGACGACTCCGTGATGAGCTCCGCGGTCTCGCGCTGCTCGTCGCGCACCTCGCGTACCGCTGCGGCCACGTCGGCCATCGTCTGTTCGGCAGCGAAGGTGTGGTCCACCGGTGTCCAGGTGGCCAACGGGCCCAGCACCGAACGGAGTTCGGGCAGTTCACGCAGGGTGTTGCGGACCCGTACGCGTACCGCGCCGGTGCCGCCGAAGCGGTGCAGCACCACCAGCCAGGCGGCGAGCAGCACGGCCTCCGCCTCGGCGGCCGGGTATGCGTCCGCCGCCAGTTCCACCGTGCGGACGGTGCGCGCGGGGGCTGCGGCGGCCGCAGCGGCGCCACGGTCCGCGGGTGCGCCGCCCGCGGGGGCGAGGGAACGCAGCCGGGCCAGCGTCTCGGCCGACTCCTCGGCGTTGGTGTCCCGTTCGGCAGCCGACTCGGCGCGAGTGACGGCCGCCTCGGGGTCGTCCAGGATCTCGTGCAGCCACTCGGCGACATCGGCGTACTGGAGCTGGTCCGCCTCTTCCCCGTCCGCCGTCGGGGAGTGGTCGCGGAAGAGGACGTCGGAGAGGAGCAGCAGCCCCTCGGCGTCCAGGACGTGGGCGCTCGCGGTGAGCCGGACCCGGTCCGAGCCGAGCAGCTGTGCGTCCCAGGCCGTGCCGGGCTCCCCGTGGGGGCGCTCCGGCAGGACCCGCTGCGTCGGCGGTCCCGCCGCCGCCGAGGGTACGAGGAGTGTGCGCAGCACCTCGAAGCGTTTGACGGCGAGGTCGAGCGCCGCGTCCAGGCGGTCCTGTGTGAGGGTGCCGGGCGGGCGTACGACAGCGGTGCTCACGGCGCGGTCGAGGGCGGCGTCGTGCTGGTGCGGCCCGGTGCGGAAGGTCTGTCCGCCGGTCTGGGCTCCGGTCTGTCCGCCGGTCTGGGCTCCGGTCTGTGTGTCTGCGCTGCTCACTGCGCTCCCTCCTCCGGGGCTGCGCCGCCGGGGGCCGCGGCGGTGGCGGCGGTGGGCCGGGTCTCCAGGCTCTGCCAGTCCCCGGCGCCCGCCATCGCGACGCGGATCTCACGCTTCCCCGTGAACGGGAGGCGGCCGTGCGACGCGAGGAGGTTGTCGACGATCAGAACGTCGCCGGACTCCCAGTCGAAAGTGGTGGTCTCGGCCGCGAACGCGGCGCGGACGGCCGCCAGTTCAGCGGCCGTGAACTCCGTGCCGTCGCCCGCGGCCGAGGTCTTGGGGACGCGGTCCCCTCCGAGCTGGCCCAGGAGTTCGGCGGCCATGTCGTCACCGATGGTGCTGAGATGGAAGCTCGTGGCCTGGTTGAACCAGACCCGCTCGCCGGTCACCGGATGCCGGACGGTCGCCGGCCGCCGGGCCACCGTGCGCAGGTGGTCGTGCGCCAGCCGCTCCACCCGGACCCGGGTCCGTGCCGCGTAGTCGCCCAGCCCGGACTCGTCGCAGCCCAGTGCCTCCTGCCAGGGAATCCCCACCCCCGGCGTGTAGTTGCGGATGTACTGCACCCCGTGCTGCTCCAGCCGGGCGAGAAGTTCCGCGGGTATCCGCTCCAGCACGCGCCGCGAATCGGCCAGCGGGGTCTGGCCGCCGGTCTCGGAGGGCAGGGCGCAGGAGAAGCCGAGCACCCGCGGCCAGTTCCAGCTGTAACAGGCCTCGTTGTGCATCTCGATGGTCTGGTCCGCCGGGTACTCGGTGGAGGAGTAGACACCGTCGTCCAGTTCGCTGCGCGGGGTGGCGCCGTCCTGATAGGTGAGCGCACCGCCGGCGGCGACCGTCTCGACGACCGGACGCACCGCGCCCGCCCCCTCCTCGAAGCCGCGGAAGAGCACGGCACCGCTGCGGTGCAGATGTTCGCGCACGAGTGCGGTGTTCGCCTCCACCCACAGGGTGAGGGGAGTGCCGGGCCGGTCCGGGACGGCCATGACGGGCAGCGCGGCGGGCGACGGGGCGCCGAAGGTCACGGCGTCCGGGTCGGTCAGCGACCGGCGGCCGCCGGGACCGTCCGGTCTGAGTCGCGTACGAAGTGGCATGAGCCTCCTCCAGGGATGCCCGTACGGTTCACGGGCGGGTGGCGGGATGTCCGGTTTCAGCGTGTGCGGGCGCGACCCGCCCCCAGACGGGACGCGCGGCGGGCGCGGTTGTGCGCACGGTCTCCGCGGGCCTGCGCGCGGAGCGCCGCACCGGCCTCCCCGACGGTGACCGCGTCGTCGGCGAGCGCCTTGAGCGCCTGGCAGAGCCGGTCCGCCATCGCGGCGGCCCGTTCGGCGGGGACACGGGCCGTGTCGTGGTTGACCGAGAGGGTCAGACGGTCGCCCTCCGGCGCGGCGGTGAGTGTGACCGGGAGTTCGGTCTGCTCGTAGGCGTCCGCACTGATCACATCGATCCCGGGGAGCACGCCGCCCAGGTCGGTGAAGGGGAAGTTCGCGACGATCACGGCGGTGTCGAAGAGGTCCGCGGCGGAGGTACGGCCGCTCCAGACCGCGATCCGCGCGAGCGGGGTGTGGATGTGCTCCTGCGCGGTGTCGAGTGTCTGCTGGAGGTCGCGTGCCCAGTGCCCCAGCGGAAGGCCGGCGGTGATACGGGCGCGGAAGGGCACGGTGTTGATGAACATGCCCACCATGCGGTCCGCGTCCTCCAGGTCGGCGGGCCGGCCCGAGCCGACGCTGCCGAACACGACCTCGTCGGAGCCGGTTTCGGCCGCGAGCGTGAGCGCCCACGCCGCGTGCACCGCGCCGCCCAGGGTGATCCCGTGCGAGCTCGCCGTGTCACGCAGCCGCGCGGTGTCCTCGGCGGCGAGCCGTACGACGTGGTCGACGTGCGTGCCGGGCCCGGTGGGTCCGGCGCCCGCCGGCACCAGGGGCGCGGGGTCGGTCCCGGCGAGCTGCCGGGTCCAGAACTCCTGGGCCAGGTCGGGCTTCTGACGGGCCAGGCGCGTCGCGAACTGGCCGAAGTCCGGGGCGGGGGCACGCTGGAGCGTCCGCCCCTCCAGACCGGCGGCGTATCCGGCCAGGACGTCCTCCAGCAGGATCGGCAGCGACCAGCCGTCCAGCAGCACATGGTGGTGCGTCCAGACGAACGCCCACCGGGTGTCGCCGAGCCGTGCGACGGCGAGCCGGACCAGCGGCCCGCCGGACAGGTCGAAGCCCGTCCGCCGGTCCTGTTCCACGTATGCGGCGAGCCGTGCTTCCGCGTCCTTGGAGCCCTCCGGGTCCGGGACCGCTTCCGCTTCCGCGTCTGCGTTGGCCGAGCCCTCCGCGTCCGTGAAGTCCAGGAAGGTGACGGGGAGTTCACATTCCGCGGGGACGACGAGCACCGGGGCGGGCAGATCCGCCCAGGCACACACTCCGCGCAGCACGGGGTGGCGGTCGAGCGCCGCCTGCCAGGACCGCGCGAACGCGGCCGGATCGAGGTCCCCTTCGAGCACGGCGCTGAGCTGCTCGACGTAGACGCCGCTGCTGTCGCCGCCCTCGCGCCGGGCACCGTCGGAGGCCAGCGTCCGGAAGAGCATTCCCTGCTGCATCGGCGTGAGCGGCCACACGGCGGACAGGGCGCCCCACTTGGCGGCCCAGTCGCGTACGGCTCCCACCGGCGCTGTGTCCTGGCGCATTCCCGCGGCGAGCAGCGGCGGGTCCTCCTCGCCGGTGAGGGCGTGCAGTTCGCCGATGAGAGCGTCGGCGAGTCCGGCCGCCTCCTGCTGAGTGGTGTGCTCCACCTGCACCGTCAGCCGGCCGTCGGTGACGAGGCTCTCCACCAGCACGGCGGCGGGCCGGGTGCCGTGCGGGTCGCGTACCTGCCCGAAGGAGGGCACCAGCAGTTCGAGCGAGGCGGCAGGGTCGCTGTTGGCGCTGATACGGCCCAGATGGTTGACGTTGACGTCGGGTGCCGGGAGCGCCCTGATGCGCTCCGACAGCTCCCCGCCCGCGAGATGGCCGACGACACCGTGGTCGATGCCGCGGTGCACGAGTTCGCGCAGCCGGCTGCGCACGTGCCACAGAGTGCTCAGCGGGCTCGTGCCCGAGGCGTCCACCGGGAGCGGCGCGAGCGTGGTGAACCAGCCCACGGTCCGGGACAGGTCGAGTTCGGGATGCAGTTGCTCGCGGCCGTGGCTCTCCAGCTCCACGACGACGCCGTCCCTTCCGGCGAGGCGGGCCTGGGCTCGGGCGGTCGCGGCGATGAGCCCTTCCTCCAGGGTGCCGCCGAGGTCGTGGACGAGCGTCCGTTGCAGCGTCTCTGTCTGCTCCACGGTGAGCGTCCGGCTCGCCCGTCCGGCTGCGCCCTCGGTACCGGGCGCCGGCAGCGTGGCGGGGTCCTTGAGGTAGGCGGGTTCGGCCAGTTCGGCCAGTTCGGTCTCGACCCGGTCGGTGATCTGCGGGTCGACCGCCCGGCGGCGCAGCTCCGCGGTCCACTGCCGGTGCGTCGTGCCCTCCGGCTGCAGGTCGGGTTCCGTTCCGGAGCGGACGGCCGCGAGTGCGATGTCCAGGTCCTCCAGCAGGATGCGCCAGGAGACCGCGTCCATCACGAGGTGGTGGGCGGCCAGCAGCAGCCGCTGGGGCAGGCCGGAGCCCTGATCGACGAGGAGGACCCGGAGCAGCGGACCGCCGGCCAGGTCGAGCCCGCCGTGCAGTTCGTCCGCCAGCTCCTTCAGGGCCTGCTCCAGACGTTCCGGCGGGGTGCCGGTCAGGTCGGCGTGCCCGACTGCCGTACCGGCGGCGTCCGGTGCCGCGACCACGGCACGTACCTCGCCCGGCCGGCCGTCCGCGTCCTCCTGCCGCACGAAACGGGTGCGCAGGGCCTCGTGGCCGGCGACCACAGCGGCGACCGCCTCGCTCACCGCGCCCTGCGTGACGGGCGTGCGCAGGCCCAGCAGCACCCCCATGTTCCAGTGTGCGGGCGTGGTCAGGTCCAGCTCGTGGAACCACTGCTGGATGGGGCTCAGTACGTCCGTGGTGTCACCCGGTACGGGAGCCGACGCCGCCTCGACGGTGCTGACCTGGGGGGCGAGTTGGGCGATGGTGGGGTGTTCGAAGAGTTGGCGGGGGTTGATGCGGATGCCGACGCGGCGGGCGCGGGCGACGACTTGGATGGAGAGGATGGAGTCGCCGCCGAGGGCGAGGTAGTTGTCGTGGATGCCGAGGTGTTGGAGGTGGAGGACGGTTTTCCAGACTTCGGCGAGGCGGGTTTCGATTTCGTTGCGGGGGGGGGCGTGGTCGGGGGTGTCGCTTTCGCGGGGGGGGGGGGGGAGGGCGCGGCGGTCGACTTTGCCGTTGGGTGAGAGGGGGAGTGTGTCGAGTTCGATGATGGTGGCGGGGACCATGTGGGCGGGGAGGCGTTCGCCGGTGTGGCGGAGGAGTTCCTGGGTGTCGGTGGTGGTGCCGGGGCGGGGGACGATGTAGGCGATGAGGCGGAGTTCGCTGCCGTTGGTGGGTTGGTCGGTGGTGGTGACGGCGTCGGCGACGGTGGGGGCGGTGCGCAGGGCGGCTTCGATTTCGCCGAGTTCGACGCGGTAGCCGCGGATTTTGACTTGTTCGTCGATGCGGCCGCAGAACTCGAGGGTTCCCTGGGGTGTGAAGCGGGCGAGGTCGCCGGTGCGGTAGAGGCGTGCTCCTGCGTCGCCGGAGTGGGCGTCGGGTATGAAGCGTTGGGCGGTGAGTGCGCCGCGTCCGGTGTAGCCGCGGGCGACGCCCGCGCCGCCGAGGAAGAGTTCACCGACCACGCCCACCGCCACCGGACGCAACCCCTCGTCCAGCACATGAACCGTGGCGCCCGGGACGGGTCTGCCGATCGGCACCGTGCCCCGGCCGTCGTCCTCGACCATGTGAGCGGTGGCCCAGACCGTGGCCTCGCTGGGTCCGTACTCGTTCACCAGAGCGCAGCCGGGCAGTACGGCCCGGTGCTCGCGCACCAGGTCGGGTGGGCATGCCTCCCCCGCCACCACGACGGTGCGCAGCGTGCTCCCGGGGCCACCGGGGCGCGTCAGCAGGGCGCGGTACAGCGAGGGCACCGTGAGCGTGTGGGTGAGCGCGTGCCGCTCCACCAGCTCCGCCAGTTGGTCGGCGTCCTTGGTCTGTTCGGCGTCCGGGACGGCCAGGGTGCCGCCGAGCGTGAGCGTCCAGAAGATCCCGGCGTAGGAGCTGTCGAAGGAGAACGAGGACAGCAGCAGGAACCGTGGCGGTTCGGTGCCGTAGAACTCGGCTCGGGCAGCCGTGGAGGCCGAGAGCTGGGAGTGCGGTACGGCCACCGCCTTGGGGCGTCCGGTCGAACCGGAGGTGTGCACGAGATACGCGAGGTCGCCGCCGGAGGCCTCGTCCAGGCCGTCGCCGTGGAAATCGGCGTCGAGGTCCAGGGCCGCGAGGTCGATGACGGTACGTCCCGAGGACAGCGCCGCACGGGGAGGCATTCCGCCGTCCGTCAGCAGGACGCGGCAGTCCGCGTCCCCGGCCATCAGCCGCAGCCGCTCGTCCGGGTAGGCGGGGTCGAGCGCCAGCCAGGCGCCGCCGGCGCGGAAGACGGCGAGCATGCCGATCACGGTGCGCGCGTCCCTCGGGAGGAACAGTCCGACGGCCGTCTCCGGGCCGACGCCCTCCCGGCGCAGCCGTGCGGCCACGACACCCGAGGCGTGGGCCAGTTCGCCGTACGTCCAGCTCCGTCCGGCGTCCGTCAGCGCCACGTCGCCGGGAGCGCTCGCCGCGTGCACCAGGATGCGCTCGTGCACGGGACGTTGGTCACCCGGCGTCTGCCCGCCCGCCCCGGTCCACTCGGCGGGTGCGGTGGGGGCGCCCGCGCCGAGGACGCCCACCGCCGACGTCTCGTCGGCGGTGGCCTCGGCGACCAGTGCCTCGAACAGCTTGGCGTAGCCCTTCACCGTCTGCTCGTCGAGCCGTGCCGGGTCGAAGTGGAGCGCGCCCTGGATCTCGTCCCCGATCTCGCCGGCCTGCAGCCGCAGCGGGAACTGGGCCACCTGCTGGCGCAGCGGCACGGGATCGGTCTCGTAGCCCGAGAGGTGGATGGTGCCCAGGCCGCCGAAGATCGCCTTGGTCCCGTAGGCCAGTCTCTCCGGCTCGAACTGGAAGCTGACCTGGTAGAGGGAGCTGCCGGAGAGCGCGGAGCCCGGAGCGATCCGGCCCAGCACCGTCGGTGCGGGGAGCGCCTGGTGGCGGACCGCGCCGACGAGTGCGGTGTGCGTGGCGGCGAGCACCGAGGTGAAGGTGGCGTCCCGGGTGACCGGGGTGCGCAGCAGCAACGGGTTGGTGAAGTAGCCGACGGTCCGCTTGTAGGCCTTCTTGCGTCCCTCGGTGGGGAAGCCCACCACGATGTCGTCGCAGCCGGTGAGCTTGTGCAGCAGCACGTTGAACACCGCGAGCAGGACCGTGGCCGAGGATGTGCCGCTGCTGTCCGCGAGTTCCCGCACGCGGGTGGCGAGCGAAGCGGGCAGCCGGAAGCGGGCGAACGCGGGAGCGTCCGGGTCCTCGACCGGGCGCGGTGCGGTCATGCCCGGCAGGTCCAGCGCGAAGGTGCAGCCGTCGAGCTGTTCCTCCCAGTAGCGGCGCATGGTCTCGGAGCGCGGACTGTCCAGGAAGGCCCGCTCGGCCTCGACGTAACGCGCGTAGGAGGTGTCCGGTTCGGGGGGCAGGGCCGGACCGTCGGGAGTGCCGCCCCGGTAGGCGGCGAGGAAGTCCTCCAGGACGATGAAGGTCGAACTGAGGTCACCGGCGATGTGGTGCAGCACGAGGTGGAGAGTGGTGGCGTCCTCCTGCTGGTAGACGAAGAAGCGCGCGGGCGCCTCGCTCGCCAGCGCGAACGGCTGCTCGTAGTCCCGTGCGGCCTGCAGCAGCAGCTTCTCGGCCTCGGCTCCGGACATGTCCCGCGTGATGAGTTCGGGAGCGCCGAGGGTGTTCCAGCGCTGCACGTAACCCTTCTCGCCGCCGGCGATGACTCCGGTCAGCGCGGGATGACGCGCGCAGACCGTCTCCCAGGCGGACCGCAGCCGTCCGGGGTCGAGCCGTTCGCGCACGGTGACGCAGGCGCCGAGGTGGTAGGAGGGCGACGCCGGTGCGAGCTCATGGAGGAACATGAGCGAGGACTGCCCGACGGACAGCGGGACTTCGGTGATCCCACCGCCGTCCGTCGTCGGCGCAGCACTGCTCCCGTACGCACAACACATGTGAATTCTCCCCCGTAGTGCACGCAATCGCGGCGCGCGGAGGACACGCTAAGCACAGTGCACGCGGGAGAGCCCACTTTTCGACGACGGCATGTCAATTGTCATGTGGCCCTGCTCGCGGCACCGGGCGCCGCCGGCGGCCCGCTCCGGGGCCGCCGCATGCCCGCTCAGCAGCGGTGGAGATGTTTGGCGCAGGCGTGAGGCTCCTGTGAAGAATCCCGTTCACGGTCAACTATTGATGACATCTGTCATGATCCCCCCGACGGGGTCGAACCCCCTCCGGGGCCCGAGCGTCACCCGCGCAGGAGGGCGGAACGGCAGTCCGTCCCGCCCTCCCCGGAGGCCGTCCCCGTCAGTCGTGGGAGACCGCCGGAACCTTGCGGAGGATCTTCGGCTCCTTCCACGCGCTCTCGCCGAGCATGGCCAGCGTCGCCGGAAGCAGCACACCGCGGATCAGGGTGGCGTCCAGCAGGATGGCCACCGCGAGGCCCACACCGAGCTGCTTCATCTCCAGTGTGGAGAGCGTCGCGAAGATGGCGAAGACCGAGACCATGATCACCGCGGCCGTGGTGACGACGCCCGCCGAGGTGAGGATGCCGTGGCGGATCGCCTCACGGGGCGACCCGCCCTTCTTGACTCCTTCGCGGACCCTGCTGAGCACGAAGACGTGGTAGTCCATCGACAGCCCGAACAGCACCACGAAGAGGATGAGCGGCAGCCAGGAGACGACGGCGCCGTTCGACTCGAAGCCGAGGACGCCCTCGGCCCACGTGTTCTGGAAGACCAGGACCAGGACACCGTAGGCGGCGATCACCGACAGGATGTTCAGCACGCTGGTCACGATCGCGAGCACCGGTGAACGGAACGCCAGCAGCATGATCCCGAGGCAGAGCAGCAGGACGAAGCCGACCACCAGCGGAAGCCGCTCCTCCAGCGTCTTGGAGAAGTCCGTCGTGAAGGCCGTGGCGCCGCCGACCGCCCACTCCTCCACGGAATCCTGGCCGTCCAGCGCCTTGGGCGCGAGGTCGGTGCGCAGCAGTTCGAGGGTCTCCTTCGCCCCGGCGTCGCCCGCCTCGCCCTCGATGTGCAGTTCGAGCCGAGTCACCTGACCGTCGCCGGAGAGGGCGATGTCGGGCTTCTCCGCGGTGGCGAACTTCCCGGTCTCGGCGGCGCTGCGGTGCAACTCCGTCAGGGCGGCCTCCACTTCGGCCGCGTCGTCCTTGCCGGCCTTCACCGCGATCTCGTGGGCCGTTCCCTCGCTCGGGAACGCCTCGACGACACGGTCGTACGTCTGCATGATCGCGAACGAGCGCGGCAGGTCCTCGTCCCCCGGCACCTTCAGCTTCATGTCGAGGGTGGGGAGGGCGAGAGCCAGCATCGCGGCCAGCCCGAGGATCGCGCACACGGCAGGGGCCTTCAGCACCGGGCCCAGCACGGCCGACCAGAACCTGCTCTCCTTGCCGGCGTTGGCGGTACGGCGCCACAGCAGCGGGATGCGCGGCCGGTCGATCTTCCCGCCGAGACCCGCGAGGGCGGCGGGCAGCGCGGTGAGCGAGCCGAGGACGGCCACCGCGACGACCAGGATGGTGCCGAGCGCCAGCGACGAGAAGAGCATGCTGCCGGAGAGGAACATGCCTGCCATGGCCACGATCACGGTCAGCCCGGAGACCAGCACCGCACGGCCGGAGGTCGCCGCTGCGGTCTGCAGCGCGGTCGAGCGGTCGTTGCCCAGCGCCAGTTCCTCCCGCTGCCGGCGGATGTAGAACAGCGAGTAGTCGACCCCGACGGCCAGCCCCATCAGCAGGATCAGGCTGGCCTGGTTCTCGTCCACGGGGAGCAGCAGCGAGGTGATCCCCGAGAGCCCCATGGCGAAGACCACCGAGGTGATGCCCAGCAGCACCGGCAGTCCGGCGGCGAGCAGCGCGCCGAAGGCCACGAGCAGGACCACGAGCGTGACCGGGACGCTGAGGATCTCCGCCCGTACGAAGTCGGCACCCAGTTTGGTGCTCAGCTCCTTGGTCAGCGTCCCCTTGCCGAGCTGCTCCACGCGCAGGTCGGGCTGTGCCTTCTGCTCGGACTGAGTGGCCTCGAGCATGTCGACGACCGCGACCTTGGGCTTCTGCTTGTCCTCGCCGGTGCCCAGGTCGAGGGTGACCGGCAGCAGCACGCTGCGCCCGTCCTCCGAGGGCACCGGGTCGCCGACGGCCGCGATGTTGCCGACGTCGGCGTAGCGGTCGCGCAGCGATTCGACGACCTCGCCGGCCCGGTCCTGCGACAGGTCGCCGCCGCGCGACTGGATGAGGACGTTCTCCACGCCCTCGTCGGCGAAGTCCGCGTTGTCCAGGAGCCGTTCGGCGGACGCGGCCTGTCCGGTCAGGCCGTCGGCGTCCTCCTGCGACTCCACCCCGGTGAACATGCTCGCCGCGTAGGCGAGAATGACGACCGCCAGCCAGAAGACCATCGTCTTCTTGCGGTGAACCATGCTCCAGGAGGCGGTCTTCTCCACCAGCCCCCGTGGCGCGCGGGCCGAGGGCCCGGACGTGGGCTGCGGTCCCGTCGCCGCGCCCTTCTCATCGGTGAGAGACATCTCCACACTCCGTTTCAGGGTTGTGGACGAGACGCTATGCACCGGCCCCACCCCGTGTCGGGCGTGCCGACACCCGTGCACCGGTAGTGCCACCACCACCGTCCAACGGCACGTCTGCACGCTCGATCCGCCCGCAGTGCGCGAACTACCGTCCACGGTGACAAGCAAAGAAGGGAGGCACGATGATCGTGAAGGCACCACGGCTCGGTACGGTCCCACGCCGCGTGGGAGGTCGCCTCTTCAGCCGCGACAGCCGCGACGACATGCTGCACGTACTGAGCACGCTGGCTCTGACGCCGCTGTACGCCGTCCCCTCCCTGCTCTTCGTCATCGGTGTCGCACTGACGCCCGTGTTCCTGGTAGGGCTGCCGCTGCTGCCGCTCGCGATGGTGCTGGCCCGCCTGGCCGCCCGTGCCGAGCGCGGACGGCTGCATCTGGTACGGCAGGTGGACATCGAGATGCCGGGCGCGAACCCGGGCACCGCCTGGCGCGACCGCATGGAGCGGCTCTTCGGACGCCGCGCGTGGCGCCAACTCGGCTTCAGCGCGGTGCTGGTGCTGTGGGGTCTGGGCGCGGGTGCGCCCGTCGCCGCCCTGCTGGCCCTCGGCGCACTGCTGTTGCTGCTGCCCCTGATCGGCCCGCTGCTGCCTGACGGCTCCTCGCTGCTGGGGCTGGACCCCACCGCGTTCGGCGGGGCGCTGCTGGGCTGCGCGCTCGGAGCTGTCCTGTTCGGCGCCGGCTGGTGGCTGCCCCGGCCGCTCGCCCGCCTGGAGGAGACGCTGACCGTACGGATGCTGGGCGGCGGCCAGGTCGACTACCTGGTGCGCCGGGTGATCGACCTGGAGGACAGCCGCTCACGGATGGTCGACGCCGCCGAGCAGGAGCGCCGTCGCATCGAGCGTGACCTGCACGACGGCGCGCAGCAGCGGCTGCTGTCGGTCGCCATGTCGCTGGGACGGGCGAAGTCCCGCTTCGACCGCGACCCGGAGAAGGCCAAGACGCTGCTGATGACCGCGCACGAGGAGACGAAGGCCGCCATGGAGGAGTTGCGGGACGTGGCCCGCGGACTGCACCCGGCGATCCTCACCGAGCAGGGTCTCGGTGCGGCCCTGGCGGCGGTCGCCGCCCGCAGTCCCGTTCCCGTCGACCTCCGTATCGACCTGCCGGAACGTCCCACTCCGCGTGCCGAGGCCGTCGCTTACTACGTAGTCTCCGAGTCACTGACCAATGTCGCCAAGCACGCCGCGGCGACGCTGGCGACGGTGACGGTGTTCCGCGAGGACGACCTGCTGCGGATAGCGGTCGCGGACAACGGGATAGGCAGCGCCGATCCCGCCCGGGGGACCGGAATGCACGGACTGCGGGACCGCGCCCGTGCGGTCGACGGCCACCTCACCTTCTCCAGCCCCTTCGGCGGGCCGACGGTCGTCGATGTGACGATCCCCTGGAGGGCGTAGGAACCATGCTGCGAATCCTGATCGCGGAGGATTCGGTGCTGTTGCGCACCGGTCTCGCCAAGCTGCTGGCCGACGAGGACTTCGACGTCGTGGGGCAGGCGGGGGACGCCGACGAACTGATCGCGCTCGCCGTCGAACTCGACCCCGACCTGTGCCTGGTGGACGTACGGATGCCGCCGACGCACACCGACGAGGGGCTGCGCGCGGCCATGACGATCCGTGACTCCGTCCCGTCGCAGCCCATCCTGGTCCTGTCGCAGTACGTCGAGGCCCGCTACGCCGCGAAGCTCCTCGCCCACGGGACGGGCGGCCTCGGCTATCTCCTCAAGGACCGGGTGGCGGACGTGGACGAGTTCGTCGCCACGCTGCACAGGGTGGCAGCCGGGGGAACGGCGCTCGACCCCGACGTGATCAGCCAGATCTTCGCCGGCAATCAGCAGCAGGACACCCTCAGGGCCCTCACGGTGCGCGAGACGGAGGTCCTGGGGCTGATGGCGGAGGGACTGAGCAACACGGGCCTCGCGGAACGCCTGTTCATCACCGAGCGTGCTGTCGAGAAGCACATCCGCTCCATCTTCACGAAGCTCGATCTGCTTCCGCACGACCAGGAGCACCGACGGGTGCGGGCCGTCCTGCAGTACCTCAACTCGACCACTGCCCAGCAGTGACGATCCGGGAGTCTGACATGTCCAAGACCTACGCCTCCAGCGGCTCCGCGCCGGCCCCCACAGACCCGGGACGCCGCGGTCCGCTCCGGAAACTCGTCCGGATCACGGTGGTCCTGGTGTCGGTGGCTCTCGTCGGCACTGTGGCCTACTACGCGCTGCTGCACCTGCTCACCCGTACCGATTCCAGCTCGTCCGGCATCGGCGGGGACGTGCGGAGCGTCGAGATCGTGGTCGACAGCGGCGACATCGACGTCACCGCCGCCGAGGACGGCGGCGACGCCGGACTGGAGCGGAAGCTGACCAAGTCACTGCGGTCCCCGGACGAGGAGATCAAGAAGGACGGAGACACCCTCCGCATCACCACGACCTGCGGTGACGGCCCCGGCAAGTGCGCCTCGGACTACGACCTGACCGTGGCACCCGGCACCAGCGTCGACATCACCACCAGACTGGGTGACGTGAACGTCAAGGGCCTGCGAGCCGAGGCCGCGGCCCGCTCGGACCTCGGGGACGTGAAGCTGGAGGACGTGCGGAGCGACAAGGTGGACGCCGTCACCAAGGTCGGAGACGTCACCCTGGACGGGACGCGCTTCAGCGACGCCGTGCTCCGGTCCAAGGCGGGGAACATCGACGTCCGGGGTGCCGGCGGGGAGTTCGACAGCCTGGACGCGACGAGCAAGACCGGCTCGGTCGTCCTCGAACTCCCCGAGAGCGCGGGACCGTTCGACGTGACCGCGGACGCCGAGATCGGCGACCGCGAGGTCGGGGTCGAGGAGGACTCGTCCGGCGGTGCGAAGGTCACCGCGAAGACGAAGCTCGGTGATGTGACCGTGCGCGAGGACTGACAAGCCATTTTCCTCCCCCCGCAGGGCGGGGCAGCCGGGAAACCCCCGACCCGGCTGCCCCGCCCGTCCCCTGTGCCGTCACCTGGGCCGTCCCCTGTGCCGTCACCTGGGCCGTCACCTGGGCCCTCCGCTGGGCCCTCCGCTCGGGCACGGCCGCTGGAGGAGCGGCCCGCCGCTCAGGCGGTGTCCGTCCGGCCCAGCCGGAAGTCCGGGTCGGTGTCGATGTCCGGCACGTCCATCTGTGCGCGCTGGAGCGTGCCGGCGTAGTCCCAGTTCATGGACTGCCACGAGGTGAACTGGTCGAGGACCCAGATGCCGGACTGGCGGGAGCCGTTCCCCGACAGCCCGTTGCCGCCGAACGGCAGGTGGGCCTCGGCGCCGACCGTCGAGTTGTTGACGCTGAGCATGCCGGCCGTGCAGCGCCGCCGGAAGGTGAACGCCTCCTCGGGGGACCGGGTGTAGACGGCGGCGGACAGCCCGTACCCGTGGCCGTTCGCCAGCTCCACGGCCTCGTCGAAACTCCCGTAGGACGCCACGCCCACGATGGGGCCGAACGTCTCGTTCGCGTACAGCGCGTCGTCCGGGCGTATGCCGTCCACGACCGTCGGGTGGGCGAACACGCCCGCGTCCGGGTCCCCGACGAAGCCCTTGCGCGGGCTGTCCGCCGTGATCCGCCCGGTCGCCGAGGACCCGGAGACCGAGTGGTGCGGCTGCACCAGGTCCAGGGAGTCCAGCAGCCCCCGCAGATACTGCTCGCCGATCAGCGGGCCGTAGAAGACGTCCTGTGTGGGGTCGCCGATGACCAGCTCCTCCACCGCCGCACTGAACCGGCGCAGGAACTCCCCGTGCACGCTTTGATGCACGATGACGGTTCCCAGGGACGTGCACCGCTGGCCCGCGGTGGCGAATCCGCTGAACAGCGCGCCCTGCACGGCCAGTTCCAGGTCGGCCTCGGGCGTGATGACCAGCGGGTTCTTTCCGCCGAGTTCGAGGCAGGGGGACTGCAGGTGGCGTCCTGCCAGCTCTGCGACCCTGCGGCCGACGGCGGTCGATCCGGTGAAGCCGATCTTCTGCACCAGCCCCTCATCGAGGGCGCCGGCGAGCCCGTCATAGGTCGCCTCCCCTCCGGCGTGCACGACCCGGAGCACGTCGGCGGGGACACCGCCCGCGTGGAAGAGCGCGAGCAGACCGTCCGCGATGGCCGCCGCCGACTCCGAGGGCTTCCACACCACGGTGTTGCCGCACAGCAGCGCGGGCACCAGGTACCAGGACGGCACGGCGGCCGGGAAGTTCGCCGCGGTGATCACCATCGCCGTACCGAGCGGCTTGCGGTAGGTGAAGAGTTCCTTGTCGGGCATCTCGCTGGGCACGGTCTGCCCGTAGAGCCGTCTCCCCTCGCCGAGGAAGAAGTCGCAGGTGTCGATCACCTCCTGGACCTCGCCGAGGGACTCGGCGTACGGCTTGCCCACCTCGCGGGTGATCAGCGCGGCCAGCGCCTCCTTGTTCGACTCCACCAGCCGGCCGACGTGCTGTACGACGCGGCCGCGCACCGGCGCGGGCAGGCCGCCCCAGGCGGCCCGGGCTCCGTGCGCCGCCCGCGCCGCGGCGACGACCTCATCCGCACGGGCCAGGTTCTTCCTGGTGACGACATCCGAGGTGTTCGCCGGATTGAGCGACACGTAGTCCAACTCAGCAGCCATGACCATCCCTTCATCCATCCGAGACGCCCTCGCCGCACATGTGCGGGGCAGGTACATCATGGGCCCCCGCGTTCATGCGCCGTCGGGAATCCCGCAGCGGAGCCGCCCCGCTTCCGGGGCCGGGGCCGCTCACGCCGTGTGCGGCCCGTGTCCGGCCCGCCGCGGACCGGTCACCTCATGTGATCGCGCGATACCGGATCGATATGTGTGCAATGCAAGAACGTGAGGAATTGAATGCGCGTTCACGGGCAGGCGCCTCGCCCGGGCCTCGCCGTACCGGCTCGCCCGAACCTGTCTCCGATAGCAGAGGGAATGAGTGTGTCTGCAAACACCAGAGAAACCTCGCCGGATCGAACCCCCAGAGGGGAGGGGTCCTCGCCGCCGCGTGTGCCGGGGGCGGGATCCATCGCCCCCGCGGTCTTCTACCCGGCGGCTGCCATCATCTTCGTCTTCGTGCTCTGGGCCACGTTCTTCCAGGAGTCCTCGGCCAGTGTGATCGCCGCGGCCCAGGAGAAGGTCGTGGGCGGCGTCGGCTGGTACTACATGGCCGTCGTCTCCATCTTCGTGATCTTCGCGCTCTGGGTCGGTGTGGGGCGCTACGGCGACATCAAGCTGGGCAAGGACGAGGAGAAGGCGGAGTTCGGCCTTCCGTCCTGGCTCGCCATGCTCTTCGCGGCCGGTATGGGCATCGGTCTCGTCTTCTACGGCGTGGCGGAGCCGCTCGGCTTCTTCGACGGCCCCCAGCCGGGCACGGGCGGCAGTGACGCGGCCAAGATCGACTCGGCCATGGCGCACACGTTCCTGAACTGGGGCATCCACCCCTGGGCGATCTACGTCGTGGTCGGTCTCGCCGTCGCCTACTCGGTGCACCGCAAGGGCCGTCCGGTCTCGGTCCGCTGGGCCCTGGAGCCGATCTTCGGTGACAAGGTGAAGGGCCGCTGGGGCGACGCCGTCGACGTCGTGGCCATCGTGGGCACCCTCTTCGGTGTCGCCACCTCGCTCGGCTTCGGCGTCATGCAGATCTCCGCCGGCATGGACTTCGTCGGCTGGGCCGAGGACCCCGGCAAGACGATGCAGGTCGCGCTGATCTGCGGCATCACCGCCATGGCGACGCTCTCCGTGGTCAGCGGTGTCGGCAAGGGCATCAAGTGGCTCTCGAACTTCAACATGTCGCTCGCGGCGCTGCTGCTGCTGTTCGTCGTGGTCTTCGGCCCGACGCTGTTCATACTCAACGGCTTCGTCTCGGACATCGGCATCTACCTGCAGAACCTGCTGCGGATGAGCTTCGAGACCGGTGCCAGCCAGGGCCCCGACGGCACCTCCTGGGTGCAGGGTTCGACCATCTTCTACTGGGGCTGGTGGATCTCCTGGGCGCCGTTCGTCGGCATCTTCATCGCGCGGATCTCGCGTGGCCGTACCGTGCGTGAGTTCGTGTGCGGCGTGATGCTCGTGCCCACTCTGCTGACCTTCTTCTGGTTCGCCGCGCTCGGCGGCGGCGGTCTGCACGAGCAGGTCTTCGGCGACGGCGGCCTCATCGGCGACGACGGGGTGGTGCCCGAGTCGGCGCTCTTCGCGTTCCTCGACACGCTGCCCGCCGGGCCGCTGGTCGCCGGTCTCACGATCCTGCTGATCGTGGCGTTCTTCGTGACCTCCTCGGACTCGGGTTCGTACGTCGTCGACATGCTGGCGTCGGGCGGCGACCCGAACCCGCCGGTGTGGAGCCGCGTCTTCTGGGCGGTGGCCGAGGGTGCCGTCGCCATCGCGCTGCTGGTTGCGGGGGGCCAGGGGACGGACGCGCTCACGACGCTGCAGACCGTCGCGATCCTGATCGCGCTGCCATTCAGTTTCGTGATGCTCGCGATGTGCTTCGCCACGATCAAGGCGTTCGCCGCGGAACGGCGGGCGTTCCTGGAGGCCCAGCGCGAGGAGCGCGTGGACCGGATGATCGACAGGACGATCAGAAGGCTCGAGGAGGACCTGGAGTCGGGCGGTCCCGCTGCGTCACGCGGTGGCGTGCCCAGGCAGGACCAGAAGCGCGAGGACTAGGTCCGCGGGGCCAGGGCCCCGCCAGCAGGACCACCGCAGAACGGGCCGCCGCCTCCCCTGGGGGCGGCGGCCCTGCTGTGCGGCACGGGAAGCGCCGCCCCGGATCGCCGGCGCTCGTCCCACGTCGTGGGGACGGCCGGCGGCCGTTCACCCGAACGGATACGGTCACCTGTGCGACCGGACGGCCCCGGGCGCACCGTGTCTCGTATGCCGCCCTCCAGACTCGTATTCGTGGCGCTTCTGCCGCTGGCCGTCCTCATGACGTGGGACGAGCCCGCGCGGGACGTTGCCTCGGCGCGCCGCCCGGGAACGGCGACCCGCGCCGACACGCTCCCGGGAGCACCCCGTCCGGAGATCGTCCCGCGCAGCGGATGGCACGCGGACGAGGAGGCCGCCCGCGAGCACGACTCGTCCACGGGCAGGGTTCGGACGGTCTTCATCCACCACACCAACCAGCCGAACGACTACGACTGCTCCCAGGTGCCCCGCATGCTGCGCATGCTGGAGGCGGACCACGTCCGGCGCGGCTGGGACGACCTCGGATACAACTTCATCGTCGACCGCTGCGGCACCATCTACGAAGGCCGCGCCGGCGGTCTGGACGGGTCCGTGGAGGGCGCGCACACCAAGGGCTTCAACGCCCACAGCCTGGGAGTGGCCGCACTCGGCAGCTTCGAGGAGGGCCGGCGCGTCCCGGGGGCGATGGTGGACTCGATCGCCGCGCTGGCCGCCTGGAAGCTGCGGCCCGGCATCGACCCGCGCGGACGTACGCGGATGGTCTCCTCCAGCGACGCCAGCCGCTTCGACAAGGGACACCGGGCCCGCTTCCACGTGATATCCGGACACCGGGACGCGTACACGACGACCTGCCCCGGCAAGGCCCTGTACGGCAAGCTCGGTGAGATACGCGGCAAGGTCGAACGGCTGCGTGAGCGGGCCCGTCCGCGCCGGCCCGGGCCCTCCTCGACGGAGGCGGACTCCGGTGAGCGCTGACGCCCGCCCCCGGCCGTGCACGGCCGGGGGCGGAGCGCTCAGGTCCCGCCGCGTCCGCGAGCGGGCACACTCGCCGTCAGGACCGGAGGAACTCCAGGAGATCGGCGTTGAAGGTGTCGTTGTGGGATCCGTACAGGCCGTGCGGGTACCCCGGGTAGATCTTCAGGGTGGGGTCCTTGACGAGTTCGGCAGTCTTCGGCGACGCCGCGGCGAGAGGGACGATCTGGTCGTCGTCACCCTGCGCGATGAGGACCGGGACGTCGATCCTGGTGAGGTCGTCGGTGAAGTCCGTCTCGGAGAACGCCTTGACGCAGTCGTAGGCGGCGTTGAGCGCCACCGACATGCTCATCAGCCAGAACGCGTCGCGCGTCCCCTCGGAGACGTCCGAGCCGGCGCGGTTGGCGCCGTAGAAGCTAGCGCTGAGGTCCTGGTAGAACTGCGACCTGTCGTTCCGCACCCCCTCGCGTATCTGGTCGAAGACCTCGATGGGCGTGCCCTCGGGGTTCCCCGGCGTCTTGAGCATCAGCGGCGGTACGGAGCTCAGCAGCACCGCCTGCGCGACACGTGACGTCCCGTGCCGGCCCAGGTAGCGGGTCACTTCTCCGCCTCCGGTCGAGTGGCCGACCAGGGCCGCGTTGCTGAGGTTGAGCGTGTCCATGAGCTGCGAGAGGTCGTCCGCGTAGGTGTCCATGTCGTGCCCGCCCCACGGCTGGCTGGAGCGGCCGTGTCCGCGGCGGTCGTGGGCGATGACGCGGAAGCCGTGGGAGGCGATGAACTGGAGCTGCGGATCCCAGGTGTCGGCGTGCAGCGGCCAGCCGTGGCTGAAGACGACCGGGCGTCCCGAGCCCCAGTCCTTGTAGTAGATCTCGGTGCCGTCGGTGGTGGTGATGGTGCCCATCAGCGGACTCCTTCCTTACCGAATCCCTCCGGTCCTGCGCTGCGGCGGCCGTCACACCCGTGGCAGGCAGGCGCATGGTCGTGCCTGCACGGCGGGTGCCTGCACGGCGGTGCGTCCACGTGGTGCCTTCGCGTGGTGCCTCCACGTCGTGCGGGGCCACACTCCCTCCCCAGGCTCGCGCGCACGGAGGGCCGTGCCATCAGTCACTCGACTGCACGTGGCCGCTGATGCGCTTCGTGACGACGTGCGTACGGTGCGCAGTGCGCTTGGCCGTGCCCTGTGCCGTGCGTTGGGCCGAGCGCTGTGCCGTGCCCTGGGCCGAGCGCGTCGCGGAGGGCGGAGCGGGAGGTGATGCCCAGCTTGGGGAAGATCCGGTACAGATGGGCACCGACCGTGCGCGGCGAAATGTGCAGCCGGCGTGCGATCTCCTTGTTGCTCAGCCCCGACGCGGCCAGGTGCGCGACCTCCAGTTGCTGCGCGGTCAGGCCGAGGTCCGTGGGCGGCTGTCCTGCGGCCGGGGTGTCCTCACGGCCGTGAGGGGGGTACGCGTCAGCCCCGTGCGGGCCGCCCGCCCCGCCGCCCCCACCGGGTGCCGGGGCCGTCCGTACGGCTGCCTCCGGGCGCTCCGGGCGCTCCGCGCGGCGTCGGCCGGCCTCCGTGCTCCGCCGCGCGCCGGGCTCCCTGCCGCCCGCGTCATCGCCGTCGCACGGCCCGGAACCGCGGGCACCCACGCTGACGCCCGCCGCCCGCAGCTCCTGCTCCGCCCGTCTGCGCCAGGCGGTGGCACCGGTGCGGGCGAAGACGTCCGCGGCGCGGCGCAGCTCCGCGCGTGCCTCGGTCGGCTGTTTCCGGCGGCGTTGCAGCTCGCCGAGGGCGAGCCGTATCCGCGCGTGCTCGAAGGGCCAGTACTCGCCGCGCGGCACCGCGAGCGCCGCACGGAGGAGCGCGGCGCCGTCCTCCTCCGTGCTGGTCAGGGCGCGGGCGGCGAGCAGGTGCAGGTGGAGGCGGGGTGTGAGCCGTCCGATCCCCGCGCGTTCGGCGGCGGCGACGTGTGCGACGGCCTCCTCGCCGCGGCCTGTGTGCACGGCGGCGTCCACGAGGTCGAGGACGCTCCAGGGGGCGCCCGTCACGTGCGGGGCGAGCGTGCCGGGCGGGGAGATCCTGGTGGCCTGTGCGTACGCCGTCTCGTAGTCGCCTTCGGAGAGGGCCGCGAGGGCGAGGTTGCGGGCTGCGAGGGTGAGGTGGCTTCCGCTGCCGCGTGGAGCGGCCCACTGCTCGGCGGCGGCGCTGTGGGCGCGGGCACCGGCGACGTCACCCCGGCCGGCCGCGAGGAGTCCGAGAGCGCAGCGCAGACTGTGCGCGAGCGGCTGCAGACCGTGCCGCAGGCACAGTTCGAGCCCCGCGGCGGCGGAGGCTTCCGCCGCCGCCCAGTCGCCCGAGAGCGTGTGGTCGTGCGCCGCGAGCCGGTGACCGGCCGCGGCGCAGGTCACCGCGCCGCTTCCGGCCTCGTGCCGGAGCAGGGCACGCAGGTGGTCGCGGTAGTCGTGCAGCACGTCCAGCACGGCGGCCGCTCCGCACAGCTCCGCGATCCGGTCGGGCGGAGCGTCGTGCGGGAGCCGTGCGAAGGCCGTACGCAGCCGGGCACGCGCCCCGTGTCCCGTACGGGCCACATCGCCCAGCACGTCGTGCAGCAGCCGCACGTGTGTGCCCCGCGCGCCGGGCAGGCCGCTCATCGCCTGCCCGAGACCACGCCACTCGGCGGAGTCCTGGGCGTAGGAGGCGGCGGCGACCCGGAGACGGAGGGCGCCCTCCAGTTCGCCGGGATCGGGGGGCGGACGGTCGCCGGTGGCTTCGGCCAGCAGACGCCGGGCGGCCGGCAGGTCACCGTCGCGCAGCAGCAGGATGCGCGCCTCGACGGCCTGGGGCCCGGCGCGGTCTTCGCTGTTCCCGGGGAGTCCGCCTCCTGAGTGCAGCAGTTCCCGGGCGGTGTCGAAGCGGCCGGCGTGGGCGGCCGCCTCCGCCGCGCGGCGGAGGCGGCGGGCGGCGGAGGCGGGCGCGGGGCTGAGCGCGGCGGCGTCCCGGAGCGCGGTGACGGCGCGGCCGGTGTGCCCGCGAAGGGTGACGGTGTGGGCCGTCCTCTCGAGTTCGGCTGCCGTCTCCTCCTCGGGTGCGGAAGCTGAGGCGGCCAGGTGCCTCAGGCGCCGCTCCGGTTCCCCGCGATGCCTCTCCGCCAGTACGCGGTGTGCCGCACGCAACTCCTCCGGTGCCGCTGAACGTACGACGGCGGCACGCACGAGAGGGTGCCGGAACCGCAGACCGGCCGGTGTCGAGTCGTGGGTGACCAGCCCCCGCGACTCGAGGGTGCGCAGCCCTTCGGCGTCCGGCACCGACGAGGAGGGCGGGGCGTCACCGTCGTCGCCGAGGGCCGTCAGCAGCAGCGCCCCGCGCAGGTCCCCCGGCAGGGAGCGGACGCGTTCGGCGTGCTCGCGCTCCAGCCGGGTGCCGGGCGGTGGAAGCGCCACGGCCTCGTCGGCCCGGGTGGGCCCGGTGGCCTGCGTGATCCCGGCGGTCTGCGTGATCCCGGCGGTCTGCGTGATCCCGGCGGTCTCGGCGAGCTGTGCCAGCGCCAGCGGGTTGCCGTCCGCGTCCCGCAGTACCCGCCGCCGCGCCCGCTGTGGCAGCCCCGGGCCGAGCCGGTGCAGCAGCGCCGCGGAGGCGGCATGGGACAGGGGCCGGATCTCGCGTGTCACGATCCCCGGCGGTACGTCTTCGCCGCAGTTCAGGGCGTCTCTGACGAACAGTGCGCGCAGGTCCCACGGGCGCAGCCGCAGCAGCAGGAACCTCAGCACCTCGCGGCTCGCGGTGTCGAACCGGTGTGCGTCGTCCACGGCGAGCATCACCGGAGCGTCCCGCGCCGCCGCGGCCAGCAGGGAGAGCGAGGCCACCGGCACTGCCAGCCCGTCGTGCGGCGCAGGTCCGTCCCCGAGCCCGAGGGCCCGGCGCAGCAGGCCCTGCTGGAACGGCTCGATCCGGGTCAGCAGCCCGGTGAGGGGTGCCAGCAACTGGTGCAGCCCCGCGAAGGGGAGGTCTTCCTCGCCCGGGTTGCCGGCTCCCCACAGCACCCGCATCCCGCGGTCCCGGGCACGCCGTACCGCATCCTCGAGCAGTACGGACTTTCCGACGCCCCGGTCCCCGTGCAGCACGAGTCCGGGAGGGGCACTCTCGGACCGGACGACCGTCTCCTGGAGGGCGGCCTGTTCGGCGGCCCGTCCGATGATGTCCACCATGTGCACCGTCCCGCTGTCCGGCCGGGCCGGGGGACCGTATGCACGCCGGCAGCGTACGCGCATACGGTGCGCGGCTTTTCGAGTGCTTTGTCCAGTCTGGCAGAGGGGGTAAGGGGCGGCGACCGCGGCTGAGATCCGCCTCACGACTGCTCCGCCGGCTTCCGGGGCACCCGTGCACTGTTCGTAGAAGCACGGAGCGAAGTGGGGTGCCATGAGCGCCGGGAGCCAAGGGCTCGAGGACGGGAAGCAGGAGCGGGACACGTACGACGTCGTGGAGCTGATCCTCCGCGACCACCGCACGATGGAGGACCTCTTCCGTGAGATGCGGAGCGTCGAGGCGGACCGGGCGGCGGCGCTGCGGCGGCTCGCCGACCTGCTGATCGCCCACGCCGAGGCCGAGGAGGCCGAGGTCTACCCCGCGCTGCGCCGCTACAGGAACGTGGACGACGAGGACGTCGAGCACGGTGTGGAGGAGCACGCCGAGGGGCACGAGGCGCTGCTCGCTCTCCTGGAGGCGGGGGAGCCGGGCGGCGAGGAGTGGGACGGGAAGCTGGAGGACCTCGTACAGGCGGTGGCGCACCACCTCGACGAGGAGGAGCGCTCGATCCTCAACGACGCGCGCGAGAACGTGGGCGACGGGAAGCGGACCGAGCTGGGGAAGGCGTTCGCGCGCGCCAGGCGGGACCGGCTGGCCACCGCCCCCGGACGGCTGGAGAACGTGCGCAGGGTCGTGCGGGAGGCATCCGCCTGAAGCGCGGGCCGTAGGGGGCAGCCCGCCGCCCCCTCCGCCCCCTCCGGTCCCACCGGTACTCCCCGGGCCGGAACGACCCCTCGGGACGACCCCGTCGCATCCGTCCGTCCACGAGATGTACTCCCATCGGGCGATACGCACGATGGACGAGAGCGCTGCCGTGTCCGGTGTGATGAAGCCCGGCGCGGCGGGGCGGCGAAGCGAACCGGCGGCCGCCCGCGCCGCGCCCACGCGGAGGACCCGTCTCTGCGCCGGTGCGGGACGACGCGCGTGGAAGCGCACGGCCCGCTTCGGCAACTCACCGCACAGTGCCACGAGTTCGGCCAACGGGAAGCCACCTCCGCGACCCTTCCCGGCAGCTGTGCTGCCCGGTTCCGGCGCCCCGCGCGGGGACGCCGACGAGCGAAGCGCCCGCGAGTGACGGGTGTCCGGCCGTCCGTGAAGCCGCACTTGTGTACCCCGGGGGAATCCCGGGGAAACGCGCCGCACCCCGTCATGGCGGCACGGACTTCCGGCTTCGCGCCACTAGATTGAGACCTTCGCGCATACGGATTGCATGATTTGGACTGTGAATTCAGTACATATGGACTGAAGGGACACGGGGTCTGCATGGAGCCTCGGGAGCTGTGGGAACGGCACACGGTGTTGGCGAGAGCCTTCTGCCAGAGCGACGAGGAGGTACGCGCGGCGCAGACCACGCTGGACGACGCCCAGACGAGCCGGGTCCGTTCACTCGCGGCGTTCGCCGTGGTGGTCGGCAACGACAAGGCCGTGGCCGAGATGCTCGGCCTGGGGGAGCGTGAGGTGCGAATCGCGCGCCGCACCGTCGGCCGGGAGGACGCCCGGACGCTCGCGGACGAACTGCTCATGCCCTCGCATCTCCAGCAGCACTCCGGGCCGCACGAGGAGAACGCACGCACGCAGGAGCACCCGCTTCCCCCGCAGCACGCCCACGCGCACCCGCAGGCGGCGGACCACATGGCGCCCCACGATCCAGCGCAGATGCACGGCCACCCGCACGCCCAGGCTCAGGCGCCGGTCCAGCACCCGCAGGCGCATCAGCAGCACCACCAGCCGCAGCACCAGCCCTACCCCCAGGAGCAGTACCAGTACCAGCATCAGGCCCAGGCCCACCCCCAGGAGCAGTACCAGCAGCCGCACGAGCATCTGCAGATGTATGACCACTCACAGATGCCGGACCACATGGGCTGGTCGCCCGTGCAGGACGCGGTACTCGTCGACGGCTGGCAGTCCGGGGTGGACATGGAGATCCTCGCGCTCGAACTGGGCACCGACCTGCGCAGGTTGACGGCCCGCGCGCAGTACCTCTCCGCGCAGGGGCGGCTGTTCACACAGGCCGAGGAGACCGTGGGACGGCAGGGCGGCAAGCACCGCAGAGAAACCGTTCCGCACCACTCGGGTGTCCCCGGCCAGCAGATGAGCTCTCCCGGTGACATGCTGCTGCCGGACGGATTGGTTCCCGACGGGCAGGGCGGGTACTGGGCGAACTGGAACGAGATGCTCCCCGCGCCCCAGGGCTGACACGCTCCCCGCCGGAAGCCGGCGGCACTACCGCCCCGTCCTCCGGAGCGGACCCAGCTCCTCCGCCGGATCGGGGGCACAAGGCCGGGACATCCCGGCACTCCTGAGCGTTGATAGCGTGTACCCCCCGAAACGCCGCCCCCGTGGCGTGCCCCTGATGAGGAGCCTGTGACGTGACCGTCCAAGCGCTGGGACCCGGTTGGCTCGATCCGGACTACTTGATCCAGACCTTCGGTCTGATCGGCATCCTGGTGATCGTCTTCGCGGAGTCCGGCCTGCTGATCGGCTTCTTCCTGCCCGGCGACTCGCTGCTGTTCACGGCGGGACTGCTGGTGGCGACCGATCAGTACCTGCACTATCCGCTCTGGCTGGTCTGCACGCTGGTGGTGATCTCCGCCATCCTCGGTGACCAGTTCGGCTACGCCTTCGGCCGCAAGGTCGGGCCGGCTCTCTTCCGGCGTCCGGACTCGCGTCTGTTCAAGCAGGAGAACGTGGAGAAGGGCCACGAGTTCTTCGAGAAGCACGGGGCCAAGTCCCTGGTGCTGGCCCGCTTCGTGCCGATCGTGCGGACCTTCACGCCGATCATCGCGGGCGTGAGCCACATGCGGTACCGCGTGTTCCTGACCTACAACGTCCTCGGCGGCCTGCTGTGGGGCGCCGGCGTCACCCTGCTCGGGGCGCTGCTGGGGCAGACGAAGTTCGTACGGGACAACATCGAGGCGATGCTCGTGGGCATCGTGCTGCTCTCGGTGATGCCGATCGTCATCGAGTACGTGAAGGCCCGCAGGGCCAAGAAGGCGCGGGGCAAGGCGGAAGGCCCGGCCGGCACGGACGGCGTGACCGGCGGGAGCGCCACGAACGGTGTGAACGGCCTGGGCAGTGCGAACGGTGTGAACGGCGCTGCCGGTACCGTTCCGCCCGCCGGCACCCTGCCGGACTCCGGCGACCAGGGCGGCGGCCGGCACGCACGCCGCTGAGCCCTCCGGGCTCCCGGCCCGTACAACGACGGCGCCCCGCCGCCCGGATCACTCACCGGGCGGCGGGGCGCCGTCGTGTTCAGGCCTTGCTGTTCTCGCTGTCCTGGGTGTCCTCGCTGTTCTTGCTGTCCGTGCTGCCTTCGCCGTCGCCGCCGGGCCCGTCAGGTCCTCCGGACCCGTCCGGCCCGTCCGAGCCGCCTGACCCGCCTGACCCGCCGGCGCCCGACGGCCGCTGCCGTCCCGCCAGCCGCCGCAGCCAGGGCCAGGCCAGCAGCACGGCGATCACCGCGTACACGGTCAGCGAGAACGGCGTATTCACCAGCCCCGACACGCTCCCGTCACTGATCTGGAGCGCACGGCGCAGCTGCTGCTCCGCGGCCGGACCGAGGATGACGCCGATGATCGCGGGCAGCACGGGCAGCCCGAAGCGCCGCATCATGAGCCCGATGACCCCGATGACGAGCAGGATCACCAGATCGACGGCCTCGCCGCCGACCGCGTACGCGCCGACCGCCGCGAAGAAGAGGATGCCCGCGTAGAGGTAGGGACGCGGTACACGCAGCAGCTTCGCCCACACCGGCGCCAGCGGCAGGTTGAGCACCAGCAGCAGCACCATCCCCACGAACAGTGAGGCGATCAGTCCCCACACCAGCTCCGGCTCCCGCTCGAAGAGCAGCGGGCCGGGCTGGATGCCGTACTGCTGGAACGCGGCCAGCATCACCGCGGCGACGGCCGTCGTGGGCAGTCCCAGCGTCAGCAGGGAGACCAGTGTCCCGGCCGCCGAGGCCGAAGCGGCGGACTCGGGCCCGGCGACCCCTTCGATGGCGCCCTTGCCGAACTCGTTCTTGTGCCGCGAGAGCCGCTTCTCGGTGACGTACGAGAGGAAGGTGGGGATCTCGGCGCCGCCTGCCGGGATGGCGCCGAAGGGGAAGCCGATCGCCGGCCCCCGCAGCCACGGCCTCCAGGTGCGGCGCAGGTCGCCGCGGCCCAGCCACGGCTGTCCCACGGGTATGGCCTCGGACGAGGTGTGCCGCAGCCGGGCGGCGACCCACAGCGCCTCGCCGATGGCGAAGAGGCCGACGGCGACGATGACGACGTCGATGCCGTCGGCGAGTTGGAGGCTGCCGAACGTGAGCCGCTGCTGGCCCGTCATCTGGTCGAGCCCGACAAGGCCGAGGGTCAGCCCGATCAGCAGTGCCGCGAAGCCGCGCACACGGGAGCTGCCCAGCACGGAGGTGACGGCGATGAAGGCCAGCACCATGATCGCGAAGTAGTCCGGGGCGCCGATGTCCACGGCCAGGGCGGCGACCGTCGGAGCGAGCGCGACCAGCAGGACCGTGCCGATCAGGCCGCCCGTGAAGTGCCCGATGGCCGCGGCGGCGAGGGCCTGGGAGCCGCGTCCGGCCTTCGCCATCGGGTTGCCTTCGATGGCCGCCACCACCGCCGCGCTCTCACCGGGGGTGTTGAGCAGGATCGAGGTGGTGGAACCGCCGAACATGCCGCCGTAGTAGATGCCGGCGAACATGATGAAGGCCCCGACGGGGTCGAGTCCGTAGGTGACCGGCAGCAGCAGCGCGACCGCCATGGCCGGACCGATACCCGGCAGTACGCCGATTGCGGTGCCCAGCAGGACACCGACCGCCGCCCACAGCAGGTTGAGCGGTGTCAGGGCCGTACCGAAGCCGTCCAGCAGTGAGGAGAGGGAATCCATCTCTCAGAGCACCCCCATCAGCGGGCCGCCGGGCAGCGGAACACCCAGCAGTGTGTTGAAGGCCGCGAAGGTGGCCATGGACAGGACGGCCGCGATGAGCGGATCGCGGGAGAAGTTGCGGCTGCCGAGCGCGTACGCCGAGCCCCAGAAGAGCAGTGCGCCCGCGATCGGGAAGCCGAGGGGGTCGATGAGCGCGGCCGTGGCCAGGAAGACTCCGGCGAGCAGGGCGACGGTGCGCCAGTCGGAGGGTTCCTCCAGGTCGATGTCCTCGCCGGCTTCGGCTTCTCCGCGTCCGCCGCGCAGTACGTCGACGGCGAGGAGGAGGGCCACCACGAGCAGCGCCACGCCGATCACGACGGGCACGGTCCTGGGGCCGACGGGACCGCGCTGTTCGGTCACGGTCTCCATGGTCAGGGTGTCGCTGAGCACCAGCACGCCGAGGACCAGCAGCAGTGCGCTGACGCCCAGTTCGGAGCGCCCGCGGAGCCGTTCGCGCAAGCTGCCCTGCACGCCCTGCGAGCCCTGCGCGGCGGGCTCAGCGGATCCGGGGGGCGGGGCGGGGTTACCGGGTCCGGTGGTCACTGCCCGACCTCCTTCAGTACTGTCCTGACGCGTTCGTCCTGGGTCTTCAGGAATTCGCCGAACTTCTCACCGGTCAGGTACGCGTCGTCCCAGCCGTTCCTCTTGAGCGACTCGCGCCACTGGGGGGTGCTGCGCAGCTTCTCGAAGAAGCCGATGAGCTTGGCGCGTTCGGCCTCGGTCAGGCCGGGCGGGGCCATGATGCCGCGCCAGTTGGTGAACTCCACGTCCATGCCCGCCTCTTTGAGGGTGGGGGCGTCGAAGCCCTCGACGCGTTCCTTCCCGGTGACGGCGAGGAGCCGCAGCTCGCCGGACTCGATCTGGTCGCGGTACTCGCCGATGCCGGAGACGCCGAAGGCGACCTTGCCGCCGAGTACGGAGGCGAGGAGTTCGCCGCCGCCGTCGAAGGGCACGTAGTTCACAGACTTGGGCGCGATGCCCGCGTCCTTGGCCATCAGCATCGGTGCGAGGTGGTCGGGGCCGCCCGCGGAGGAGCCGCCTCCCACGGGCAGCGAACGCGGCTTCTTCTTCCAGTCGGCGAGAAGCTGCTCGAACGTCTTGTACTTGGAGTCCTTCGACACCACG
Source organism: Streptomyces sp. TAA204 (assembly GCF_000424965.1). Taxonomy (NCBI): domain Bacteria; kingdom Bacillati; phylum Actinomycetota; class Actinomycetes; order Kitasatosporales; family Streptomycetaceae; genus Streptomyces; species Streptomyces sp. TAA204. Next base: position 56,881 of record NZ_AUKW01000020.1, read on the forward strand.
ACGATGTCCGGCTCCTCGACGGTGCGGACGACGGGTGTGGCGTCGGCGAGCGTCGAGGGGGAGTCGTTGGTGCGTACGGCTCCGACGACGCCGAGGCCCATCGACATGGCGAGCTTGCCGTTGCCGCGCTCGTTGACGAGGCGGCTCAGACCGACGGTGCCGCCCGCGCCGGGCAGGTTGAACACCTCGATGTTGTGGTTGAGTTCCGCGTCCTCGGCGTCCTTCGCGGCGGTTCGTGCGGTGATGTCGTAACCGCCGCCGGGGGTGTTGGGCACCATGAACTGCAGCCCGGGGATGTTCGTCCCCGTCTCGGCACCGCTGCCCGTCGTGATCAGCGGGGGGCCGATCAGTACGAGCAGCGTCGCCCCGAGAAGGGATATCAGTGTGCGCTGGCGCACGCGGGGGCACCGCCTTTCGTGAGTGGGTCCGGCTGGGGGACGGCCCACATGCTGCACGGGGGACGCGGCGGTTTCGCCCCCTGTGCGCGAAAGAACTTAATGGTCGTTGTGTTCGTTGTGTTCACGGCTCCGGCGGGACGCACCGGACACGCTCAAGTCCCCCGCCCCCGCGGCGAATCCGCATCCCGGGCGGCAGCCCGCTGCCGCACCCGGACGAACGGAAGCACGCACGGACCGACGGACGCACGAACGGACGCACGCACGCACGGAAGCACGCACGGACGCACGCGGAGCGCCCCGTGACGGCCGGGCCGTCACGGGGCGCTCGTCGCTCCTGGAGGGGCGGGGGTCAGCCCTTGCCGAGGTCCGGCCCCGTAGTGCCGCCGTCCTCCGGGGTCCGGGTGCCGGGGTCTCCCGTGCTGTCGGCGGGGTCGGCGGGACCGATGCGGATCTCGAAGTCGCCGCCGTACTTCTCGTGACCGGCGATGACCGCGGTCTCCACGGCCTCGTCCCCGCGCTCGCCGACGAGGATGAGCCGGTCGCGCCGCAGGTCCCGCATCATCGCCACGCACATCGCCCCCATCACGAGGGTGAAGGGGACGGCCACCAGGATCGTCAGGTTCTTCAGCCCGTTGAGCGCCGTCGCCCCGCCGCCGCCGATCAGCAGCATGATCGCGGCGACCGCCCCGGTGAGCACGCCCCAGACGATGACGACGTTACGGCCGGGCTCCAGCGTGCCCTTCTGCGAGAGCGTGCCCATCACGACGGAGGCCGCGTCGGCGCCGGAGACGAAGAAGATGCCGACGAGGATCATCACGAGGATGCTGGTGACGCTCGCGATCGGGTACTCGCGCAGCACGGCGAAGAGCTGGCCCTCGGCGGTCGACTCGTCCGTGATCTTCGCGCCGCCGCGCTCCAGGCTGATGGCCGTACCACCGAAGATCGCGAACCAGATCAGGCTGACGACGCTCGGCACGAGGATCACACCGCCGACGAACTGCCGGATCGTACGGCCTCGGCTGATGCGGGCGATGAACATGCCCACGAAGGGCGTCCAGGAGATCCACCAGGCCCAGTAGAAGACCGTCCAGCCGGAGAGCCACTCGGCGACGCCCTCACCCGCGGTCGAGTCGGTGCGCGCGGCCATCTGCGGCAGCTCGCCGATGAAGGAACCCACCGATGTCGGCAGCAGGTTGAGCATCAGGATGGTCGGGCCGACGATGAAGACGAACAGGGCCAGCAGCCCCGCCAGCACCATGTTGATGTTGGACAGCCACTGGATGCCCTTGGCGACGCCGGAGACCGCGGAGGCGACGAACGCGGCGGTCAGCACCGCGATGATGATCACCAGGACTCCGGTGCCGACGTTCGAGGCCCAGCCGACCTCCTTGACACCGCTGCCGATCTGCAGGGCGCCGAGGCCCAGCGAGGCCGCGGAGCCGAAGAGGGTGGCGAAGATGGCGAGGATGTCGATGACGCGTCCGAACAGGCCCTTGGCGTTCCGCTCGCCGATGAGCGGGGTGAAGACCGCGCTGATCGTCTGCCGGCGTCCCCGCCGGAAGCAGCTGTAGGCGATGGCGAGGCCGACGACCGCGTAGATGGCCCACGGGTAGAGCGTCCAGTGGAAGAGCGTGGTGGCCATCGCGGTTTCCATGCGCTCGGGCGCGGGCGCGGCCTCACCTCCTGTGCCGGGCGGCGGTGTGGCGAAGTGCGTGAGCGGCTCGTTCACGCCGTAGAACATCAGGCCGATGCCCATGCCCGCGCTGAACATCATCGCGACCCAGGAGACCGTACGGAACTCCGGCGCCTCACCCTCCTTGCCGAGGGTGATCTTCCCGTAGCGGCTGAAGGCCAGCCAGAGCGAGAAGATCACGAAGCCGGACGCGGCGAGCACGAACGCCCAGCCACCGTTGTGCATGGTGCTGTTGAGCAGCGTTGTGGAGACGCTTTCGAGGGAGTCGGTCGCGAGGGCTCCCCACAAGATGAACCCGAGTGTCAGCACGGCCGTCACGCCGAACACCACTCTGTCGGTCTGCGGTGTGAGTGACGCCCGCAGACCGCCCGAGGCGCCCGGTGGCTCCTCGGCGTTCCGTTCCACCCGTTTATCCGGCACGCTGTGGACCTTTCAGCTCTGGGAATTGCTCAGATCTGGGAGCAGCTACCCGACTATCTGATCAGCATGCCGTACTGATACCGGATTGTGTTCAGCGACGTACCACGAGCGACGAGAGCAACTCCTCGGTCGCCGCCGCGACGCGGTCGACAGCCAGGTCGAAGGCCTCCGAGTTGTGGGCCGCCGGCTGCCGGAAGCCGGACACCTTCCTCACGTACTGCAGCGCCGCTGCCCGCATGTCCTCCGGGGTCACGGTCTCCGCGTACGGCGGGCGCAAGGTCTTTATGTTTCTGCACATGTTTCCGACATTACGCCCGGCGGAGGAGCCGCGGCACGCCGGAGACCGTCAGTGAACCTCCGCGCCCAGCGGCGTGATCTGACCTTCCACCATGGCCGCGAGGCCCTTGACCGCACTGAGCGAGGGATGTTCCGCGATGTGCACGGGCATCCCCGTGCCTGCCCGCAGCCGCTCGTCCAGCCCCGGCAGCAGAGCACTGCCGCCGGCGAGCACCATGCCGCGGTCCGCGAGGTCCGCTACGAGGTCCGGCGGGCAGTCGTGGAGCACGCTGCGGATCGCGTCGGAGAGCCCGATCAGCGGAGCCTGTATGGCCGCGCGCACGTCGTCGGGGTCGATGCGCACCGTGCGCGCGGTGCCGGTCGCCACGTCGCGGCCCCAAACCTCGGTCGCACCGGCCGGGTCGCTGCCGGTCAGTGCCAGATGCAGGGGACGTACGGCCTGGCTGGGCAGGATCAGTTCGTGGTGGTTGCGCAGATGCTGGATGACGGCGTGATGGATGGTGTCACCGCCCATCGGCACCGTCGTGGCCGAGACGATGGCCCCGAGCGAGAGCACCGCGATCTGGGTGGTCGTCGCCCCGCAGACGAGGATCATGGTGGCCTCCGGCTGTTCGACCGGGAGACCGCAGCCGACCCCCGCCGCAGTGGGGGTGTCGACCAGTTCCACCTGGCGCGCACCCACACCGGTCAGGGTCTCCACCGCGGCGCTGCGCGCGAGCGGGTCGGCGTTGTGCGGGATGGTGGCGGCCGCGCGCTGCATGGCCCCGCGGCGCCGCCACGCGCGGCGGACCGTCGTCCCGACCAGCGCCCGCAGCATCCGCTGCGCCATCTCGATGTCGATCACTGTGCCGTTGCACACCGGGCGCACCACCCGGATGTGGCGGGGGGTGCGCCCGTCCATGCGTTCGGCGGCGGTGCCCACCGCGATCAGGGCCCCGGAGAAGGTGTTCACGGCCACGACGGACGGTTCGTCGACGACCAGACCCGACTGCTTGACATGGACGCGGGTGCGGGCGGAGCCGAGGTCGACGGCGACCGAGCAGCGGCGCAGTTGATCAAGGGGGTTGGTCACGGTGAATCCCATCCTCGCCGGTCCGTGGGAGAGGCCGTCCCGCGCGCGCGTCGACCCAGTCCTCAGCGTGCACTCAGCCCCGTCGCACCGCCTGCTGGGCTGCTCCGCCCGGGTGACGGTCCAGCGGTCCGGCGGACTCCGCCCGCGGTGAAGGCGGTGCGGACGGCTCCTGAGCACTCCGCGCCGCGGCGGGACGCTCGCTGAACTGAGTGCGGTGGAGCTGCTCGTAGCGTCCGCCGAGTGCGAGCAGTTCCTCGTGCGTCCCGCGTTCGACGATGCGGCCCTCCTCCAGGACGAGAATCAGGTCCGCCGCGCGTACGGTCGACAGCCGGTGAGCGATCACCACGGAGGTGCGGCCGGCCAGCGCCTCGCCGAGGGCCTCCTGTACGGCTGCCTCCGAGGTCGAGTCCAGGTGGGCGGTCGCCTCGTCCAGGATCACCACGCGGGGCCGCGCGAGGAGCAGCCGCGCGATGGTCAGCCGCTGGCGCTCCCCGCCGGAGAGGCGGTAGCCGCGTTCGCCGACGACCGTGTCGAGTCCGTCGGGCAGCGAGGCGAGCAGGCCGTCCAGCCGCGCGCGGCGCAGCGCGTCCCACAGTTCCTCCTCGGTGGCCTCCGGCCGGGGCAGCAGCAGGTTGGCGCGGACGGTCTCGTGGAAGAGGTGGCCGTCCTGGGTGACCATGCCGAGGGTGCGTCGCAGGGAGGCGGCGCTCAGGTCGCGGACGTCGACGCCGCCGATGCGTACGGTCCCGCTGTCCGTGTCGTAGAGGCGGGGCGCCAGCGAGGCGATCGTGGACTTGCCCGCGCCCGAGGAGCCGACCAGCGCCACCATCCGGCCGGGTTCGGCGCGGAAGGAGACGCCGTGCAGGACCTCCTCGCCGCCCCGGGTGTCGAGCGTGGAGACCTCTTCAAGGGAGGCAAGCGAGACCTTCTCGGCCGGGGGATAGGCGAAGCGGACGTCGTCGAACTCGACGGAGACCGGTCCTTCCGGCACCGCGACCGCGTCCGGCTTCTGGGCGATCAGCGGCTTGAGGTCGAGGACCTCGAAGACCCGCTGGAAGCTGACCAGCGCGCTCATCACCTCGACGCGCGCCCCGGCGAGTGCGGTCAGCGGTGCGTAGAGGCGGGTCAGGAGCAGGGCGAGGGAGACGACGGTGCCCGAATCCAGGGAGCCGCGCAGTGCGTAGAAGCCGCCGAGGCCGTAGACGAGGGCGAGCGCGAGCGCCGAGACGAGGGTGAGGGAGGTGATGAAGAGGTGCTGGACCATGGCCGTACGGACGCCGATGTCCCGCACCCGTCCTGCCCGCCGGGCGAATTCGGCGGACTCCTCGTCCGGTCGTCCGAAGAGCTTGACGAGCGTGGCGCCCGGTGCCGAGAAGCGCTCGGTCATCTGGTTGCCCATGGCGGCGTTGTGGTCCGCGCGTTCACGCTCCAGCCGGGCGAGCCGGACGCCCATCCTGCGGGCCGGAAGGACGAAGAGCGGCAGCAGGACGAGTGCCAGCAGCGTGATCTGCCAGGACAGGCGGAGCATCACCGCCAGCGTCGCCAGCAGGGTGACGAGATTGCTGACCACCTGGGAGAGGGTGTTGCTGAAGGCCCGCTGGGCGCCGATCACGTCGTTGTTGAGGCGGCTGACGAGCGCACCGGTGCGCGTACGGGTGAAGAACGCGACGGGCAGGCGCTGCACGTGGTCGTAGACGGCGGTGCGCAGGTCGAGGATCAGCCCCTCGCCGACGCGGGCCGACAGCCGGCGGGTCAGGAGGCCGGCGGCGGCCTCGGCGACGGCGATGAACGCGATCACCCCGGCGAGCGTGACGACGGTACGCACGGGGGCACCGTCGACGATCGCGTTCACGACCCGTCCGGCGAGCAGGGGGGTGGCGACGGTCAGCAGGGCCAGCACGCTGCTGAAGACCAGGAAGGCGACGAGGGCGCGGCGGTGTCCGCGCGCGAAGCGCAGAATGCGGCCGAGTGCGGCCCGGGAGAAGGGGCGGCGGTCCTGTTGGGCGAAACGGGAGGCGTAGAGCGCGTTCCACGCGGTCGACTCCATGCTCATGCTCTCTCCTGCGGGTGCCGGTGAAGGTGGTCAGCGTGCCGGACGACCGTAGAAGTTGAAGCTCGATTGAAGTCAACCGGTGCGCCGTGAGGCGCGGCCCGGAGTGGAACCGGGAGACTCCGGGTGATGGGTGATCAGCAGTCCGCAACCCGCTTTGACCGGCTGTGATGGCACAGCGACACGGTGTCGTGCACGTGCATCGGCACATGCATTGGCACATGAACACCGGCTATGATCCGGGGCAGTTGAAGGACAACGGTGTCCGTACGGCGCACTGTGCGACCACCCCCACCGCACCAGTCCGGGAGATCCAAGTGCCTCACCCGTACAACGGCATGGCCGCCAGGGACCTGCACGGGGTCGCGTGGCAGAAGAGCCGGCACAGCAACTCACAAGGCACCTGTGTGGAGTTCGCCAGGCTGCCCGGAGGTGACATCGCCGTACGGAACTCGCGCTTCCCCGACGGTCCCGCGCTCGTCTACACACCCGCCGAGATGGAGGCCATGATCCTCGGCGTCAAGGACGGCGAGTTCGACCACCTCGTGCAGGAGTGACCCCGCCGCGGCAGCACCGGGGCCGTCGGGAAGGACGCCGGTGGCGGTGCGGAGGTTGAGTCCGCCCCTCCGGCGTGCGGAACCGGAGCCGCGCGAAGCGGGACGCCGTCAGGCGGGCGGGATCCGGAAGAGCGCCCAGACCACCTTGCCGCGCATGGTCCCCGTCAGGGGATGCCAGCCCCAGCCGTCGCTGAAGGACTCCACCAGGCACAGCCCGCGGCCGCACTCGGCCGTGAAGTCGACATACTCGGTGTAGTTGTTGGTGCCGCTGCGCGGCGGTGCCCCGCTCGGGTCGCGAACGGCGCAGACCAGCCGTGCCGCCCAGCGCATCAGATCGAGCCTCACCGGGGAGACCGGCTCCGGTGTCCGGTTCAGGGGGGCCAGGCCGTGGCGGAGCGCGTTGGTCACCAGTTCCGAGACGACCAGGGCGACGGTGTCGAACTCGCCTTCCAGCCGCCAGCGTTCCAGAGTCTCGCGGGTGAAGTCCCGCGCCCCCTTGACCGCGTCGAAGCGCGGCGGCAGCGCACAGGTGGCGGACCCGGAGACGCCCGAGTGCTCGAGGTGCGGGAGTCCGCGCCACAAGGGCTCCAGCACGGTCGATCCTTCGGTCCCCATGACGAGCCACTCCTGGCGTTCGCGGCAGTGATGATCCTGTGCGGATCCGGTCGGCTTGCTGTCCCGATGTGTCTCGCTGATCCTCGTTCGCCGTTCCCCGTGTGCCACAACTGTGCTGACATGCAGCGCACTTGTGCGACCCCCATGGTTGCCAATGCCCACAGCAGATGCAAGGGCAGATGCACGTGCACGGGAGACTTTCGATCGTGTGTAATCACCCGGGCACGCAACGAAGCGCATTGATGGCACACTTCCTTGAGAGCAGGGGTGAAGGGTTCCTCGAAATGGAGACACAACCGGCAATGGGCGTGAGCGGCGGCGCAATCGGGGCGAGTGGCTCAAGCGGGTCGATGGTGCGGCGCATCCTGCTCGGTTCCCAGCTGCGGCGCCTCCGCGAGGCGTGCGGTGTGACGCGCGAGGCCGCCGGCTATTCGATCCGCGCGTCCGAGTCGAAGATCAGCAGAATGGAGCTGGGCCGGGTCAGCTTCAAGGCGCGCGACGTGGCCGACCTGCTCACGCTGTACGGAGTGGTCGACGACGGCGAGCGTGAGCCGCTGCTCGGGCTCGCGAGGGAATCGAGCATAGCCGGGTGGTGGCACAGCTACAGCGACGTGCTGCCCGCCTGGTTCCAGACCTACGTCGGCCTGGAGGGTTCGGCTTCCCACATCAACACCTACGAGGTGCAGTTCGTCCACGGACTGCTCCAGACCGAGGACTACGCCCGTGCGGTCGTCACCGCCGGGCACCGCGAGTACATCGCCCAGGACGAGGTCGACCGCCGCGTCGCACTGCGTGTCGAGCGGCAGAAGCTGCTGGTCGGTGAGAACGCTCCGCACTTCCTGTGCGTCCTCGACGAGGCCGCGCTGCGCCGCCCGTTCGGCAGCCACGCCATCATGAACGCCCAGCTGGACCATCTCGCGGAGGTCTCCGAGTCGCCCAACGTGACGCTTCAGGTCGTCCCGTTCGAGCTGGGCGGACATCCCGCCGAGAGCGGTGCTTTCACGCTCTTGCGCTTTCCCGAGTCCGACCTGAACGATGTGGTCTATCTGGAGCAGCTCACAAGCGCTCTCTACCTCGACAAGAAGGACGAAGTCGCGCACTACGACCAAGTGCTGGGGAGACTGGTGAAGGACAGTCTCCCGCCTTCCCGTACACGGGATCATCTGCGGACGATCCGCCAACTTGACTGAGATGCAAGTACGATGACGTGCTATCAGTACGGAGTTGTGCTGTGCTGCGCCCCCCAGCGGCGGCATTGCCCGGCTTGTTCCTGCCCCACGAAGGAATGACATGTCCTACTTCACGGACCTGGCGCTTCAGTACATTGACGGCCAATGGCGCCAGGGAAACGGCTCCTGGGACATCATCGACTTCGATCCCTTCAACGACGCGAAGCTCGCCTCGATCACTGTCGCCACGGCGGAGGAGGTCGACGAGGCGTATCTCGCCGCCGAACGGCACCAGCCCGAGTGGGCGAAGGTCAACCCGTACACCCGGCGGCGTGTCATCGAACGGGTGATCCGCCTGGTCGAGGACCGGGAGCAGGAGATCATCGAGGCTCTCATCGCCGAAGTCGGCGGCACACGCCTGAAGTCGGAGATCGAGCTTCACCAGACCAAGGAATTCCTGAGGGAGTCGGTCAACCTCGCGCTGCGGGCCGAGGGCCGTATCGCGCCGTCGCCCGTCGACGGCAAGGAGAACCGCGTCTACCGCGTCCCCGTCGGCGTCGTCGGCGTCGTCTCCCCCTTCCACTTCCCCCTCCTGCTGGCCATGAAGACGATCACGCAGGCGCTCGCCCTCGGCAACGCCGTCGTCCTCAAGCCGCACCAGAACTCGCCGGTGTGCGGCGGAACCCTGGTCGCCAGGATGCTGGAGGAGGCCGGTCTGCCGCCGGGCGTGCTGAACGTCGTGATCAGCGACACCGCCGAGATAGGGGACGCGTTCATCTCGCACCCCGTGCCGAAGGTCATCGCCTTCACCGGCTCGGAACCGGTGGGACGCCAGGTCGCGACCGTCGCCGCCTCCCACTTCAAGCGCACAGTGCTGGAGATGGGCGGCAACAGCGCCCTGCTCGTCCTCGACGACGCCGACGTGGACTACGCCGTCGACGCCGCCGTCTTCAGCCGCTTCGTGCACCAGGGCCAGACGTGCATGGCGGCCAACCGCATCATCGTCGACCGTGCCGTGTGCGAGGAGTTCACGGAGAAGTTCGTGGCGAAGGTACGCAGGCTGAACGTGGGCGACCCGCGGGACCCGGCGACCCACATCGGCCCGCTCATCAACGCCGTGCAGGCCGAGAAGGTCAGCACCCTCGTCGAACGGACCGTCGCGGAGGGTGCGACGCGGCTGCTGCACGGCACGAGGACGGGCAACGTCATCCCGCCCACCATCCTCACCGACCTGCCGGAGGGGGCTCCCGCCCTGCGCGAGGAGATCCTCGGCCCCGTCGCCCTGATCATCCCCGTGGACGGGGAGGACGAGGCCGTCCGCGTCGCCAACGACACCCCGTACGGTCTCGGCGGCGCCGTGCACACCGGCGACACCGAACGCGGCCTGCGCGTCGCCCACCGGATCGACGCGGGCATGGTCCACATCAACGACACGACCGTGGCCGACGAACCGCTCGTGCCCTTCGGGGGCGAGAAGAACTCCGGACAGGGCAGGCTCAACGGCGAGCAGACGGTCGAGGCCTTCACCACCACCAAGTGGATCTCCATCCAGCACGACCGCACCGGCTTCCCCTTCTGACGGACCCTTCGCAGGCCGGCTGACGGCCGGCGCACCGCACGACCGTCCGGCGTCCTCCCGCGCCATTCGCCCTGGCACCGCCCCTCCGGCCGGTGCTGTGACCGGGAGGGCCTTGCGACGCCTCCCTCGGGCCCGCGGCCCGGGGATGCCCCACGCACCGGACGCCGGGAGCCACCCGGTAAACCCTCCCGGCCACCGCACTAGGCTGGCCGCGAGGCGGGCGCGGTGCGGCGGAGAGGGAGACGATGTCGGCGATCCGGCTGCTGGTGCTGGGCGCGGTGCGCCAACACGGGCGCGCACACGGCTACATGGTGCGCAACGACCTGGAGTTCTGGGGCGCGCACGAGTGGTCGAACGCAAAGCCCGGGTCGATCTATCACGCGCTCAAGCAGCTGGCCAAGCAGGGCCTTCTGCGCGCGCACGAGACCGCCCCGAGCACGGCCGGCGGGCCGCCGCGCACCGAGTACGAGGTCACCGAGGCCGGCGACACGGAGTTCATGAAGCTGCTGCGGCACGCGCTCACCGCTGTCGACGAGAAGCAGGACATGCTCACCTCGGGCATCGGCTTCCTCGTCGACCTTCCGCGGGAGGAGGCGGTCGCGCTGCTCAGGGAGCGGATCACGGCGCTGGAGGAGTGGCGCCGGGAGGTCACGCGCCACTGGACGCCGCAGGAGAGCACCCCCGAGGAGTGGGGACACATCGGCGAGATCATGAAGCTCTGGGTGCACAACGCGGAGAGCGGCGCGCAGTGGGCGCGCGGGCTCGTGGAACGGCTGGAGAGCGGCGCCTACGTCATGGCCGGTGAGGGCGACCGGGAGATGAACGTCCTGCCGCGAGGCACTCAGAACCCCTACGCGGAGAAGTGACGCGACTCATCAACTTTGACCAATGACGGGTCGGGGGGTAGTCTCGTGAGCCTGGTAGTCAAAATTGATTAGCTACGGGTGCGGAGGGAACGGCATGAACGCGGACGACGCGATCGTGGTCGAGGGACTGCACAAGCACTACCGCGACAAGAAGGCCCTGGCGGGAGTGGACCTGAGGGTGCCGCGCGGGACCGTCCAGGGACTGCTGGGACCGAACGGCGCCGGCAAGACCACCCTGGTCCGCGTGCTGGCGACGCTGGCACGGGCGACCTCGGGCCGGGCCGAGGTCGCCGGCTGCGACGTCTCGCGGGAGCCCCGGCGGGTGCGCCGGCACATCGGCCTGCTGGGACAGCACGCGGCGGTCGACGAGGAACTCGGTGGCAGGGAGAACCTGGAGATGTTCGGGCGGCTCCACCACCTCGGCGGGAGGAGGGCCCGCCTGCGCGCGGACGAACTGCTGGACCGGTTCGGCCTCGCGGAGACGGGACGTAAGGCGGTGCGGCAGTACAGCGGCGGCATGCGCCGGCGCCTCGACCTCGCCGTCTCGCTCCTCGGCACGGTGGACGGCGGCGCTCCGGACGTGCTGTTCCTCGACGAGCCGACGACCGGCCTCGATCCGCGCGGGCGCACGGAGGTCTGGGAAGCGGTGCGGTCACTGGTGGGCGGCGGATCGACCGTGCTCCTGACGACCCAGTACCTGGAGGAGGCCGACCAGCTCTCGGACTCCGTCACCGTGATCGACAGCGGACGCGTGGCGGCGGAGGGGACCCCCGACCAGCTCAAGGCCCGGCTCGGCGCGGACCGTATCGACGTCGTCGTGCGCGACGCCTCAGCCCTGGAGGCAGCCGCGGCAGTCGTCGCCGGGGCCGCCGCCCGGACCGCCGTCGCCGCCGGGCGGCCCTCCCCCGACACCACTCCGGCGGCCGTCGCCGCCGTGACGCGGGACCCCTGCCGGCGCATGGTGAGCGCACCGGTCGCCGACAGGATGGCCGCCCTCACGGAGACCGTACGGGCGCTCGCGGACGCCGGACTCGAAGCGGAGGACATCACGCTGCGGCGCCCCGGCCTGGACGAGGTCTTCCTCCACCTCACGGGCGGGCAGCCGGAGCGGCCGGAACAGCCCGGAGCGGCGGGGCGGCCCGGAGCGGCCGAACAGCCCGGTGTGCAGGGGCAGCCGGGCGCGGCTGCCGGTACCGGGCACGCGGAGGTGCGCGCATGAGCGCTTACATCCTCACCGACTCCTGGACCATGACCCGGCGCGGACTGGCGCACTGGCGGCGGCAGCCCGTGGCGGTCCTCGTGGACCTCGCCTTCCCCGTGCTGATGCTGGTGATGTTCGCCTACTTCCTCGGCGGCGGCATGGGGACGGAGAACTACCGCGAGTACCTGGTGCCCGGCGTGCTCGCGCTGACCATGGCCTTCGGCCTGGAGGCGACCATGGTCGCCCTGACGCAGGACCTGACGAAGGGCGTCGTCGACCGCTTCCGCTCCCTGCCGATGTCCTCCTCGGGCGTGCTGGTCGGACGGAGCGTCCTCGACATGCTGCAGTCGGCGCTCAGCCTGTTCTTCCTGCTCGCGGTGGCCCTCGCGATGGGATGGCGCTGGCACGGCTCGCCGGCAGCGGCCCTGGCCGCGGTGGGTCTGCTGCTCCTGCTGCGCTTCGCGCTGCTGTGGGCCGGCATCTGTCTGGGCCTGGTCGTCGGCAGGCCCGAACTGGTGCAGGCGGTGCAGATCCTGGTCTGGCCGGTGGCCTTCCTCTCCAACGCCTTCACCTCCCCGGACACGATGCCGGGCTGGATGGGCGCGATCGCCGAATGGAACCCCATGTCGGCCACTGCCCATGCCGTGCGGGAGCTGTTCGGCAACCCTGTGTGGGGCGGCGGCGGCTCCTGGGCGACCGATCACGCCCTGCTGCTCGCAGTGGTGTGGCCACTCGTCCTCACTGTGGTCTTCTTCACTCTCTCCGTGCGCAGGTACCGGGCCCTCGGACGCTGAGCGGTACCGGACAGCACCTCGTGCCGTGCCTGTGCAGGGCCCAACAGGGGTCCAACAGGGGCTCGATCCCTGGATCGAGCCCCTCACACGCCTGCCGGTGCTCCCGTGCGCGTCCCCCGCCGCACTCCGTGACGCGTGTCGCGCCGCCCTCTCGCGGGCACCCTCCCCCCGGTTCCGACGGCAGAGCGTCTTTATGCTCGGACCATCAGGCGGACGCCGCAGGGGCAAGCACCAGGGGAGCGGGCAGAGAGTGGTCGGGGAGCCGAAGCGGAACGGCCGGTCGGCGAGGAGCGGGGACGGTTCGGAGGAGCCCCCGCACGCGGGCGAGGACACCCGCAGTGCGTTCACCCCGCCCCTGGGGATGCCGCTGCCGCCGGTCCCCGAGAATGAGCATCCCACCTCCGAATTCGCCGTTCCCGAAGGGCTGCTGACGTCACCGCCCCTGGAGCACGGCAACGCCTTCACCCCGCCCGAGGGCATCGCGAAGGTCTCCCTGATCAAGCCGGGCGCCCCCTGGCAGGACCGGATGCGGACCATGATCCGGATGCCTCTGGCGGAACGTCCCGCGCCGGAACGTCCCAGCCGTCAGGAGGACGCCGAGACGGGCCCGGCCGTCCCCCGCGTCCTCGACCTCACCCTCCGCATCGGTGAACTGCTGCTCGCGGGCGGCGAGGGCGCCGAGGACGTCGAGGCGGCGATGTTCGGCGTGGCACACGCCTACGGGCTCGACCGCTGCGAACCCACCGTCACCTTCACCCTGATCTCCATCACGCACCAGCCCTCGCTGGTCGACGACCCGGTGACGGTCGGCCGCACCGTACGGCGCAGGGGCACCGACTACACGCGGCTCGCGGCCGTCTTCCGTCTCGTCGACGACATCACCAAGGGCGACGTCTCCCTGGAGGAGTCCTACCGGCGCCTGGCCGCCATCCGGCGCAACCGGCACCCCTACTCCAAGGGTGCCCTGACCGTGGCGAGCGGCGGGCTGTCGGGCGCCGCCTCACTGCTGGTCGGCGGCGACCCGATCGTCTTCGTGCTGGCGGCGCTCGGCGCGATGCTCGGGGACCGCCTCGCCTGGCTGTGCGCGGGCCGCGGGCTGCCGGAGTTCTACCAGTTCACGACGGCCGCGATGCCGCCGGCCGCCATCGGGGTCGCCTTCGCTCTCTTCGGCTCGGGGAACGAGACCAAGCTCAACGCCGCGGCAGTCATCACCGGTGGACTCTTCGCCCTGATCCCCGGACGGGCACTGGTCGCGGCAGTGCACGACGGGCTGACCGGTTTCTACATCACCGCCGCGGCCCGCCTGCTGGAGGTCATCTATCTGATCGTCGGCATCGTGTGCGGCGTACTGGTGGTGCTCTACGCGGGTTCCAAGCTGGGCGCGGAGCTCACGCCGGACAGTGTGCCGGGTGAGATCCGGCCGGTGACGCAGCTGCTCTCGGCGATGCTTCTCGTGCTGGCCTTCTGCCTGCTCCTCCAGCAGGAACGTCACACCGTGCTGGTCGCCACGCTCAACGGGGGCGTCGCATGGCTGGTCTACGGAACGCTGCACGACATCGTCGGCGTCAACTCGGTACCGGCGACGGTGGTGGCGGCCGGACTGGTCGGTCTGTTCGGACAGTTGATGTCCCGCTATCAGTTCGCGTCCTCACTGCCGTACGTCACGGCGGCGATCGGTCCGCTGCTGCCCGGCTCCGCGACGTACTTCGGTCTGCTCAACATCGCCCAGGGGCAGATGGACGAGGGCATCCTCAGCATCTCCCGAGCCGTCGCCCTCGCGCTGGCCATCGCCATCGGGGTCAACCTCGGCGGCGAACTGGCCCGGCTGTTCATCAAGAGCCCCGGAGTGGAGACGCCCCTGCCGGGCCGCCGCGCGGCCAAGCGCACCAGGGGCTTCTGACACCCCGCTACCGCCTCGGCCCACGGCTGCCCCGCCCGGGGGCCGCACGGGAGACCGGGGCCGCACGGGAAAGGGTGCGCCCCGCCCGCGGCAGGACGCACCCTTTCGTACGCTCCGGTGTCGCCGACGGAGCGCAGCGGTGGTTCAGTGGTCGCCGTGAGCCTCCAGGCGCTTGATCGACGCTTCGACCTCGGCTTCCGCCTCGGCGCGGCCGACCCAGTTCGCGCCCTCGACGGACTTGCCGGGCTCCAGGTCCTTGTAGACCTCGAAGAAGTGCTGGATCTCGAGCCGGTCGAACTCGCTCACGTGGTGGATGTCCCGGAGGTGCTCCATGCGAGGGTCGGACGCCGGTACGCACAGCAGCTTGTCGTCGCCGCCCGCCTCGTCGGTCATCCGGAACATGCCGATGGCCCGGGACTTGATGATGCAGCCGGGGAACGTGGGTTCATCGAGCAGCACGAGCGCGTCCAGCGGGTCGCCGTCCTCGCCGAGGGTGTGGTCGACGAAGCCGTAGTCGGCCGGGTACACGGTCGAGGTGAACAGGTGGCGGTCCAGCCGGATGCGGCCGGTCTCGTGATCCACCTCGTACTTGTTGCGCGAACCCTTCGGGATCTCGATGACGACGTCGAACTCCAAGGGAGGCTCCTCAATGATCAGCACATGTATCTGGTGATTAAGTGTCCCCCACGCACGTACACCGGCGCGAAAGGGGCTGATCGAGGTGCGTGACACCGCCGCAGAGGTGCGTGACACCGCGATCCGGGTGTACCGGAGGTCCCGGGCCCGTGCCCGGCGGTACGGGCGGCGGGTCCGGCAGCACTGGCGGACCGCGACGCCGCAGCAGCGGCAGACCGCGCAAGTGACGGCGGGGTCCGCCGCACTCGGACTCGTGGTCGCAGTCACGGCGGTGGCCATGACAGGACCGTGGGACTCGGGCCAGCGTACGGCGGAGCGTTCGTGGGCCGCCGCCCGGGAGGGGCGAAGTGGCGGGAACCACACCGGCGACGGCCCGGGTCGCGAGCCCGCTCCGGCGGCCCCCAGGGTGCTGGCGGCCATCGGCTCGCAGCCCGGCCGGGACGGCGGCTCCGACGCGGGGAAGTCGCACGGCAGCGGGGCGAAACGCGTGCCGCCGCCCAGCCCCTCCGCCCTCGCGGACACCCTGGAGCCGCTGCTCAAGGAAGGCGACCTGGGCAAGCAGAGCGCTGTCTCCGTCGTCGACGCCTCCTCCGGACGGCAGCTCTACGGCGTCAGGTCCGGCGCCGCCATGACCCCCGCCTCGACGGTCAAGCTGGCCACCGCGGCCGCCGCGCTCTCGGCCCGCGGCGCGGACTACCGGATCCGCACCCGCGTCGTCGGTGACGGGGACGAGGTGGTGCTCGTCGGCGGCGGCGATCCCACACTCAGCTCCGGGAATCTGGGCGATCTCGCCCGGAGCACCGCCCGCGCGCTGCGCGGAGCCGGCCACGAGAAGGTCTCCCTCGGCTACGACACCTCCCGCTTCAGCGGCCCGGAGCGCCATTCGATCGGCAGCAACGACAACCTCGCCCCCGTCACGCCCCTCATGGCCGACCAGGCCCGTCTCGAAGGTGTCCCGGAGAACTCCGGCAAGGACGCGGGGCACGGAAAGAGCCCGCTGCACGGCCCCGCCCCCCGCTCCACCGACCCCGCCGGCGACGCGGCGGAGGTCTTCGCCGAGGGCCTGGAGGAGCACGGTGTCGACGTCGAGGGCGAGCCCGGCGAGGCCCGCTCGCCCCGCGGTGCGGAAGAGCTGGCCGTCCACCGCTCGGTGCCCATGTCCTCCCTCGTGGAGCGGATGCTCACCTACAGCGACAACGACATCGCCGAGGCCCTGGCGCGCCAGACCGCACTCGCCTCGGGGGAGCCCGCCGGCTTCAAGGGCGCCGCGAAGGCCGTACGGCACCACCTCGACCAGCTCGGCCTGCCCGTGAAAGGCGTGCGTCTCGCCGACGGAAGCGGCCTCGACCGCGACGGCGAGGTGACGCCCGCGCTCCTCACCCGCCTGCTGGCACGGGCCGCGGACCCCGGCCACCAAAGGCTGCGTCCCGTCCTGACGGGGCTTCCGGTCGCGCACTTCACCGGCACCCTCGACAGCAGGTACGGCAGTGAGCGGGGCAAGCCCGGAGCAGGGCTCGTACGGGCGAAGACCGGGACGCTCACCGGTGTGAACGCCCTCGCCGGCAGCGTGGTGGACGCGGACGGCCGGCTGCTGGTGTTCGCCTTCATGGCGAAGGGCACGACCGACGGCAAGGCCGCACAGGAGTCCCTCGACCGGATGGCGTCGGCCTTGGCCAACTGCGGCTGCCGCGACTCCCCCTCCACGGGCTGACCACGGCGCGTACGCCCTGCCGCCGCCCCGGCCCCCTCGATGCAGCCTCCCGTCCCGCGGCTGCGCCACGTACCGTGAAGTCATGACGAGCCTCGGTGGTGTGGAGATGGTCGACTGGAATCTCGCGGTCGCGACCGCGACCCGGCTCGTGCGGCCGGGCCCCGAAGTGAGCCGCGAGGACGCGCGGGCGGTCGTGGCGGAGCTGCGCCGTCACGCGAAGGCGTCCGAGGAGCACGTCCGCGGCTTCGCGCGCATGCAGCCCGAGCGGGCCGCGGGCTCGGACACGCCCGTCCTCGTCGTCGACCGGCCCGGCTGGGTGCGGGCCAACGTGGCCGGGTTCAAGGAGCTGCTCTCGCCGCTGCTCGGCAAGGTGCAGGAGCGGCGCGCGGGCAGTCCAGGCGGTGCCGTGCTGGGCGCCGTCGGCGGCAAGGTGACGGGCGTGGAGGTCGGCATGCTGCTGTCCTTCCTGGCCTCCCGTGTGCTCGGACAGTACGAGACGTTCGCCCCGGCCACCCGTGATCTGCCGGGCGGTGCCGACGGCAGCGGCAGGCTGCTGCTCGTGGCGCCGAACATCGTGCACGTGGAGCGTGAACTGGAGGTCGACCCGCACGACTTCCGGCTGTGGGTGTGCCTGCACGAGGAGACGCACCGCACACAGTTCGCCGCCGTGCCGTGGCTGCGCGACCACCTCCAGGGTGAGATCCAGTCCTTCCTCGGCGAGACCGACATGGACCCCTCCATGCTGCTGGAGCGCCTGCGCGAGGCGGCACAGTCGCTCGGGGGCACCCGGGCCGGGGAGGCGGGCGGGGAGGAGCAGCCGGAGTCCGACCGCGGCAGCCTCGTGGAGCTGGTGCAGACGCCCGCACAGCGCGAGATCCTCGGCCGCCTCACCGCCGTGATGTCCCTGCTGGAGGGCCACGCGGACTACGTCATGGACGGCGTCGGCCCCCAGGTAGTGCCGAGCGTCGCCGAGATCAGGGAGAAGTTCCAGAAGCGCCGTGCCTCCGGTGCGGGCCGCCTGGACCAGGCACTGCGCAAGCTGCTCGGTCTGGACGCGAAGCTGCGCCAGTACCGCGAGGGTGAGCGCTTCGTGAGCGCCGTCGTCGAGGAGCTCGGCATGGACGGCTTCAACCGGGTGTGGACCTCGCCCAACACGCTTCCCACCAAGGCGGAGATCGGCAAGCCCGCCGACTGGATCGCGCGGATGCGCTCCTGACCCGCGGGGCACGGCACGAACCGGGCCCTTCGGCGGACGGCACCGGACGGCACCGGCGGACGGCGGCACACGGGCAGGGGGCCGTCCGCCTCGAACGCGGCCGCGCAGCAGGTGAGTTCCGCGGGGACGCGGTCTACTCGTCGGAAGCCCCGTGGACCACCGGAAGCCTCGGCAATCACTCGTCCGAGGGACCGAGAATGCCGGGTCCGCGTGCGATGCTCTGGGAACACCTCCATCTCTGTCACCATCGACGCACTCAGCGTGACAAGACCTCTTCGAGGAAGTGAATCGGATATGGGTCCCCATCCCGCGGTTGCTGCAATACGCCTGGCGGTCCGCCGCGCACTTCACGACGTGCTCAGCGCGAAGGCCGGAGACGCAGACGGCCCCGGCGAGCCCCCGCTCGTCCTCGTGGCCTGCTCCGGCGGCGCCGACTCCATGGCGCTCGCCTCGGCCCTCGCCTTCGAGGCCCCGCGCCTCGGCCTCCGTGCGGGCGGCGTCACCGTCGACCACGGCCTGCAGCCCGGCTCCGCCGACCGCGCGCAGGAGGTCGCCGGCCGGCTCACCGCTCTGGGCCTGACACCTGTCGAATCGATCGCCGTCACCATCGGCCGTACGGACACCGGTCCCGAGGCAGCCGCGCGGTCCGCCCGCTACGCCGCCCTCGACGAGGCGGCCGTCCGCGCCGGCGCGGAAGCGGTGCTGCTCGGACACACCCGTGACGACCAGGCAGAAACCGTCCTCCTCGCGCTCGCTCGCGGCTCCGGCACCCGCTCGCTCTCCGGCATGGCCGAGACCACCGGGCCGGGGGGCCGCTACCGCCGCCCGTTCCTCGCCGTGGACCGCCAGACCACCCGCAAGGCGTGTCTCGCGCAGTCCCTGCCCGTGTGGGACGACCCGCACAACGAGGACCCCGCCTACACGCGCTCCCGCGTGCGCCACGAAGCCCTGCCCATGCTGGAGAAAGCTTTGGGCAGGGGGGTCACCGAGGCTCTCGCCCGTACCGCCCGCCTCTCCCGCGACGACGCCGACGCCCTCGACGGCTGGGCGGCCGAGGCGGAGCGCACCGTACGAGCCGACCGGCCCGGCTCCGACGGGCGGGGCGGTGTCGAACTGGACATCGCCCGGCTCTACGCACTGCCCCCGGCCGTACGGCGACGCGTACTGCGCCGTGCCGCCATCGCGGCGGGCTCACCGGCGGGTTCTCTCTTCGCCCGGCACCTGGAGGAGGTCGACCGCCTGATCACGGCCTGGCGGGGCCAGCGTCCCATCAATCTGCCGGGTCGTGTCGAGGCCGGAAGGCGGGGTGGCAGACTGGTGATCCGGCATGGCTCACCGACTCCGCCGAAACCGCCCAGCTGACGTCCGGCTCCCGGGCTCCGCAGGCCGGCGGCAGTGTGCGCCGAGACCTCGACCGAGAGCGGTACGGGTGGACGAGAAGGACATGGGGACCGACCTGAAGTCGGTGCTCATCACCAAGGAAGAGATCGACGCCAGGCTGGTGGAGCTGGCCGCGAAGATCGACGCGGAGTACGCGGGCAAGGAACTGCTGCTCGTCGGCGTGCTCAAAGGCGCGGTGATGGTCATGGCGGACCTGGCCCGTGCCGTGTCGACGCCGGCCACGATGGACTGGATGGCGGTGTCCTCGTACGGCGCCGGTACGCAGTCCTCGGGCGTGGTCCGCATCCTCAAGGACCTCGACACCGACATCAAGGGCAAGAACGTCCTGATCGTCGAGGACATCATCGATTCCGGACTGACGCTGTCGTGGCTGCTGTCCAACCTCGGTTCGCGGGAGCCGGCCTCGCTCAACGTGTGCACGCTGCTGCGCAAGCCGGACGCCGCCAAGGTGGACATCGACGTGCGGTGGGTGGGGTTCGACATCCCCAACGAGTTCGTCGTCGGCTACGGGCTCGACTACGCGGAGCAGTACCGCAACCTCCCGTTCGTCGGAACACTCGCCCCCCACGTCTACGGTGGCTGAGCCCGTCGGGAACGATGGGGGTCCGCGCTCCGTTGGAGGAGCCAGGACGGTTGTTGCAGACCGTCCGAGGGGGCGCCTCGGGACAATGCTGAGGTACCGTCCGAAGGTCAGCGTTTTCAACTCACTGTGGCAGGAGGGACGGGGCGCACGCGCTCCGTATGGATGGACGTGAAGCGATACTTCCGCGGGCCGGTCATGTGGATCGTGCTGGCCGTCCTCGCCGTGGTCGTGTTGATGCAGGTCGTCGGCTCGTCCGGCGGCTTCAAGACGGTGGACACGGGACAGATTGTCCAGGCGATCGACCAGGACAAGGTGAAGTCCGCCGAGCTCACGACCGGCGACGAGCAGATCGTGAAGCTCGAACTCAAGGACGGCGCCAAGGTCGAGGACAGCGACAAGATCAAGGCGAGCTATATCGACAGTCAGGGTGTCGACCTCGCCAAGAAGCTGCAGAGCAAGTACGACCAGAGGGAAATCACCAAGGGCTACACGGTGGCGCCCCAGAAGCAGAACCCGTTCGTCGGGATGCTGCTGTCGTTCCTGCCGTTCGTGCTGATCATCCTCGTCTTCCTGTTCCTGATGAATCAGATGCAGGGCGGCGGCTCCCGGGTGATGAACTTCGGCAAGTCGAAGGCCAAGCTGATCACCAAGGACACCCCGAAGACGACGTTCTCGGACGTGGCGGGGTCGGACGAGGCGTGCGAGGAGCTCCAGGAGATCAAGGAGTTCCTCCAGGAGCCCGCCAAGTTCCAGGCGGTCGGAGCCAAGATCCCCAAGGGTGTGCTGCTGTACGGGCCGCCCGGTACCGGCAAGACACTGCTGGCCCGCGCCGTCGCGGGTGAGGCGGGTGTGCCGTTCTACTCGATCTCCGGTTCCGACTTCGTCGAGATGTTCGTCGGTGTGGGTGCCTCCCGTGTCCGTGACCTGTTCGAGCAGGCCAAGGCGAACGCTCCGGCGATCGTCTTCGTCGACGAGATCGACGCCGTCGGCCGCCACCGCGGCGCCGGCATGGGCGGCGGTCACGACGAGCGCGAGCAGACACTGAACCAGCTGCTGGTCGAGATGGACGGATTCGACGTCAAGGGCGGCGTCATCCTGATCGCCGCCACCAACCGGCCGGACATCCTGGACCCGGCGCTGCTGCGGCCCGGCCGTTTCGACCGGCAGATCGCCGTCGACCGGCCGGACATGCAGGGCAGGAACGAGATCCTCAAGGTCCACCAGAAGGGCAAGCCGATGGCGCCCGACGTGGACCTGAGCGCGGTCGCCCGCCGTACGCCCGGCTTCACCGGCGCCGACCTCAGCAACGTGCTGAACGAGGCGGCGCTGCTGACCGCGCGCAGCGACCACAAGCTGATCGACAACAAGTATCTGGACGAGGCGATCGACCGTGTCGTGGCGGGGCCGCAGAAGCGGACCCGGATCATGAGCGACAAGGAGAAGAAGATCACCGCGTACCACGAGGGCGGACACGCCCTGGTGGCGGCGGCGTCACCGAACTCCGATCCCGTTCACAAGATCACGATTCTCTCCAGAGGCCGTGCTCTCGGCTACACCATGGTGTTGCCCGACGAGGACAAGTACTCGACCACGCGCAACGAGATGCTCGACCAGCTGGCGTACATGCTGGGCGGGCGCGCGGCGGAGGAGCTGGTCTTCCACGACCCCACGACGGGTGCGGCGAACGACATCGAGAAGGCGACCACGACGGCCCGTGCCATGGTCACGCAGTACGGCATGACCGAGCGGCTCGGTGCGATCAAGTTCGGCTCCGACCAGTCCGAGCCCTTCCTGGGCAAGGAGATGGGTCATCAGCGCGACTACTCCGAGGAGGTCGCCGGGCTGGTGGACGAGGAGGTCAAGAGCCTGATCGAGACGGCGCACAACGAAGCCTGGGAAATCCTGGTGGAGAACCGCGACGTCCTCGACAACCTGGTTCTCTCCCTGTTGGAGAAGGAGACGCTCGGCAAGGAGGAGATCGCCGAGATCTTCGCCCCCGTGGTCAAGCGCCCTGCCCGCCCCGCGTGGACGGGTTCCTCCAGGCGTACGCCGTCGACGCGTCCTCCGGTCTCGTCTCCCGCCCTTGCCGGCTCGAACGGCGCCACGCCGAGCCTGGACAAGAGCGGAGGCAAGGAGATCGGCCCGCGTGACTCGGACGCCATCGTGGAACCGGTCGATCCGACGGAGAACTAACGGAGCCTGTGTGACGGTCCACAGCGGACCGTGGAATGTCTGCCGCGCCCCCCGGGTTGTCCGACCTGAGGGGGCGCGGCTGATTGCTGTACCAGTACCAGGAGCGAGGCAAAGATGACCGATCCGGTGACGCTCGGCGCGGAGGACCAGGAAACGCCCGGCACGTTCGACGAGAAGCGGGCGCAGGACGCCGTACGTGAGCTGCTGATCGCGATCGGTGAGGACCCCGAGCGGGAGGGCCTGACGGAGACTCCCGCCCGGGTGGCGCGTGCGTACAAGGAACTGTTCATCGGTCTGCACCAGCGCCCGGAGGATGTGCTGACGACGACGTTCGACCTGGGGCACGACGAGATGGTCCTGGTGAAGGACATCGAGGTGTTCAGCACGTGCGAGCACCATCTGGTCCCCTTCCACGGCGTCGCGCACGTCGGCTACATCCCCTCCTCGGACGGCAAGATCACCGGACTGTCGAAGCTGGCGCGGCTGGTGGACGTCTACGCCCGCCGCCCGCAGGTCCAGGAGAGGCTGACCACCCAGATCGCCGAGGCGCTGATGCGGATACTGGAGCCGCGCGGCGTGATCGTGGTCATCGAGTGCGAGCACATGTGCATGTCGATGCGCGGCATCCGCAAGCCCGGGGCGAAGACGCTCACCTCAGCCGTACGGGGCCAGTTGCGAGACGCCGCCACCCGCTCCGAGGCCATGAGCCTGATTCTGCGCTGAACCGCTGAACCGCTGAACCGCTGAACCGCTGACCCCGCTGAACCGCGCCGGGACGGGCGTTACGCCGCTGCGGCGGCTGAGGGGCTGTCGTCATCGTCGTCGTCCGGGAGGCGGCAGACCCGCTCCAGGAAGATCGCCGTCGCCACGACCGCTGCTCCGGCGAGGACCGAGAGGCCGGCGTAGACGGCCTGGTCCTGCCGTGCCGGCGCCTCGGAGCCCTGCAGCAGGAGGAAGACGCCGACGCCTCCGTAGAGGCCGGAGACCAGCGAGGCGACCAGGGCGCTGGCGTGGCCGAAGAGCACGGCGCGGGCGGCCATCATCGGCTCGACGCCCTTGGCGCCCGGCACCCTCTCGCGCTGTGCCTTCAGCCGTGCGCGCAGCGAGAGAGCGGTGGCCAGCAGTACGGTCGCGATGACGGCCAGCACGACCGGCGCCGCGAAGGGGATGCTGGGCAGCGTGTCCAGCGAGTTCCACAGCCGTGCGCCGGCCCAGGAGAGGACTCCGGCGACGCCGAAGACACCCGCCAGGACGGGGATACGCAGTTCCTTCACGGGTTTCCCAACGACTACTCGGGCAGGCTGAGTTCCAGATCGGCGCGCGGCGCGACACCTTCGCGCCCCACAGCGGCCAGGAGTTCAGCCACGGCGCCGTGTCCGGGCACCTCCGCGGCGGGGTCGACGTCGTGCCACGGCACGAGGACGAACGCACGCTCGTGCACCCGGGGGTGCGGCAGCGTCAGGCGAGGGTCGTCCGAGACGACGCCCTGGTAGGCCACGATGTCCACATCGATGGTCCGCGGTCCCCAGCGCTCGTCCCGCACGCGTTCCAGCGCCTCCTCGATCGCGTGACCGCGCTCCAGCAGCGAGCTGGGGGGAAGTGTCGTACGTACGAGCACGACTGCGTTGAAGTACGAGGTCTGACCGTCCGGGTCCACGCCCCACGGCTCCGTCTCGTAGACGGGTGAGACCGCTTTCACCCTGAGCCCCGGAGTGTCGGCGAGGGCGTCGACAGCGCTCTGCAGCCGCTCCAGGCGGTTGCCCACGTTGCTGCCGAGCGCGATCACCGCGAACTGCGGGTTGTGCAGGGTGGTGTCGGCGGCATCGACCTGATGCACGACCGAGGCGGGCACCGGCTGTACGGTCGGGTCACTGTTCGGCGTCATGCGCGGCTCCGCTTGATGGTGATGGTCACGTCGTCGAAGGGCACGGTGATCGGGGCGTCCGGCTTGTGCACGACCACCTCTGCTTCCTGTACGGGCGTGTGCGCGAGGCAGGCACCGGCGATGCGCTGGGCGAGGGTCTCGATCAGGTCGACCGGGTCTCCCTCGACGATCGCCACGATCTCCTCGGCGAGAACGCCGTAGTTCACGGTTCTGGTGAGATCGTCGTTTTCGGCGGCCGGCCGGGTGTCCACACCCAGCTCCACGTCCACGACGAAGATCTGACCCTCCTCCCGTTCCCGTTCGAACACTCCGTGATGCCCGCGGACCCGAAGGCCGCGCAGCGCGAGACGGTCCACGCGTATCACTCCTGTCCTCGGACCTGGTCGTACGGGCGCGGCGTGCCGGTCCCCTCGTCGGAATCCATCCGCGGGTCGCGGCGGCCCGGGCCCGGGGCGGGTGCCTACCCGACAGCGCAGTGAACCACGCGCGGATTCCGGTCGTGGTGCTGCGATCGAGTGGAACCGGCCACACCCGGGGTTGACGCGAACGCCCGCTCAGATCTGTACGTCGCCGTCGTCGAGCCCTTCCTCCCCGTCCTCGTCCTCGCGTTCGACGAGGACCGGCGAGCCGTGGTGCGACCAGACCTTCCAACTTCCGCCCTCCGCGCGCCGGAAGACGTTGGTGGCCACGACGAGTCCGCCCACGAGCGGGCCGGCGGAGCCGTCGTCCTCGGCGGGGCCTCCGCTGAGGATGTTCTCGGTGCATC
Source organism: Streptomyces sp. TAA204 (assembly GCF_000424965.1). Taxonomy (NCBI): domain Bacteria; kingdom Bacillati; phylum Actinomycetota; class Actinomycetes; order Kitasatosporales; family Streptomycetaceae; genus Streptomyces; species Streptomyces sp. TAA204. The sequence continues at coordinate 81,883 of NZ_AUKW01000020.1, forward strand.
TCACCAGGGCGGTGTCGCCGTGCACGGAGACGTCGACGTCGGTGAGGAAGAACTGCACATAGTCGGTGTTCGCCATGATCAGGGCGTAGGAGCGCAGCACTTCCTCGCGGCCGGTCAGGATCGGCCATCCGGGATGCACGACGCTGACGCCGTCCTCCAGCCAGAGGCCGTTCAGCGCGTCCAGGTCGGCGTGCTCCACCGCGTCGTACAGCGCGGTGTTGGCGGCCTCGACCGCCTCGATGTCGGTGCTTGCGCCGCTGCTCACCCGTGCTGCCCCGCGTTCCCGTCGTCGTGGGTGCCGTCCGTGTCCCCTGTGTGCCCCGTGTCCTGGTTCCCGCCGGCGGAGGCCGTCTCGACCGCGCTGACGACGCGGACCGCGTCCGCGCTCGCCCGTACCTCGTGCACGCGCACGGCCCAGGCGCCCTCGCGGGCGGCGAGGGAGGTGACGGCGGCAGTGGCGGCGTCCCGTTCCCGGGCGGGCGGCACCGGGGCGCCGTCCGTGCTGGCCAGTACGTGGCCGAGGAACCGCTTCCGGGAGGCCGCCACCAGCAGCGGCCGTCCCAACTCCTCACGCAGCCGCCCCAGTTCGGCCACGAGGCGCAGGTCGTGCGGGGCCTGCTTGGCGAAGCCCAGGCCGGGGTCGGCCACGATCCGATCCGGGGCGATCCCGCCGTCGACGGCACGCTGCAGGCTCGTGCGCAATTCGGCGATGACCTCGGCGGTCACGTCCCCGTAGACCGCGCGATTGTTCATGTCGATGGACTGTCCGCGCCAGTGCATCACCACGAACGGGGCACCGGACTCGGCCACGGCCGGGACCATGCGGGGGTCGGCGAGTCCGCCGCTGACGTCGTTGACCATCACCGCCCCCTCCTCCAGCGCCCGCACGGCCACGGAGGCCCGCATGGTGTCGACGCTGACGAGCACGCCCTCCGAGGCCAGTCCGCGCACGACCGGCAGCACACGGCGCAGCTCCTCGTCCTCCTCGACGCGGGTCGCGCCGGGCCGGGTGGACTCACCGCCGGCATCGACGAGGTCGGCGCCCTCGGAGACGAGATCGAGGCCCCGTTTGATCGCGGCCTCGCTGTCGAACCACCGGCCGCCGTCGGAGAAGGAGTCCGGCGTGACGTTCACCACCCCCATCACGGCACAGCGGTTCCACTGGGGGAGTCCGGCTACGTGGCCACGCGAAGGGTTCATGTCTCCAGCGTAGGCGGCCCGCCCTCCTCAGGGTGGGCAGGAGGCGCGACGGGGAGTCCGGCCGCGCGCCATGCCTGGAAGCCGCCGTCGAGGTCCGTGGCGCGGTGCAGACCCAGCTCGCGCAGCGAGCGGGCGGCGAGGCTGGAGGCGTAGCCCTCGTTGCACACGACGACGACCCGCAGGTCGTCCCCCGTGGCCTCCTCTGCGCGGTGCGGACAGGTCGGGTCCAGCCGCCACTCCAGCTCGTTGCGCTCGACGACGAGGGCCCCGGGGATCGTGCCGTCCCGCTCGCGCAGCGCGGCGTAGCGGATGTCGACCAGCACGGCGCCCTCCCGCCGGGCGGCGGAGGCCTCCTGCGGCGTGAGTCTGCCCAGACCGGCGCGTGCGTCCTCCAGCAGGGAGTCGACGCGGCTGGGTCCGTGCGGCAGCGGCGTGCCGGTCATTCCCACTCACCCGGGCGTTCGACCTGTTCCAGGCGCAGCAGCGCGCCCGTACGGCTGTAGCGGCGCATGAGGGGGAGAGGCGGGTAGTAGGCGTGTACGGAGACCGCGTGCCGGCCGGTGGTGCCGTTGAGGACCTGATGGACGTGGTGCGGTCCGAAGGCGCGTCCACCGCCGGCTGTGAGCCGCCGCTCGCGGTCCACGCCGTCCGCCAGCTCCAGGGTCTTCCAGCCCTCGGTGGGGATGCGGGCGGCGAGGGACTGCTCGGTGAGTTCGCCCCGGGCCGTCGCGAACGCGCCGCGTGAACCGCCGTGGTCGTGCCATCCCGTGCCGGTGCCGGGAGGCCAGCCGATGACCCAGGCCTCACTGCCGCCGGGGCCGTTGAGCCGCATCCAGGTGCGGCCTTCCGGGTCGAGCGGCAGGGAGGCGACGAGTCCGGCGTCGGCGGCGGTCTCGCGGACGAAGTCGAGGAGCTGGGCCTCACAGGGGGCTTCGCCGGTGGGTGCCGGGGCAGCGGGCAGGGGAGAAGCGGGTGTCGCGGATGTCACGGAGAGCCGTCCTGGATGAGTGATCGAGACGCACGTGGTTTCAGGGACGCGCGGAATGGCGGGAGTTGATCAGCAGGACGGACGACACAGGCAGCCGACGTAGCGGAGCAGGTCCAGGTGGACCTTCCGCCAGGGGTGCCAGTCGGTGTCGTTCATGCGGTGGAGTGAAGCACGGGGCCATACGGTGGTCAACTCCCGCGCCGCCGCCGTGATCCCTCCGCGCAGGACCGCGGGCGGGTGACACGCGTCGTGGAGCCGTCCGCGCGGGGCGCCGTTCACACGTCCGCGACGGTCTCCAGTTCGACCTCGTCCCTGCTCACTTCCCGCTCGTCCGCGTCGATGGAGCGGCGCAGCGCCTCGTGCAGACGGCTGGGTGTCAGGACGCCGACGAAGCGGTCCGCGTCGTCCAGCACGGCGATCCATCCGGCGTCGTGCTGGAGCATGCTGCTGAAAGCCTGCTTCAGGGGCGAGCCGAGCGGAAGCCACGCCTCCATGCGTCGCGCGTGGTCGGCCACGGTCAGCGGCGCCTCCGTCCCGGTGAGCTTCCCGGTGCCGGTGCCGGTGCCGGCGGTCGCGGAACCCTCCTCGGACGTGCCGCCGATCGCGTCGGCGGAGAGCCAGCCGTGCAGTTCGTCCGCGTCGTCCAGTACGACGGCCCAGCGTGCGCCGTCGCGGCGCATGCGCGTACGGGCCTTGTCGAGCGGGTCGTCCAAGTGCACGACGGGCGGCGCTTCCAGGTCGCTGCTCTCGATCGGGGTGACGGAGAGGCGCTTGAGGCCCCTGTCCGCTCCGACGAAGTCGGCGACGTACGCGGTGGCGGGGGCGCCGAGCACCTTCGCCGGGGGGTCGAACTGCTCGATGCGGCCGTCCCCGTAGACCGCTATGCGGTCACCCAGGCGCACGGCTTCCTCGATGTCGTGCGTGACGAACAGCACCGTCTTGTGCAGCGTGGACTGCAGCTTCAGGAACTCGTTCTGCAGGTGTTCGCGCACCACCGGGTCCACGGCGCCGAAGGGCTCGTCCATCAGCAGCACGGGCGGGTCCGCGGCGAGCGCCCTCGCCACACCGACACGCTGCCGCTGGCCCCCGCTGAGCTGGTCCGGATAGCGGTCGCCGAACCTGGCCGGGTCGAGGCCGACCAGCTCCAGCAGTTCGGTCGCACGCTCGCGGCGCCGGGCCTTGGACCAGCCGAGCAGGTACGGAACGGTCGCGGTGTTCTCCAGGACCGTCTTGTGCGGGAAGAGGCCGACCTGCTGGATGACGTAGCCGATGCGGCGGCGCAGTTCGACGGGGTCGACGGCGGAGATGTCCTCGCCGTCGAGGAGGATCCGTCCGGACGTCGGCTCGATGAGCCTGTTGACCATCTTCATCGTCGTCGTCTTGCCGCAGCCGGACGGTCCCACGAGGGTGACCAGTTCGCCTTCGGCGACCTCGAGCGACAGATCGTGCACGGCGGTGGTGCCGTCCGGATAGCGCTTGCTGACGTTCTCGAAGCGGATCATCGTCTCATTCTCGTCGCTCGGAGCGCCTCGGCGTTCGGCGCTGTGCGAATTCTTCCGGTCTCTGGATGAAGTGTGTGTTGCAGGAGTGTGGCACTTCGGACCGTTTGTCGGTAGCGGACTGTAAGGTCTCCCGGCATGCTTACGGACGCACCTACGGCGGCCGAAAGTCACCGGCGCGGAGAGTGAGGGGGACGGGGTGAGAGGTACGGAGGTCCTTGCCGCGCCCGGATCGGCGGGAACCGCCCGCGAGACGGGGAAGGCCGGGAAGGCCGGGGAGAACTGCCTCTCCGCCAACGACTGGATCTGCGCCGAGTACGTGACCTCACGCGGCCAGGAACTGCTGGACGCCACCGCGGAGCACGTCTGGATCACCGTCGCCTCGGTCGTGCTCGCTCTGCTCGCCGCCTTCCCGCTCGCGCTCGCGGCCCGCCGCTGGAAGCGCGCGCACGGGCCCGTGCTGGGGCTGACCACGGTCCTCTACACCGTCCCGTCGCTGGCGATGTACGCGCTGCTGCTTCCCCTCTTCGGCGTGGGCGCGGCGGTCGTCGTGACGGGTCTGGTGCTGTACTCGCTCACCGTGCTCGTACGGAACATCCTCGCGGGCCTCGAATCGGTCCCCCAGGAGGCGCGGGAGGCCGCGCGCGGCATGGGATACGGGCCGGGCAGGCTGCTCTTCGGGGTCGAACTGCCGCTCGCCCTGCCCGCGCTGATGGCCGGCGTCCGCATCGCGACGGTCTCGGCGGTGGCACTGACGACGGTCGGTGCGATCGTCGGGTACGGCGGTCTGGGCAATCTCATCTACGACGGCATGGACAGCTTCTTCCGGGCCCAGGTGCTCACGGCGTCGGTCATCTGCGTACTGCTGGCCGTGACGGCGGACGTGCTGCTGCTCGGGGTGCAGCGGCTGCTCACTCCCTGGGCCCGTACCGGCGGACGCGCCCGGCGCGGCCGGCACCCGGGCGGGAGCGCGGAACGCAAGCGTGCGGAGCGCGCGGACGGTGAAGCCGGTACGGAGCGCGGCGCGCGTACGGCTGTCGGCAAGGGGGCGTGACGATGGGCTTCTTCCTGGACGCGTGGTCCTGGCTGACCACCGGCTCCAACTGGTCGGGCGGCGACGGTGTGACGCACCGGCTCGCCGAGCATCTCTACCTGACCGTGCTCTGTCTCGTCATCGCCTGTGCGATCGCACTGCCGGTCGCGCTGTGGCTCGGTCACGTCGGACGCGGTGGCGCGCTGGCGGTGAACATCTCCAACGCCGGGCGCGCGGTCCCCACGTTCGCAGTGCTGGTTCTGCTGACGCTCAGCCCGCTCGGCAAGCACGGGGACTGGCCCACCGTCGTCGCACTGGTGCTCTTCGCCCTGCCGCCGCTGCTGACCAACGCCTACGTCGGAATGCGCGAGGCCGACCGCGACGTGGTGGAGGCGGCACGCGGAATGGGGATGTCCGGCTGGCAGCTGCTGGGCCGGGTCGAGGTCCCCCTCGCCTTTCCCCTGATCATGACGGGGGTGCGGTCCGCGGCCGTGCAGGTCGTCGCGACGGCGACTCTGGCGGCCCTCCCCGGGGGCGGCGGCCTGGGCAGGATCATCACGGCGGGTTTCGGCACCTACGACACCCCGCAGGTGGTCGCCGGGGCGGCGCTTGTAGCGGGGCTCGCGCTGCTCGTGGAGGGCGTACTGGTGGTGGCGCAGCGGCTGTTGGACCCGATGCGGCGGCGGCGCCGCGGCATCGGCTCGCAACCACGTTCGACGCCCGCGGGCTTTGATGAAAAGGTGATCCCCGCCCAGACGACGGCCTGACGACTTCACGGCACTTCGTGGCCCGGGTGTTCCGGCGCCCCGCCGATCCTCACCTCACGAAATGGTGGACCCGATGAACAAGGCAGCACACCCCGAGCACACGTCCCACCCGGCGTACGGGACACCGCGCGGCGACCGCGGCCCCCGGCACCGCCGTGCCCGCGGCCTGATGGCGGCCGGTGCCTGTGCGGCCGTGCTGTCGGCCGCCCTGACCGGCTGCGGCGGCGACAGTCTGGAGAAGGAGGGTGGCGGCTCGGCGGACGGCGGTTCCAAGGGCGAACTCGTCGTGGGCTCCGCGGGCTTCACCGAGTCCCAGGTCATGGCGGAGCTCTACGCGAAGCTGCTGGACAAGGCCGGCTACGAGACCTCGATCAGCAAGCTGAAGAACCGTGAGCTGTACGAACCGGCCCTGGAGAAGGGCGAGATCCACGTCGTGCCGGAGTACGCGGCGACCCTCGCCGAATTCCTGAACGCGAAGAAGAACGGGGCGGACGCGAAGCCCGTCGCCTCCAGCGACGTGGACAAGACGGTGGCGGCGCTGGAGAAGCTCGCCGAGCCCCGTGGCCTCGAGGTGCTCCCGGCGGGCGAGGCCGTCGACCAGAACGCCTTCGCGGTCACCGAGGACTTCGCGAAGAAGCACGACCTCAAGACCCTCTCGGACCTCGGCGAGTCCGGCGAGAAGATCAAACTCGCGGCAAGCGACGAGTGCGAGGAGCGGCCCTTCTGCCGGCCCGGTCTGGAGAAGACCTACGGCATCGACATCACGGACCTCGACCCGAAGGGTGTGGGAACCACCCAGGCGAAGGAGGCCGTGAAGAACGGCACCGACCAGATGGTGCTGACCACGACCACCGACGCCACCCTCGAGGACTTCGGGCTGGTGCTGCTGGAGGACGACAAGGGTCTGCAGAACGCGGACAACGTCCTTCCGGTCGTCAACTCCGAGAAGGCCGGCGGGAAGAACGTCTCGGAGGCGCTGGGGAAGCTGACCGAGGTGCTCACCACCAAGGACCTCACCGACCTCAACCGCAAGGTGGACGCCGAGAGGCAGAAGCCGAAGGACGTAGCCGAGGAGTACCTCAAGTCCAAGAACCTGCTCTGAGCGCAGGGGGCGGCCCCCGGCGCGGCCCCACGGGAGGCCGAAGGGGGCGGCAGAGAGGAAAAGGGGCGGCGGCGGGTTGTGGGGGCATAACAATGCCCCCTGCCCCGGTGCCCGACCCGAGCCTCGCACGGTACATTCCAGGCCATGCCTCGTGGACGTCATCGCAACGCTCAGCCCCTGCACAGGTTCCTCGCCCCGGTAACCGTCGCAGCGGCCGCGCTGGCCTGCGCGGGAGGCACCTGGCTGATCGGTGAGGCGGGTTTCGGGGACACGGACACCGTGCTGCTGCGCGTGTGCGCCGCCGCCGCGGCGCTGTCGGCCGTCGTCGCCGCCGTGCTTCTCCGTACCTGGGACCGCGCGGCGGGCAAGCGCGTCGGTGAACTTCTCAACCGGCAGACCAGCATCGAGTGGCGTGCCGAGGAACGGCAGGCCGAACTCGAGGGCGAGATCGAGGAGACCCGCGAGGCACGTGAGAAGACACAGCGCAAACTGCGGGAGAAGCGTTCCGAGTTGGCGCGGCTGCGCAGCGAACACGCCGGTCTGCTGCGACGTTACGCACACGCGGAGACGGAGCGGGCGAGCGCTCTGGAGGGGCGCCGGCAGCTCGAGATCGAGTCCGGTTCGCCGACGAAGGCGCTCAGCGCGACGGTGGCCGACCACCGGCACCCCTCGGGTGCGCCGACACCGCTGACATACCTGCAGGCCAACGAGGCTCTGAAGAACCTCAGCCGCAACGTCGCGCGGGCGTACGAGCAGGCGGCGCAGGCCGAAGAAGCCGGAGAGGCCGAGCCGGCCGGGGACGCCGGGGAGGCCGGGGAGGCTGAGCCCCGCCCCGTGCCCCAGGACGAGGACCGCCAGAAGCAGAAACAGAAGCAGAAGCAGAACCGGGGCAGGCAGGAGCAGGGCAAGCAGCGGCGGGAGACGCACGCGGAGCAGGAGCGCTCGGCCGCGACCGCGACCGCAAGTGCGACAGTGGCCGCGAGCCCCGGCCCGAAGGCACCCGCGGGCGAGGAGCGCGAACGCGGCGCGGACGCCGGCGGCGGCACGTTCGACTTCTTCGGCACCGGGACGGGCAAGCCCAGGCGGCGCGCCAAGAAGACGCCGCCCGCGGCGCCCAGGCCGCGCGGTGAGGCCGCGGGCGCGAACGCCGCCCAGGGGCCCCGCGGGGCCGCGGGCGGGCCCGGCGGTCGTTCGCAGGGGACCGGCGGGACAGTCGAGTCCCCGGAAACGGGACGCGGTCCGGGGCCGGAGGCGAAGCCGGACACGCAGGTGACGCGGCCGGGGCCGTCCTCCGAGCCGGCGTCTGCTGCCGAGCCGGTCTCTCCTGCTGAACCGGCGTCTGCTGCCGAGCCGGTGTCTCCCGAGCCGGCGTCCTCCGAGGTCCCCTCCGGCACGCAGTCCGGCGCCAACGGCCACGCGGCACGGCCGAAGCCCGAGGAGGCTCCGACCCCGCAGTCCGGTGCGAACGGCCGCGGGACCCGGCTCAAGCCGGAGTCGTCCGGCAGGCACGCCAAATCCGGCGAGGCGGCGAAGAAGTCCGCGCGGGAGGAGCCCCGCAGGCAGTCCGGAAAGCCTGCCAACTCCGGGACGTCGGGCAGCGCAGGGACGTCCGGGAAGCCCGGGTCCTCCGCGAAGTCCGGCGCCTCCGCGAAGTCCGGGGCCGGTGCGGCGGACTCCGGCAAGGCGCCGGAGGACGCGTCTGTGCCCGCGCCCGCGCGTACCGAGGCGGAGCCGGGGGAGAAGAAGCCGGCGAAGGACGCTGCCAAGGAGGCCGCGAAGGAGGAGAGCGGAGCGCGTTCCGCCTCCGGGAAGACGGCGAAGCCCGGGCAGGCGCCGGAAGCGGAGTCCGGGTCCGGTGCCCGCACCGGGACGCGGTCCACGCGTGAGAACGAATCCGGTGCGAAGCCGTCGGAGGAGCAGGTGAGCGGGCCGCAGTCCGGGTCCGCGAGCGGTGCCGGGGACGGGAAACCGGCCGGGAAGGGGTCCGAGGAAGAGTCCGGTCCGCGGGCGAAGCCCCCTCGCCCCGGTGCGGAGCCCGGCCCGTCCGGCGTGCGCAACGCCAGCTGAACGGGCGGCTCCCCCGGAACGGCACCGGTTGCGCGCCCGTCCGGCTGCGCGCTCACCGGGCCGGTTACCCGGCTGCCCAGCCATCCGTCCGCACGCAACGCCTGCCGACTCACCGTCCGCACGGCCGCCCGCCGGCCCTCGTCGGCCGGCTCTTCCCGCCGCTACTTGTCGATGTCGCCGACGACGAAGAAGAACGACCCCAGGATCGCCACCATGTCCGCCACGAGCGTCCCTGGCAGCAGTTCCGTCAGCGCCTGGATGTTGTTGAACGAGGCCGAGCGCAGCTTGAGCCGGTACGGCGTCTTCTCACCCTTCGAGACCAGGTAGTAGCCGTTCAGCCCGAGTGGATTCTCGGTCCACGCGTACGTAGCGCCCTCCGGCGCCTTGAGCACCTTCGGCAGCCGCTGGTTGACCGGGCCGGGCGGCAGCTGCGCCAGCCGGTCCAGGCATGCGTCGGCGAGGTCGAGCGAGTTGTGCGCCTGTTCCAGCAGCACCTCGAAGCGTGCCAGGCAGTCGCCTTCGCTGCGGGTGACCACCTTGAGTACGTCGCGCAGTTCGCCGTACGCCAGGTACGGCTCGTCGCGGCGGAGGTCGAAGCCGACGCCGGAGGCACGTGCGATGGGTCCGCTGACGCCGTACGCGTGCACCGTCTCCGGGGCGAGGACACCGACGCCGCGCGTACGTCCCCGGAAGATCTCGTTGCCGGTGACCAGCCGGTCGAAGACGTCCATCCGCGACCGTACGTCCGAGACCGCCTGCCTCGCCCTGGCCTGCCAGCCCGCGGGCAGGTCCTCCTTGAGACCGCCGACCCGGTTGAACATGTAGTGCATCCGGCCGCCGGAGAGCTCCTCCATCACGGCCTGCAGTTCCTCACGCTCGCGGAACGCGTGGAAGACGGGCGTGATGCCGCCCAGCTCCAGGGGATAGGAGCCGAGGAACATCAAGTGGTTGAGCACGCGGTTGAGTTCTGCGAGCAGCGTCCGTGTCCACACGGCGCGCTCGGGGACCTCCATGCCGACCATGCGCTCCACGGCCAGCACGACGCCCAGCTCGTTGGAGAAGGCGGACAGCCAGTCGTGACGGTTGGCCAGGACGATGATCTGGCGGTAGTCGCGGGCCTCGAAGAGCTTCTCGGCGCCCCTGTGCATGTAGCCCACCACGGGCTCGACTTCGCTGATCAGCTCGCCGTCGAGGACGAGCCGCAGCCGCAGCACACCGTGTGTGGAGGGGTGCTGGGGGCCGATGTTGAGCACCATGTCGGTGCTCTCGGCGGCGCCGCCGACGCCCACCGTGGTCTGCGTTCCGGGCGCCTGCGGTGAACCGGGCACGCCGTCCGTCATCGTCCGCTGACTCATGGCGCTCAGTCTCGCACCCCTGCCCGTCACGGCGGTGGGCGGCGGGCGGTTCCACGGGCCGTGCGCGGGCGGTTCCCGCCGCCCCTGGGCCCACGGCGGGGGCCCGGCATACGCTGAACGCATGATGACGGGGAAAGGCCGGGCGGACGCCGGTCAGGAGCAGTACGAACGGCCCGGCGGGCCGGAGCAGTCCGACCAGCCGGACCGCCTTGAGGAGTCCGTCCGGCTGGAGGGGCACGACCGGCTCGACCCTGCCGGCCGGCCCGAACCGGAGCCGCAGGAGGAGCCAGGCCCCGCGCACTGGAGCGGGGTCGAACGTGCGCTGCTGCAGATGCGCCGGCTCGTCCTGCTCTGCACGCTGCTGCCGCTGGCGACGGGCCTCGCCCTGCTGCTGGGACTGACGGCCGGGCCCGCGTGGGCCGCCTTCGCACTGGTGCCGCTCGCGGGCGCCGCATGGGGCTGGGGCGCGCTGGAGCGCAACTGGCGCTCGTGGCGCTACGCGGAGCGTGAGGACGACCTTCTGATCAGCCGCGGGGTGATGTGGCGGGAGATGACGGTCGTTCCCTACGGACGCATGCAGCTCGTCGAGGTCACCTCCGGCCCTCTGGAGCGCCGCTACGGTCTGGCCCGGCTCCAGCTGCACACCGCCGCCGCCACGACCGACGCGGCCGTCCCCGGGCTCGTCCCCGACGAGGCGGAGCGGCTTCGTGACCGGCTCACGGAGCTGGGCGGCGCCAGGTCGGCGGGACTGTGAGCGAGGTGCCCGGGCCCGGAGCGGCCGAGCAGGCCGCGCAAGCCGCGCAGGGGCGTGGCCCGTCCGGTGAGCCGTCCCGCGAAACGTCCGGAGTCCCGTCCCGCGAAACGTCCCACGCCCCGTCCCGGGGCCGGGAGCCGGAGCAGAACGAGTCGGGGACGACGAAGCGGACGCCGGGCCGTTCCCTGCTTCCGCGCCGCCCCGAGGGCACGCCGCTGCACCCCGTCACGCCGTGGCGGCGCGCCTGGGCACCGGTCGCTGGGCTGATCGCCTTCTCGATGCAGGACTTCCAGCGCACCCGTGAGTGGTTCTCGCACCTCACTCCGGGATGGCTGGTGCTCGCCTTCGGGGTGCTGCTGCCGGTGGCCGCGGTGTACGGCTTCTTCTCGTGGTGGTTCACCAGCTACCTCGTCACCGACACCGAACTGCGCATCCGTACGGGCCTGTTCTTCCGCCGCGTCGCCCACATCCGCCTGGACCGTATCCAGGCCGTCGACGTGGGCAGGCCGCTGCTCGCCCGCGTCGTCGGTGTCGCCAAGCTCAAGCTGGACGTGGTCGGCACGGAGGCCAAGGACGAACTGGCCTTCCTCAGCGAACGGGAGGCCGCCGCCCTGCGCGCCGAACTCCTCGCCCGCGCCGCCGGAATCGCACCCGAAGCCGCTCCCGAGGCCGGTGAGGCACCGGCACGCGTGCTGCTGAGGGTGCAACCGCGCACCCTCGTCGTCGGACTGCTGCTCATGGGGTCCGGCTGGGGCGCACTCCTGGCGACGCTCGTCTTCCCCTGGGGCGTCTGGTTCTTCAGCGGCAGCATCTGGGCCGGCCTGGCCGCGCTGGTGCCCGCACTGGGCGGGGTGTGGGCGAGTACGGGCGGACGGTTCCTGAAGGAGTACGACTGGACGGTCGCCGAGTCGCCCGACGGCCTGCGGCTCGACCACGGTCTGCTGGACCGCGAGCACGCGACCGTACCGCCGGGGCGTGTGCAGTCCGTACGGCTCACCGAGCCCCTGCTGTGGCGGAGCCGCGGCTGGCTGCGCGTCGAGCTGGACATCGCCGGGGCGGGCAAGGACAAGGGCGGCGGTGTGCTCATTCCCGTGGCGGCGCGGGAGCAGGTCGCGGACGTACTGGCCAGGGTGCTGCCCGGGGTCGGCCTGGCCGCCGCCATGGAGTCCGCCGCACCGGTGCCGCGTCGCGCCCGCTGGTGCGCGCCGCTGCTGCGGCGGGGCTACGGGCACGGGGTCACCCCAGCCGTCTTCGTCACGCGCAGCGGCCTGCTCAGCCGCCGGGTCACGCTCGTCCCGCACGCGAAGGTGCAGAGCGTCCGGTTCGGCCAGGGGCCGTGGGAGCGCAGGCTGGGCCTGGCGAACGTGGCCGTCGATCACGGTGCGAACGGCTGGACGGCGGCCAAGCTGCGCGACCAGGACGAGGCGCGGATGCTCGTGCACGCGCAGGCGGAGCGCTCGCGTATCGGTCGCAGGGAGGCACGGCCCGAGCGATGGATGACCGCCGGGGGCTGACGGCCGGGGTGACGAACGGGGCGACGGCCGGAGGAAGACGCCGGGGTGGCTGACCGCCGGGAACGCCCTCGCAGAACCGCAGAACCGCAGAACCGCAGAACCGCAGGACCGGATGATCGCGGTTCTGCGGACTCCGGTCCTGCGCTTTCCCGGTCCTGCGGTCAGCCGACCGGCGACGGGACGCCGCCCAGCGGCTGCACCAGCCAGCCGAATCCCCCCAGGCCCGCACGGTCGGTCAGCTCCGCCGCCTCCCCGGCGGCGGCCAGCCTCCGTACGTACGCGGCGGGATCGGTGGAGGCCAGCGCCAGCGGGGGACGGGAGCCGTCGACGCCGAGTGAGCGCAGCGCGCTGCGCTGCGTGACCAGAACCGGGGGGGCTGCCGCATCTCCTTCCGTCTGCGCGCGCGCCGCGCCGCCCGCCGCGGCGCAGGCGTCCAGTGCGACGTGGGCGGTCAGGTCGCGGCTGCCGTCCGGAACGGGCCGGACCTCGCGGCCGTCGCGATAGCCGGTGAGGGTGCCGAAGGGCGGACGGCCCCCGCGGAAGTGCGCGTAGTCGACCGCGACGGCGAGCCCCCTGTCGAGGGTGCGTACGGCCGCGGCCCACGCCTCGTCGCGGGGGCGTCCCAGCTCCGCGCGCAGCCCCGCCTCCGGCTGTTCACCGGTGCCGGCGCCCAGGGGCCACCAGCGGGCCAGCCAGTCGGCGTCCGGCCCTTCGGGGAGCGGTTCGCCGAGCTGTTCGGCGCCGTCGGAGACCCGTACGAGCACGGTGTGCGGCACACCGTCCGGGCCGGTCTCCACGACATCGACGGGAACGTTGTCGAGCCACTCGTTGGCGAAGAGCAGACCGCTCAGGCCCGTCGCGGAGGGGGGTTCGTGCGTCCAGACGATGCGTTCGTCCAGGCCGTGCGGGCGGGGCGCGTGCTCCACGGCGTACGGGCGCACGCGCGGCACGACGTCCCCCGGCAGCGCGGACAGCACGCCTGCCAGCAACTCGCCGCGCCCCGCGCCCACGTCCACCACGGCCACCTCGCCGGGCCGCCCGAGTGCCTCGTCCACGTGCAGCACCAGGCGTGCGACCGCGGCGGCGAAGAGGGGCGAGGCGTGCACGGACGTACGGAAGTGGGCCGCGGGCGGCTCGCGTACGAAGAAGCCCTCGCCGCCTCCGGTGCCGTGCCGGTCCCCGGGGGGCTCACGGCCGTACAGCGCCGACTCGGCGGCGGCCCTCCAGGTCGCCCACCTGCCCGCGCCGGAGTCGCCGGAGCCGTCACCGGGGCCGGGGCCGTCACCGGGGCCGTCACCGCGACCGGAACCGTCGGTGGGGGCTCCTCGGGCGGGACCGGATGCGGTCCCGGGCCCGGCAACGGGGAGAGGGCCTCGGCGGCGGTGCTGCGGCGCGTTCACGGGACAACGCTAGGCCCTGCCTCCCCGGGGGTTCCTCACAGCCGGGCGGGTCCGCGGGTCAGCGGCCGGGTGAGGACACGCAGCGCACGAGCAGAAGCCGGCCGGGGGCCGCCCGGGGATTCTCCGGAAAGCTTCCGGGCCCCGCGTGGTGGACCGTCCTCCTCCACCTTGCGGAGTATGCGGGGCCGTCCCGGATCGGCCGCCGGGCTGACTCCTCCACGTGCCGGGCGTCCATACGCTGGGTTATGTGAACCGCATCTACGACTTCATCCGGCGGCACCCCACCTGGGTGGACAGCCTCTGGGCCGGGCTGCTGCTGATGATGTCCGCGGTCTGGCTGATCTCGAGCGTGGAGACCGACACCGAGGGACTGCCGCAGGGCCCCAAGGAGCAGGTCGCCGCGGTTCCGATCGTCCTGTCCCTGTGCACCGTGGTGGCCCTGCGCCGCCGCGCGCCGGAGAAGATGCTGGTCCTGGCCACCGGTACGGGCGTCGCCCAGGTGGTGACGCACGTGGACGTGGGGCCGGCCAACTTCGCCATGCTGGTCGTCGTCTTCACGGTCGCGTCCCGCAACATCCGCTGGGCATCCCGCTTCGCGCTCGGCGGCGCGATGGTCGCGCCGACCGTGGCCGCGCTGCGCTGGCCCAACCCCCAGCAGACTCTCGCCGGCGCGGTTCTCGGCGACATCTTCATGACGGTCACCTTCCTCCTCGCCTGGGTTCTGGGCGACTCGCTGCGCACGCGCCGCGCCTACTACGCGCAGCTCGAGGAGCGCGCCACCCGCCTCGAGAAGGAGCGCGAGGCACAGACGCAGATCGCCGCCGCCGCCGAACGGGCGCGCATCGCACGCGAGTTGCACGACGTCGTGGCGCACAACGTCTCGGTGATGGTGGTGCAGGCCGACGGCGCCGCCTACGTGCTCGACTCCGCGCCCCAGCAGTCCAAGCAGGCGCTGGAGGCCATCTCCGCCACGGGACGCCAGGCCCTCGCCGAGATGCGCCGCCTGCTGGGCGTGCTGCGCACCGGGGAAGGCGGCACGGACGACGGCGCCGCGGGCAGGGGGAGGGTGAGCGAGTACGTACCGCAACCCGGCGTCGGACAGCTGTCGGAACTGATCGAGCAGGTGCGGGGTGCGGGCCTGACGGTGAACTTCGCCATAGAGGGCACGCCGCGCCCGCTGCCCAGCAGCGTCGAGCTGACCGCGTACCGCGTGGTGCAGGAGGCGCTGACCAATTCCCGCAAGCACGGCGGCCCGGAGGTGGGCGCGACCGTCCGGCTGCGCTACACCGCCGACGAACTGTCGCTGCTCGCCGAGGACGACGGCCGGGGCGCGCAGGCCGACGTGTACGAGGCGGGCGGCACCGACGGCCTCGGCCACGGCCTCATCGGGATGCGCGAACGCGTCGGCATGGTCGGCGGCAGCCTGGAGACCGGGCCGCGTCCCGGAGGGGGCTTCCGCATCAGCGCGGTACTGCCGTTGAAGGCCCTGCACTGACTCCCGGACGCACCCGGCCGCCACCCACCCATCCCCACCCACCCATCCACCGGAGGGACCTCACGATGACGATCCGTGTGATGCTCGTCGACGACCAGGTACTGCTGCGCACCGGCTTCCGCATGGTGCTGGCCGCGCAGCAGGACATGGAGGTCGTCGCCGAGGCGGGCGACGGCGCCGAAGCCCTGGACCGGCTCGCCTCCACGGCCGTCGACGTGGTGCTGATGGACGTACGGATGCCGAACGTCGACGGTGTCGAGGCAACGCGCCGCATCTGCGACGGCGGTGAGGGCGGCACCGGTTCGCCGAAGGTGCTGATCCTGACCACCTTCGACCTCGACGAGTACGCGTTCTCCGCGCTCAAGGCCGGTGCCAGCGGCTTCATGCTCAAGGACGTGCCTCCCGGAGACCTGCTCGCCGCCATCCGCGCCGTGCACAGCGGGGACGCGGTGGTGGCTCCGAGCACCACGCGACGGCTGATCGACCGCTTCTCGACCGTGCTGCCCTCCACCACCCCGGAGCCTCTCTCACGGGGCTTGGAGAGGCTGACGGAGCGGGAGACGGAGGTGCTGACACTTGTCGCCCAGGGCCTGTCGAACGGTGAGATCGCGGCCCGGCTGGTGCTGTCGGAGGCGACCGTGAAGACACATGTGGGCCGCATACTGGCCAAGTTGGAGCTGCGTGACCGGGTGCAGGCCGTGGTGCTGGCCTACGAGTCGCGGCTCGTGCGGGCGGGCGGCGGCCCCGCACAGTAGCGGGACCGCGACTGGGCGGCCAGGGGCGCCGTGGTGCGGCGTCACGCCCCCGCCGCCCCGGTCGGGGACAGGAACGTGAGGAACGTCCCGACGGCCTCCCGCACATCCCGCGCGGACCACGACAGGCCGTCCCCGGCGACCGTCACCTCGTGCATGGCCGTCCCGGGCGGTGCGCCCGCCGGACGGGTCCAGCGACGGAAGAGAAGCGTCCCCGTCTCCTGCGCCTGCCGCGCCCCCGCTTCAGTCAACTCCCCTTCCCCGTACGGCAGCCAGACCTGGAACTGGTGTGTGTGCGGCACTCGCGGCCACACCTGCCACCACGGCAGGCCCGCCTCGCCGAAGGCATCCCCCAGCGCCGCCGCGACGACCTTCGCGTGCGCGACGTACGAGGGCAGCCGCGGCAGTTCACGCTGCAGCCCCGCCAACGCCGCCAGCGCGGCCGGCCACTGCTGGAAGAGCGTGCCTCCGTAGCGGTGCCGCCAGGCCGCCGCCTCCTCCATCAGCGCGGTCGGCCCGGCAAGCGCCGCCCCGGAGATCCCGCCGAGAGACTTGTAGAAGCTGACGTAGACGGTGTCGGCGAGGGAGGCGATCTCCGGCAGTTCACGCCCCAGGTGCGCGGTGCACTCCCACAGCCGGGCTCCGTCGATGTGGACGACGGCGTCCCGTTCGCGGGCGGCCTCGACGCAGGCGGACAGCTCCTCCCAGGTGGGCAGGACGAACCCGGCCTCCCGCAGGGGCAGTTCCAGCGTCAGGGTGCCGAACGGTTCCTCCAGGCCCTCCACTTCCCCCGGCGTGGGCAGCCGTGGCGCGCCGGTGGGGTGGACCAGGCGCAGCCCGGCGAGCTGCCGCAGGGCGTCCCGTTCCCAGAGAACCGGATGTGCCAGCGGATGCACGGCCACCGTGCCGTCGCCCGTACGTCCGGCCCAGCAGCGCAGCGCGACCTGCTGGGCCATGGTGCCGGTGGGGAAGAAGGCCGCGGCCTCCGTGCCGAGGACGGCGGCCGTGCGGCGTTCCAGTTCACCGACGACGCCGTCGTCGCTGCCGTACTGGTCGGTCCAGTCCGTGAGGTCGTGCGCCTCCGCGCCCTCCCCGGCCAGCCGTGCCAGCCGTTCCCCCAATGGCTCGCGCCCGGGGACCGGCGCGAGTCTGCGTGTGGCGCCGCCCCACGCGCGAAGCAGCCGTGCCCGTTCCTCACGCTCCGTCTCAGCCATGCCGCGCATCCTCGCGCCGGCGGTGCCCGCCGGGCCACACGTTTTGCGCCGTCCGGGTCCGGGCCCCCGACGACGCGTCCAGGGCGGCGCGGGGGCGTACGCCTACGGCGCGGACGCTCGCGACGGCGGAGGTCAGCAGGCGGAGGTCGGCACCGGCGCTGCTCCGCCCGCCCGCGAAGGCATAGCATGGCCGCAGGACGTCCGGTACCCGCGAGGACCGGAACGGATGACGGAAGGCCGCCCCGCCGTGAATTCACAGCACCCCGCAGAACCGCCGGACGCAGGCCCGTCCGGCCGGGCGGAGGACCGTCCCGCACGGCTCTCCGTCGGTGTCGTCGGCACGGGCCGAGTCGGCCCGGCGCTCGCCGCGGCGCTGCGGCTCGCCGGGCACCGTCCCGTGGCCGCGTCCGGCGTCTCGGAGAGTTCGCGCCGCCGTGCCGCTGAGCTGCTGCCCGGCGTTCCCCTCGTCGACCCGGCCGAGGTCCTGGCCCGTGCCGACCTCGTGCTGATCACCGTGCCCGACGACGCCCTGCCCGAACTGGTCGCCGGGCTCGCCGAGACCGGTGCCGTACGACAGGGCCAGCTCGTCGCGCACACGTCCGGACGGTACGGCACCCGCGTGCTCGAACCGGCCCTGCGCGCGGGCGGATTGCCGCTCGCGCTGCATCCGGTGATGACGTTCACCGGGACACCCGTGGACGTACAGCGCCTCGCCGGCTGCTCGTTCGGCGTCACCGCGCCCGAGGAGCTGCGCCTGGCCGCACAGGCCCTCGTCATCGAGATGGGCGGTGAGCCCGAGTGGATCGACGAGGAGGCCCGTCCGCTCTACCACGCCGCGCTCGCCATCGGCGCCAACCATCTCGTCACGCTCGTCGCGCAGTCCATGGAACTGCTGCGTGCCAGCGGCGTGGAGGCGCCCGACCGCATGCTCGGACCGCTCCTCGGCGCCGCGCTCGACAACGCCCTGCGCTCCGGCGACGCCGCGCTCACCGGTCCCGTGGCCCGCGGCGACGCCGGTACGGTCTCGGCGCACATGGCCGAACTCGGCGCGCACGCCCCCCGTATGGTCGCCGGCTATCTCGCGATGGCACGCGCCACGGCGGACCGCGCGCTCGCACACGGCCTCCTCGAACCCGAACGCGCCGAGCATCTGCTCGACGTCCTCTCCGAAGGAGGCCACGGCAAGTGAACGGCATCCCGGGAGCCGCCGGCGCCCGCACGCAGAGCCCGACCCGTCCGGGCGGCGGGGCGGCCGAGGGGGAGGCGGAGATACGTCTCGTCCGTACGGCCGCCGACCTGCGGGCCGCCGGCGCCCCGCCCACCACGAGCACGGCCAGGAGCACGACCACGGCCACGGGCACCGGCACGGCCACGGGCGCAGCCGCTGCCGCCGGTCCCGGTCCCGCACCCGCGACTGGGCAGCGCGCAGCCGTGATGACGATGGGCGCCCTGCACGCGGGACACGCCGCCCTCATCCGTACCGCTCGCGAACGTGTCGGGCCGCACGGGCAGGTGGTCGTCACCGTCTTCGTCAACCCGCTCCAGTTCGGGCCCTCCGAGGACCTCGACCGCTATCCCCGCACCCTCGACGCGGACATCGCCCTCGCACGGGAAGCCGGCGCGGACGTGGTCTTCGCCCCCTCCCTCGAAGAGGTCTACCCCGGCTCGGACGGGCCGCGCGTCCGGGTCGCGGCGGGGCCGATGGGGGAGCGCTTCGAAGGGGCGTACAGGCCGGGCCACTTCGACGGCATGCTCACCGTCGTCGCCAAGCTCCTCCACCTCACCGCGCCGGACGTCTCCCTGTACGGGCAGAAGGACGCCCAGCAACTCGCCCTGATCCGGCGGATGGTGAAGGACCTCAACTTCCCGGTGGAGATCATCGGTGTCCCGACCGTCCGTGAGCCGGACGGGCTGGCCCTCTCCAGCCGCAACCGGTACCTCTCACCCGCCGAGCGGGAGAGCGCCCTCGCCCTCTCACGCGGACTGTTCGCCGCCCGCGACGCGCTGCCGGGCGGAGCCGACGCCGCGCTGGCCGCCGCCCGCGCCGTCCTGGACGGGGCCGCACGGCTCGATCCGCCGCTCACCGTGGACTATCTGGCACTCATCGACCCCGTGGACTTCACGGATCTGACCGGCCGTGCGCCCGGGGCGCCCGGCGAGGGCGGCGGGGCCACGGCGGAGACAGCCGAAGCCGTGCTCGCCGTCGCCGCGCGCGTCGGCAGCACCCGGCTCATCGACAACGTCCCCCTGCCCCTCGGAGCGCTGCGATGACCGGACCGACCCCGCCGGAACCGACAGGACAAGCGGCACCGGCGGCGCCCCCCGCCCCCGCCGTGGGAACGCCCCCGCTCCGCGCACCCGACCCCGGCTGGAGGATCGACGCGGACGTCGTGGTCGTCGGCTCCGGCGTCGCCGGCCTGACCGCCGCGCTGCGCTGCGCCGCGGCGGGTCTGCGGACGGTCGTGGTCACCAAGGCCCGCCTGGACGACGGCTCGACCCGCTGGGCCCAGGGCGGCATAGCCGCCGCCCTCGGCGACGGGGACACCCCGGACCAGCACCTCGACGACACCCTCGTCGCGGGCGCGGGGCTGTGCGACGAGGAGGCCGTCCGCACACTGGTGACCGAGGGGCCCGCAGCCGTACGCCGCCTCATCACCACCGGAGCCCGCTTCGACACCGACGCCGGGACGGGAGAGATCGAGCTCACCCGCGAGGGCGGCCACCACCGGCGGCGCATCGCCCACGCGGGCGGGGACGCGACGGGCGCGGAGATCTCCCGCGCCCTGGTCGAGGCCGTACGGGACGGGCGTACCGGCATCCGTACCGTCGAGAACGCCCTCGTCCTCGACCTGCTGAGGACCCCCGACGGCGCGACGGCGGGCGTCACCCTGCACGTCATGGGCGAGGGGCAGCACGACGGGGTCGGTGCTGTGCACGCGCCCGCCGTCGTCCTGGCGACGGGCGGCATGGGCCAGGTCTTCTCGGCCACGACCAATCCGCACGTCTCCACGGGGGACGGTGTGGCCCTCGCGCTGCGCGCGGGCGCGGAGGTCAGCGATCTGGAGTTCGTGCAGTTCCATCCGACGGTGCTCTACCTCGGCGCGGACGCACAGGGGCAGCAGCCGCTGATCTCCGAGGCGGTGCGCGGCGAGGGCGCACACCTCGTCGACGGCGACGGCGTCCGCTTCATGGTCGGACAGCACGAACTGGCCGAGCTGGCCCCGCGCGACATCGTCGCCAAGGCGATCATGCGGCGGGCCGCGGAGCAGGGCGCCGAACCCGGAACGGAACACATGTACCTCGACGCCCGGCACTTCGGCGCGGGTATGTGGGAGTCCCGCTTCCCGACCATCCTGGAGGCGTGCCGCGGCCACGGGATCGACCCGGTCAGCGGGCTCATCCCGGTGGCGCCGGCCGCGCACTACGCCAGCGGCGGCGTCCGTACCGACCTGCTCGGCCGTACGACGATGCCCGGCCTCTACGCGTGCGGCGAGGTGGCGTGCACCGGCGTGCACGGCGCGAACCGTCTCGCGTCCAACAGCCTGCTCGAAGGGCTGGTCTTCGCGGAACGGATTGCGGAACGGATCGCGGAACGGATCGCGGGCGGCATCACCGCGGAACGGTACGACGGACGCCCGGGGGGCGGAGGAGGCTCCGGTCCCGACGGCGTGCCGGGCACCGGCGCGGTGCCGGGCCCCGGCGGACGCCCAGCTCCGCGCGCCGAGACACCCCTGCTGCCCCCCGAGGCGCGCTCCGTCATCCAGCGGGTCATGACCGGCGGCGCCGGCGTACTGCGCTCCGCCGCCAGCCTCGCCGAGGCCGCCGAACAGCTCGACGCGCTCCCCGCCGCCACCGCGCACAAGGCGGCCGACCCCGGTGTGGAGACCTGGGAGACGGCCAACCTGCACCTCGTCTCCCGCGTCCTCGTCGCCGCGGCCCTCCGCCGCACCGAGACACGCGGCTGCCACTGGCGCGAGGACCACCCCGACCGCGACGATGCCGCATGGCGCCGCCACCTCGTCGTCAGCCTGTGCGAGGGGGGCCGTAGTCTCGACGTCCGAACGACCGCGGCGACCGGATTCCCGCCCACGTCCCGGCCCGCGGAGCAGGACGGCGGCCCAGCCCCGCACAACGTCGCGGACCGGCAGACATGAGCCACGCCCCGGCACCGTCCAGTACCCCCTCCAACCCCTACGGAGAAGCCGTGACCAGCCCCTTCCCGGACTCCCCGCAGGAGCGACGCCCCCAGCCCGTCGACGTGCCCCTGCTCCAGATCGGCGGCCCCGGCAGCGTGGCCGGGGCGCCGGACTACGACGGCGGGTGCGGCGATGCCTGCGGCTGCGGGGGAGGCGCGGACGGCGACCAGGACGCCTACCGCCTCGATCCGCTCGACTGCGGCCTCGACCCCGACCTCGCCGCGCTCCTGGTCCATGCCGGGCTCGACCCCGTACAGGTCGAGGACATCGCGCACCTCGCCATCGAGGAGGACCTCGACCACGGCGTCGACGTCACCACCGTCGCCACCATCCCCGAGGGGGCCGTCTCGACCGGCGACTTCACCGCGCGGCAGGAGGGCACGGTCGCGGGCCTGAGGGTCGCCGAGGCCGTCCTGTCCGTGGTGTGCACCGACGAGTTCGAGGTGGTCAGGCACGCGGACGACGGGGACCGCGTCGTGACCGGCCAGCGGCTGCTGACCGTACGCACCCGCACCCGCGACCTGCTCACCGCAGAGCGCAGCGCGCTGAACCTGCTGTGCCACCTCTCCGGCATCGCCACGGCCACCCGCCGCTGGTCCGACGTGCTCGCCCGCGCGGCCGGGGCCGCCGGGACCGGCAGCCGGGTGGAGACCCGCGTACGCGACACCCGGAAGACGACGCCCGGGCTGCGCAGCCTGGAGAAGTACGCCGTCCGCTGCGGCGGCGGCACGAACCACCGCTTCTCCCTCTCCGACGCCGCGCTCATCAAGGACAACCACGTCGTCGCGGCCGGCGGTGTCGCCGAGGCGTTCAGACTCGTACGCGCCGAGTTCCCGGACGTGCCCATCGAGGTCGAGGTCGACCGCCTCGACCAGATCGAGCCGGTGCTCGCCGAGGGCGCCGACCTGATCCTGCTCGACAACTTCACCCCGGACGGGACGGCGGCAGCCGTCGCCCTCGTAGCGGGCCGTGCCCAGCTGGAGTCCTCCGGCCGCCTCACCCTCGAGACGGCCGCCGACTACGCCGCGACCGGCGTCGACTACCTCGCCGTCGGCAGCCTCACCCACTCCTCGCCCGTCCTCGACATCGGACTCGACCTGCGCGGCGAGGACAGCTCAGAGGTGGATGTCTGATGCTGCTGACCATCGATGTCGGGAACACCCACACCGTGCTCGGCCTCTTCGACGGCGACGACATCGTCGAGCACTGGCGCATCTCCACCGACGCCCGCCGTACGGCCGACGAGCTGGCCGTACTGCTCCAGGGTCTGATGGGCATGCACCCGCTCCTGGGCGAGGAACTCGGCGACAACGTCGAGGGCATCTCCATCTGCTCCACCGTGCCCTCCGTCCTGCACGAGCTGCGGGAGGTCACCCGCCGCTACTACGGCGACATCCCCGCGGTCCTGGTGGAGCCGGGCGTGAAGACGGGCGTGCCGATCCTCATGGACAACCCCAAGGAGGTCGGCGCCGACCGGATCATCAACGCCCTCGCCGCAGTCGAGCTGTACGGGGGCCCGTGCGTGGTCGTCGACTTCGGCACGGCCACGACCTTCGACGCGGTCTCCGCACGCGGCGAGTACGTCGGCGGCGTCATCGCACCGGGCATCGAGATCTCCGTCGACGCCCTGGGAGTAAGGGGTGCGCAGCTCCGCAAGATCGAGCTGGCCCGGCCCCGCTCCGTCATCGGCAAGAACACAGTCGAAGCCATGCAGTCCGGCATCCTCTACGGCTTCGCCGGACAGGTCGACGGGGTCGTCGACCGCATCGCCAGGGAACTCGCGGACGACCCGGACGAGGTGACCGTCATCGCCACGGGCGGACTCGCGCCGATGGTGCTCGGCGAGGCGTCGGCCATCGACGAGCACGAGCCGTGGCTCACGCTGATCGGCCTCCGCCTCGTCTACGAGCGCAACATCAGCCGGGCCTGAACCGCGGCACCGCTGCGCAGCGGCGTCCGCGCGGGATTCCCGGCCGTCGGCAGGGGGCGCTCCGTGGGGGCCGTTGCGGGGGCCGCTGTGGTGCCCCCGCAGGGGGAGTCAGTCGTACAGCACGGGGGCGTACGCGCCCGGCGCGAACTCCCGGACGGCACGTACGGGGTACCTGCCCGGTCCTCTCCGCCCCCGAGGGGAGGTCGGGCGCCCGGCACCCCTGCCGTAGGCTGGTACCGCCCTGTAACCGAGGAGGCCGGCACCCATGGACTACGTCGCGGCATTGACCCCGTCGATCGTGATGGCGGTGGCATTCACCGCTCTCATCGTGACGATCGTGAAGAGCCAGGGCGGCGCGAACAAGGCCAAGGAGGACGCCGCCGTGGACGCGGCCTTCGCCCGCGCCGAGAGCGTCCGGCAGAAGAAAGACGGCTGAACGCAGTCGGCCCCCGCAGCATTCGGGACAACTCCGACTATTATTCACGGCGTGCCTCGGCCATTGGGAGAGTTGGAAGACACCGTCATGACGCGGGTATGGCGGTGGAACCGTCCGGTCACCGTGCGGGAAGTCCTGGAGGATCTGCGGGGGGACCGGGCCATCGCCTACACCACGGTGATGACCGTAATGGACAACCTCCACCAGAAGGGCTGGCTGCGGCGACGGCAAGAAGGCCGTGCCTATCGATATGAAGCGGTCTCCACACGTGCCGCGTACTCGGCCGCTCTGATGAACGAAGCCTGGGCGGCCAGTGACAACGCGGCCGCCGCTCTCGTGGAGTTCTTCGCCCGTATGACCCCGGAACAGCTCGACGCACTGCGCGACGCCTTGCGCGTCGTACAGCTGAACGATGTGCGCGTGGGTGTACCGGAGAGCGAACCGCGCGAGAGCCGCTGACGTTTCCCACCGCGCGCCGGTGAACAAGGAGGGCTCAAGGCGGGTTCGAGGCGGGCCGTGAACAGACGCGGAACCGGCGCTCTCCGTTCCGCTCCCGCTGCCGCCGCGGCACTCGCCGCAGGTTACCGGGGAGGCTCCTCCCGCTGAAGTCCGGGGACCCGAGGAGCGGTGCCTTCCCCGGGGGCGATAGCGTCCGTTCCATGGCGTCAGCACCCTCTTCCGTAGCAGAAGTAACCGTTCGCCGGGCGAGGACCTCGGATGTGCGCGCGGTGCGCCGCCTCATCAACGTCTACTCGCGCGACCGCATCCTGCTCGACAAAGCGACCGTCACCCTTTACGAGGACATTCAGGAGTTCTGGGTCGCGGAACGGGACCATGACGCCGAGGTTGTGGCCTGCGGAGCGCTCCACGTGATGTGGGAGGACCTGGCGGAGGTGAGGACGCTTGCGGTCGACCCGTCGCAGAGAGGCACCGGAGTGGGGCATCTCCTGCTGGAGAAGCTGCTGAACACCGCCCGCTGGCTCGGCGTGCGGCGCATTTTCTGTCTCACCTTCGAAGTGGAGTTCTTCGGCAAGCACGGCTTCACGGAGATCGGCGAGACGCCCGTCGACGGCGATGTCTACAGTGAACTACTGCGTTCCTTTGACGAGGGCGTGGCGGAGTTCCTCGGTCTCGAACGGGTGAAGCCGAACACCTTGGGCAACAGCCGCATGCTTCTGCATCTCTGAGTGACGGCCCGGTGACCCGCTCACCGGTCGCCGCCGGAGTCGCTATGTCCGAAAGATCCCGCCAATCCCGCCGCTGGGACGGACAAACTCAACCGAGGGTTTGTGTTTCTCCCCGAAAAGCGGTTTGCTTTCATCGTCAGTATCAGTAATCGAAGTTATCGATGACGAATGGGAGTAAGCGGTGGCGCAGAAGGTTCAGGTTCTTCTGGTCGACGACCTCGAGGGTGGCGAGGCGGACGAGACGGTCACGTTCGCACTGGACGGTAAGACCTACGAGATCGACCTCTCCACCTCGAATGCGGACAAGCTCCGTTCGGTGCTGGAGCCCTATGTGAAGGGTGGCCGCCGCACCGGTGGCCGTTCCGCCCGTGGAAAGCGTTCATCCGGTTCCGGCGGCGGCAGCAGCCAGGACACGGCGAAGATCCGTGCATGGGCGAAGGAAGAGGGTTACGAGGTCAACGACCGGGGTCGCGTTCCCGCCAATATCCGAGAGGCTTACGAGAAGGCCAACGGCTGAGTCCGGGACATATGTGCGGCGCGTCGAAGACGTGCGCGGTGGCATTCCGTCGCCGCCGCACCGACCAGCCGTACGAGATCGACGCCGTCAGCCTCACGCCCCGGCTCGGGAGGCCGCAGCCACGCAGCGGCCTCCCGAGGGTCGTCGGGGTCGTACAGCGTGCGGCAGGTGAGTTCCAGCTCGATTCCGCCCCACTCCAGCCACTCCAGCAGCCCCGGCAGCTCCTCCGCGCTGCCCGCCGGCACCAGCAGGTGAAAGCCGCCGCTGCCCGCGTCGTGGGCGACGGGGCCCGTACGGACGTCGGGCCGCCGCAGCAGCGCCAGCCCGGCATCGGCCGCGAGCACGAGCGCGTCGTGCGCCGGACCGCTTCCGGCGCCCCGGCCTCCCGCCCGCTCGGTGCCCCGTTCCGGTGCGCCGGCGGATGTCCGCGTACGGGCGATCGCGAAGCTCATGTCTGAGCAACTCGGCGAAACCACTTCCGGTTACGCGGGGTTGGTCACCCGCTACCCGGCGCTGTCGCGCCGCGTCGCTGTGCACGCGCGGTGTGAGCACGAGCGAGAGCCGCACGGCGCAAGGCTGTTCGCCCTGAGCGGATGTGCCGCTCCGACTGCCTCCTGCCCGGCATGGAGTGTCAGTACGAGCGGGTAGGAAGGCTCTAAGGTCAGTTCTGCCTGTCCAGGGCGGACTTCGTGCGGGGCTGCCTGCCGGACGATGCCTGGTGGCCGCGGGGGTGTGGAGGCTGATGAGGGCGAGCGGCGGCGCTGCAGGCCAAGGGCCGTTCGCCGTCGGCGTAGTGAATCAGGGTGGATACGCCTGGCCTGCGGGAACATCGTCTCGCACCATCGGGTTGGAACTGTTGTCGACTGTTCGGGGAAGGAGGCCGGCCTGTGCTATCCACGGGAGCGGAGGGATCCGGACCGGTGTCGGCAGTTGGAATGAGCGGTCCCCGCTTGCGGGACTAAGCTGCGGAAGGACAGAGAGGGGAGCGTCCCCTTCCTGCCTGACCGCTCTGAGGAGCGATTAACGATGTTCGAGAGGTTCACCGACCGCGCGCGGCGGGTTGTCGTCCTGGCTCAGGAAGAAGCCCGGATGCTCAACCACAACTACATCGGCACCGAACACATTCTCCTGGGCCTGATCCACGAGGGTGAGGGTGTCGCCGCTAAGGCACTGGAGAGCCTCGGGATTTCGCTCGAGGCGGTCCGTCAGCAGGTGGAGGAGATCATCGGCCAGGGCCAGCAGGCCCCGTCCGGCCACATCCCCTTCACGCCCCGTGCGAAGAAGGTCCTGGAGCTGTCGCTCCGGGAGGCGCTTCAGCTCGGCCACAACTACATCGGCACGGAGCACATCCTGCTCGGCCTGATCCGCGAGGGCGAGGGCGTCGCCGCCCAGGTCCTGGTGAAGCTGGGCGCCGATCTGAACCGGGTCCGGCAGCAGGTCATCCAGCTGCTGTCCGGCTACTCCGGCGGCAAGGAGGCGGCCACCGCGGGTGGCCCCGCAGAGGGCACGCCCTCCACCTCCCTGGTGCTGGACCAGTTCGGCCGCAACCTGACACAGGCCGCCCGCGAATCCAAGCTCGACCCCGTCATCGGGCGCGAGAAGGAGATCGAGCGGGTCATGCAGGTGCTCTCCCGCCGTACGAAGAACAACCCGGTGCTCATCGGTGAGCCCGGCGTCGGCAAGACCGCGGTCGTCGAGGGCCTGGCCCAGGCGATCGTCAAGGGCGAGGTGCCCGAGACCCTCAAGGACAAGCACCTCTACACCCTGGACCTGGGTGCCCTGGTGGCCGGCTCGCGCTACCGCGGTGATTTCGAGGAGCGCCTGAAGAAGGTGCTCAAGGAGATCCGTACGCGCGGCGACATCATCCTGTTCATCGACGAGCTGCACACGCTCGTCGGGGCCGGTGCCGCCGAGGGCGCGATCGACGCCGCCAGCATCCTCAAGCCGATGCTGGCCCGCGGCGAGCTGCAGACCATCGGTGCCACGACACTCGACGAGTACCGCAAGCACCTGGAGAAGGACGCCGCCCTCGAGCGCCGTTTCCAGCCGATCCAGGTCGCGGAGCCGTCGCTGCCGCACACCATCGAGATCCTCAAGGGCCTGCGCGACCGGTACGAGGCGCATCACCGCGTCTCCATCACCGACGCCGCCCTGGTCGGCGCCGCCACTCTCGCCGACCGGTACATCTCGGACCGCTTCCTGCCGGACAAGGCGATCGACCTGATCGACGAGGCCGGTTCCCGGATGCGTATCCGCCGGATGACCGCCCCGCCGGACCTGCGCGAGTTCGACGAGAAGATCGCGAACGTGCGCCGGGACAAGGAGTCCGCGATCGACTCGCAGGACTTCGAGAAGGCCGCCTCCCTCCGTGACACGGAGAAGCAGCTGCTGGCCCAGAAGGCCAAGCGGGAGAAGGAGTGGAAGGCCGGCGACATGGACGTCGTCGCCGAGGTGGACGAGGAGCTGATCGCGGAGGTCCTGGCCACGGCCACGGGCATCCCCGTCTTCAAGCTCACCGAGGAGGAGTCCTCGCGTCTGCTCCGCATGGAGGACGAGCTGCACAAGCGGGTCATCGGGCAGGAGGACGCCATCAAGGCGCTGTCCCAGGCGATCCGGCGCACCCGTGCCGGGCTGAAGGACCCCAAGCGCCCCGGTGGTTCGTTCATCTTCGCCGGCCCCTCCGGTGTCGGTAAGACGGAGCTCTCCAAGACGCTCGCCGAGTTCCTCTTCGGCGACGAGGAAGCGCTGATCTCCCTCGACATGTCGGAGTTCAGCGAGAAGCACACCGTCTCCCGGCTCTTCGGTTCGCCTCCCGGCTACGTGGGCTACGAGGAGGGCGGCCAGCTGACCGAGAAGGTCCGCCGCAAGCCGTTCTCCGTGGTCCTCTTCGACGAGGTCGAGAAGGCACACCCGGACATCTTCAACTCGCTGCTGCAGATCCTGGAGGACGGTCGCCTGACCGACTCCCAGGGCCGGGTCGTGGACTTCAAGAACACGGTCATCATCATGACGACCAACCTCGGCACCCGGGACATCTCCAAGGGCTTCAACCTCGGCTTCGCCGGCCAGGGTGACGTCAGCGCGGGGTACGACCGGATGAAGGCCAAGGTCAACGACGAGCTGAAGCAGCACTTCCGCCCGGAGTTCCTCAACCGTGTCGACGACACGGTGGTCTTCCACCAGCTCACCCGCGAGGACATCATCCGCATCGTGGACCTGATGCTGGCGCAGGTGGACGAGCGGCTGAAGGACCGCGACATGGGTCTGGAGCTGAGCACCGACGCCAAGGAGCTGCTCGCCAAGCGGGGCTACGACCCGGTGATGGGCGCCCGGCCGCTGCGCCGGACCATCCAGCGTGAGATCGAGGACCTGCTCTCCGAGAAGATCCTCTTCGGCGATCTGCGTCCCGGCCACATCGTGGTCGTGGACACCGAGGGGGAGACCGACGAGGACAAGAAGTTCACCTTCCGCGGCGAGGAGAAGTCGGCGCTGCCGGACGCACCTCCGGTGGAGTCCGCCGCGGGCGGCGGGCCCAACCTCTCCAAGGAGGCGTGAGCCCCGGCCGAAGGCCCGCTCCAGCGCGGAAGTCCCCCGTCACAGTCGTGGCGGGGGACTTCCGCGTCCATGGCCCGAACCGCCGCACGACGCCGGTCCGGGCTCCGTTCAGGACATGATGCGCACGCCCTCGGGCACGCCGCTGACGCGTGGCAGCCGCGCGTTCACCCGCAGGGTCGTCAGCGACGGGAACGCGCTCAGCCACTCCATCCGCATGCCGGCGCCCAGGTCGTAGGCGAGCCACAGGTGGGTCAGCCGCTCCGGCACCAGCCCCGCCACCAGCTCCTGGGGTGTGAAGTGCCCGACGATCTGCACTCGTTCCCGTCCGCCGAGCGTCCGCAGCGCCTCCAGTTCGACCCTGTCCGCGACGGGGAAGTACAGCCCTTCCGGGTCCAGGTGCCGGATGACCTCCGCCGCGTACCGTTCGGTCTCGAAGTTGCGCCACCCGTGTGCGAGTTCGGCACGCAGGGCCAGCGACCCGCGGTTGCGGAGCCGCGCCAGGTAGTCCACCGCCGCGTCGTCGTCGATACGGGTCACGGTGACGGCCAGCCGGTACGCCTCGTCGTCCGAGACCGTCGCCGGATCGGGGAGCATCTCCAGCACGATGGGCCCCACCCATCCCAGTCCGCGTGCGGCGGCGACGTTTGCGGGCCGCACCATGTGCCGCGTCTCGCGCCGCACCCGGGCGTGGGTCTCCGGGTCGAGTTCCGTCACGTGCTCCAGGCAGGCGGCGGCCAGCAGCCTTCTGCGGTTGCGCTTCATGCCCGTCTTTCCCGGTGCCAGCAGCCCTTGCAGCAGCTTGGCGCACTCCCCGGGGCGGGCGTGGGCGACCGCCATGCGGATCACTTCCTCCCACTCCGCCTCGTGCGCGTGCTCCAGCAGCAGATCGAGGCTGCCCTGTTCGACGGCCTCCTTCGCGGCCAGATAGTCCTGAACGGTGCGGTGCACGAACTCCACCGATCCGTCGGCCTGTTCGCGCAGCAGGCCGGTACGCAGCAGCAGGTGGCCGAAGATCTCCTCCGGCTCCGCCTGCCCGGCGACGGCGGGAATCGCGGAGGCGTGCCGCGTGACTTCCCCCAGGGCGCTCGCGCGGTCGAGTACGGGGCTGGCGTCGACGAGCATCCGGTAGGCGAGCTTGCGCAGCAGCCTCTCGCGCGGCGAACGCTGCATCACGATCGTGTCCGCGTGCAGCACCCGCCGCTCGGGGTCGCGGCGCTGGAGCAGCATCTCCATCGCGGCCTCGTACAGTTCCTTGCGGCCCTTGGGCAGCATCCCGGACCTGTCCCTGTTCAGGGCGCAGATCAGCCCGCACATCAGCGGGTTGGTGGCCAGTACGCGCAGTTCGCGGAAGAGCGGGATGGACCGCAGCAGCATGTCCTTGTAGTCGTCGAGCTGCCTGTGGTCCTTGCCCTCGTCAGTGCCCGCGGCCGTGTGCCACGCCGTGATGAAGGCGGCGACCTGATCGCGGTTCATGGGGGCGAGCGTGAGTTCGGTGAAGCCCTCCTCGGCCAGCCAGTCTGTGCCGACGGCCGGCGGGCGCGAGGTGACGAGGCAGAGGTTGCCGGAGTAGATGCGCAGCAGTCGGCGCAACTGGTCGCGTACCTCGACGCGTTGTTCTTCGGGCGCCTCGTCGATGCCGTCCACGAGCAGCAGTGCCCGGCCGGCGGCGAGCACGCGTACGACCCAGCCCTCAGGGGCGGCGTCGGCCAGCGGATGGCGTACGGCAGTGAGTAGGTCGTCCGGTGAGGGGAAGCCCTCGCGGGCGAACCGGCGCACGGGCAGTACGAAGGGGATTCGGCCCCGCAGGCCCTGCAGTTCGTCGGGCAGCGCGGCGCGTGCCGTGGAGACGGCGAGCCACTGGATGAGCGTCGTCTTGCCGGAGCCCGCGATGCCGCGCAGCAGTATGCGTTCGTGTCCGGCCAGTGCCCTGTCGGCGGTCATGACGGGCTCGGCCTGGCGGGGTTCCGGGCCGTCCGTAGCGCCGGCCGCGTCGCCCCCGTCGGTGTCCACGCGGGCGGGGGAGCGGGCGTCGCGGTCGTCCTCCCCTACGTCCTGCCCCGCTGAGGTGTTCTCGCTCGCGTCCCCGGCGGAGCTGAACTCCGCGGCGAGGCTGAGGTAAGTCGCGTCCAGGGACCAGTTGTCGGGGGTGTTCGGGTTGGGCAGGTCGATGCCGTAGATGGTCAGGCGGTTGTACTGCTCGGCGACGTGCCGCAGGTAGCGCTTTTCGAACTCGGCGTCCTGAGCGGGCGGCCGGGGTCGTCCGCGCAGCGCCTCGACGTCGTTGAGGTCGACGAGCTGGCCGATGCGGTGGCTGCGCTCGGGCAGCCGCTTGGCGAGGTCCGGTTGGCGCACGATGAGGAGATTGAGCAGATGGAGGCAGATGGTCACGAGCAGACTGTCATGGAACCAGGCGGCCTCGGAAGACAGTTCGCGGTCGGCGCCCGGTACGGCGGAGCGCAGCCGCCGCGCGTAGTCCTGCGGCCCCAGCCGTACGGCTTGGACGTCGGTGGTGTCCAGTTCGCCGATGGCCCAGAGCGTGCGGGCGAGGACCGCCGCTACGGCCGGCTCCTCGGCTGCGGGCAGCCGCAGGCCGGTGACGTTCACCCCGAGCCGCACCAGTTCGGCTGCCACCCCGAGCAGTTCCTCCCAGCCAAGGGCGGGGTCCTCGCCGCGGAAGGCGACGAGGCGGGCCATGAGCCGTCCCGGACCGTCCGGGGACGTCCCATGGGCCGGGGCCGGTATGAACAGCCGGGCGATGAGCGGGTCGACGACGCTGGACGCGAGACGTACGGCGGGTTCCATCAGTTTCGGGGCTCCCGGAGGGACTGTTCGAGGCGGCTGTCTGTTCGAGTCGGCTGTTCAGCCGTCCGGCTGTCCGGCCGTGCGGCGCTGGACGGGGTCGGTACGGAACCGCCCCGTGTCTCCCGTGCGGCTGAGGGGCAGTCAGGTCATACGTGAACTCCAGCCTATTCGGGGGCCCGTGAGGGGGCCATGGCGCTTCACGCCGTCGTGGAAGGTCTCTCAGGGCGTCTTCTCGTCGATGTCGCTCTCCGAGCGGACTGTCAAGTGGCCCGGGAGCGCCGCGGTGACGTGCCGGGGAGAGGCGGGGAGGACGAGGGTGTGCAGGCGGGGGAAGGCGGAGAGCCACTCCTCGCCGTCGTGACGGGCGTAGCCGTCGCGCAGCCACAGGTGGGTGAGCCGGTCCGGGTCCACGTGCTCGACCAGCTGGCGCGGGTGGTACCGGCCGATGATCTGCAGCCGCTCGCGTCCTCCCAGGGCACGCAGGGCACGCAGATGGCCGACGTGGTGGGCGGTGAAGTAGAGGTCTGACGGGTCGAGGTGAGCGATGATCTCGTGGGCGTACTCGGCGGTGTCGAAGCGGTGCCACGCCCAGACGAGCTGCCGCCGCAGACCGAGCGAGGGATGGTCGCGGTAGCGGGCCAGCACGGGAAGCGCGGCGTCCGTCCCCGTGCGGGACGCGGCGACGACTGCGCAGGTGGCTTCGGCGTCCGTGAGGCCCTCCGGTCCGGGCAGCAGACCGAGAAGCATCGGGCCGCCGACGTCGGCGACATGACGTGCCGCGGCCATGCTGCGGGGCGGGAAGAGGCGGGACGTCTTCGCGGCCACCTCGGCGCGCACCCGGGGATGCAGCTCCGTCGCCTGTTCCAGGCAGGCCGCTGCCAGCAGCAGGTTGCGGACGCTTCCCCCGGAACCGCCCTCCGGCTCCCGCTCCGCTTCCGGCACGCGGGCCGACTCCTCATCCGTGCCGCCCCGTTCGCGACTCCGGCCCCCCTCCGGTGCGCTGTCCGGTGCGCTGCCCGGTGTGCTGTCGGGTGTGCCGCCCGGAACCCGGGCAACCAGACCGCGCAGCAGACGTGTCCGTTCCGCCGGGCGGGCGTGGGCGACCGCCATACGGATGACGTCCTCCCACTCGTCCTTGTGGGCGTTGTCGAGGAGGAGGGGGAAGTCGCCCTCCTCCACGGCCGCCTTCGCCCCCAGATAGTCCTGGAAGGTGCGGTGTACGAAGTCGACGCGCCCCTCGGCCGGTTCGCGCAGGACTCCCGAACGGTCCAGGAGGTGCCGGAAGAGTTCGCCGGCCGGGGCGTCGGCCTGTGCCGTACGGGCGAGGTGCCGGTCGAGCTGCGAGACGGCGTCCTCCCGCTCCATCTCCGTACGGCCGTTGCGGATCATCCAGTGCGCCAGCCTCTGCAGCAACTGGATCTGTGTGTCCTTCGGCAGCCGCAGACCGTCCGGCACGGTGACCGAGCGCTCCCGGTCGCGTCGCTCCAGCAGCATCGAGAGCGCGGCCTCGTAGAGGTCCCGGCGGCCGTACGGGAGGCTGCCGTGCCGCTCGTGGTGCAGGGCGCAGAGCAGCCCGCACATCAGCGGGTTGACGGCGAGACGGCCGAGGTCGGGGTTCGTGCGGACCGCAGCGACGAGGTCGTCGGCCGGCCCGGGGCCGGTGTCGGCGGCACTGTGCCAGCGGTGGATGAAGGCGGCGACGTCATGACGCGACATGGGCGCCAGGGACACCTCGGTGAAGCCGTCGCGCGCGAGCCACTCCTGGCGTACCGCGGACGGCCGGGAGGTCACCAGCCACAGATTGCCGGGGAAGTCGCCCATCAGCTCTCGCAGCCAGCGCCGCGTCTCCCCTCGCTGCCCGTCGGGGATCTCGTCGACGCCGTCGACGAGGAGCAGCCCGCGACCCGCAGTCAGGACACGTTCGGCCCAGCCGGGAGGCTGTGCTCCCGCGAGAGTGCTGCGTACGGCGTGCAGGAACCGGTCCGGGGTGGGCGGCAGGCCGTCGCGCAGGACGCGGCGCAGCGGGAGGAAGAAGGGGACGCGGCCGAGGAGGTGGGCCAGGTGTTCGTCGTAGGTCTGACGGGCGGCGGTCACGGCCAGCCACTGCAGAAGGGTCGTCTTGCCGGAGCCGGCGGGGCCGCGCAGCAGAACGCGGTCGTGGTCGGAGAGGAGACGGTCCGCTGAGAGGGACGCCGATGTCTCCAGGGAGCTGCCGGCGTCCTGCGTCGCCTCCAGCGAGATGTAGGCGGAGTCCAGCCGCCACTCCCGCGCATGGGTGAAGTCCAGGCCGTAGATGGTCAGTTCGCCGTGCTTGCGGACGATGTGCTCGGCGTATCGCTGCTCGAAGCGGTGGTCCTCGGCGGAGCGTGACGGGACGCGTTCCAACATCAGGTCGGAGATGGCCACGAGGCGGTCGAGCTGCTGGGTCTGCTCGGTGAGGGTGCGGGGGATGAACGTCGAGCGCTGGGAGAAGAAGTTCAGGATGTGGAGGCAGGCCGTGTTGAGGAGCGGTCCGAAGTACGCCTCGGCCGCGGCCGACAGGGAGCGGGGGCGGGTCAGTTGACGGGCCAGGCCGTCCGGGCCGAGCCGTACGGCCTGGACGTCGTCCATGTCCAGCTCGCCGATGCTGTGCAGAGCGGTGGCCAGGGCGAGGGCCAGTTCGCGGCGTGTCTCCTCGCCCGGGGCCTCGTGCGGGCCTGAGGACTGTACCGCCCGGTCCGTCAACTCCCGTGCCAGTTTGTGCAGTTCGTCCTCACCGAGGGTGCGCTGCTCGCCCCTGAAGGAGACCAGCGCGGAGATCCTGACGGGCCTGTCGACCAGACCCGCTCCCGTGCCGTCGCGTCGGAACAGCTTCCTGAGTATCGGTACGACGGCGCTGGAGGCGAGGCGCGCGGCGACGGTGGCGGGCTCCATGACCGGGATCGTAGGGGAACGTGGCGGGCGCCGGCGCGGGAGTGGAGGAGCGGGCCGTCCGGTGGGAGCGCCGTGTGCTCTCCCGCCCTCCCTTGTTTTCCGGTGAGGTGTGTTTGCGGCGTCATGAATTCCCGTCCGCGGCCGCCCGTTTGCGTGCCGCGCATTGCCGCGCATTCGCTCGGCCCGTACCCCGCCGGCCCTTCCCGGAAAGACGCTGGGCGCCGCGCGCGGAAGTGCCGTCGCGGGGCGCTGGGAAAGCGGTGTGACGGTCAGTGCGAGAGGGCTGCGTGACGTGAGCGTGCGGTTGCCCGGCGGCCGGGACGGAGCGCCGAAAAGAGCAGCGGAAAGAGTGACGTGGGCCGCATTCGCGAGCGCTTCTCGGGCCCTGCGGGGTGAGCTGCCGCACAGGCTGACCAGCGCCTACGAGCGCCCTTAGGAGAGCGGTGGGACCAAGGTCCCGGACCGTCCCCGCGGCCGTACGGAGCCCATGGCGGAGCGGGGATCACGGTGAAGGGCCGCATGGATGGCGCCGGAATAGTCCATATGAGTGCTTCCTGGCGGTCATATCCCTGCGAATCCCATTAGTAATAGCCCTCTTTGGTATGCCGGATCGGACGGGTTACCAATGTTTTGTCCCCCGAGGTCCCACGACTCGGGGTCCCCCAGCCATTCCGGAGGTAGTACCCGTATGTCGAAGACCACCAAGAACGCGCGCAAGCCCATCGGCCGTGCCCGCCTCAGGGTCGCGGTGATAGCGACCGGGCTCGGTGCCTCGATGGCTCTGGGCGCGGGCTCGGCGGTTGCCGCCCAGGTCTCGGGTCAGGGCGATGTCTTCGCGGCAGGAACCGCGGCCCAGCTCGCCGATTCCGCGCGGGCTCAGGCCGACCAGCAGCACAAGGCGGCTCTGGCCAAGGAGAAGGCCGAGGAGCGTGCCGAGGCGGAGAAGGCTTCCAGGGACGCGGAGCGCAAGAAGACGGCCAAGAAGGCCAATGCCTGGACGAAGCCCGTGTCCGGCAAGTACGAGCTGAGCGCCGGCTACGGCAACAGCGGCGACCGCTGGTCGAGCAAGCACTCAGGCCAGGACTTCGCGGTGCCCACCGGCACCCCGGTGAAGTCCGTCGGCGGCGGCACCGTCGTCAAGGCGGGCCCGAACGGTGCGGGCGACGGTTCCTCGTACGGAAACGCCATCGTCGTCAAGCACGACAACAACACCTACTCCCAGTACGCCCACCTCTCCTCGGTGGAGGTGAAGCCCGGGCAGCAGGTGAAGCCCGGCCAGACCATCGGAGATTCGGGTTCGACCGGCAACTCCTCCGGTCCTCACCTGCACTTCGAGATCCGCAGCACCCCGGACTACGGCTCCGGCAAGGAGCCCACGTCCGTGATGCGCGACCACGGCGTCAAGCTGTGAGCCGCGCCCCCGCCCGGGGGCGCCGGTGAGCACGGCACGGGCCGGGGCCGCAGGAAGGGGCGGTGAGCGGGGACGAGCAGGTCAGCTCCCGGCTCCCGCCCGAGGTCCCCGGCTCAGTCCTGGCCCCCGTGTGCGGCGGTCACCATCTCCTGGGCGACCTGGAGGACGGCTCTGCGCTTGTCCTCCAGGTCGCCGCCTTCCAGGTCCTGCAGGGTGAACATTCCCGCGTGCATGGTGAAGAGCGCGGCCGAGCAGCGCACCTGGTCGGTCAGCGGGGCGTCGGGCATGCGCAGGACGTCGAGCAGGGCCTTCACACGGTCCTTGAAGCTCTCGCCGACGCTGAGCTCCCGCATCGTCGCCTGGTTCTCCTGGACGAAGCGGAAGAGGGGCGCCGAGCGGCTGAGGGCCTCGCTGTAGCGCCGCAGCACCTCCAGTTTCGTCTCCAGGTCCCCGGGCTGCTCCTTCGCCCAGGTGATCACTTCGTCGCACGGCCTGGTCAGGTCCTCGAACAGGCTGATGACGATGTCTTCCTTGCTCTTGAAGTGGTAGTAGAGGGCCGCTTTGGTGACGTCGAGCTGTTCGGCGATCTCACGGAGCGACGTCTTCTCGTAGCCGCGTTGCGCGAAGAGCTCCAGGGCGACGTCCTGGATGCGCTGCCGGGTGTTGCCCCTGCTCATGAGCGTTGGCCCCTCGTCCTGCCGAACTTACTTGACGCCCGGCTAGTAGCCGTCCTACGTTGCCCATCGTACTGAACCAGCCGGTCGGCAAGTAGTCGGCAAGTAAGGGGAGACGGGGCGCAGGGATGAGTGCGAACACAGAGCCGGATCACGGCCAGGACAGCCCCCCGGGCGGGTCGGCCGGCACCGCGACCGGACAGCCCCGCAGCGTCGGACTGGCCGTCTTCGCGCTGATGATCGCCGTCATGCTGGCCATGCTCGACAACATGATCGTGGGCACCGCGATGCCGACGATCGTCGGCGAGCTCGGCGGCCTGGACCACCTCTCCTGGGTGGTCACCGCCTACACCCTCACCACCGCCGCCTCCACCCCCCTCTGGGGAAAGATCGGCGACATGTACGGCCGCAAGGGCGTCTTCCTGACGGCCATCGTGGTCTTCCTCGCCGGGTCCGTCGCCTCCGGCGCCGCACAGACCATGTCCCAGCTCATCGGCTTCCGCGCGCTGCAGGGACTCGGCGCGGGCGGCCTCATGGTCGGCGCCATGGCGATCATGGGAGACCTGGTGCCGCCCCGCGAGCGCGGCAAGTACATGGGGATGATGGCCGGGGTGATGTCGTTCGCCATGATCGGCGGCCCGCTCGTCGGCGGCACCCTCACCGACCAGCTCGGCTGGCGCTGGGCGTTCTACATCAACGTCCCCCTCGGCGCCGTGGCCCTCACCCTCGTCACCGTGCTGCTGCACCTGCCCCGGAAGCGCTCGCGCGGCAGCATCGACTACGCGGGCGCAGGCCTGCTGACCACCGGGATCACCGCGGCGGTGCTCGTCACCAGCTGGGGCGGCACGGAGTACGACTGGACCTCCGGGGTCATCACCGGGCTCTGCGCCCTGGCCGTCGCCGCGATCGCCGCGTTCCTCCTCGTCGAGCGGAGGGCGGCCGACCCGGTGCTGCCGCTGGGCATCTTCCGCAGCCGCAACTTCTCGCTGGTGACACTGACGGGCTTCCTGCTCGGCTTCGTGATGTTCGGTGCTATGACCTTCCTGCCGCTCTACCAGCAGACCGTGCAGGGCGCCTCCGCCACCAACTCCGGGCTGCTGCTCCTGCCCGTCCTGCTGCCGATGATGGTCGTGTCGGTCGTCACGGGGCGTGCCACGACACGCACCGGAAAGTACCGCGCGTACCCCGTCATCGGCGGCTTCCTCATCCCCGTCGGCCTCTTCCTGCTCGCCCAGCTCGACGTGGGCACCAGCCGCACCACCTCCGCGCTCTACATGGCGGTCCTCGGCGCCGGAATGGGCTTCCTCATGCAGCTCACGATGCTGATCGCGCAGAACAGCGTGGAGCTGAAGGACATCGGCGTCGCCTCGTCCACGGCCACCCTCTTCCGTACGATCGGCGGCTCTTTCGGTGTCGCGCTGATGGGCACCCTCTTCGCCGACCGCGTACGGGAGACGATGACCGGGCGTGGCGGCGCCGCCGCGCCGGGTCCTGGCGGTGCGGAGGGTGTTCCCGCCCAGCTCGACGCCGCGTCGCTGGAGCGGCTGCCGGCCCCGGTGCGTGAGCTGTACGAACACGCCGTGGCCGACGGCACCCACACGGTCTTCATGGTCGCCGGTGCCACGGCTGTGCTGTGCTTCATCGCCTCGTGGTTCATCAAGGAGGTCCCGCTCAGGGGCGGCGAGCCGCCGGAGAAGGACGCCGCGGAGATGTCCCCGGAGCAGAAGGACACTGTCAGTCCCGTGTGACAGCCTGCACGCATGAACACACCGGGCATGGCGCGCCTGCGCGCCATGCGCATCGCCAAGGACGCCATGGACCGCGACTGGGCCGATCCCGGTCTCGATCTGGAGGCCGTCGCGGCCCATGCCCGTTATTCGCGCTGTCACTTCGTCCGGGCGTTCAAGGCCACCTACGGGGAGTCGCCGGGCCAGTACCTCAGCCGCCGCCGCATCGAGCGGGCGGAGGAACTGCTGCGCTCGGCGAACCTGTCCGTGACGGAGATCTGCACGGCGGTGGGCTTCACCAGCCTCGGCACCTTCTCCGCGCGCTTCAAGCAGCAGACCGGCACCAGCCCGAGCGACTACCGCAGGCAGCATGCGCGCCGGGCGGCGGCGATGATCCCCGGCTGCTACGCGATGCTCTTCACCGGCGGCTTCAAGGCACGCCGGCGTCCCGGGCGGGAGCCCGGCCCGGATGGCTCCGGGAAGCGCGGGCCCGAGGAGCGCAACAACGAAGAAGCGCTGGACAGGCCGCTCTGAGACGGTGACAGGACAGCCGGGAGCAGCGGGCTCCCGCGGCTGGTTTCCCGTCCACCACGAACATCCGGAGCGCGCCGTGATCAAGAGCCTGGCCATCGTCACCGTCTGGACCACCGACCAGGAACGGGACAAGAAGTTCTTCGTCGAGACCCTTGGCTTCACCGAACGTACGGACCTGAACATGGGCGAGATGCGCTGGGTCACCGTCAGCCCGCCCGGCCAGCCCGACGTCCAGCTCACACTGATGCGCCCGGACGGGCCCGGCCTGGACCCGGAGTCGCAGCGGGCGGTGGAGACGCTGGTGCACAAGGGAGCACTCGGGGCGGGCGTCTTCGTCACCGACGACTGCCGCGCGACGTACGCGGAGCTGAAGGCGAAGGGCGTCGAGTTCGTCCAGGAGCCGCAGGAGCGCCCCTACGGCATCGAGGCGCTCTTCCGCGACCCTTCCGGCAACTGGTACTCGCTCACTCAGCAGTGGGAGCAGGACGAACTCGACATGGCCAAGCCCTGGAGCGGCTGTGTCGAGGGCGCCGAGGGCGAGGCCCGGGACGGTCTCAGCTGAGCGGCAGCCTGTAGACCCCGCCCGGCAGCGGCTCGACCAGGCCGTCGGCCACCAGCCCGTCCAGCGCACGGGCACGCTGCACGGAGTCGCCCCAGACCCGGTCCAGGGCCGCCTGCGGCACCGGCGTGACCGCCTCGCGGAGCACCGCGAGCAGTTTGCCGCGCACCTGCCGGTCCGTACCGGCGTAGGTCTGGGTGCGGCGCGCCGGGCCCACGTGCTCGGGTGAGCCCGCCAGCTTCCAGGCGCACTGCTGCGCGACGGGGCAGTGACCGCACGCCGGGGCGCGGGCCGTGCACACCAGCGCCCCCAGCTCCATCGTCGCCGCCGCCCAGCGCGCCGCCGTCGCGGCGTCCTCCGGGAGCAGCGCACGGGCCAGTTTGCGCTCGGCCGCGGTGGTGGCGTTCGGCGGGTACTGCCGCCCGGTCACGGCGCGGGCGAAGACGCGGCGCACATTGGTGTCGAGGACGGCGTGCCGCTGCCCGTACGCGAATGACGCCACGGCCGCCGCGGTGTACTCGCCGACACCGGGCAGCGCGAGCAGCTGCGAGTGTTCACGCGGTACGTCGCCGCCGTGCCGTTCCGCTATGGCCGCGGCCGCGCCGTGCAGGCGCAGGGCGCGGCGCGGGTAACCGAGCCGGCCCCAGGCGCGTACGGCCTCGCCGGGCGGCTCGGCGGCCAGGTCGGCGGGGCGCGGCCAGCGGCCGAGCCACTGTTCATAGACCGGAAGGACCCGGTTCACGGGGGTCTGCTGCAGCATGAACTCGCTGACCATGACTCCCCACGCCCCCGCTTCGGGGCGGCGCCAGGGAAGGTCGCGGGCGTTCGCGGTGAACCAGTCGACGACGGGGGAATGGAGGGCGCGAGCGGTCTGTCCCAGGGAGTCGGCGGCCGACTCCGCCTCGGGCTCGGGCTCGGGGGTGTGTGCAGTCTCGGTGGTCGCAGTCATGGCAGGACCGATCCTGACACGGAGGCGAGCGCCCGGGAAACGCGACGCACAGGCGGGGGCGGGCGGGATGAGACTCTTCGGCGCCGGGCGGAGGCGGCGCGGGCACGCAGGTCCCGGGGCCGGAGTGCCAGTTGACGGCGGCGGGTGCGAAGTCGCTTCTCCTGCGGGCGAGATCGTACGGGGGCGGCCCGGGCCCGCGGGACGGCCGGAACGGGGACGAGCGGAACGGGGGCGGGCGGAACGGACGCAGGGGGAACGGGTGCAGGCCCCTCACGGCGGCCCACACCGTCACCGGCCGTGTGCGCGCGGGCTGTTCGGCGGCTGATGCGCGATCACTCCGCGCGTTCATCATAAAAGTTGCCGCTTCGTGCGGTGGGCACGGGCTGTGTGACCGGTGTTGTCTCGTAAGGTTTGCGCGTGGGCTCTCTGCGTAATCCGATCGGACCGCTCCCTTCCTCCATCTACTGGCGCCGAAGGGCAGTTGCACTCGCCATCCTCGTGCTGCTCGCCGCGCTGACGGTCTGGGCGCTGAGTCTCCAAGGCGGCGACACCGGCGACGAGGGCAAGGGCGACGACGGCAAGGGCGCGCCCAGCACCATCACTCCCGGCCCGACGGACTCCGGCCCCGCGATCACCGAAGCCCCCGGCGGACGTGACGAGTCGGAGGACGAAGGGGATCCGGAGGGCGGCTCCGGCGACGCGGACGACGACAACGGCTCGGGCGGTGCCGGCGGCGCGGGCGGATCCTCGGGCGGCTCCGGCTGGGAGCCGGGCGGCAGCGGTGCGGGAGACGCCGGCGGTTCGGACGGCGGCGACAGCGCGGGCGGCGGCTCGGGTGGTTCCGCGGGCGGAGCGGCCGTTCCCGCCGGCTCCCAACTGCCCGACTGCGAGGGCACCGACATCAGCCTGTCCCTGCGAAGCGTCCACAAGAAGTACCCGGCGGGGGACAACCCCGTCTTCGAGCTGAAGGCCGAGAACAAGCGCGGCGTCGCGTGCAAGCTCGACCTGGGACGCAAGGCGGCGGCCGTCACCATCAGCGACTCCGACGGGGACGAGTTCTGGTCCTCCGACGACTGTCTCCGCGACGCGGAACCGGCACTGTTCCAGCTGCCCGCGAACGGTGCGAGCACCCACACCTTCACCTGGTACCGCAAGCCCAGCACCGAAGGCTGCGGAAGCCCCGGGAAGGGCACGGCGAAGGCCGGGGAGTACGAGATCGAGGTCGAGGTGAAGGGCGTCAAGAAGCTCGACGCATCCTTCGAACTGAAAAAGGACTGACCCCGGCGGCGCCGGAGAGCGGCAGCCGTCAGCCGTGGACAGTACGGGCGGGGAGCGTCGCCGCCCCGCCGCACCCGCTCACACGTAGCGCTCCAGAATGCTGGACTCCGCCAGCCGCGAGAGCCCCTCGCGCACCGACCTGGCCCGCGCCTCGCCCACACCGTCGACCGTCTGCAGATCGTCGACGCTGGCGGCGAGCAGCTTCTGCAGACCTCCGAAGTGCTCCACGAGCCGTTCGATGACCGTACCCGGCAGCCTCGGCACCTTCGCCAGCAGCCGGTAACCGCGCGGCGAGACCGCCGAGTCCAGTGTCTCGGGAGCTCCGCTGTAGCCCAAGGCCCGCGCCACCATGGACAGTTCGAGCAGTTCGGAGTGGGTCAGCCGGTCGAGTTCGCTCAGCGCCTCGCCCACCGAGCGCGAGCGGCGGCCGCTGGGCTCCGGCACGTAGTCACGGGCGACCAGTTCACGCTCCGGCTCCACGCCCGCGATCAACTCGTCGAGCTGGAGGGAGAGCAGCCGCCCGTCCGTCCCCAACTCCACGACGTACTGAGCGATCTCCGTCGCGATGCGGCGCACCATCTCCAGCCGCTGAGCGACCGCCGAGACGTCGCGGACGGTCACCAGGTCCTCGATCTCCAGCGCGGAGAGCGTCCCCGCCACCTCGTCCAGCCGCAGCTTGTACCGCTCCAGCGTGGCCAGGGCCTGATTGGCGCGGGAGAGGATCGCCGCCGAGTCCTCCAGCACCCGCCGCTGGCCGTCCACGTAGAGCGCGATCAGCCTCATCGACTGGCTGACCGAGACGACCGGATACCCGGTCTGGATCGAGACCCGCTGCGCCGTACGGTGCCTGGTCCCCGTCTCCTCCGTGGGGATCGAGGCGTCCGGCACCAACTGCACGCCGGCCCGCACGATCTTGGTGATGTCGCGGTCGATGACCAGCGCGCCGTCCAGCTTGCACAGCTCGCGCAGGCGGGTCGCGGTGAAGTCCACATCGAGGACGAAGCCGCCTGTGCACAGCGGTTCGACGTTCTTGTCCATGCCCAGGAGGATGAGTCCGCCGGTGTTCCCCCGAAGGACCCGCTCAAGGCCGTCACGCAGGGCCGTACCGGGCGCGACCGCGCTCAGTGTGGCGCGCATCAGGCCGTCGGCACCGGATCCCCCTCCGGTCCTGCCGAAAGCTGCTGCCCGGTCGTTTGCTGCCACGGCACTCCTTCGGTCGTGCGTACGTACGGGCGGGACCAGCGCAAAGTCTACCGGCGGCGCGCGCCCGTCCCTACTGCGCTGGTGCGG
This sequence comes from Streptomyces sp. TAA204, assembly GCF_000424965.1. NCBI lineage: Bacteria > Bacillati > Actinomycetota > Actinomycetes > Kitasatosporales > Streptomycetaceae > Streptomyces > Streptomyces sp. TAA204. The sequence continues at coordinate 124,981 of NZ_AUKW01000020.1, forward strand.
CGGCACCGGGTCCGTCCCGCTCCGGCCCCGGTGAGCGTGCCGGGAGCACCGCCAGCGCCTCTCCGATGTCAGCGACCTCGCGGACGCGCATCCCCGCGGGCACCCTCCCCGGGTCGGCGGGGACGAGAGCGTGCGTGAAGCCCAGCCGGGCGGCCTCTGCCAGCCTGCGCTGCACACCCGTCACCCGGCGCACCTCGCCCGCCAGGCCGACCTCGCCTATGGCCACCAGATTCTTGGGCAGCGGTGTGTCGCTCGCGGCGCTCGCCAGCGCCAGCGCGACGGCGAGGTCGGCGGCGGGCTCGGTGAGCTTCACGCCGCCGACCGTGGCGCTGTAGATGTCGCGCTTGCCCAGGGCGCTGATGCGTCCGCGCTGCTCGAGCACGGCCAGCATCATCGAGACGCGGGAGGTCTCCAGACCGGAGGTCGTGCGCCGCGGTGAGGGGATCTGGCTGTCCACGGTCAGCGCCTGCACCTCCGCGACCAGGGGCCGGCGCCCCTCCAGCGTCACCGTCAGGCACGTGCCCGGTACGGGTTCGGCGCGCCGGGTCAGGAAGAGCCCGGACGGGTCGGCGAGACCGGTGATGCCCTCGTCGTGGAGTTCGAAGCAGCCGACCTCGTCCGTCGTCCCGTACCGGTTCTTCACGCCGCGCACCAGGCGCAGCCGCGCGTGCCGGTCCCCCTCGAAGTGCAGGACGACGTCGACGAGGTGCTCCAGCAGCCGGGGCCCGGCGATCGAACCGTCCTTGGTGACGTGGCCGACGAGGAGCGTGGACATGCCGCGCTCCTTGGACGCGCGGATGAGGGCGCCCGCCACCTCCCGCACCTGCGCGACCCCGCCGGGCGCGCCGTCGAGTTCGGGCGAGGCGACGGTCTGGACGGAGTCCATGACCAGCAGGCTGGGCTTGACCTCGTCGAGATGCGCGAGGACGGCCGACAGGTCGGTCTCCGCCGCGAGATAGAGGTGGTCGCCGACGGCGCCGATGCGGTCGGCGCGCAGCCGTACCTGCCCCGTCGACTCCTCGCCCGTGACGTAGAGGGTGCGGTGTTCACCGTCGGACGCCTTGGCTGCGACGTCCAGCAGCAGCGTCGACTTCCCCACGCCGGGCTCGCCCGCCACGAGCACCACCGCCCCTGGCACGAGCCCCCCGCCGAGCACCCGGTCCAGCTCGGGAACGCCCGTTCCGCGCGCCGTGGCCTGTGTCCCGTCGACCTGACCGATGGGGAGCGCGGAGGCGGAGACGCGGCCGGGGGCCGTCGTGCGGACGCCCGTGGCGGCGCCCACCTCCTCGACCGTCCCCCACGCGTGGCACTCGGGGCACCGCCCCAGCCACTTGGCGGTCTGCCAGCCACACTCTGCGCAGCGGTACGAGGGACGGTCCTTGGCGGAGGATTTGCGGGCAGCCATGTCCGTCACCGTAGCCGGGGGAGCCGACAGTCCGGGTGCCGCCCGGGGTCACGGACGAGTGGAGTCGTCGTCGGGCTTGACGTGCACCTCGTCCCCTTTCGAGGGAGATAGTCACCCGTAAGGATTAAACCTGGTCGTCTGGGTCCATCCGGGGCCCGTCGCCCGCCTACCGTCACCGGGTGATGAGCAGCAGGCGCGACCACTCCACGTACACCACCGGGGCACACCGTGCGCACCCGGTGGGGCGGCCGAAGCAGCACCAGCGCTCCGGTCCGCCAAGGGTCTTCAGCCGGACCGGAGCCTCGACGAAAACCGCACCGAAGGGCGCGAGCGGTGCCTCGTCCCCTGCCGGGGCGGCCTCAACCGCCGGCGCGGCCAAGGCCCCCTCTACCGGCTCTCCCGGCTCTCCCGGCTCTCCGCCCGAGCCGCCCTCCGGCACCGGGTCCGGCACCGGGTCCGGGTCCGGCACGGAGTCCGCCACGGCCCCCGTGACCGCTCCGGCGGAGCGCGGCATGGCGCGCTACGCGCCGTACCTGGACGGCCTGTTCACCTACTGCCTGTCGGTCATGTGCGAGCACGACGCCGCCGTCACCGCCCTCGGTGAGGCGCTCGTCATCGCCGAGCGGCAGTACGAGAAGGACCGCGCCCCCGTCCAGCGCAGCCTGCACCGGCCGTGGCTGTACGCGCTCGCCCGCTGGGCCTGTCTGCGCCGCCTCGCCGAACAGGGCGGCCGGGAGGGAGCCCGCGGCTCCGTCCCCGCGACCGCGCCGCACCTCTCCGACGCCGCCCGCACGCAGCGCCGCCGTGAACTGGCCGCGCTGGCCTGGCCGGAGGCCGCGGGGACCACACCGGAACAGCGCGAGGCGCTGGAGCTGGCCGTACGCCACGGGCTGCCTGCCCCGGAGGTCGCGGCCGTGCTCTCGCTGACCGCCGAGGCGGCGAGTGCGCTGCTCTCGCACGCCGCCTGTGAGGTCGAGCGCACCCGCGCCGCGCTCGCCGTCGTCAAGTCCGGCAACTGTCCCGTCGTCTCGGGGATCGCCGGGGAGGACCAGCTGCTGCTCGGCCCGGCCTTCCGCCGGGAACTCGTCAAGCACGTCGACGAGTGCACCGCCTGCCGCCGCGCCGCCGAGCGCGCCATGGCCGGAGTGGCCTGGCCGGGCACCGCGCCCGCAGGCACCGCGGTGCTCGCCGTGCTCGAAGCTCCGCGCGCCGCCGTGGAGGCGGCGGTGCTCGCCGTACGTCGAGCCCGCTCACGGCACACACCGCGCTTCGACAGGACCGGCTTCCCCGTGGAGGTGAAGGACCGCAGCGCCCGCCGCGACCGGCTGCGCAGCCGGGCCGTCACCACCACCGTCGTGGCCACGGTCGTCGCGGCCCCCGTGCTCGCGCTCTGGGCCGCCTACCGCGGCGCGCCCCTGACCGGCGAGGCGGACGGTTCGCGGGTCTCCTCCTCCGAGCGCGACGAGGATTCCGCCCTGCGGGGCCGCCCGTACGAGAACGCCGCCCAGGACCGCGAAGGCCGTGACGACGACGAGCGGAAGCGGAAGCAGCGCGAGACGGACGCCGACTCCCGCAAGGGCAAGGGCGGTTCCGAGGACGATGACAGGAAGGGCAGCGGGAGCGACGACGACCCTGGGGCCGGCGCCGGCCGACTGACCGTCGACGCGCGTCCGGTGGGCGGCGCGACGCTCATCAGGCTGACCGCGGGCGGGGGTTCGCCCGTGCGGTGGTCGCTGTCCGGCGACGCGTCGTGGCTGTCCTACAGCCGTACGAGCGGCGTACTGCGCCCCGGTGAGACCGCCACGGTCCGCGTCACCGTCGTACGCGGCCGCGAGCCGTCCGGGCCGTGGAGCGCGCACATCAGGGTGGCGCCGTCCGGTGCCGTCGTCACCATCGAGGGCAGGGGCTCCGACCCGACGCCGCCCGGCAACCCGCCGTCGCAGGAGCCCACGACGCCGCCGCCCTCCGAGCCGCCACCGTCGCAGGAGCCCACGACGCCGCCGCCCTCCGACCCGCCGTCCTCCGGCGAGCCGAGCGCAACGCCCGGCTGACCAGGGCCCGGTCCGGCTGAACGGGCCCTGGGAAGCGCTCAGTCCGCGGCATCCGCCGGGTGCGGGGCCAGCAGCGGCAGCGCGGGGAATCCCGCCGCGGCAGGGGTGGCAGCCGCGAGGCGCTGTTCGCACAGTTCGGCGAGGCGTTCGTAACCCGCCTCGCCCATCAGTTCGGTCAGCTCCGGCCGGTAGGAGACGTAGACGGGCCTGCCCGCCCCGTGCGCCGACGGTGCGGACGTGCACCACCAGTGCAGGTCGTGGCCCCCGGGGCCCCAGCCGCGGCGGTCGTACTCGCCGATGGAGACCACCAGCACCTGCTCACCGTCCGGTTGCTCGACCCATTCGAACGTCCGCCGGATCGGGAGCTGCCAGCACACGTCGGGCTTCGTCTCCAGCGGTTCGCGGCCCTCGCGCAGGGCCAGCATGTGCAGGGCGCAGCCCTGACCGCCGGGGAATCCGGGCCTGTTGTGGAAGATGCAGGCTCCGTCCACACGGCGTGTCTGCCGCTGAGGCTCCTCGCTCTCCTCGTTCTCCTCATCGTCCTCGAGGTCTTCGCCGTCTTCGCTGCCGTACGCGACGTCGGTACCGTCGTCCTCGTCCTCGTCCCCGGCCTCCCCGGTGTCCTCGGCCTCGCCGTCCTCGCCGTCGTCCAGGGCGTTGTCCTCGGCCTCCTGGACCCAACCGGACTCCATGCCCAGGTCGTGGTACTGCCAGGTCTGCGGTGTCAGCCGTGCCACGTGGGTGGCCACCCGCTTCTCGTCGTCCTCGTCGGAGAAGTGCGCCCCCAGCGTGCAGCAGCCGTCGGTCGCGCGGCCCGGGCGGATGCCCTGACAGCCCTGCCCGAAGACGCAGTTCCAGCGCGAGGTGAGCCACGTCAGGTCGCAGCGGAAGACCTGCTCGTCGTCGGCGGGGTCGGGGAACTCCACCCACGCACGGGGGAAGTCCAGCCCCGTCTCCTCCGCCCGGGGGTCGGCCGGGTCCGGGCCGCGGCCCGGTGAGCCGTTCACGGCCGGTGCGGTTGCCGCCGCACTCCGTGCCTGTTGTCCGACCTGTGCCGGACCGTCCTGCTTCTGGCGCTTCGCCGCTTTCGTCTTACCCACGTGCCCCAGGGTAACCGTGGCACCGTCAGATACGGCTAGCGTGCACACCATGAGACTCGGTGTCCTCGACGTGGGCTCGAACACGGTCCACCTCCTCGTCGTCGACGCGCACTCCGGCGCGCGTCCCCTGCCCGCCCACTCGCACAAGTCGGAGCTGAAGCTCGCCGAACTCCTCGACGCCGACGGCGCGATCAGCGCCGACGGCGTCGAGCGCCTCGTCCGCACGGTGAACGAAGCGCTTCAGGCCGCCGAGGACCAGGGCGTGGAGGATCTGCTGCCCTTCGCGACCTCCGCCGTCCGCGAGGCGGCCAACGCCGAACACGTCCTCTCCCGCGTCGCCGAGGAGACCGGCGTCAAGCTGGAGGTGCTCTCCGGCGACGACGAGGCGCGGCTGACCTTCCTCGCCGCCCGCCGCTGGTTCGGCTGGTCCGTGGGACGGCTGCTGCTCCTCGACATCGGCGGCGGCTCGCTGGAGATGGCCTACGGGCAGGACGAGGAGCCCGACGTCGCCGTGTCGCTTCCCCTCGGCGCCGGCCGGCTCACCTCGTCCTGGCTGCCCGGCGACCCGCCCGAGACCGCGGACGTGCGGGCGCTGCGCCGTCGCGTGCGGGCCGAAATCGCGCGCGTCGTCGGCGAGTTCAACCGTTTCAGCCCACCGGACCACGTCGTCGGCACCTCCAAGACCTTCAAGCAGCTCGCCCGCATGGCGGGTGCGGCGCGTTCCGCCGAAGGTCTGTACGTGGAGCGGAGGTTGAACCTGAGCGCGCTGGCGGAGTGGGTGCCGCGGCTCGCCTCCATGTCCGCCGCGGAGCGTGCCGAACTGCCCGGGGTGTCCGAGGGCCGCGCACGCCAGCTCCTCGCCGGCGCCCTGGTCGCCGAGGGGGCGATGGACATCTTCCGCGCCAAGGAGGTCGAGATCTGCCCGTGGGCGCTGCGCGAGGGCGTGATCCTCCGCCGCCTCGATCATCTGCGGAGCGCGTGAGATCGCTCACGGGCACGGGCACCGGGACGGGGCTCCCGGTGCCCGGCCGGGCGGTTCCGGGACGGGCGTGACCAGCGATGTGACCAGCGTGTGCACGGCGGGGTGCCGCGCCCGGGGTCCCCGGCTGATCACCCGGCGGGAGCCTTAGGCTGTCTGCTGTGGCTCAACCTCCCGTGCGCGTACCCGACGCGAAGGTCGCCCTGTCCACGGCCTCCGTCTATCCGGAGTCCACGGCGACGGCCTTCGAGATCGCCGCGCGGCTCGGCTACGACGGCGTCGAGGTCATGGTGTGGACCGACCCCGTCAGCCAGGACATCGACGCTCTGCGCCGCCTCTCGGACTTCCACGGTGTGCCTGTGCTCGCCGTGCACGCGCCCTGTCTGCTGATCACGCAGCGGGTCTGGTCCACGGACCCCTGGGTGAAGCTCCAGCGGGCGCGTCAGGCGGCCGAGCGGCTCGGGGCCTCGACGGTCGTGGTGCACCCGCCCTTCCGGTGGCAGCGCTCCTACGCCCGGGATTTCGTGCGCGGCGTGTGGCGGATGGCGGGCGAGACGGACGTCCGGTTCGCCGTGGAGAACATGTTCCCCTGGCGCTACCGTGACCGCGAGATGATGGCCTACGCCCCCGGCTGGGACCCCACCCAGGAGGACTACCGCCACTTCACGATCGACCTCTCGCACACCGCGACGTCCCGTACCGACACCCTCGCCATGGTCGAGCGGATGGGCGACCGTCTCGGACACGTGCACATCGCAGACGGCCACGGCTCGAACAAGGACGAGCATCTCGTCCCCGGGCGCGGCACACAGCCCTGCGCCGAGCTGCTGGGGCGGCTGGGGGAGACCGGTTTCGACGGCCACGTCGTCGTCGAGGTCAACACACGCCGCGCCATGTCCGCCGCCGAGCGGGAGACCGACCTGGCCGAGGCGCTCGCCTACACCCGGCTGCATCTGGCGTCCGCAGCGGTGGGCGGCGCGCCCCCGCAGAGGCAGCGGTGAGCGCGGACGGTCCGGTGCGCAGACGCGGCCGTCCGGCCTCGGCGGAGAAGGTCGCCGGTGAGCCTGCGACCCCGGAGAGGATTCTCAGCTCGGCACGCGCCGAGTTCGCGGAGCGCGGCTACGACAGGGCCTCCGTCCGGGCCATCGCGCGCGGTGCGGGCGTGGACTCCGCGCTGGTCCACCACTATTTCGGCACCAAGGAGCAGGTCTTCACCGCTGCCGTCGAGGGTGCGTTCGCCCCGGCCATGGGCCTGCCCGACCTGCTGCTCTCCGGCAGCCGGGAGGAGTGGGGCGCGCAGCTGGTCGGCTACATCTTCCAGATCTGGGAGAACGCCGTCACCCGCGATCCGCTGCTGGCCATCGTGCGCTCGGCGGTCAACAACGAGACCGCGGCGTCCATCTTCCGGGGTCTCGTCGGACGCAACCTGCTCCAACGCGTCGCGAGCGGCCTGGACGCACCGGACGCGGAGCTGCGCGTGGAGCTGGCCGTCGCCCAGCTCGTGGGCACGGCGATACTGCGCTACGTGATCAAGCTGGAGCCGATCGCGTCCGTGCCGCCCGAGGAACTGACCGTGCGCCTCGCTCCCGTGGTGCAGCACCATCTGACCGGCTGAGACACCGGACGGCCGGCCGCGTGCCGGCCCGGAAGGTCTCAGAATGTGATCCCGGGGTCCGTATCCCGGTCGTGGGGCGTACGCTCGAAGGTCACCGCATGTGCGAGCCGCCCCGGCGTGTGTCCTCGGCCCGGCCCCCCGGCCGATGCCCCGGGAAGCCGGTCGTCCGGCAGCCCGAGCACGACGTCACCGACGGGCAGCCCGCACTCGATGACAGCGCGTGCCGCCGCAAGAGGCGAACGCACCGTACGAGGGAGTGCCACCATGCCCGAGCTGAGGTCCCGCACCGTCACCCACGGCCGCAACATGGCGGGGGCCCGAGCCCTCATGCAGGCCTCGGGCGTAGCGCGCGAGGACTTCGGCAAGCCGGTCATCGCGGTGGCGAACAGCTTCACCGAATTCGTTCCCGGCCACACCCACCTGCAGCCGGTCGGACGGATCGTGAGCGAGGCCGTCCACGCCGCGGGCGGTATCCCGCGCGAGTTCAACACCATCGCGGTCGACGACGGCATCGCCATGGGCCACGGCGGCATGCTCTACTCCCTGCCCTCCCGCGACCTGATCGCGGACTCCGTGGAGTACATGACGGAGGCCCACTGCGCGGACGCGCTGATCTGCATCTCCAACTGCGACAAGATCACGCCCGGGATGCTGAACGCCGCCATGCGCCTGAACATCCCCACCGTCTTCGTCTCCGGCGGCCCCATGGAGTCGGGCACGGCCACGCTGGTCAACGGCACCGTGCGCAAGCTCGACCTGATCAGCGCCATCGCCGAGTCCGCCAACGACAGCGTCTCGGACGAGGACCTGCTGCGTATCGAGGACAGCGCCTGCCCCACCTGCGGCTCCTGCTCCGGCATGTTCACCGCCAACTCGATGAACTGCCTCACCGAAGCCATCGGCCTCTCCCTGCCGGGCAACGGCTCGGTGCTGGCCACGCACACGTCGCGCAAGGCGCTGTACGAGGACGCCGGCCGTACGGTCGTCGAGATCGCCAAGCGCTACTACGACCAGGACGACGAGACGGTCCTGCCGCGCAGCATCGGCGGCCGTGCCGCCTTCGAGAACGCCATGGCCCTCGACATCGCCATGGGCGGCTCCACCAACACGATCCTGCACCTGCTGGCCGCCGCCCAGGAGGCCGAACTCGACTTCACCATGGCGGACATCGACGCGCTCTCCCGCGCGCTGCCGTGTCTGACGAAGGTCGCGCCCAACGGCTCGTACTACATGGAGGACGTGCACCGAGCCGGCGGCATCCCCGCCATCCTCGGCGAGCTCTACCGCGCCGGCCTGCTGAACGAGGACGTGCACAGCGTGCACTCCCCGTCGCTGGCGGACTGGCTCAAGAGCTGGGACATCCGCGGCGGTTCGCCCTCCACGACGGCCACCGAGCTCTTCCACGCGGCGCCCGGCTGCGTCCGCTCCGCGTCCGCCTTCTCCCAGTCCGAGCGCTGGGACTCGCTCGACACCGACGCCGCCGGCGGCTGCATCCGCGACATCGAGCATGCCTACTCCACGGAGGGCGGACTTGCCGTCCTCCACGGCAACCTCGCCGAGAACGGCTGCGTCGTGAAGACGGCCGGTGTCGACGAGTCGATCCTCACCTTCACCGGACCCGCCGTCGTCGTGGAGTCGCAGGAGGAGGCCGTGGACGCCATCCTCAACAAGCGCGTCAAGGAGGGCGACGTCGTCGTCATCCGCTACGAAGGCCCCAAGGGCGGCCCGGGCATGCAGGAGATGCTCTACCCGACCTCCTTCCTCAAGGGCCGCGGCCTGGGTAAGGCGTGCGCCCTGATCACCGACGGGCGTTTCTCGGGCGGCACTTCGGGCCTCTCGATCGGCCACGTCTCCCCGGAGGCGGCTGGCGGCGGCACGATCGCGCTGGCTCAGAGCGGCGACGAGATCGTCATCGACATCCCCAACCGCACCATCGAACTCAACGTCGCCGACGAGGAGCTGGCCACGCGCCGCGCCGCTCTGAACGGTACGTACGCGCCCCGCGACCGCGAGCGCAAGGTCTCCGCGGCGCTGCGCGCGTACGCGGCCATGGCCACCAGCGCCGACAGGGGTGCCGTGCGCGACCTGACACAGCTCGGCGACTGACGGGACCGGGGCCGGGCCCGGAGCAGCACGCACCGGTCGCGAACCACCACAGGGGCCGTATCCGCCATGTGCGGATGCGGCCCCCACGTGTGTCCCTACGGCGTCACCCGGTGCGATCCCTCCCCGCGGCGGACGCGCGTACGGGGGGTGGCCTCGGGGAGAACCCTGACCTCTCCCCGACATCCGCCGATCCGTCTTCCGCGCCGCCCTGTCACGTGTCAGCTTCTTCTGACACACCCATCGTCAACAGCCGTCCGGAACAGGGGGACGCGATGCACGCGGCCGAGCCTCCGACGGGCGACGAACTGCTGAAGATCCTCGCGGCGCTCGGCAATCCGCACCGCATGCGGGTCCTCCAGGCGCTCGCCGAGGGCCGCAACTACGTCAGCGGCCTCGCCCGCGAACTCGGTATCGGCCGCCCGCTGCTGCACATGCACCTGCAGCGGCTGGAGGCCGCCGGCCTCGTCGTCGGGACGCTGGAGCTGTCCGAGGGCGGCAAGGCGATGAAGTTCTTCGAAGTGGCGCCGTTCGCCTACGAGCTGACACCCGCCTCCGTCGCGGAGGCGGCCCGGACGCTCAGCGCTGGCGGCGACGGCACCGGCTCCACGCCGGACGCCGAGGACACCCCACCCGTCCCTCGGCAGCAGGAGCAGGAGCAGGAGCAGGAGCCGGAGCAGCAGCAGGACCGACAGCCGGAGCCGGAGCAAGAGAAACCGGAGCAGGAGAAAGAGGCAGCGCAGTGAACCAGCAACTGACGACCATCGCGAGCGACCCCGCCGGGGTCTGGGCGGCGGGTCTCGGCACCGCCGGGGTCTTCGCCCTGCTGATCGTGCTCGTCTGGCAGATCGCCGCGACCTGGCGTGCCCGCATGCTCGCCGCACGCGAGGAGCAGTACAAGCAGCTCGCGCAGAAGTACGCGCAGCTGCTGGAGGACAACGTCGAGCTGCACCGCCGCAGCACCGAGGAGCTGACCACGGCCCGGCGGTCCATCGCCTCCATGGAGAAGATGATGCGCGAAGTCGAATGATCACCGGACGCACGCACGGCCGGGAGGGGCAACTCCCGGCCGTGCACATGAGCGTTTCCCAAGTCCCGCGAGTCCGTCGCAGTACTCACACTCACCCCTGGGAGCCTACCCATGCCTTCCCGCAGCGCGCTGCGCGCCGTCGCATCCGCTCCTTCCGGCAGACGGGCCAAGTGGCTCGTCCTCGCCGGCTGGCTGCTCCTCGTCCTCGCCCTCGGTCCCCTCGCGGGCAAGCTCGGCGAGGTCGAGGACTCCGGTGCGAACGCCTTCCTCCCCCGCGGCGCCGAGTCGGCGCAGGTCAACACCGAGCTGGAGAAGTTCCGCGGCGACGACGAGATCATGCCCGCCGTCGCCGTCTACTCCCACCGGCCGGGCACCGGCATCACCGCACAGGACCGTGCCAAGGCCGACGCCGACCGCTCCGCCTTCGCCCGCCACGCGGCGCCGGGCGAACGCGTCGCCCCTCCTCTCCCGTCCGGGGACGGCGAGGCCCTGATGCTCGTCGTGCCCCTCTCCACCGGGGACGACCTCGGGAAGACCGTCGAGCGGATTCGCGCCACCGCCGCGGACCGCGCCCCGCCGGGACTGGACGTCGAGGTCGGCGGCCCCGCGGGCTCACTCATGGACTCCGTCGAGGTCTTCGACTCCCTCGACACCACCCTCATGCTCTCCACCGCCGTCGTCGTGGCCGTCCTGCTCCTGCTGACGTACCGCAGTCCGGTCCTGTGGCTGATCCCCCTGCTGTCCGTCGCCTTCGCGGCCGTCCTCACCCAGGCCGTCACCTATCTCCTCGCCGAGTGCGCCGGCCTCCCCGTCGACCCGCAGAGCGCGGGCATCCTGATGGTGCTCGTCTTCGGAGTGGGTACGGACTACGCGCTGCTCCTCATCGCCCGCTACCGCGAGGAGCTGCGCCGCCGCGAGGACCGGCACACCGCGATGCGCGACGCCTTGCGCCGCTCCGGACCCGCTGTCCTCGCCTCCGCCGGCACCGTCGCCGCCGGTCTCGCCTGTCTCGCTCTCGCGGACATCAACTCGTCCCGGTCACTCGGGCTCGTCGGCGCGGTCGGTGTGTGCTGCGCCTATCTGGCCATGGTCACGGTCCTGCCCGCCCTGCTGGTGGTCACCGGCCGCTGGGTCTTCTGGCCGTTCGTGCCGCGCAGCGCACCGCGCGAGGACCAGGACGCACCCGCCGAGGGCCGGCCGCTCTCCCGTACGGCCTGGTACCGCGTGGGTGAGGTCATCGCACGCCGCCCCCGCTGGGCCTGGCTGGTCTCCATCGGCCTCACCGGCGCGCTCGCCCTCAGCGCATCGGGCATCTCCATGGGGCTGAGCCAGGCTGAGATGTTCCAGGACAAGCCCGAATCCGTGGTCGCACAGGAACGCGTCGCGGAGCACTATCCCTCCGGCTCCTCCGACCCGGCCACCGTCGTCGTCCGTACGGACGCTGCCCGGCAGACCGCTCGAACCGCCGAAGCGGTTCCCGGTGTGGAGTCCGTGCGCACCGCCGACCGTACGGGTGACGGCAGGCTGAGCACGCTCGCAGTCGTTCTCGACGACGCACCCGACAGCGCCGGTGCCCGGCAGACGGTCGAGAGGCTCCGCACCGCCGTGCACCGCGTCGACGGCGCGGAGGCGCTGGTCGGCGGCACCTCGGCGGAAGCACTCGACACCGAACGGGCCGCTGCCCGTGACCTGTCAGTGGTCATCCCCGCCGTGCTGCTCGTGGTGCTGCTGGTGCTGATCTGGCTGCTGCGCTCGCTGGTGGCGCCGATGCTGCTGCTCGCCACGGTCGTGCTGTCCTACTTCGGTGCCCTCGGCGCCTCGAACCTCCTCTTCGAGCACGTTCTGGGGTTCGCCGGGGTCGACCGGTCGCTTCCCCTGATGGGCTTCGTCTTCCTCGTCGCCCTGGGCATCGACTACAACATCTTCCTGATGACCCGCGTCCGCGAGGAGGCCGCCGTCCGCGGACACACCGGGGGCCTGCTCGCAGGGCTCGCCGCCACCGGCGGTGTCATCACCTCGGCCGGTGTCGTGCTGGCGGCGACCTTCGCCGTCGTCGCGTCGCTGCCGCTGGTGACGATGGCTCAACTGGGCGTACTCGTCGGGGTGGGCGTGCTCCTGGACACCTTCCTCGTCCGTACGGTCCTGGTCCCGGCCCTCGCGCTGGACCTGGGCAGCAGAGTGTGGTGGCCGGGCGCTCCCGCCCGCCGCGAGCCGGTTCCACCGGGCGGACTCACCGGCGACGGCTTCCCGGCCCGCCGGCCGGAGCGCGTACAGCGCTGATACCGGCCGGCCCCTCGCGGGCGGCGGCGCCTCTCAGGACGGGATCTGACCTGTGGTCCTCTCCCGGGAGGAGGCCGCGGCCCCCGCACGGGCGTTGTGCTCCTCCTCCCACGCCGACAGCGCCATCCCGCACGCGTGGTCCACGTGCCGCAGCCCCGACAGGTTCAGCTCCACGGCGCGCTCGGCGGGCAGCGCCTCCAACTGGTCCAGCAGTTTCGGCAGCCGCAGGAACGTCGCGTTGCCCGAGACCCGTACGCGCAGGGGCTGATCCGCTCCGGCGTCCTCGGTCTCGACGTGCACGTGCGAGATCTCCCAGGCGGTCTTCACCACCGCCAGCAGCAGCCCGATCAGCACACCCTCGAACATGTTGGTCGCCACGATCGCGATCGCGGTGACCCCGAGCACCACAGCCTCCGCACGGTGCTCCCGCCACAGGGGCACGATCTCCCGTACCGGGATCAGCTTCCAGCCCGCGTGCACCAGCACGCCCGCCAGCGCGGCCAGCGGGATGATCCCCAGCGCGGCCGGCAGCGCGACAACGAACAGCAGCAGCCACACCCCGTGCAGCACGCGCGAGAGCTTCGTACGCGCGCCCGCCGCCACGTTCGCCGAACTGCGAACGATGACGGCCGTCATGGGGAGCGCGCCCAGTGCCCCGCACAGCGCGTTGCCGGTGCCCTGCGCCATCAGTTCCCTGTCGTAGTCCGTACGCTCGCCGTCGTGCAGCCTGTCGACGGCGGCCGCGCTGAACAGCGACTCGGCCGACGCGATGAGCGTGAAGGCGAGCACCGTGGCGGGCACCCCGAAGGACATCAGCGCGGCGAAGTCACCCGCGTCCGGCGGCTGTACGGCCTCCAGCAGACCCTCCACACGTACGCGCTCGACCGGCAGGCCGAGCAGTACGGTGACGGCCGTCGCCAGCGCGACCGCCGTCAGCGGCGCGGGCAGCACCCTCGCCGCCCGCTTCCACCGCGGCCAGAGAACCAGCACCGCGATCGTTCCCACACCCACGCCCGCAGCGGTGAGCGAAGTACCGGAGGAGAGGATTTCGACGCCGAGGGAGGGCAGTCCCGCCAGCTTCCCGGGGCCGCTGGCAGGCGCCTCCACGTCGGCCATCGCATAGACCTGACCTGCGATGAGGACCATTCCGATCCCCGCGAGCATGCCCTGCACCACGGCCACGGAGATCGCGCGGAACCACCTGCCCAGCCGCAGCGCCCCCATGACCACTTGCAGCACGCCGGCGAGCAGTACGAGCACACCGAGCACGCCCAGCCCGTACGCCTGCACGGCCTCGTAGACGAGCACTGTCAGCCCGGCCGCGGGGCCGCTCACCTGCAGACTGCTGCCCGGCAGGGCACCTGCGACCAGTCCCCCCACGATCCCGGTGATCAGGCCCAGTTCGGCGGGCACACCGGAGGCGACGGCGATGCCGACGCACAGCGGCAGGGCGACGAGGAAGACGACGAGGGACGCGGTGATGTCGGCCCGGAGCGTGGAGCCGCCGGTCCTGGAGTTCGAGTGCATGAGGCCTCCATCCCGCCTCGTCGCACGGTGCTCGTACGGGCGGGGTCAGTTCGCTGCATGAGGGGTACGGGCGCGGCGACGGGCGCCGTGAGATGTCGTGTCCGGAGAATCCGGAGAAGGAGTCCGGGAGGAGCGCCTGCGGGCGCGGGGGATCAGCAGCGGAGCGTCTGATGGAGGACGGGCAAGCCCACGGATCTCGGCTTGGAGGAGCGGTCACGGAAGGTGACCGATTTCGGTCCCGGCTGCGGCCGTGCCGTACGGAAATCGCAACCGCACACATTTCCGAGGAGGATCGTGGAGGAGGGCACGCTGACCGTGTGCCGTGCTCCCTGCCTCGGACGGCAGTCGTCCTCGCCCGTCCCGGAGTGCTCGGCCAGGAGGGCCGAGGGGAGTGCCGAGTGCGGCTCGGCCGACGTGACGACGCGGGGGGACTCGGACGCGACCTGCGCGGACACGAACTCGACGGTCAGGAGTGTGGCGAGCAGGACGGTGACGGCGGCGATCAGGGTCCGCGTGGTGAGCCGGCTCGGCCGCATCAACCCTCCCTCGATCCCGCCGTGTGTACAGGAGGCTTCATTGTGTCCAGCACGACGCACACGTTTGCAAGTCGCCACATGCACCCTGCGTGAAAACCGATGCCCGGATGGCTGCTTTCCGGCCCCTGTCGATCACCGCCGCGGGGTCCGCACGCGCACTCCGTCAATCGGCACTTGACGGATGCCGGAGCCGGTCACACAATTCATCGCATGATGAATAAGCGCCCGCCCGACGGCACGAAGGGCTCCGACTCCCAAGGGCCGGCCCCCACCGCACCACCGGCCGTCCACGCCGACCGCCTCACCGTGGTCCGCGGCAGCCGCAGGGTCATCGACGACCTCTCCTTCGACGTCGCCCCCGCCACCGTCACCGGCCTGCTCGGCCCCTCCGGCTGCGGCAAGTCCACACTCATGCGCGCCGTCGTGGGCACGCAGGCCAAGGTCACCGGCACCCTCGACGTGCTCGGCCGCCCCGCCGGCGCCGCGTCCCTGCGGGCCCGCGTCGGCTACGTCACCCAACAGCCCTCCGTATACAGCGACCTGACCGCCCGGCAGAACCTCGACTACTTCGCCGCCGTCCTCGGAATCCCCCGCCGTGAACGGGCCGACCGCGTCACCCGCGCACTCACGGACGTCGACCTCCTCCCGCACGCCGACGCCCTCACCAAGAACCTCTCCGGCGGCCAGCACTCCCGCGTCTCCCTCGCGGTCGCCCTGCTCGGTTCACCCGAACTGCTCGTCCTCGACGAGCCGACGGTCGGCCTCGACCCCGTCCTCCGACGCGACCTCTGGGACCTCTTCCACCGCCTCGCCGCGGGACGCGGCACCACCCTCCTCATCTCCTCGCACGTGATGGACGAGGCCGACCGGTGCCAGAGCCTGCTGCTGATGCGCTCCGGCCGGCTGCTGGCCGCCGACTCACCCGACGCCCTGCGCACCCGTACCGGCACCGCGTCGGTCGAGGACGCGTTCCTGCACCTGGTGGACCGGGCGAGCGAGGCCGAAGCCGCCGCCTCCTGACGCACCCCGGGCCCGCCGCCCACCCCGCCCCCGTACGAAGAACCCGCCCTTCCCGGAGACACCAGCCATGAAGCCGACACGAACCCTCGCCACAGCCCGGCGCGTACTCCGCCAGCTCAGCCACGACCCCCGCACGGTCGCGCTCCTGCTGCTCGTGCCCGTACTGCTCCTCGTGCTCCTCCACTACGTCTTCGACGCCGACCGCCGCGCCTTCGACGGCATCGGCGCCTCCCTGCTCGGCATCTTCCCGCTGGTGACGATGTTCCTGGTCACCTCCATCGCCACCCTCCGCGAACGCACCTCGGGCACCCTGGAGCGGCTGCTGTCCATGCCGCTCGGCAAGGGCGACCTGATCGCCGGATACGCGCTCGCCTTCGGGCTCCTCGCGGTCGCGCAGGCGTCCGTCGCCACCGGCGTAGCGGTGTGGCTGCTGGACCTCGACTTCGCCGGATCGCCCTGGCTGCTGCTCCTGATCGCCCTGCTCGACGCCGTCCTGGGCACCGCGCTGGGGCTCTTCGTGAGCGCCTTCGCAGCCTCGGAGTTCCAGGTCGTGCAGTTCATGCCGGCCGTGATCTTCCCGCAGATCCTGCTCTGCGGCCTCTTCGCCCCGCGGGCCTCCATGCAGCCCGTACTGGAGTACGTCTCCAACGTGCTGCCCATGTCCTACGCCGTCGAAGGCATGAACGAAGTGCTCCAGAACACCGAGGCCACGGGTGACTTCGTACGGGACGTCGCCATCGTCGCGGGATCGGCACTGCTCGTCCTCTTCCTCGGCGCGGCGACCCTGAGGCGCCGTACCGCGTAACGCGCCGGGGCCACGCATCCACCAGCCGGACGGTTCCGCCCGGTCGCGCGTCCCGGTGCGAGGATGAGCGGCAGCACGCGTACGCACTGGACGAGGTGAACCGCCCCATGACCCAGAAAGTCGCCGTCCTCGGCGCCGGCAAGATCGGTGAGGCACTGCTCTCCGGCATGCTCAGAGGCGGCTGGTCACCGTCGCGCCTGCTGGTCACCGCACGCCGTCCGGAACGGGCCCGGGAGCTGCGCGATCGCTACCAGGTCGAGTCCGTCTCCAACACCGAGGCGGCGAAGAGCGCGGACACCCTGATCCTCACGGTCAAGCCGCAGGACATGCGGACCCTGCTCGACGAACTCGCCCCGCACACCCCGGTCGAGCGCCTGATCATCAGCGGGGCGGCGGGCATCCCCACCTCGCTGTTCGAGGAACGCTTCCAGCCCGGTACGCCCGTGGTCCGTGTCATGACGAACACGCCCGCTCTCGTGGACGAGGCGATGTCCGTCGTCTCCGCCGGCACGCACGCCACCGAAGCCCATCTCGCTCTCGCGGAGGAGATCTTCAACGGCGTCGGCAAGACCCTCCGCGTCCCCGAGAGCCAGCAGGACGCCGCCACCGCGCTGTCCGGCTCCGGTCCCGCCTACTTCTACTTCCTGGTCGAGGCGATGACCGACGCCGGCATCCTCCTGGGGCTGCCGCGCGACAAGGCACACGACCTGATCGTGCAGGCGGCCGTCGGTGCCGCCACGATGCTCCGCGACAGCGGCGACCACCCGGTGACACTGCGGGAGAACGTGACCTCACCGGCCGGCACCACCATCAACGCGATCCGTGAACTCGAGAACCACCGGGTGCGCGCCGCCGTCCTGGACGCACTGGAGGCCGCACGCGACAGGAGTCGCGAACTGGCCGGCGGGAAGGGCTGACCGGGAGCACGACGTCTCCATGCCTCAGCTTTGAGGCACTCGTGGGCGTGGTGTAGGCTCCAACGGTTGCCGCGGGGCCGGTCGGTGTTCGTGGTGGCGTTCTTGCCGTTTCGGCGGCGGTCTCTTGTTGGTGGTTCTTCCCCGGCTTTGGTCGGGCTGGTTGTGCTGTGCCTGTTGGGGTTCGGTGGATATCAGTTCGGTTGTGAGTGGGTGCGGCGCGATTTTGTGTCGTGGGGGTTGACGGTCTAATGTGGCGGCCGCGTCGGAAGGCGCCCCCTTCGACTGGGGTTTCGGATTTGCGGATCCGGGTTCGGGATTCGGACCGGGAAAAGCGTCTGATAGAGTCGGTTTCACCGAGAGGGAAACGTCCGGAGAGGCCCTGTGAGGGGTTTTGAAGGGATCGTCCGTTCTTTGAGAACTCAACAGTGTGCCAAAAGTCAACGCCAGATATGTTGATACCTCGTGCCTCATAGTTTTGTGGGGTGGGGTTTCTTTGAGATTGATCA
Source organism: Streptomyces sp. TAA204 (assembly GCF_000424965.1). NCBI lineage: Bacteria > Bacillati > Actinomycetota > Actinomycetes > Kitasatosporales > Streptomycetaceae > Streptomyces > Streptomyces sp. TAA204. The sequence continues at coordinate 142,855 of NZ_AUKW01000020.1, forward strand.
GCGAGGATGTTGTGCATGCCGGGATGATTCCTCCCGGTGGTGCCGCTCTTCGGTGGTTGCTGATGAAGCATTCACGGAG
>NZ_AUKW01000021.1:0-141033 GCF_000424965.1 Streptomyces sp. TAA204
CGCCAGAATGGTCGGCGAAGCCCACGGCGAAGTGAAACTCGCCCTCCAGGAACTACGCGACCTCGCCCGAGGCATCCACCCCGCCATCCTCACCGACCGCGGACTCGGCCCCGCCCTGTCCGCACTCGCCGCACGCTGCACCGCCCACGTCACCGTCACCGTCGACCTCGACCGACGCCCCGCCCAAGCCATCGAAGGCATCACCTACTTCACCGTCTCCGAACTCCTCCAGAACATCAGCAAACACTCCCGCGCCCACACCGCCCGCATCGACGTCTGGAGAACCGGCGACCGCCTCCTCCTCCAAGTCACCGACAACGGCCGCGGAGGAGCACACACCACAACCCACGGCAGCGGACTCGCCGGACTCGCCGAACGCCTCGACGCCGTCGACGGCCTCCTCGTCCTCGACTCCCCCACCGGCGGCCCCACCACCATCACCGCCGAACTCCCCTGGCGGGTCTGACCGTACGGGCGCGGCGAGCCCCGGCACCGCGCCCGGCGTGCCGCTGCCCCGCGCCCCGGAGCCACGTCCCCGGGGCAGGGGCCGGAAGCCGGGGCCCGAAGCAGGGGCCGCCGGTCCCGGATTCTGGAATGCTGAGCGCGTCGGAACGCGTCTTACAGGGAGCGAGCCGGGGGGCCGGGGAATCGTGCGGGACGGGCAGGACGTACGGGACGTATGGAACGGGCCGAACGGGCGGAACGGGAAGGTCGTGGAGGGCAGCGTGCGGGTGGTCATCGCCGAGGACTCGGTTCTGCTCCGGGAGGGCCTGACCCGGCTGCTGACCGACCGGGGGCACGAGGTGGTCGCCGGGGTGGGTGACGGCGACGCCCTGGTCAGGACGGTCGCCGGGCTGGCCGGCACCGACCGCGCCCCTGACGTGGTGGTCGCCGACGTCCGGATGCCGCCGACGCACACGGACGAGGGCGTGCGGGCGGCCGTCGCGCTGCGCCGGGCGCACCCCGGTCTCGGCGTGCTGGTGCTGTCGCAGTACGTCGAGGAGCAGTACGCCACGGAGCTGCTGGCCGGTTCCAGCACCGGCGTGGGCTATCTGCTCAAGGACCGCGTGGCGGAGGTGCGCGAGTTCGTCGACGCGGTCGTCCGGGTGGCGGAGGGCGGCACGGCGCTCGACCCGGAGGTGGTCGCCCAGCTGCTGGGCCGCAGCCGCAAGCAGGACGTGCTGGCGGGACTGACCCCGAGGGAGCGGGAAGTGCTGGGCCTGATGGCCGAGGGGCGGACGAACTCGGCGGTCGCCCGGCAGCTCGTGGTCAGTCACGGCGCCGTCGAGAAGCATGTGAGCAACATCTTCCTCAAACTGGGCCTGTCGCAGAGTGACGCGGATCACCGCCGGGTGCTGGCGGTGCTGACGTACCTCAACTCGTAGCCGTCTCCGACGGGGTTCCACGGGCCGCCTGAACAGGACCGGAAGCGGTCTGCGAGGGGAGGCGCGGCACACGGGCCCCGCCGGCGTCCCCGCGTCTCAGGAACGAGTCCGCCATGTGACCGGTACAGGGAAGGTAACCCTTACCGACGTACGATGGCAGGCGACTACGCCGCCGCGAGGAGGTCCGATCCACCGTGACCAATCAGGTCAACAGCCCGGCCGGGCAGCGCCCAGGCACCGACGAGCCCGTAACCGGCGGGACGGACGGGGCCGAAGGGGCGAATGGTGACGTCAAGACCGAAGCGGGCGCCAAGGAGGTGCGGCGCCTGGACCGGGTCATCATCCGGTTCGCCGGCGACTCCGGCGACGGCATGCAGCTGACCGGCGACCGCTTCACCTCCGAGACGGCCTCCTTCGGCAACGACCTCTCGACGCTGCCGAACTTCCCGGCCGAGATCCGCGCACCCGCGGGGACACTCCCGGGCGTCTCCTCCTTCCAGCTCCACTTCGCCGACCACGACATCCTCACCCCGGGGGACGCCCCGAACGTACTCGTCGCGATGAACCCGGCGGCTCTGAAGGCGAACATCGAGGACGTGCCGCGAGGCGCCGAGATCATCGTCAACACGGACGAGTTCACCAAGCGGGCCATGGCCAAGGTCGGCTACGAGAACAGCCCCCTCGACGACGGTTCGCTCGACGGCTACAGCGTGCACCGGGTGCCGCTGACCACGCTGACCGTGGAGGCGCTGAAGGAGTTCGAGGTCGGCCGCAAGGACGCGGGCCGCTCGAAGAACATGTTCGCGCTCGGCCTGCTGTCGTGGATGTACCACCGCCCCACCGAGGCGACCGAGCACTTCCTGCGCACGAAGTTCGCCAAGAAGCCGCAGGTGGCCCAGGCGAACATCGCCGCATTCCGGGCCGGCTGGAACTTCGGCGAGACCACCGAGGACTTCGCGGTCTCCTACGAGGTGGCTCCCGCCACCACGGCCTTCCCTCCCGGCACCTACCGCAACATCTCCGGCAACCTCGCCCTGTCCTACGGGCTGATCGCCGCCTCCCAGCAGTCCGAGCTGCCGCTCTTCCTGGGCTCGTACCCCATCACCCCCGCCTCGGACGTGCTGCACGAGCTGTCCCGGCACAAGAACTTCGGGGTGCGCACCTTCCAGGCCGAGGACGAGATCGCCGGCATCGGCGCCGCGCTGGGAGCGGCCTTCGGCGGCGCGCTGGGCGTGACGACCACCTCGGGCCCGGGTGTGGCCCTGAAGTCGGAGACCATCGGACTCGCCGTCTCCCTGGAGCTGCCGCTGCTGGTCGTCGACATCCAGCGCGGCGGCCCCTCCACCGGCCTGCCGACCAAGACCGAGCAGGCCGACCTGCTCCAGGCGATGTACGGACGCAACGGCGAGGCGCCGGTGCCGATCGTCGCCCCGTCCACCCCGGCCGACTGCTTCGACGCGGCCATGGAGGCCGCCCGTATCGCGCTGACGTACCGCACCCCCGTCTTCCTGCTCTCGGACGGCTACCTCGCCAACGGCTCCGAGCCGTGGCGCGTACCGGACGTGGACGATCTGCCGGATCTGCGGGTGCACTTCGCGCGGGAGCCCAACCACACGCTGGGCGACGGCACCGAGGTCTTCTGGCCCTACAAGCGCGACCCGCACACCCTTGCCCGCCCGTGGGCCGTCCCCGGCACACCCGGCCTGGAACACCGCGTCGGCGGCATCGAGAAGCAGGACGGCACCGGCAACATCTCCTACGACCCGGCCAACCACGACCTCATGGTGCGTACGCGCCAGGCGAAGGTCGACGGAGTCGACGTGCCCGACATCGAGGCGGACGACCCGGGCGGCAGCGCCGATGTGCTGGTGCTGGGCTGGGGTTCGACGTACGGGCCGGTGACGGCTGCCGTACGGCGGCTGCGCCGGAGCGGCCGGCGGATCGCCCAGGCACACCTGCGCCACCTCAACCCCCTCCCGGGGAATCTCGGGGAAGTGCTGCGGCGTTACGAGAAGGTGGTAGTACCCGAGATGAACCTGGGCCAGCTGGCCACGCTCATCCGCGCCAAGTACCTCATCGACGCCCGCTCCTACACCCAGGTCAACGGCATGCCCTTCAAGGCCGAACAGCTCGCGACCGCATTGACGGAGGCCCTGAATGACTGAGCTCTCCCTGGTGCCGAAGGCCGAAGCGGCCCAGAGCATGAAGGACTTCAAGTCCGACCAGGAAGTGCGCTGGTGCCCCGGCTGCGGCGACTACGCGGTGCTCGCCGCGGTCCAGGGCTTCATGCCGCAGCTCGGCCTGGCCCGGGAGAACATCGTCTTCGTCTCGGGCATCGGCTGCTCCTCCCGCTTCCCGTACTACATGAACACCTACGGGATGCACTCCATCCACGGCCGCGCGCCCGCCATCGCGACGGGCCTGGCCACCACCCGGCGCGACCTGTCGGTGTGGGTCGTCACGGGCGACGGCGACGCGCTGTCCATCGGAGGCAACCACCTCATCCACGCGCTGCGCCGCAACGTGAACCTGAAGATCCTGCTCTTCAACAACCGCATCTACGGCCTCACCAAGGGGCAGTACAGCCCCACCTCGGAGGCCGGGAAGATCACCAAGTCCACGCCGATGGGCTCCCTGGACTCCCCCTTCAACCCGGTCTCCCTCGCGCTGGGAGCCGAGGCCACCTTCGTCGCCCGTACGGTCGACTCCGACCGCAAGCACCTCACCGGCACGCTCCAGGCCGCCGCCGACCACCCCGGCACCGCGCTGGTGGAGATCTACCAGAACTGCAACATCTTCAACGACGGCGCCTTCGAGGTCCTCAAGGACAAGCAGCTGGCGCAGGAAGCCGTCATCCGCCTGGAACACGGCGAGCCGATCCGCTTCGGCACGCCGGGCGAGGACGGGCTGGGCTCCAAGGGCGTCGTCCGCGGCCGGGACGGTGAGCTGCGGATCGTCGACGTCACCGAGGAGGGCACCGACGGAGTCCTGGTCCACGACGCCCACGCGGCCTCGCCCGCGACCGCGTTCGCCCTCTCCCGGATCGCCGACCCGGACACGCTGCACCACACCCCCATCGGAGTACTCCGGGACGTCGAACGGCCCGTCTACGACACGGACATGGCCAACCAGCTCGAAGCCGCCATGGAGAACCAGGGCAAGGGCGACCTCGGCGCGCTCCTGTCCGGCGCCGACACCTGGACGGTCGACGGCTGACAGCAGCGCGGCGGGGGCCCGCCGGAGGAGTCGTGCACTCGCTCCGGCGGGCCCCTTCGTGCGGGTGCCGGGCAGCCACCGCCGCGGCCGCAGGCGGGACGGACGCCGGACGTACGGCCCCGCGGGCCCGGACACCTGACCCTGGCCCCTGCCCTGTGCCCTGCGCCCTCTGCCCCGTCAGTACCGTCATGTGAAACGCAGATGACAGCCGCCTTCCGGCGGCGCTACCGTCGACCGGACGAAGAGCGAGGAGGGGCCAGCCCGTGGCAGATCGAAGTACTCACCGCACCGGCCTGCTCTACGGATTCGCCGCCTACGGCCTGTGGGGCGTCCTCCCGCTCTACTGGCATCTGCTGAAGTCCACGGGCGCCGCCGAGGTCCTCGCCCACCGCATGGTGTGGTCCCTGCCCACGGCCCTGCTGCTGCTCGTCGTGCTGCGCCGCTGGTCCTGGATACGCCCGCTGCTGCGGCAGCCGAAGCGGCTCGCCCTCGTCGCCCTCGCCGCCACGGCGATCTCCCTCAACTGGGGCCTGTTCATCTGGTCGGTCAGCGTGGGCCGCGTCCTGGAGTCGTCCCTCGGCTACTTCATCAACCCGCTGGTCTCCATCGCCTTCGGCGTCCTGCTGCTCCGCGAGCGGCTGCGCCCCGCACAGTGGGTCGCCGTCGGCATCGGGGCGAGCGCGGTGGCGGTGCTCGGCGTCGCCTACGGCCAGGTGCCGTGGCTGTCGATCACCCTCGCCCTGAGCTTCGCCACATATGGGCTGATCAAGAAGCGCGTCCTGCTGGACGGCGTCGACGGTTTCAGCGCGGAGAGCGCCGTGCAGTTCCTGCCCGCGCTGGGCTTCCTGATCTACCTCGGCCTCAACAGCGAGGGCAGCTTCACCTCGGACGGTGTGGGCCACGCCCTGCTGCTGGCCCTCGCCGGCCTGGTCACCGCCGTACCGCTGATCTTCTTCGGCAGCGCGGCGGTACGGCTGCCGCTGTCCACGATCGGACTGCTGCAGTATCTGGCTCCCGCCCTGATGTTCCTGCTCGGGCTGCTCGCCTTCCACGAGGAGATGCCTCCGGAGCGCTGGGCGGGCTTCATCCTCGTCTGGACCGCCCTGACCGTCCTCACCTGGGACGCGCTGCGCACCCGGCGCCGGGGCCGCGAGGAGCTGCGCCGGGCCGCCCGCGAGGCGGCGGCACACGAGCCGGCGGAACGTACGGGGCCCGCGTGCCCGGAGTCCGCGCCTGCGGCCTCCGGGCACGCGGAGGCCGCAGGCGCGGAGTCCGGGCGTACCGGCCCCAGCGACGCCGCCGCTAAGCCGTGATGTCGCGCGCCGTGAAACGCGCCCAGGCCGCGGAGCCGAACACAGCCGTGTAGAGCCCCTGGAGACCGAGGTTCTTCAGCAGCTCGTCCCAGTAGACGGGGTCGCGGAGCAGGTCGGCGAAGCTGAGCCAGTAGTGCGTGAACAGGTAGGGGTGCACGGGGTGCAGCTGCGGGATCGTGTCCACGATCTGCACCATCAGCAGCAGCCCCACCGTGGTGGCCATGGCGGCGATCCCGCTGTTGGTCAGGGTCGAGACGAACAACCCGAGAGCCGCCAGTCCCATCAGTGACGCCGCCACCGCGAGAGCGATCGCGAACGCGCGCAGCAGCCCCTCGGAGAAGGGGACCTGGGTGCCCGAGAGCAGCGTGACGTCGCCCAGCGGGAAGAGCAGCGCCCCCGTGGCCAGTGCGGACACGGCGACGACGAGGGTGGCGACGACGCAGAAGACCATGGCACCGGCGAACTTCACCAGCAGCAGCCGCGTGCGTCCAGCCGGGGCGACCAGCAGATAGCGCAGCGTGCCCGCACCGGCCTCGCCCGCGACGGAGTCACCCGCGATGACACCCACCGTCATCGGCAGGAAGAAGGGCAGGGTGGCCGCGAGGGAGGCGAAGACGAGGAAGAGGCCGTTGTTGGTGATCTGGGAGACGAAGGCGGGTCCACCGCCGCCGTCCCCGCCCGCCGAACCGCCGTCCCCCGTCTCGATCCTGACCGCGATGCCGACCAGCACCGGGATCACGGCGAGTACGCCCAGCAGCGCGAGCGTGCGCCACCGGCGGAAGGTGGTGAGCAGTTCGCTGCGGAGGAGGGCGAGCCCGAGCACACCCGGGCGCCCGCCGGAAGCGGCTGGAGGCGCGGCGGGCACGGCGGAGGCATCCCGGACGTGACGTCCGTCCCGTCCAGGACGCTCGTCCCGTCCAGGACGCTCGTCCCGTCCGGCGAGGTCAGCCGACATCGAATCCCTCCCCGGTGAGTGAGACGAAGACGTCCTCCAGCGAGACCTTGGTGACGCCGAACGCCCGCACTCGGACGCCCGAGCGCACGAGCGCGGCGTTGAGGGCGGCGAGATCCGGCGGCTCCGCCCCACTCGGGCCCTGCACCGCGCTCAGCTCTCCCGTGACGACCTGCCCGCCGGCGTCGTCGTCGACCGCCAGGTCGGTCACGCCGTGCTCCTTCAGTACGCGGACCGCATCCGGACCGTCCGGGGTGGTGACCGTCAGACGTCCTCGCGCACCGGCGGACATCTCGGCGACGGTGCCCTGTGTGACGAGTCTGCCCCGGTTCATCACCGCCGTGTGCGAGCAGACCTGCTCGATCTCGTCCAGGAGGTGGGAGGAGAGAAAGACGGTGGTGCCGTCCTGTGCCAACGTCCGCACCAGGGAGCGGATTTCGCGCATGCCCTGCGGGTCGAGGCCGTTGGTCGGCTCGTCCAGGACCAGGAGTTCACGTGGCTGGAGCAGTGCGGCGGCGATGCCGAGCCGCTGCTTCATGCCCAGCGAGTACGCCTTGGCCTTCTTGCCCGCCGCACCGGAGAGCCCGACGCGCTCCAGCGCCACCTCCACCCGCGCCCGGCGGGTGCGGGAGTCGGCGGACGGGTCGGCGGCGTCGTAGCGGTGGAGGTTGCCGCGTCCGGAGAGAAAGCCGTAGAGCGCAGGGCCCTCGATGAGCGCGCCCACCCGTGGCAGCACGCGCCGGCCCGCGTGCGGCATCGGTTCGCCCAGCAGGCGGACGCTGCCCTCCGTCGCGTCGATGAGGCCGAGCAGCATGCGGATCGTGGTGGTCTTCCCCGACCCGTTGGGGCCGAGGAATCCGAAGACGCTGCCGCGTGGTACGTCCAGATCGAGGCCGTCGACGGCGAGTTGCCCGCCCCGGTAGCGCTTGCTGAGCCCGCGCGTCTCGATGACGGCTGAGGCTGACGGCTGAACCATGGCGCTCCCGCGATCGGTCGGCCGGATGGGCAGTGGTTCGGGCGGACAGTGGGTCGGGCGGGCGGCGGGGGCAGTCGGGCGGCGGTCGGGCGGACGACGGACGGGACCGGGGGGCTGCCCGGCGGGGTCGCGCCGCGACCCGTGACCTGCGGAGCGGTGCGCACACCGCCCCTCACGTGGTGTCCCCACCACCCGGCCGGGCGGTGGGGACGGACGCACTCGTCGGGGACGGTCACTTCGCGGCGGCGTCGGCGGCCTTGATCAGGCCCTCCTTCGTCACCGCCCCTACGTAGACCGTGCCGTCCTCCGTCATCAGGGCGTTGACCAGCCGGGTGCTCACGATCCGGCCGGTGCCGAAGTCGCCTTCGGCCTCCTCGGTGAAGCTGTTCAGCAGCTCCTTCGCCTGCGGCGAACGAGCCCCCTCACCGGCCTCGCCCTTCCCGGACCCGCCACCGGACATGCCGGGCATCCCGCCGAGGCCCTTGGGCCCCTTGATCTCCGCGACCGTGCCCCAGCCCTCGCCGAGCGTGTTCAGCCCGGACATGTCGGGCCGTTCGCCCTTGTGCGGTGCGGACTTCTCGGAGCCCTTGCCGGAGCCCTTCCCGAAGTGCTCCCCGTGGCCCTTGCCGTCCGGCTTCTCCTCGGTGACGTCGGTGCCCTTCGGCGGCTTGAAGTTGAAGGTGCCGGCCGACGGCTTGCCGAAGTCGACCTTGGTGTAGGCCACATCGACGGCCGGCTTGCCGCCGCTCTTCGGGTCGAGCGTGAACTTCAGGGGTGTGCCGTTCTCCGCGTCGACGGCGATCCGCATGGAGTCGACCGTCGAGTGCGGTGCGCCCTTCGGCTTGATCAGCAACTGGTAGGCGTCCCGGCCGGCGACCTTCGCCGTACCGTCCACGGTCACGGAGGTGGTGTCCTCCGCGGCCTTGAGCGCCTGCTCGGCCGCCTTCTGCGGAGTGACGTCCTGCGGCCCCTTGCCGAACTTCCCGCCGTGCTCGCCCTTCTGGCCGGAAGCGGCACCCTTCGGGGCCGTCATGTGGAGCGCCGAGTCCCGGGCGCTGTCGTACGCCCACGCCTCGTCGCCGTTGCGGATCAGGCTGTACTCGGCGGCGTCCTCGACGACCGAGACGCGCTGCTTGTCGGGCCCGTCGACGGCGACGCGCAGCGTGTGCTCGCCCGAGGCCAGCTCCATCAGCTTGTCCTGGGGTGAGACCGCCGACTTCCCGCCGTCGCGTTCCTGTTCGCCCTCGCCACGGTCCTCGCCGTGCCGTCCGCCGCCGAAGAGGCCGCCCTTCTCGCCTCCGGAGCCGCCCGCGCCGGGCATCTGGGGAAGTCCGAGATCGGTGTTGATCTTCACCGTCCCGGACATGTGCTGGGTGTCGGACGCGGCCATCTTCTCCACCAGTTCCTGCGCGGAGATCTTCGGCAGATCAGGGTCGCCTGAGCTGGCGAGCGCGGGTACGAGCCCGACGGACGCCGCGGCGACTCCTGCGACGACGGCCGGTATGCCGTACCTGGCTGCCTTCCTGCCGGGCGTCCTCGGTTGGATCTGTGCCATGTTGGTGCCCTACCTCCGGGTCGGTGGCGGTTCTGTACGTCGCACTCGTCCATCCCCTGCCCTGCCATTGTCCCCGAATTCCCGGGGATGGTGCGGGGTGGTGCATCAATGGCACCAAACCGGTGAGCTTTTCGCGTCAGCCGGTGGAGCCAACTGCGCGTACTCCTCCGGGTGGAGGCATGGGCCGCGCACGTCCGCCGAGCGGCGCCGCCCCCGGTGGGTGAGAACCCTGAGACGCGGCTCGTCCTTCCGGCGCCCGCGTGGCGCTCGGAGGCCCCGGACCGCCGGAGTGCCTCTCCCGGGGCTCGTCCCGGGGCTCGCCCCGGAGCGCGTCAGCCGGCTCGGTGGACGACGGCGTCGCAGAGCTGTGAAAGGGCCGCCTTCGCGCCGCAGTCGGGCAGCGGCTTCAGCGTCTCGCGCGCCTCGTTCGCGTACCGGACGGTGTCCCGCCGGGCCTGCTCCAGCGCCGGGTGCGCCCTCAGCGCCGCCAGAGCCTCGGCGTGACGGGCGTCGTCGGTGAGGTCGCCGTCGAGCAGGTCACGCAGGGCGCGGTCCTCGGCAGTGCCGTCGGGGGACGCGGCACGCGCGCGCAGATGGAGCACCGGAAGGGTGGGGATGCCCTCGCGCAGGTCGGTGCCCGGGGTCTTGCCGGACTCGCGGGAGTCGCTGGCGATGTCGAGTACGTCGTCGGCCAGTTGGAACGCCGTGCCCACCCGCTCCCCGTACTGGGTGAGGATCGAGACGACGCTCTCGTCGGCCCCCGACATCAGCGTGCCGAAGCGGCCCGCGACGGCGATCAGCGAGCCCGTCTTGCCCGCGATCACGTCCAGGTAGTGCTGTACGGGGTCGTGGCTCTCACCGGGCCCCGCGGTCTCCATGATCTGCCCGGTCACGAGCCGTTCGAACGCCTCGGCCTGGATACGGACGGCCTCGGGCCCGAGGTCGGCGAGGATGTGGGAGGCGCGGGCGAAGAGGAAGTCCCCGGTCAGCACCGCCACGGTGTTGGTCCAGTTGACGTTGGCGCTGGGGACTCCGCGCCGGACGTCCGCCTCGTCCATCACGTCGTCGTGGTAGAGCGTCGCCAGATGTGTCAGCTCGACCACGACGGCCGAGGGCACCACACCGGGTGCGTGCGGATCACCGAACTGTGCGCCGAGCATCACCAGCAGGGGCCGGAAGCGTTTTCCACCGGCACGTACCAAATGCTGCGCGGCGCCCGTTATGAACGGAACGTCGCTCTTCGTGGCCTCGAAGAGACCTTCTTCGACAGCCGCCAACCCTGCCTGGACCTCGGCTTCGAGTGCCTGGTCCCGCACGGTCAGTCCGAAGGGCCCGACGACGGTCACGAGGGGTTCTCCTGTCTGCGTACGACGAATGCGCACTCGACTCGAGCGCTCGGTGTCTTCAGTCTCTCGACGTCACCATCACCCGGCAGCGTATCCGGTCCCCCGGCGATCACCGTCGGCGCCCGTCGATGCCGCATACGGCGTACCACCCCTGCTGAGAGCCATGCCGCACACCCCGGCGGCACGGGTCGCACAGGGCGGCGAGGACCGGGCGGGCGCACTGCCCGTACCCTGAGCTCGCCCGTGACCGGCGACGATCTCGAAGGCGAGGCACCTGTGACCGACGTCAACCCGCTCGACCTGCCCGAGGGCGACCCCTTCGGCCCGGACAACCTCCCGTACGGCGTCTGCACCACCGCCGCCGAGCCGGACCGGCCCCGCGTCGTGGTCCGCCACGGCGACTTCGCACTGGACGCCGGCGCCGCCGCGGAAGCGTTCGGCTCACCCCACGCCCCGCTGCTCCAACAGCCGCTGCTCAACCCGCTGATGGCCGCGGGCCGCCCCACCTGGCAGGCCGTACGCGCCCAGCTGCGTGACTGGCTGACCCTGCCGGAGCACCGGAGCGTCACCGAGTCCTTCCTGCTGCCGCTGGGGGAGGTGGTCATGCGCCTGCCGTTCGAGGTCGCCGACTACGTCGACTTCTACGCCAGCGAGCACCACGCCACCAACGTCGGCCGCATCTTCCGCCCGGACGGCGCCGCGCTGACCCCCAACTGGAAGCACCTGCCCATCGGCTACCACGGCCGCGCCGGGACCGTCGTCGTCTCCGGCACCCCGGTCGTACGCCCCAAGGGGCAGCGCAAGCCGCCGCACGAGGAGACACCGCTCTTCGGTCCGTCGCGGCGGCTGGACATCGAGGCCGAGGTCGGGTTCGTTGTGGGCACCCCCTCGGCACCCGGCGACACGGTGCCCCTCTCCGCCTTCCGCGACCACGTCTTCGGCGTGACGCTGCTCAACGACTGGTCCTCGCGCGACATCCAGGCGTGGGAGTACGTGCCGCTCGGCCCCTTCCTCGGCAAGTCCTTCGCCACGTCCGTCTCCGCGTGGATCACCCCGCTCGACGCCCTGGACGCCGCCCGTACGGCACCGCCCGTACGCGACGTACCGGTGCTCGGCTACCTGGACGACTCGGCCGAGCCCGAGCCCGGGGGCATCGACCTGCGCATCACCGTGACGGTCAACGGCCACACGGTCGCCGAGCCGCCCTTCTCCGCGATGTACTGGACGGCCGCCCAGCAGCTCGCCCACATGACGGTCAACGGCGCCTCGCTGCGCACCGGCGACCTCTACGCCTCCGGCACGGTCAGCGGACCGGAACCCTCCCAGCGCGGATGCCTGCTGGAGCTGACCTGGGGCGGCAGGGAGCCGCTCGAACTGCCGGACGGCAGCCGGTCCTTCCTGGAGGACGGGGACGAGGTGACGCTCTCGGCGTGGGCCCCGGGCCCGGGCGGCAGCCGCATCGGAATGGGCGAGGTGAGCGGGCGCGTCCGGCCGGCTCGCTGACCGCGGGCCGCGGAGGGGCGGGGCGCGGAAGGGCTGGGGGAGGCGGGGCACGGGGACGGGGGGAGACAGGGACGGTAGTCAGCCGCCGGAACCCTCGCGTACCGCGTCCAGCCGCTCCCGCACCCACCGCTCCACATCGCTGACGTGACGGCTCGCCGCGGCGAAGGCGCCGAGGCTGTCGCGGTCACGCAGCGCGCTGTAGATGTCCATGTGCTGCTGGTGCGTCCAGGCCAGCACGTCCGACTTGACCAGGGCACGCCAGACGCGTGCCCTGGCCGTACGCGCGCTCACCGACGAGACCAGCGACTCCAGCGTCCGGTTGCCCGTCGAGGAGACGATGACGGCGTGGAACGCCAGGTCCTCGCGGACCAGTTCGCCGGGCTCCTGCAGGGTGCGCATCCGTTCGATGCGCTCCAGCAGCCCGTCGAGGGCGGCGTCGTCGATACGGGTCGCGGCGAGCGCCGTCGCACCGGGCTCCAGCACCTTGCGGCACTCCAGCATCTCGTCCAGACCGGTGTCCTGTGCGAGGTCGAGGAAGCTGCCGATCGCGCTCAGCAGCCGTTCGGGCCGCAGATCGGTGACGAAGGTGCCGTCCCCGCGCCGTACGTCCAGGACGCCGGCCATCGCCAGCGCCCGTACGGCCTCGCGCAGCGACGGGCGGGACAGCTCCAGCTCACGGGCGAGCACCGCCTCCGACGGCAGCCGCTGCCCGGGGGCGAACTCACCCGTCTCGATGCGCTTCTTGAGCCGGCCGATGGCCACGTCGACGACGCTGCCGACCCCACCGGGGCGCTCGCCCCCGGGCCCGGCGCCCTCCGGGCCGTCGCCACCGGAGCCGGAGGAGCGGGGGGCGACGCCGCTCACCGGGCCTCCTGTGCGGAGCCGTTCCACACCGGACCGTCCGGGTAGCGGTGTGCGTCCAGCGTCTCGCGCCGTATCCGCGAGCTGTACCCGGGGGCCTCGGGCACGAGATAGCGCGAGCCGCGTACGCGGACCGGGTCGTGGAAGTGCTCGTGCAGATGGTCGACGTACTCGATGACGCGGTCCTCCATCGACCCGCTGACCGCCACGTAGTCGAAGACCGACAGGTGCTGCACCAGCTCGCACAGGCCGACACCGCCCGCGTGCGGACACACCGGCACGCCGTGCGCCGCGGCCAGCAGCAGCGCCGCGACCGCCTCGTTGACGCCGCCCAGCCGGCAGGCGTCGATCTGGCAGATGCCGATCGCCTCCGCCTGGAGGAACTGCTTGAACATCACCGCGTTGTGCGCGTGCTCACCCGTGGCGACGTGGGTGGGGGCGATGCCGCGTGCGATGGCCGCGTGACCGAGCACGTCGTCCGGGCTGGTGGGCTCCTCGAACCACCAGATACCGAACTCCCTCAGCGCCTCGGCCCACTCGACCGCCTCGGCGACGCCGAGGGTCTGGTTGGCGTCGATCATCAGCCGGCGGGAGGGGCCGATGATCTCGCGTGCGATGCGGCAGCGGCGCACGTCGTCGGCGAGGTCCGCGCCCACCTTCAGCTTGACCGAGTCCCAGCCCTGCTCGACGGCCTCCCGGCACAGCCGCGCCAGCTTCTCGTCGTCGTAGCCGAGCCACCCCGCACTGGTGGTGTAGGCGGGGTAGCCGTGCTCGCGTACGTACGCCTCGCGTCCGGCGCGGCCCGGCACCCGCGACTCCAGCATCTCCAGGGCGGCTTCGGGGGTGAGCGCGTCCTTGAGGTAGCGCCAGTCGACGAGGTCGACGATCTGGCGCGGGGTGAAGTCGCAGAGCAGCTTCCACACGGGCTTGCCCGCGCTCTTCGCCGCCAGGTCCCAGCCTGCGTTGATCACGGCCGCTGCGCCCAGGTGGATCGCGCCCTTGTCCGGGCCGAGCCAGCGGAGCTGGCTGTCACCCAGGAGGTGACGGGAGAAGCCGCCCAGGTCTGCGGTGATCTCGTCCACGGCGAGGCCGACCGCACGTTCGCCGATCGCCTGTGCCGCCCGCGTGGCCAGGTCGTTGCCGCGGCCGATGGTGAACGTGAAGCCGTGGCCCTCGCTGACGGGCGCGGAGCTGCCGCCTCCGCCGACGTGCAGCACGACGTACGCGGCGGAGTAGTCGGGCGCCTCGTTCATGGCGTCGGAACCGTCGAGGGCGCGCGAGGTCGGGAAGCGGACGTCGATCGTCTCGACGTCGACGATGCGGGCGGTCATCGGCACTCACTCCTGTACGTACGAGAGGACTGCTGCGTGTGCGAGAGGGCTGCGACGGCGGAGCCACGGGCGTACCCGGCTCAAGGTGTCAGATGTCTCGACCGATCGCCAGACCGGCACCGGACCCGGTCATCGACCATCGGTGAGTGAACGGTGAGGTGAAAGGCGAGGCGAAGACGGAGGCCACGGACTCTTGCCCGGTGGTGAGCGTGAAAGTTACGTTCCAGTGGTCAGATGTCTGACTCGCCCCGGTCCCCCGGTGTCCCCGAAGTCCCGGCGTCCCGGCGAAGAGGAAGAGAGAGGAGTAGCGATGACGCGCATCGTGCGCTTCGCAGACGGCGACGGCACCGTCCGTACCGGGGTCGCCGACGGCAGCGGAGAGGTCCGCGCCTTCGACGGCGCTCCCCGCGTCGCGGACCTGCTGCGGCTCGGCTCCGAGGAGCTGCGCTCCCTGGTCGCACGGACCGGGGAGGGACCCCACGTCCACGCCGAGAAGGACGTGCTGCTGCTCCCGCCGATGGACGGCCTGATGGAGCTGTGGGCGGCCGGAGTCACCTACGAGCGCTCGCGGGAGGCGCGGGTCGCGGAGAGCACCGAGCAGTCCGTCTACGAGCGCATCTACGACGCCGAGCGCCCCGAACTCTTCTTCAAGGCCCTGCCCTGGCGGGTGGTCACCGACGGCGAACCGATCGCCGTCCGGGACGACTCCGAACTGAACGTGCCCGAGCCCGAGTTGGGGCTCGTGCTCAACAGGAGCGGGGAGACCGTGGGTTACGTCGTCGCCGACGACGTCAGCTCCCGCACCATCGAGGGCGAGAACCCCCTCTACCTCCCGCAGGCCAAGGTCTACGGCGGAAGCGCCGCCGTCTCCCCGGGCATCGTGCCCGCCTGGGAGGTCGCCGATCCCGGCGCCCTGGGCATCAGCCTCGTCGTGCACCGGGACGGCGCCGTCGCCTTCGAGGGCGAGACCTCGACGGCCGCGTTCCACAGGCCCCCGCAAGGCCTGGCCGAACACCTCTGGCACGCCCAGCCGTTCCCGGACGGCGCCGTGCTGTGCACGGGTACCGGCATCGTCCCCGAGATGGACTTCACGCTGCGGGGCGGCGACACCGTGGAGATCACGATCGACGGAGTGGGCGTGCTGACCAACCCCGTCCTCGGTGACCAGGCCGAACTGGACTGGCTGGTCGAGGCGGTCGACGACCCGCTGTCGCGGCGCGCGCACCGGCGCTGACACCGGAGCTGGCCGGCGTCCTCGGCCGGGACGGTCCCACGGGGCGGCGGCTCGGGCGCCCCGGGGACCGCTCCCTCGCGGGGTCAGCCCTTCGGGACGAGCTTCTCCGGGTCCTCGGGAAGCTTCACGGGGGAATCCGCGACCTTGGCATAGACGTCCGTGGCGCCGCCGTTCCAACTCACCTTCATCGACTTGGCCTTGAGCTCGCCGACCTTGCCGTTGGTGCGGTCCTCGCCGGTGCCTCCGGGGCACTTGAGCACCAGCGTCTTGCCGCCGGAGTCCATGACGCGGCCCGTGCAGTTGTTGCTCTCCTCGCGCAGCACGGTCACGGCGTTCCCGGCGATGGTCAGCACGAACTGCTTGCCCTTCGCCTTCCAGATGCCCTCCAGGGAGGCGGGCTTGCCGTCGGACGGCGCCTCGGAGTCCTCGCCGGACCCGGACCCGGACCCTCCGCCGTCCGCGGGCTCGTCCTCCTCGGGAGTGGCCGGCTTGTCGGCCGGCTCCGAGGCGTCCGGCTTGCCGCCGCCCTTGTCGTCCTTGCCGCCCGGCTCCTCGCTGCTGCCGCAGCCGCTCACCAGCAGCGCGGCAGCCGCGAACACGGCCACCGCCCCCGTCCTCCGCGCTGACGTGCGCACGTGTACTCCCTCGTCTCCGGTGCCCCGCCCGATTGCAGGTTCACGTCAAACTAGCAGGTCGGCCGATCTCGGCGGTCCGGTCATGAACTCGCTTCAGTATCAACAGGTGGTGGAGGCGCAAAACTTCAGATGGCGCGCGTCATTGCCGCGTGGCGTCTCAGGGCCGTCGGCGCGACTGACGCAAGGTGTATGCCTGCCTGGAGCCTCTGGAAAGGGAGGGCACGCATCATGTGGCACGCTGACGAACTCGGAACCCTGTCCGACCTCACCGCGGACCTCGGCCCCGCGGAGCGGGAGCGGATCGATGAGATCAAACGCCAGATGCGCGACGCCGAGAGAGGCCAAGAACTGAGCTCACTCCGCAAGGCACAGGGGTTCTCTCAGACCGAGGTCGCCGATGCCATGGGCGTGGCCCAGGGGCGTGTGAGTCAGATCGAGCGCGGTCAGGCAGGTCTGGACACCGCGACCCTGGCTGCCTATCTCGACGCCATCGGCGGCGAGTTGACCATGCTGGCCACCATCGGCAACGTTTCCGTCCGGCTCTGACCATCTGACGTGCCGCTGCCCGGCACCCCTTCACGGGGTGCCGGGCAGTCGGTGGGTGCCCTGGACCCGGTTACGCGACGGGGCCGCCGTTGAGGCGCCCCACGAAGACCGACCACGCCCCGGGAGCAACGTCGAGCGCTGGCCGGGTCACGTCCTTGGAGTCCCGTACGCGCACGGAGCCGACACGCGCGGCGACCTCGACGCACTCCCCACCGTCGGGCCCGCTGTAACTGGACTTGAACCATTCCGGTCCTTCAGAACCGGTCGTTACATCAGCAGCGCTCATAGCTCTCCCAACCTCCGGGTCAGCAGGCTCACTGAGTCCTCGGGGGTAAGAGCCTGCGAACGCAGCGTCGCATAGCGCATGTTCAGGTCACCAGTGTCCTTGACGTCCGAGAGCAGCACACCTCCCTTCGGCCCGTCGAAGTAGGCCATCCGATCTCGCTCTCGCGTTTCGACCACGGTCATCGGGCCGCCCAGCCCTGCGTGGTTGGCGCGGTCTGTCGGCATCACTTGAAGGTCGAGATGGCGAAGTTCGGCCAGTTCCAGCAGCCGTTCGATCTGTCCTCGCATCACTTCGCGGCCTCCGACGCACCGATGGAGAACGACTTCCTCGACAATCGCGCTGACCAGCGGCGACGGTGTCCGGTCCAGCAGGCTCTGCCTCTCCAGGCGGGCCATCACGCCGGTATCGATCTCCGAATCCCCGAGAGGGGGACGTCCGTTGGCGAAGACCGCCCGCGCGTACGTCTCCGTCTGGAAGAGTCCGGGAATCACATGCGTGGCGTAGATGCCGAGCGAGGCAGCCTCCGCCTCGTACCGGGCGTACTCCTCGAACCAGTCCGGGTACCTGCCCCGCACGATCCTGCTCGCCGCGTCTCGCAGCAGGCCGCCCGCCTCGAACAACGACTCCGCCGAGTCGACCAGTTGAGGCGGCGGCGGGCGCCGGCCCTGCTCCACCGACGAGACCGTCTCCGCCGCGTACCCCGCCTCGTGCGCGAACTGCTCCCGGCTGTAGCGCGCCCGTTTGCGCCACAGCCGCAACTGGCTCCCGAACATCCGCATGGTCGCCGAGGACTTGTCCCGCTCCCCCACTGCCCCACCTCCGCTGGCGATGCCACGTGCACGACGGTGCGTGTCCGAACCGTCACAGCTGAGCCTAGTGACGGTCACCCAGCGTGTACGCCGCCCACCGGAACCTCCCGCACCTCTGGGCGCCCACCACCGCGCGTGCGCCCCCGAGCAACCCGGACACGCCGCTGCCCGGCACCCTCCAACGGGTGCCGGGCAGCGGTCGACCGGTCGTGCGGGACGGGGCGGGTCAGCGGACGAAGACGCCCGCCTGGCTCGCCAGGTCCAGGAAGTACTGCGGTGCGACGCCCAGTACGAGCGTGACCAGTACACCGATGCCGATGGCCGAGGTCGTCCACGCGCTGGGCACGGCGACCGTGGGTCCGTCCGCCTTGGGCTCACTGAAGAACATCAGCACGATGACGCGGATGTAGAAGAACGCCGCGATGGCCGAGGCGATCACACCCACGACCACCAGCGCACCCGCGCCGCCCTCCGCGGCCGCCTTGAAGACGGCGAACTTGCCGGAGAACCCGGACGTCATCGGGATGCCCGCGAACGCCAGCAGGAAGATGGCGAAGGCACCGGCCAGCAGTGGTGAACGGCGCCCCAGGCCCGCCCACTTGGACAGGTGCGTCGCCTCACCTCCCGCGTCCCGCACCAGCGTGACCACCGCGAAGGCGCCCATCGTGACGAAGGAGTAGGCGGCCAGGTAGAAGAGCACCGAGGAGATGCCGTCCGGCGAGGTGGCGATGACGCCCGCCAGCAGGAAGCCCGCGTGGGCGATGGAGGAGTAGGCCAGCAGCCGCTTGATGTCGGTCTGCGTGAGGGCCACGACCGCGCCCGCGAGCATGGTGAGGATGGCGACGCCCCACATGACCGGACGCCAGTCCCAGCGCAGGCCGGGCAGGACCACGTACAGCAGGCGAAGCAGGGCGCCGAACGCGGCGACCTTCGTCGCCGCGGCCATGAAGCCGGTGACCGGGGTGGGCGCGCCCTGGTAGACGTCCGGGGTCCACATGTGGAACGGCACGGCGCCGACCTTGAACAGCAGGCCCATGATGACCATGGCCCCGCCGATGAGCAGGAGGGCGTCGGTGCTGGTGGTCTCGGCGAGCACCGCGTTCGTCTGCTGGTCGGCGTTGCCGATGACGCGGGCGAGACCGGAGTAGCTGAAGGTGCCCGCGTAGCCGTACAGCAGTGCCGCGCCGAAGAGCAGGAACGCGGAGGAGAAGGCGCCGAGCAGGAAGTACTTGACCGCCGACTCCTGCGAGAGGAGCCTGCGCCGGCGTGCCAGCGCGCACAGCAGGTACAGCGGGAGGGAGAAGACCTCCAGCGCGATGAAGAGCGTCAGCAGGTCGTTGGCGGCGGGGAAGATGAGCATGCCGCCGACCGCGAAGAGCAGCAGCGGGTAGACCTCGGTCGTCGTCCAGCCCGCCTTGGTGGCTTCCCGTTCGCCCTCACCGCCGGGTACGGACGCGGGCTGGGCCGCGAAGGAGTCGACGTGGGTCACCGCCGCCTTGTGCGCGCGGGGTTCCAGCCGCCGCTCGGCGAAGACGAACAGTGAGACGAGCCCGACCAGCAGGATGGTGCCCTGCAGGAAGAGCGTCGGACCGTCGACGGCGATCGCTCCCATGCCCGCGACGGCCGCCTTGCTCGTACCGTGCCCGGAGAAGGCCAGGCCGAGCACCGCGGCGAACGCGGCGGTCAGACCGAGGGCCGTGAGCACCAGCTGCGCGCCGTAGCGCAGCTTCCGGGGGAGGAACGCCTCAAGGAGGATGCCGACGACGGCCGCCCCCAGCACGATCAGTGTCGGGGAGAGCTGCCCGTACTCGATGCTCGGAGCCTGGAGTTCCTCCGCCCCGAGTGTCCACAGGCTGGGGACAGCCCCTGCCGTTGCCACCGCACTCACTTGTGGTCACCTCCGGCGTGGCCGTCCACCGGCTTGTAGTCGAACCAGCCCTGGTCGGCGACTGGATGCTCTGGCTTGGGGTCCTTCTTCTGCACGTCCGACATCGTGTGCTCGACGGCGGGATTCACGATGTCGGTGAGCGACTTCGGGAAGACCCCGAAGAAGATCAGCAGGGCGATCAGGGGCGCCACCACGGCCAGTTCACGCGGCCGCAGGTCGGGCATTGCCCGCACCTCCGGCTTCTCCACCGGCCCGGTCATCGTCCGCTGGTACATCAGCAGGACGTACAGGGCGGCGAGGACGATGCCCGTGGTCGCCACGATGCCCGCGACCGGGTACCGGCTGAACGTGCCCACCAGCACCAGGAACTCACTGATGAACGGCGCGAGTCCCGGCAGCGACAGCGTCGCGAGGCCGCCGACGAGGAAGGTGCCGGCGAGCACGGGGGCGACCTTCTGCACCCCGCCGTAGTCCGCGATCAGACGCGAGCCGCGGCGGCTGATGAGGAAGCCCGCGACCAGCATCAGCGCCGCCGTGGAGACGCCGTGGAAGACCATGTAGAGCGTCGCGCCGCTCTGCCCCTGGCTGGTCATCGCGAAGATGCCCAGGACGATGAAGCCGAAGTGGGAGATCGACGCGTATGCGATCAGCCGCTTCATGTCGCGCTGTCCGACGGCGAGCAGAGCACCGTAGAGGATGCTCACCAGCGCCAGTACGACCACGACCGGAGTCGCCCACGCACTCGCCTCCGGGAAGAGGCCGAGGCAGAAGCGGAGCATGGCGAACGTGCCGACCTTGTCGACGACGGCGGTGATCAGCACGGCCACCGGAGCGGTCGACTCCCCCATGGCGTTGGGCAGCCAGGTGTGCAGCGGCCACAGCGGCGCCTTCACGGCGAACGCGAAGAAGAAGCCGAGGAAGAGCCACCGCTCGATGCCGGTGTCGATCTGGAACGCGCCCTCCGCGCGGGCCTCGGTGATCTGCTGGAGCGAGAAGGTGCCCTCGCCCAGCTGGTCCGAGGTGACGACGAAGAGGCCCACGACGGCGGCCA
Organism: Streptomyces sp. TAA204; assembly: GCF_000424965.1. Taxonomy (NCBI): domain Bacteria; kingdom Bacillati; phylum Actinomycetota; class Actinomycetes; order Kitasatosporales; family Streptomycetaceae; genus Streptomyces; species Streptomyces sp. TAA204. The sequence goes on from NZ_AUKW01000021.1 coordinate 20,888, forward strand.
GCATGATCAGACCGCCGGCGAGGTTGTAGAGCAGGAACTTCACCGCCGCGTACGAACGCTGCTTGGCGGCCTCCTCCTCGCCCGCCGCGTGTGCACGGTCCCCGAAGCCGCCGATGAGGAAGTACATCGGGATGAGCATGGCTTCGAAGAGGATGTAGAAGAGGAAGACGTCGGTCGCCGCGAAGGACATGATCACCATGGCCTCGACGGCGAGCATCAGCGCGAAGAAGCCCTGGGTGGGCCGCCAGCGGCTGTTTGCGCGGCCGGGCTCCCGCTCGTCGGCGTCGTGCCAGGCCGCGCCGATGATGAAGGGGATCAGCAGCGCCGTGAGCGCGATCAGTACGGCACCGATGCCGTCCACGCCCAGTTCGTAGCGCACCCCGAAATCGGCGATCCAGGAGTGCGATTCGGTGAGCTGGTAACGGTCGCCGCCCGGGTCGAAACGCACCAGCACCGCCACGGCGAGCGCCAGCGTGCCCGTCGAGACCAGCAGCGCGAGCCACTTGGCCGCGCTCTTCTTCGCGGCGGGCACGGCCGCGGTGGCGATGGCGCCGACCGCGGGCAGGGCGGCCGTGACCGTCAGCAGGGGAAATCCCGCGTTTGCTACAGACATGACTCAGACCGCCCTCATCAGCAGGGTCGCGGCGACCAGGACCGCTGTGCCGCCGAACATCGAGACCGCGTACGAGCGGACGAAACCGTTCTGGATCCGCCGCGTACGGCCTGACAGGCCGCCGAACGCGGCGGCGGTGCCGTTGACGGCACCGTCGACCACCTTGTTGTCGACGTAGACCAGCCCGCGGGTGAGGTACTCGCCGGGCTTGACCAGGACGGCATGGTTGATGTCGTCCTGGAGGAGGTCGCGCCGTGCCGCACGCGTCAGCAGGCTGCCGCGCGGCGCCACCGCCGGTACGGGCCTGCGCCCGTACTGGAGCCAGGCCGCTCCGACACCGATCAGCATGGTCACCACCGTCGCGCCCGTGACCGTGGCCGCCGAGAGCGGCGAGTGGCCGTGCTCGAACTGGGTTACGGGCTCCAGCCAGTGGACGAACGAGTCGCCCGCCTTGAAGAGTCCGCCGGCGAAGACCGACCCGAAGGCCAGCACGATCATCGGGACCGTCATCGACCTCGGCGACTCGTGGGGGTGCGGCTCGTTCTGCTTGCCGCGCCAGCGCTCCTCGCCGAAGAAGGTCATCAGCATCACGCGCGTCATGTAGTACGCGGTGATCGCGGCGCCCAGCAGCGTGACGGCGCCCAGGATCCAGCCCTGCGCCCCGCCCTTGGCGAAGGCGGCCTCGATGATCTGGTCCTTGGAGAAGAAGCCGGACAGGCCGGGGAAGCCGATGATGGCGAGATAGCCGAGTCCGAACGTCACGAAGGTGACCGGCATGTACTTGCGCAGTCCTCCGTAGCCGCGCATGTCGACCTCGTCGTTCATCCCGTGCATCACGCTGCCCGCGCCGAGGAAGAGGCCGGCCTTGAAGAAGCCGTGCGTGACCAGGTGCATGATGGCGAACGCGTAGCCGATGGGGCCGAGTCCCGCCGCGAGGACCATGTAGCCGATCTGCGACATCGTCGAGCCGGCCAGGGCCTTCTTGATGTCGTCCTTCGCGCAACCGACGATCGCACCGTAGAGGAGCGTGACCGCGCCGACGACGACGACCACGGTCTGTGCGTCCGGCGCCGCGTTGAAGATCGCACCGGAGCGGGTGATCAGGTACACGCCCGCGGTGACCATCGTCGCGGCGTGGATGAGGGCGGAGACCGGGGTCGGGCCCTCCATCGCGTCACCCAGCCAGGACTGGAGCGGCACCTGTGCGGACTTGCCGCACGCGGCCAGCAGCAGCATCAGCCCGACGGCCGTCAGCTTGCCCTCGGACGCCTCCGTGGCGTTGCTCAGCACGGGCGCGAAGGCGAAGCTGCCGAAGGTGGTGAACATCAGGAAGATGGCGATGGCCAGGCCCGCGTCACCGACACGGTTGACCAGGAACGCCTTCTTCGCCGCCACCGCCGCACTCGGCTTGTGCTGCCAGAACCCGATGAGCAGGTACGAGGCGAGGCCGACGCCCTCCCAGCCGACGTACAGCAGGAGGTAGTTGTCGGCGAGGACGAGCAGCAGCATCGCCGCGAGGAAGAGGTTGAGATAGCCGAAGAAGCGGCGGCGGCGCTCGTCGTGCTCCATGTAGCCGACCGAGTAGATGTGGATCAGCGAGCCCACACCGGTGATCAGCAGCACGAACGTCATCGAGAGCTGGTCGAGCTGGAAGGCGACGTCCGCCTGGAAGTTCTCCACCGGCACCCAGCTGAACAGGTGCTGGTGCATGGCGCGTTCGTCGGCGGGCTCGCCGAGCATCCCGAAGAAGAGGACCGCGCCCACGACGAACGAGGCCCCGGCGAGCGCCACGCCCAGCCAGTGCCCCGTCCGCTCCACACGCTTGCCGCCGCACAGCAGCACCGCCGCGCCCAGCAGCGGGAAGGCGACGAGCAGTCCGATCAATGACTCCACTGGTTCGTACCCCTTACAGCTTCATCAGGCTGGCGTCGTCGACCGAGGCCGAGTGCCGGGAGCGGTACAGCATCACGATGATCGCCAGACCCACCACGACCTCCGCGGCGGCGACGACCATGACGAAGAACGCCATGATCTGGCCGTCGAGGTTCCCGTGGATGCGGGAGAAGGCGACCAGCGTCAGGTTGGCCGCGTTCAGCATCAGCTCGATGCACATGAACACCACGATGGCGTTCCGCCTGATCAGCACTCCGGCGGCGCCGATGGTGAAGAGCACCGCGGCCAGATAGACGTAGTTGACGGGGCTCACTTGGCGCCCTCCTCTTCCCGTGACTCCCGCGCTTCCCGCTCCTCCGCGGCCTTGCGGGCGTCGGCGTCCCGCTCCCGGGCCGCGTCCAGGTCGGGGTCCGGGTCGGGCTCGTGCGGCTCGCCGTACATCCGGCCCGCTTCCGTCTGTCCGTGGCTGTCGGCGGTGCGCTGCTCAAGAGCGGCGACACGGTGCAGCGCCTCCGGGCCCACCTCGCGGACCTGCCCACGGCCGCGCAGTGTCGCGCTGACGGTCAAGTCGGAGGGGGTGCCGTCGGGGAGCAGCCCGGGGCGGTCGACGGCGTTGTGCCGCGCGTACACACCCGGTGCGGGCATCGGCGGAAGCTGCTTGCCCGCCTTGACCCGCTCCTCGGCCTGCTCGCGCTGCGTCTTGGTCTTCTCGATGCGCTCGCGGTGCGTCAGCAGCGTCGCGCCGACGGCCGCGACGGTGAGCAGCGCGCCCACCACCTCGAAGGCCACGACGTACTTGGTGAACAGCTCCGAGGCCAGCGCGGGGACGTTTCCGCCGGAGTTGGCGGCGGCGAGCCCGTTGAAGGATGCGACGGAGGCCTGGCCGATGCCCGAGACGAGCAGGACGCCCAGCCCGAGGCCGCATGCCACCGCGAGCCAGCGCTGGCCCTTCAGCGTCTCCTTGAGCGAGTCGGCCGTGCTGACGCCCACGAGCATCAGCACGAAGAGGAAGAGCATCATCACGGCGCCGGTGTAGACGACGACCTGCACGACGCCCAGGAAGTACGCCCCGTTGGCGAGGTAGAAGCCCGCCAGGATCACCATGGTGGCCGCCAGGCACAGCGCCGAGTGCACCGCGCGGCGCAGCAGTACGGTCCCCAGCGCGCCCACGACGGCGATGGTGCCCAGCACCCAGAAGCTGACCGCCTCACCCGTCGAGGTGGAGGTGGCGGCGAGGGTGAGGGCACCCACGGAGGACGAGGACATGCTCACCGTCCCTCCTTCGAGTCGTTGCCGGACCGGTTGCCCTCTGCCCGTACCTCGGTGCCCTGCGCGCCGGTGTCCTCCTCGGCGGCGTCCTGCGCGGAGGGGTCCACACCGTCGGCGTGGGAGGCGGGGGCGTCGGTCACCACCGGCTGCGCTGCCGGCTCGGCCGCCCCGAACGTCCCCGCGGACTCCTGCGGGTCGCCGGTGTCGGTGGAGGTCTGGATCTCGGTGCCGGGCGCGGCCTCGGTGACCAGGCCGCGGTAGTAGTCCTTCTCCGTCATGCCGGGGAAGATGGCGTGCGGGGAGTCGACCATGCCCTCTTCGAGGCCCGCGAGCAGCTCCTCCTTGGTGTAGATGAGCGACTCGCGGGAGGAGTCGGCGAGTTCGTACTCGTTCGTCATCGTCAGGGCGCGGGTCGGGCACGCCTCGACGCACAGGCCGCACAGGATGCAGCGCAGATAGTTGATCTGGTAGACGCGGCCGTAGCGCTCGCCCGGCGAGTAGCGTTCCTCGTCGGTGTTGTCCGCGCCCTCGACGTAGATGGCGTCCGCGGGGCAGGCCCACGCGCACAGCTCGCAGCCGACGCACTTCTCCAGCCCGTCGGGGTGCCGGTTGAGCTGGTGGCGGCCGTGGAAACGCGGTGCCGTCGGCTTCTTGTACTCCGGGTACTGCTCGGTCAGCCGCTTCTTGAACATGTCCTTGAAGGTCACGCCGAAGCCGGCCACGGGATTCTCAGGCACCGTCGGTCTCCTTTCCGTCTGTGTTCCCGTCCGCGTCCGCGGGCGCCGGGGTGCTCTCCTCCGCGCTCCCGCCGCCGGCCCCCACGAGGGCGCGGTCCTGGCGCGAGGGGCGGCGCGGCACCGGCGGCAGCGTCTGGCCCGGCAGCGGCGGTACGGGATAGCTGCCCGCCATCGGATCGAAGACCTCGGAGGCCGCCTTCTGCCTGGCGGCCTCTTCCTCCGCCTCCTCCTGGCGGCCCCGGAAGAAGTCGACGACGAAGGAGATCAGCAGGACCACGAGAGCGGCCCCTGCGATCCAGTAGACGATTCCAGCGAAGTCGTAGCCCTCGTTGCGCATCGCCCGCACGGTGGCGACCAGCATCAGCCAGACCAGCGAGACGGGGATGAGGACCTTCCAGCCCAGCTTCATGAACTGGTCGTAGCGCACACGCGGGAGCGTGCCGCGGATCCACACGAAGAAGAAGATCAGGGCGACGACCTTGAGGAAGAACCACAGCATCGGCCACCAGCCGTGGTTGGCGCCCTCCCAGTACGTCGAGATCGGCGCCGGGGCCCGCCAGCCGCCCAGGAAGAGGGTGGCGGCGAGAGCGGAGAGGGTGACGATGTGGACGTACTCGGCCATCATGAACAGCGCGAACTTGATCGAGCTGTACTCGGTCTGGTAGCCGGCGACCAGATCGCCCTCGGACTCCGGCATGTCGAAGGGCGCGCGGTGCGCCTCGCCCACCATCGAGATCATGTAGATCAGGAACGAGACCGGGAGCAGTGCCGCGAACCAGGTGTCCTGCTGGGCGTCGACGATCGCCGAGGTCGACATGGAGCCGGAGTAGAGGAAGACCGCGGCGAAGCTGAGGCCCATCGCGATCTCGTAGCTGATGACCTGCGCCGTGGCGCGTACGGCGCCGAGCAGCGGATAGGTCGAGTTGGACGACCAGCCCGCGAGCACCACGCCGTAGGCGCCGATGGAGGCGGTGGCGAGGATGAACAACGCCGCCACCGGAAGATCGGTGAGCTGCATCGCGGTGCGGGTGCCGAAGATGGAGACCTCGTTGCCCGGCGGACCGAACGGGATGACCGCGATCGCCAGGAACGCGGGGATGGCCGCCAGCACCGGCGCGAGCAGGTACACGACCTTGTCGGCGCCCTTGACGACGACGTCTTCCTTGAGCATCAGCTTGATGCCGTCGGCGAGCGACTGGAGCATGCCCCACGGTCCGTGCCGGTTGGGGCCGACGCGAAGCTGCATCCAGGCCACGACCTTGCGCTCCATGACGATGGAGATCAGCACGGTCACCATCAGGAAGGCGAAGCAGAAGACGGCCTTGAGCGCGATCAGCCAGAACGGGTCCTGGCCGAAGAAGGAGAGGTCCTCCTCCGCGAGTTGGGTGACGCCGTTCACCGGGTCACCTCCCCGGTGCGGGCCTGCTGAACGTGACCGAGCGCACTCACGCGCCCACCTCCTCGTGTACGACGCGACGGCGCGACGGGACGCCCGGCGCCCGCCACCGACGCCCGCGTGCGGGCCGTCGTGCCCGTCAGGGCACCACGGCCGCGCGGCGGTGAGTTGTACGTGCTCATGCGTCCGCCCCCTGCGCGGCCACGCCCGCGACCCGCACGACCTCGCCGGGGAGCGCGCCCGTGTCGGTCTGCACGCCGCGGCCGGCGGAGTTGAGGGGAACCCACACCACGCGGTCGGGCATCTGCGTGATCTGCAGCGGGAGTTGCAGGCTCCCGAGCGGCCCGGAGACGGCGACCACGTCACCGTCCGCGACGCCCGCCTCGGCGGCCGTCGCGCGCGACAGGCGGACGACTGCCGGATGCCGGGTTCCGGCCAGCGCCTCGTCGCCGTCCTGCAGGCGGCCCTGGTCCAGGAGCAGACGGTGCCCGGCGAGCACCGCTTCGCCCTTGCCGGCCTGCGGCCTGGGCGCGGAGCCGTCGCGGGCCTCCGCCGTGAAGGACGGGGCGGCCTCGCCCGCCTCCCACTGGCCGAGCCTGTCGATCTCGGAGCGGATGGTGCGTACGTCCGGCAGGCCCAGGTGCTCGTCGAGGGCGTCCGCGAGCATGTGCAGCACCCGCGCGTCCGGCTGTACGTGGCGGCGGGTCATCTGGTCGGCCTTGAGCGACGCCTCGAACGGGCGTACGCGGCCTTCCCAGTTGAGGAACGTGCCTGCCTTCTCCACGACCGCGGAGACCGGAAGGACCACGTCCGCCCGCTCGGTCACCTCGCTCGGGCGCAGTTCGAGGCTGACGAGGAAGCCGACCTCGTCCATCGCCCGCGCCGCGAGCGCCGGGTCCGGCAGGTCGGCGAGTTCGACTCCGCCGACGACGAGCGCCTGGAGCTCGCCCTTCGCGGCGGCGCCGATGATCCCGGCGGTGTCGCGGCCCTCTGCGGTGGGCAGCGCGGCCAGTCCCCAGGCCCGTGCGACCTCGTTGCGGGCACGGGGGTCGGACGCGGGACGGGCGCCCGGCAGCAGCGTCGGCAGCGCGCCCGCCTCGATGGCACCGCGCTCCCCCGCCCGGCGGGGAATCCACACCAGGCGGGCGCCGGTCGCCGCGCTCGTGCGCACGGCGGCGGTCAGCGCTCCGGGCACGGAGGCCAGCCGCTCACCGACCACGATCACCGATCCCTCGGCGCGCAGCGCGTCGGCCGCGGACTCACCGGCGGCGTCGAGTCCGACCCGGCCGGCGAGGGCGTCCAGCCACTCGATCTCCGTGCCGGGCGCGGCGGGCAGCAGCGTGCCCCCGGCCTTGTGCAGGCCGCGGGTGGTGTGCGTGGCGAGGGAGAAGGTGCGCTGACCGCGCGTACGCATGGCCTTGCGCAGCCGCAGGAAGACGCCCGGGGCCTCTTCCTCGGCCTCCAGCCCGACGAGCAGGACGGACGGAGCCTCCTCGAGCGCCCTGTTGGTGACGCCGCCCTGCTGGAGGTCGACTCCGCGGCCCGCGACGTGGGCCCCCAGGAAGGCCTCCTCCTCGGCGGAGTGCACGCGCGCCCGGAAGTCGATGTCGTTGCTGCCGAGGGCGACCCGCGCGAACTTCGCGTAGGCGTAGGCGTCCTCCACGGTCACCCGTCCGCCGGTCAGCACACCGGCACGGCCGCGCGCGGCGGACAGCCCGCGGGCCGCCGCCTCCAGCGCCTCCGGCCAGCTCGCGGGCGCCAGCTCGCCGTCCTCACCGCGCACCTGGGGCGTGGTGAGGCGGTCGGGACGCTGCGCGTAGCGGAAGCCGAAGCGTCCCTTGTCGCAGAGCCACTCCTCGTTGACCTCGGGGTCGTCGGCGGCCAGCCGGCGCATGACCTTGCCGCGCCGGTGGTCCGTACGGGTCGCGCAGCCGCCCGCACAGTGCTCGCACACGGACGGCGAGGAGACCAGGTCGAAGGGGCGCGAACGGAAGCGGTACGCCGCCGAGGTGAGCGCCCCCACGGGGCAGATCTGGATGGTGTTGCCGGAGAAGTAGGACTGGAAGGGCTCGTCCTCGCCGGTGCCGACCTGCTGCAGAGCGCCGCGCTCCAGCAGCTCGATCATCGGGTCGCCCGCGATCTGGTTGGAGAAGCGGGTGCAGCGCGCGCACAGCACGCAGCGCTCGCGGTCCAGCAGCACCTGCGTGGAGATGGGAACCGGCTTGGCGAACGTGCGCTTGGCGCCCTCGAAGCGGGAGTCGGCCGAGCCGGCCGACATCGCCTGGTTCTGCAGCGGGCACTCGCCGCCCTTGTCGCAGACCGGGCAGTCCAGCGGGTGGTTGATGAGCAGCAGCTCCATCACACCGCGCTGTGCCTTCTCCGCGACCGGGGAGGACAGCTGCGTCTTGACCACCATGCCGTCCGTGCAGGTGATGGTGCAGGACGCCATCGGCTTGCGCTGGCCCTCGACCTCGACGATGCACTGGCGGCACGCGCCGACCGGGTCGAGGAGCGGGTGGTCGCAGAAGCGGGGGATCTCGATGCCCAGCTGCTCGGCGGCACGGATGACCAGCGTCCCCTTGGGGACGGAGATCTCGGCGCCGTCGATGGTGAGGGAGACCATGTCCTCCGGCTTCTGAGGCGGCCGGCCGCCCTCGCCCCCCGAAGAGGTCTTTGCGTCTGTGGTGACTGTCACGCGTTCACCTCCGGGTGAGCTGTCGTCTGGTGGTCGGCCCAGATGGTCGACTTCGCGGGGTCGAACGGGCAGCCGCCCAGCTCGACATGCTGCTCGTACTCCTCGCGGAAGTACTGCAGCGAGGAGAAGATCGGGGACGCGGCGCCGTCGCCGAGGGCGCAGAACGACTTGCCGTTGATGTTGTCGGCGATGTCGTCGATCTTGTCGATGTCCGCCTTCGTGGCCTTTCCGGCCTCGAAGTCGCGCAGCAACTGCACCAGCCAGTACGTGCCTTCACGGCAGGGCGTGCACTTGCCGCAGGACTCGTGGGCGTAGAACTCGGTCCAGCGGGTCACGGCCCGCACGACGCAGGTCGTCTCGTCGAAGCACTGCAGCGCCTTGGTCCCCAGCATGGAGCCGGCGGCGCCGACGCCCTCGTAGTCCAGCGGCACGTCGAGGTGTTCGTCGGTGAGCAGCGGCGTCGAGGAGCCGCCCGGCGTCCAGAACTTCAGCCGGTGGCCGGGCCGCATGCCGCCGCTCATCTCCAGCAGCTGGCGCAGCGTGACGCCCAGCGGGGCCTCGTACTGGCCGGGGCCGGCGACATGGCCGCTGAGCGAGTACAGCGTGAAGCCCGGGGACTTCTCGCTGCCCATCGAACGGAACCACTCCTTGCCCCTGTTCATCAGGGCGGGAACCGAGGCGATGGACTCGACGTTGTTCACCACCGTGGGGCAGGCGTACAGACCCGCGACGGCCGGGAACGGCGGCCGCAGCCGCGGCTGTCCCCGCCGGCCCTCCAGGGAGTCCAGCAGCGCCGTCTCCTCACCGCAGATGTAGGCGCCCGCGCCCGCGTGCACGGTCACGTCCAGGGGCTTGCCCTCGCCCAGCGCGTCCGGGCCCAGGTAGCCCGCCTCGTACGCCTCGCGTACGGCGAGGTGCAGCCGCCGCAGGACGGGCACGACCTCGCCGCGCAGATAGATGAAGGCGTGCGACGAGCGGATCGCGTGGCAGGCGATCACCATGCCCTCGATCAGGGAGTGCGGGTTGGCGAAGAGCAGCGGGATGTCCTTGCAGGTGCCCGGCTCCGACTCGTCGGCGTTGACGACGAGGTAGTGCGGCTTGTCGTCGCCCTGCGGGATGAACTGCCACTTCATGCCGGTGGGGAAGCCCGCGCCGCCACGGCCGCGCAGGCCGGCGTCCTTCACGTACGCGATGACGTCGTCCGGCGGCATGGCCAGGGCCTTGGCCAGCCCCTCGTATCCGTCGTGCCGCCTGCGGTAGGTCTCCAGGGTCCATGCCTCGGGCTCGTCCCAGAACGCGGAGAGGACCGGTGTGAGCAGCTCCTCCGGTGTTTCCGTCGCCATTACTCGCTCTCCTCCCCCGGCCCCGGGTTCGACGGGCGGCCGGACGGGTTGGCCGGGTCGGACGCAGCCGTCGACTGGGGCATGTCGTGCGAACTGGGGTGGCTCTGCGGGGCTTCCTCACCCGGGAGCGGCATGGGCTGCTCGGCGGGACCGGCGGGTCCGCGCGGGTGAGCCAGCCGCTCGGGGGGTGCCTCACCCCGGGCCAGACGGAGTCCGGCGAGCGACGGGTCACCGCCGCCGCCGGTGGCCTCGACCGCACCGGGACGCTCGTCCGGGAAGCCGGCGAGGATGCGCGCGGTCTCCTTGAACGTGCACAGCGGCGCGCCGCGCGTCGGGGCGACCTCGCGTCCGGAGCGCAGGTCGTCGACGAGCTGCCGGGCGGATTCGGGTGTCTGGTTGTCGAAGAACTCCCAGTTGACCATCACCACCGGCGCGTAGTCGCAGGCCGCGTTGCACTCGATGTGCTCCAGCGTGACCTTGCCGTCCTCGGTGGTCTCGCTGTTGCCGACGCCCAGGTGCTGCTTGAGGTCGTCGAAGATGGCGTCGCCGCCCATCACGGCGCAGAGCGTGTTGGTGCACACGCCGACCTGGTAGTCGCCGGAGGGCTTGCGCCGGTACATGGAGTAGAACGTCGCCACGGCGTTCACCTCGGCCGTGGTCAGCTCCAGCATCTCGGCGCAGAAGCGCTGTCCGGTGCGGGTGACGTGCCCCTCCTCCGACTGCACGAGGTGCAGCAGGGGCAGCAGCGCGGAGCGGCTGTCGGGGTAGCGCGCGATGATCTCGCGGGCGTCCCGCTCCAGCCGTTCACGGACGTCGGAGGGGTAGTCCGGCGCAGGCATCGACGGGATGCCCAGCATCGGCGCTTCGGGGGCGCTCCCCTTGTCGGGCGCGGTGGTCATCGGTCGACGCCTCCCATCACGGGGTCGATGGACGCGACGGCGACGATCACGTCGGCGACCTGGCCGCCTTCGCACATCGCCGCCATGGCTTCGAGGTTGGTGAAGGAGGGGTCGCGGAAGTGCACGCGGTACGGGCGGGTGCCGCCGTCACTCACGGCGTGCACGCCGAGTTCACCCTTCGGGGACTCCACCGCCGCGTACGTCTGGCCGGGCGGGACGCGGAAGCCCTCGGTGACCAGCTTGAAGTGGTGGATGAGGGCTTCCATGGAGGTGCCCATGATGTTCCTGATGTGGTCCAGCGAGTTGCCGAGCCCGTCCGGTCCGAGCGCGAGCTGCGCCGGCCAGGCGATCTTCTTGTCGCCGACCATGACGGGGCCCGGCTCCAGACGGTCGATGCACTGCTCGACGATGCGCAGCGACTGGCGCATCTCCTCCAGCCGGAGCAGGAAGCGCCCGTAGGAGTCGCAGGTGTCGACGGTGGGGACCTCGAAGTCGTAGGTCTCGTAGCCGCAGTACGGGTCGGACTTGCGCAGGTCGTGCGGCAGGCCGGCGGAGCGCAGGATGGGGCCCGTCGCGCCGAGGGCCATGCAGCCCTCCAGGTCGAGGTAGCCGACGTCCTTCAGCCGCGCCTTGAAGACGGGGTTGCCGGTGCACAGCGCGTCGTACTCCGGCAGGTTCTTCTTCATCTTCTTCAGGAACTCGCGCAGCGCGTCGACCGTGCCGGGCGGGAGGTCCTGGGACAGGCCGCCGGGGCGGATGTAGGCGTGGTTCATCCGCAGACCGGTGATCAACTCGTACAGGTCCAGGACGTGTTCACGGTCGCGGAACCCGAAGATCATCACGGTGGTGGCGCCCAGCTCCATGCCGCCGGTGGCGATGGCGACCAGGTGCGAGGAGAGCCGGTTCAGCTCCATCAGCAGCACGCGGATGACGTTGGCCCGGTCCGGGACGTCGTCCTCGATGCCGAGCAGCTTCTCGACCGCCATGCAGTACGCCGTCTCGTTGTAGAACGGCGTGAGGTAGTCCATGCGCGTCACGAACGTCGTGCCCTGCGTCCACGTCCGGTACTCGAGGTTCTTCTCGATACCGGTGTGGAGGTAGCCGATGCCGCAGCGGGCCTCGGTGACCGTCTCACCGTCGATCTCCAGGATGAGCCGGAGCACTCCGTGCGTGGACGGGTGCTGGGGGCCCATGTTGACGATGATGCGCTCGTCGTCGCTCCTGGCCGCCGCCGCGGCGACCTCGTCCCAGTCGCCGCCGGTGACGTCGTAGACGGTGCCCTCGGTGGTCTCGCGGATGCCCGCGGTCGCATGGGTGGTGGATGTGCTCATCAGCTGTACGACCTCCGCTGATCGGGAGCCGGAATCTGGGCGCCCTTGTACTCGACGGGGATGCCGCCGAGGGGGTAGTCCTTGCGCTGGGGGAAGCCCTGCCAGTCGTCGGGCATCATGATCCGCGTGAGCGCGGGGTGCCCGTCGAAGATCAGCCCGAAGAAGTCGTACGTCTCGCGCTCGTGCCAGTCGTTGGTCGGGTAGACCTCGACGACCGAGGGGACGTGCGGGTCGCTGTCCGGGGCGCTGACCTCCAGCCGGATCACCCTGGTGTGGGTGATGGAGCGCAGGTGGTAGACGGCGTGCAGCTCGCGGCCCTTGTCGCCGGGGAAGTGGACGCCGCTGACACCGGTGCACACCTCGAAGCGCAGCGCGGGGTCGTCGCGCAGGGTCCGCGCCACCTGGAGCAGGTGCTCACGGGCGATGTGGAAGGTCAGCTCGCCGCGGTCGACGACGGCCTTCTCGATGGCCTCTTCCGGGACCAGCCCCTGCTCCTCGAGGGCGCCCTCGAGTTCGTCGGCGACCTCGTCGAACCACGAACCGTACGGGCGCCGGCTCGCGCCGGGCAGCCGGACCGTCCGCAGCAGGCCGCCGTAACCCGAGGTGTCACCGCCCTTGTCGGCGCCGAACATGCCGCGCCGTACGCCGATGATCTCGCCGGCGTCCTGACGGGGCGCGGGCACGGGGCCGTTCGCGTTCTCCTCACTCATCGCAGCAGCCCCTTCATCTCGATCGTCGGGAGCGCCTGGCGCGCCGCTTCCTCGGCCTCGCGGGCGGCCTGTTCACGGTTGACGCCGAGCTTCTCGCCCTGCACGTGCTGGTGCAGCTTGAGGATGGCGTCGAGGAGCATCTCGGGGCGCGGCGGGCAGCCGGGCAGGTAGATGTCGACCGGGACGATGTGGTCGACGCCCTGCACGATCGCGTAGTTGTTGAACATCCCGCCGGAGGAGGCGCACACGCCCATGGAGATGACCCACTTGGGGTTGGGCATCTGGTCGTAGACCTGCCGCAGCACCGGAGCCATCTTCTGGCTGACCCGCCCCGCCACGATCATCAGGTCGGCCTGGCGGGGTGAGCCCCGGAAGACCTCCATGCCGAAGCGGGCGAGGTCGTAGCGGCCCGCTCCGGTCGTCATCATCTCGATGGCGCAGCAGGCGAGTCCGAAGGTCGCCGGGAACATGGACGACTTGCGCACCCACCCTGCGGCCTGCTCGACGGTGGTCAGCAGGAAGCCGCTCGGCAGCTTCTCTTCGATTCCCATTGAGTACCTGCCCCTAATCCCATTCCAGGCCGCCGCGCCGCCAGTCGTAGGCGTACGCGACCCCGATGAGGGCGACGAAGACCAGCATTTGGGCGAGTCCGAACATCCCGAGTGAGTCGAAGTGGACCGCCCACGGGTAGAGAAAGACGATTTCGATGTCGAAGACGATGAAGAGCATCGCGGTCAGGTAGTACTTGACCGGGAAGCGCCCGCCGCCGGACGCCTGCGGAGTGGGCTCGATGCCGCACTCGTACGCCTCCAGCTTGGCCCGGTTGTACCGCTTGGGGCCGATGATCGATGCCATGACCACCGAGAAGATCGCGAATCCCGCCGCGATGACTCCCAGTACAAGGATTGGCGTGTAGGCGTTCACCGCTCCCCGCTCCTTCCAGTCGACCCTGGGGACCTCCCGGACCTGTGGGCCCAGGGGGACTGTCGACGCTGACTGCCGGCTGTCCGCCGGGCGTATGCTCCACCTTCATGAAGATCACTTCTATGTGAGGCAGTTCACAAGCCCTTGCGGGAGGCATCCTATGCCCGGGCCCTGTGAGCTGCGACACGGGGTCCCCCCAAGCGTTTGTGATCTCCACCACCCGCTATCGAAATGACATGTCAGGCGGCTGCTGATCTTCAATTGCGAAGTTGTGCGGCGCAGTTCCGCACCCCTTCGGAAGTGGCCGTTCGGCTCACCGGGGACGGTCTCCGCGAGCCGGAGAGTGCACCGGCAAATTCACCGCCCGGGACCTCGGCCGATATCCGACCGAGACCCGCGCGCAGCACGAACGAGACCCCGCCGAACAGCCCGGAAACCCTTTCCCCGCGAGTCCCGGCAACGGCCCGGGAACGGCCCGGCCGGCGATGTCACCGCTCGTCCTGTTCGCGAATCTCGGCACGCTCCTCCCCACCTTCACTGCTTCATTCACGGTTCGCACAGCCGTCCCTCACAGATGCGCAAATGGGATGACGGGACTTCAAACGGCCCATTCATGAACAGAGTTGGCAGCCGAAGTGTGACCTGCGCCACGCATCACCCTGGCAGCCCCTGCCAAGTTTGTGTGTTGCTCATGTGACGTGATATGCGCATTGAGCAATGGTGGTATTACGGACAACTGCGTGGTCACAGGCGCGTACTTGGACAGCGTCCGTGACCTGAGCGAGACCTTCGAAGATCGACGGGGGCTCAACCGGCCGCTCCGGCGCCCGCTGTGGCACATCGAACAATCTTTGAACGGATCATCGTGCGGCTGCTATCCATGCCTCATGTCCCGGAACGCTCACATCCCCAGACACCGCAAACCCCGCAGCAGCAACGTCAACAAGGCGCTGCGTGCGGGGGTAACGGGCGGCGTCATGGGCACGATCGCCCTCACCACGGCCATCTCCCCGGCCTCTTCGGCGGAGAAGGGGGACGACAAGTCGGAGGCGGCCGCCGAGGCGGTCGACCAGACGGCTGCGGTCTCCACCGTCAGCCACTCCGTCGCGGGCTCCTCCGCCCAGGCGGCCGACTCCCTCAAGACCGCCGCCCTGAAGTACGAGGTGAGCCAGGCCGAGGCCAAGGCCACCACCGTCGCGCAGGAGGAGGCCGAGGACGCCCGGAAGCAGGCGGCGGCAGCCGCCGAACGCAAGGCCGAGGCCGCACGCGAGAAGGCGGCCGAGACGCGCGCCTCCCGCTCCACCGAGCGCACCGCTCTCCCCTCAGCCGGCAGCGGCAACGTCGCCGGCCTCGTCAGCTTCCTCAAGGCGCAGGTGGGCAAGTCCTACGTCCTGGGCGCCAGCGGCCCCTCCGCGTACGACTGTTCGGGCCTGACCCAGGCGGCCTTCAAGCGGCTCGGCGTGGATCTCCCGCGTACCTCCGGTCCGCAGTCCACCGCCGGCACATCGGTCTCCCTCGACTCCCTGCAGGAAGGCGACCTCCTCTACTGGGGCGGCGCCGGCAGCGCTTACCACGTGGGCGTCTACGTCGGAGGCGGCAAGTTCATCGGGGCACAGAACTCCTCCACCGGCGTCGTCGAGCGTCCCCTGGACTACGACCCGCCGACGGGCGCGGTTCGCCTGCTGTGAGCCGACGGGCGTGAGCACAGGCCCGTACCCGCCCCGCTCGACACAGGACGAGGGCCCCACCCGCAAGAAGCGGGTGGGGCCCTCGTCCTGTGTGCCGTGTGTGCCGTGTGTGCCGTGTGGGCCGTGTGTGCCGTGTGGGCGCCGCGTGTGTGCTCTGTGCGCGTGTGCCGCTGTGCGGGGCCGGTGCCCGCGGTGCGTCTCCCGTACGGGCCGCGGGAGCCGGAGAGGACGCCGTGGCCCTCCTCCCGCTCCCGCCCTGCGCGTCGCCCGGGCCGGCGCCGCGCGAGCCGGGCCGGCTCGCCCGTCAGGCCCGCGCCGTCACGTCCGCGCCGTCACGCCCTCGGGGCGACCTTGCTCAGCCCGTTGATGACGCGGTCCATCGCGTCGCCGCCCGAAGGGTCGGTGAGGTTGGCCAGCATCTTCAACGCGAAGCGCATCAGCAGCGGGTGGGACAGTCCGCGCTCGGTGGCCACCTTCATCACCTTGGGGTTGCCGATGAGCTTCACGAAGGCCCTGCCCAGCGTGTAGTAGCCGCCGTAGGTCTCCTTGAGGACCTTCGGGTAGCGGCGCAGGGCGAGTTCACGCTGCGCGGGGGTGGCGCGCGCGTGCGCCTGCACGATGGTCTCGGCGGCGATGACACCCGACTCCATGGCGTAGGCGATGCCTTCGCCGTTGAACGGGTTCACCAGACCGCCCGCGTCGCCGACGAGCATCAGCCCGCGCGTGTAGTGCGGCTGCCGGTTGAAGGCCATGGGGAGGGCGGCGCCGCGGATGGGCCCGGTCATGTTCTCCGGGGTGTAGCCCCACTCCTCGGGCATGGACGCCGTCCACGCCTTGAGGATCTCGCGCCAGTCCAGTTCCTTGAAGTCGTCCGAGGTGTTGAGGACTCCCAGGCCGATGTTGCTGGTGCCGTCGCCCATGCCGAAGACCCAGCCGTAGCCCGGCAGCAGCCGGTCCTGCGGGCCGCGGCGGTCCCACAGCTCCAGCCAGGACTCCAGGTAGTCGTCGTCGTGGCGGGGCGAGGTGAAGTACGTGCGCACCGCCACGCCCATCGGACGGTCCTCGCGCCTGTGCAGGCCCATCTTCAGGGACAGCCGCGTGGAGTTGCCGTCCGCGGCGACCACGACCGGCGCGTGGAAGGTGACGGGTGTCTTCTCCTCGCCGAGCTTCGCGTGCACGCCGGTGATGCGGCCCGCACGGTCCAGGACGGGCTCACCCACGTTGCAGCGCTCGTACATCCGCGCGCCGGCCTTCTCCGCCTGGCGGGCGAGCTGCTCGTCGAAGTCGTCGCGCTTGCGCACGAGTCCGTAGTCCGGGTAGCTCGCCAGCTCCGGCCAGTCGAGCTGAAGGCGCTGGCCGCCGCCGATGATGCGCAGGCCCTTGTTCCGCAGCCAGCCCGCCTCCTCGGAGACGTCGATGCCCATCGCGACGAGCTGCTTGGTGGCGCGCGGCGTGAGGCCGTCGCCGCACACCTTCTCCCGGGGGAAGGCGGTCTTCTCCAGCAGCAGCACGTCGAGGCCGCTGCGGGCGAGGTGGTAGGCGGTGGTGGCCCCTGCGGGGCCGGCACCGACAACGATCACATCGGCGGTCCGCTCGGAGGTGACGGTCTCGGTCACAAGGACTCCCGCAAAGGCTAGGCACTGGGCAGTTGCAGTCTAGAAGGGCCGTCCGGGGTCTCCGGGCACGCCCCTGGCTCCCCGTCGGGCGGCTACGGACGTACGCCGCGGTGCAGCGCCACCACGCCGCCCGACAGGTTCCGCCAGGCCACCTTCGCCCAGCCCGCCCGCTGCAGGTGCCGTGCCAGCTCCGGCTGGTCCGGCCATTCGCGGATGGACTCGGCGAGGTAGACGTAGGCGTCGGGGCTGGAGGAGACGGCCCTGGCGACCGGCGGCAGCGCCCGCATCAGGTACTCGGTGTAGACGGTGCGGAACGGCGCCCACGTGGGATGGCTGAACTCGCAGATCACGACACGGCCGCCCGGGGCGGTCACCCGGTGCAGCTCCCGCAGCGCCGCGTCGGTGTCCTCGACGTTGCGCAGCCCGAAGGAGATCGTCACGGCGTCGAACACACCGTCGCGGAAGGGCAGCCGCAGCGCGTCGCCCGCGGTGAAGGGCAGCCACGGATGCCGCTGCTTGCCCTCCGCGAGCATGCCGAGGCTGAAGTCGCAGGGCACCGCGTACGCGCCGTCCTCCACGAACGGCAGCGACGAGGTACCCGTACCGGCCGCGAGGTCGAGCACGCGCTCGCCCGGGCGGACGTCCACGGCACGGGCCACGGCCCGCCGCCACAGCCGTGTCTGGCCGAGCGAGAGCACATCGTTGGTGAGGTCGTAGCGCGCGGCGACGTCGTCGAACATCGCGGCTACTTCGTGCGGCTTCTTGTCGAGAGATGCGCGGGTCACCCGGCCATTGTGTCGCCTCGTCCGCGCGGGCCGCGCGCGGGGGCGCGCCGGGGCGCCCCCGCGGTGCACCGGCGCCGTCCTACTTCGCGTCGATCAGGTTCAGTTCCGGGTGGGCGCTGCCGCCGTCGATCGCCGTAGAGGAGAAGTGCGAGACGACGCGGTCGTCGGAGGGGTCCTCCGCCGGGTCGTCGTGCACCACCAGGTGCTCGTACGTCGTGCTGCGCTGGGCCGGCACACGGTCCGCCGCCCGGATGAGGTCGATCAGCTCCAGCCGGTCGGAGCGGTGCTTGGCACCGGCCGAGGAGACCACGTTCTCCTCCAGCATCACCGAGCCGAGGTCGTCCGCGCCGTAGTGCAGCGAGAGCTGCCCGACCTCCTTGCCCGTGGTGAGCCAGGAGCCCTGGATGTGCGCGACGTTGTCGAGGAAGAGGCGGGCGACGGCGATGAGGCGCAGGTACTCGAAGAGGGTCGCCTGCGTCTGGCCCTTCAGATGGTTGTTCTCGGGCTGGTAGGTGTACGGGATGAAGGCGCGGAAGCCTCCCGTGCGGTCCTGCACGTCCCGGATCATCCGCAGGTGCTCGATGCGCTCGGCGTTGGTCTCACCGGTGCCCATCAGCATCGTGGAGGTGGACTCGACGCCGAGGCCGTGCGCCGTCTCCATGATCTCCAGCCAGCGCTCGCCGGACTCCTTGAGCGGGGCGATGGCCTTGCGCGCACGCGCGGGGAGCAGTTCGGCGCCCGCGCCGGCGAAGGAGTCCAGACCGGCGGCGTGGATGCGGCGGATCGCCTCCTCGGGGCCCACTCCCGAGATCCGCGCCATGTGCTCGACCTCGGACGCGCCGAGGGAGTGGATGACGAGCTGCGGGAACCGCGCCTTGATCGCCGCGAAGTGCTCCTCGTAGTACTCCACGCCGTAGTCCGGGTGGTGGCCGCCCTGGAACATGATCTGGGTGCCGCCCAGTTCCACCGTCTCGGCGCAGCGCCGCAGGATGTCGTCCAGGTCCCGCGTCCATACGTCCTCGCTCTTCGGCGAGGCGTAGAAGGCGCAGAACTTGCAGGCCGTCACGCACGAGTTGGTGTAGTTGATGTTCCGCTCGATGATGTACGTCGCGATGTGCTCCGTACCCTCGTACCGCTTGCGGCGCGCGGCGTCGGCCGCCGCGCCCAGCGCGTGGAGAGGCGCCGAACGGTAGAGGTCGAGCGCTTCCTCGGGAGTGATTCGGGCGCCCGCGGCGGCACGGTCGAGTACGGACTGACGGTCGGCGGTCTCGGGCACCGGGGCGTCCCTCCGAAGGTGGCTGCTGAAGTGTTCCCTGACCCGGCCAGCGTACGCCAGCGCTTCAGTCCGCCTTCCGGAGCGTGCCCTTGCTCCCGTCCGAGCCGCCGCCGCTGGAGGAGTAGGAGAGCGTGCCGTCCTCGCGGAGTGTCAGCTCCACACGCTCGCCGTCGGCGCAGACGGGCAGGCCCTCGGGTGCGACGGAGGTCAGCTTCAGCGTCCGCGGGGCGGCGGAGTCGAGGGTGTAGTCGCCCTCGCAGGAGACGCCGGACAGCCTGGACCCGCCGTGGCCGACGTTCTCCCCGGTCTCGCCCTGCTCGAAGGTGATGCGCATCGTGCCGGCGGGAGTGCCGCTCCTCAGGGTCAGTTCCCCCTTCCAGGTGCCGAGGAAGGCGCTGGGCACATCGCCGCCCGCAGGGGTGCCGGGAGTCCCGCTGCCCTCCCCGGTGGGCTCTCCGCCGGGACTGCCGCCCGTCTCTTCGCCGGAGGGCGAGGGCTCGGCGCTGGGGGTCGCACCGGGACGCGCGGTGTCGTTGCCCGCACCGCCACCCGGGGAGCCGGGGAGGAATAAGTACGAACCGAGCAGGGCGATCGCGACGACGCAGGCGGCGGTCAGGACGAGGGTGCAGCTGACCTGCCGCTTGCCGCGCTCCGCGCGGGCGGTGAGGGCGAGGCCGGGGCGGCCTCCGCGGGGGTCTCCGGTGCCGCCGGTGTTTCCGGTTCGGGGGGCGCTCACCGCAGCGTTCGCGTTCCCGGAGTTCGCCCCGCTCCCGTCGTTCCCGGCGCTCTCCCCGCTCCCGGCACCGGCCCCCGGGCCCGGGCCGTCCCCGCCCGGTCCTGCGGCACGGTCCCCGCCCTCGTCCCCGTCCCCGCCCGCGTACGACGGGTCCGGCGGCCCGAACTCCCCGAGCGGCTCCCCGGCCCCCCGCGGCCCGTAGGACGGCGTCGTGAACGGCACCGGCCCGGACACCGGCCCGTCGGGCCCGCTGCCGCTCTCCCCGGGTTCCAGGTCGAGCAGTTCGACGGCCCGCCGGCTGACCTGCTCCACGATGGGGCCCGGCAGCCAGCCCTCGGTGACCGCCTCCCCCAGGCGCTCCACGAGCTGTGCGGGCACTGGGCGCTCACCGGCGTCCTTGGCCATGCAGGCGGCGACCACGTCGCGCAACCCCTCGTCGAGCCCGTCCAGTTCCGGCTCCTCGTGCACGACCTTGTAGAGCAGCGCCGCGGAACTGTCCCCGGGGAAGGGCGCCTCGCCCCTCGCCGCGTACGCCAGGACAGCGCCGAGCGAGAAGACGTCCGAGGGGAGGCCCACGCCCTTCCCCAGCACCTGCTCCGGCGACATGTAGCCCGGTGAGCCGATCGAGACACCGGTGGAGGTGAGGGAGGCGGTGCCGTCGGTGGCCCGTGCGATCCCGAAGTCGATCAGCCGGGGACCGTCCGGCGTGAGCATCACGTTGGACGGCTTGACGTCCCGGTGCACCAGTCCGAGCCCGTGCACATGGCCCAGGGCCCTTGCCAGCCCGGCCCCGAGCACCCGTACCGAGGCCGCCGGGAGCGGGCCGTGCTCGGTGACGGCCTGCTGCAGGGAGGGGCCCGCGACATAGCCGGTGGCCACCCAGGGCGTACGGGCGTCGGGGTCGGCGTCCAGCACGGGCGCGGTCCAGCCGGCGCCGTTCCCGTGCGGCAGGGGCACGGTACCCACACGCCTGGCGGCCGCCACCTCGCGGCGGAAGCGCTCGCGGAACTGCTCGTCGAAGGAGAAGTGCGGGTGGACGACCTTGACCGCGACCGTACGGCCGCTCGCCGAGCGGGCGAGATAGACACGGCCCATGCCTCCGACGCCGAGGCGGCGCAGAAGCCGGTAGGGCCCGATCGTGCGCGGATCGTCGGGTTCGAGCGGCTGCATCCCCGTGTCCCCCCACCTGTGGACTGCCGTGACCAGCTTAGGCGTTGCGCCTGCCGGGTGGTGGGGTGCGAGTCAGCCGGCCGGCGCCGGACGGCAGGGTCGTCCGGTCCCGTTCAGCCGGTCCCGTTCAGCCGGTTCCGTTCAGCAGCTCGACCCGTACGTCCGCGGGGTAGTCGCCCGTACCGGCGGTGCGGCGTACGAACTCCGCGACCCCCCGGAGCTGCTGCGTACCGAGACGGAAGTCGAGCGTCGTGAAGTACCGCTCCAGCACCGGCGGTTCGAAGACCTCCCAGCGCGCCGCGTGCTCGGCGACCTTGGCGACCTCGTCCAGCGCCAGGTCGCGCGAGGCGAGGAAGGCACGGTGCACGTCCCGTACGGTCCCGGGGCAGCGCTCCAGATAGTCGCGCCGGGCCGCCCAGACCGCCATGACGAAGGGCAGTCCGGTCCACTCCTTCCACAGCAGGCCGAGGTCGTGGACCTCGAGGCCGGGGTCCGGAAGATCGCGGAGATAGGCCCGCAGGCCCGCGTCGCCGATGACCACGGCGGCGTCGGCCTCGCCCATCATCCGCTCGAGGTCGGGCTCGCACGTGAAGTACTCGGGAGTGACGCCGAAGCGCTCGGAGAGCAGCAGCCGCGCGAGCCGCACGGACGTGCGCGAGGTGGAGCCCAGGGCGACCCTGGCGCCGTCGAGCCGGTCCAGGGGCAGGCGCGAGACGATCTCGCACGACATCACAGGCCCGTCGCAGCCGACCGCGATATCCGGCAGCGCGACGAGTTCGTCGGCATTCCGGAGGAATTCCACCAGGGTGACGGGACCGATATCGAGATCTCCGTTCACCAGCTGGTCGCTCAGCTTTTCCGGGGTGTCCCGCGTGAGCTCCAGATCGAGCAGGGAGCCGGTGTGGACAAGACCCCAGTAGAGCGGCAGGCAGTTGAGGAACTGGATGTGCCCGACGCGGGGGCGGGATCTCGGAAGCCTCGCAAACTCAGTCACACCTCGGAGCGTACGCCGCGTGTCCCCCGGACCCGCCGCCGCCCGGGCCGTCGGTGACCCGCGGAAGATCAAGGCAGCGCACGACCGAGATCGACTGTCCTTCCCCGTCACGCGGGCACCGTGCTAGGCTCGCCGCAAGTTGCAGTTTGGTTTCCCTTGCAGTACAGAGCCTGCGGAGCATGTGACCGCGGGCTCTCGTCGTTTCAGAGACTTCTTAGCGGGGTTCTGGGAGCAGGGCGACCCTTATAGGCCCAAGGAGGGCTTATGGCTACCGGTACCGTCAAGTGGTTCAACGCTGAAAAGGGCTTTGGCTTCATCGCCCAGGACGGCGGCGGTCCCGATGTCTTCGTCCACTACTCCGCGATCAACGCGACTGGCTTCCGCTCCCTGGAGGAGAACCAGCTCGTGAGCTTCGACGTGACCCAGGGCCCGAAGGGCCCGCAGGCGGAGAACGTCACGCCTCAGTGACCTGAGTTGCACCACCCAAGGAGCCCCCGCCGGGACACCCGGCGGGGGCTCCTGCCATTGACCGCTCCTGCCAGTCGCCCGCTCGTGCGTTGCGGCGGCATTCCGCGGCAGCGGGCTCCCCTGCGGTTCCCGGAGCACGTGCGCGTACGGACGGCACGGGCCGCGCCGCCCCGCGGTGAGGGTTCGTCACGAATTAATCGGTATACGCGGAGAGTCACGCACGGCAATTTGTCATGAGCCGCTAAGTCACGCCCTCCGAGGAGCCTCGGCAGCCCTTTGAGCAGTAGTGTCTGTGGGCCCACCACCGGAAGCGGAGTGTGGAAAACCCCATAACACTGCAGGAGTCCGCGCATGCCGACCACATGCCCGCACTGTGGCACCAGATCACCCGCGATGTCCGATTCCTGTACGGGCTGCGGCAGTGGTGTACGACGTCTCTCGGAGACGGACGCGGTACCCGCCCTCTGGCTGAACTTCCCCACACGGGTGTGGATGTGGATCGCCATGGGAGCCGCGATCATGCTCCTGGGCGCCGGCGCCTCCACGGGCTTCCTCTTCGGCGGCGACGGGAACGACCACGCGTCCGGGGAGCGGATATCGAAGGACGAACTTCCCGACGCGGCGATATCGCAGAGGCCCGAGCCCTCGGCCAAGTCGCCGTCCCCCTCCTCCACGCCGTCCAAGAAGACGCAGACGAGCCCCTCGCCGTCCGAGGCGAAGCCGTCCCCCAGCAAGCCCCCGAAGCCCGCGCCCACATCGAAGCCGCCCTCGGACGGGCTTCCGTCCGGATTCCGCCGTGTGACCGACGACTTGGGCTTCAGCCTCGGTGTGATGGAAGGCTGGCAGCGCAGGCCGCTCGGCGACACCCACGTCGACTACGTACCTCCGACGGGGCAGGAGGTGCTGCGCCTCAGCGCCGTCCGCAACTCCGGGAACTCCTCCTTCAGCACCTTCCAGGCGACGGAGCAGCAGCTGAGCAAGGACCCCAGCTACGAGCGGATCCGCCTGGAGGAGAACACCTTCCAGGGCCGCCCCGGGGCCCGCTGGGAGTTCACGTGGACCAACGACGCGGGTGAGAGGGTCCGTGCGATCGACCAGGGGTACGTCGCCTCCGACGGCATGGAATACACGATCTACTTCGAGGCGCGCGAAAGGCTCTTCGACGGGCTGGTCTTCGACACCGCCCTGAACAGCTGGAAGCTGCGGTAGGGCGGGTCGGCCCCGACGCTGAGCACGCCGGGGGCGGCTGTCCGTTCCCCCTGGTCAGCCGCCCCCGGCGAGCTTCACGGGCCGCTGCCGCACGGGACGTCCAAACGTGGGCACGCGGGATGCGTGCGAACGCGGTGCGGACGCCCGGCACTCGCGCGGCGCCGCACTGCTACTTGCGGAAGCCGCAGTTCGAACCGCTGTTGAAGTACTCCTCCTCCCCGATCACGCCGCTCCACTCGATGCACAGGCCCTTGCCCTTCACGTACACCGGTCCCGCGTACGAGGTGAACTCGCCCTCGTCGACCTCGGCGGGTGTGCCCTCCTCATCGAGTGCCCGCACGGAGGCGGCCATACGGAGAGGGTCACCCGTCTCGTTGCGGACGGTGACGACGCAGTTCTTGCCGGTCGTGGCGTTGTACGTCAGGAAGACGGTCCCCTCGTCGGCGATCCCCGCCGAGTTCACCACGCTGTAGCCGGCGCCGCAGGCCCCGTTGTACGCCGCCTTGGGCGCCGCTTCGGCGGCCGCGGTCGAGGCGGTGGACGAGGTGGCGGACGAGGTGGCCGCGGAGGCGGTGCCCGCCGTCGCGATCAGACCCGTCCCGGCGATGGCCGCAACGGCTGCGGCCAGGGCGGCACTCTTCGAACGCATCACTGTTCCCCCAGTCATGTCGTTTTCGTGCTCGGTCGGCGGCCGGACCCCGGCCTTGGTCAGTGGCCGGTCCGACCGGATCAGCACTCACCGCTGATCCACCAGAGGAGACAGGCGAACCCCTACCGGGGTTGTACACCGATCCGTGCCCGAAGTGATGCGGTGTCAGGCGGGCAGTGTGCCGATCCGCACTGACTGATGAGCAAGTCAGCACTCTCATCACCCGACTCCGCAGTTGGGGAACGATATTCCACATCCGATGTTGCGCTTTTCTCAACGCACCCGTACGGTGCTTCCCCATGGACCAGGAGACGGACGACCGCGTCGCCGACTCGGCGGGTGACGTGGCGGCCCGCGTTCGGCGGGTGATCGCCGAAGCCGGATGCAGCCAGCGGGAGTTCGCCCGCCGGATCGTCATGGACCCCTCGAAACTCTCGCGTTCGCTCGGCGGCACCCGCCGCTTCACCGTCGCCGAACTCGCCCGCATCGCCGACACCGGCGGCGTGGACGCCGCCTGGCTGCTGGGCTCCGGAGCGGCCCCGCACGTTCCCGGGCCCGCGCCCGGCGGGAGCGCACACTCCGCGGCCCGCGCCGCCGCCCGAACCGCGGCCGCCCGAACCGCAGCAGGACGTCCCGCCGTAGCCCGTACGTCGGGGACGCCGGAGGGCGGACGCGCTCTCCAGATCGTCCGCGAGACGGTGCGGCTCATCGCCGAGCACGGCTTCCACGCCGTCCGCGTCTCGGACATCGCCGACGCCTGCTCGACGAGCACCGCGGCGATCCACTACCACTTCCCCGGCCGTGCCGAACTGCTCGAAGCGGCCGTGCGCTGGTGCATGGACGAGGACATCGCCCGCCGCGCGGCCCGCACCGCCGAGGCCCGCGACGCGGCCGACGAACTGCGCCAGCTCATCGAGCTGCAGACCCCGCACACCGCACAACAGCGCCGGCAGTGGCTGGTCTGGCTCGACCTGTGGGCCGAGGCCGCCCGCTCGACCGCCATCGGCCAGCTCCAGGCCGACTACTACCGGCAGTGGCGCCGGACCGTCGCCGACGTGATCCGCCGCGGCACCGACCAGGGCGTCTTCCGGGCCGTCGACCCGCACTTCGGCGCGCTGCACCTGACCGCACTGATCGACGGCCTGGCCGCGCAGGTACTGGCCGCAGCGCCCGCGGAGGACGGCACGGACGGTGCCGCCGGCACAGCGGTCACCGGCACCGGCACCGGCACCGGCGGCATGGACGCCGAGGACATGCGCGCCGCCCTCCTCTCCCACGTCGAGAACGAACTGGCCGCACCCGCCGCCTCCCGGCTCCGTCCCGGGCCGGAGGCGAATCCCGTACGAACGGAGGCATACCCGTGCCCATGAACGACTCCGTCATCATCACCTGCGCCCTCACCGGAGCCGGCGACACCGTCGGCCGCAGCCCGCACGTGCCCGTCACCCCCGAACAGATCGCCCGCAGCGCCGTCGAGGCCGCCGGCGCAGGCGCGGCCGTCGTCCACATCCACGTGCGGGAACCCGATTCGGGGGCGCCCTCCCGCGACCCCCGCCTCTACCGGGAGGTCGTCGAGCGGATCAAGGAGACGGGCACAGACGTCGTCGTCAACCTCACCGCGGGCATGGGCGGAGACCTGGTCATCGACCCGGACGCGCCGCTCACCCACCTCCAGGGAACCGACCTCGTGGGCGGCGTCGAACGGCTGCCGCACGTCGAGGACCTGCTCCCCGACATCTGCACCCTCGACTGCGGCTCGCTCAACTTCGGCGACGGCAGCAACCTCTACATCTCCACCCCCGACATGCTGCGCGCGGGCGCCAAACGCATCCAGGAGCTGGGCGTACGCCCGGAGCTGGAGATCTTCGACACGGGCCAGCTGTGGTTCGCCAAGCAGCTCCTCCAGGAGGGCCTGCTGGACGAGCCGAGCGTCTTCCAGCTGTGCATGGGCATCCCGTGGGGCGCGCCGGCCGAGCCGGGCGTGCTGAAGTCGATGGTGGACATCCTGCCCGAGGGCGCGCAGTGGGCCAGCTTCGCGCTGGGGAGGATGCAGATGCCCTGGGTCGCCCAGTCGATCCTGCTCGGCGGCAACGTCCGCGTCGGGCTGGAGGACAACCTGTACCTCAGCAAGGGCGTCAAGGCCACCAACGCCCAACTGGTCGAACGTGCCGTACAGATCACCGAGCTGCTGGGCGCCCGGGTCGCGACACCGGACCAGGCACGTGAGCGGCTGGGGCTCAAGCCCCGCTGACCGGCCGCGCGGTCGCGCCCGCCGCCCCCGACGACGCGGCACCGCCGCTCCGCCGGCCGGGGGCGCGACCCCACACCCACGGGCCGGCACCACGGCCCGGCAGCCACAGCCGGGCACTCACGGCCCGGCACTCCGCAGGCCACGCGATCGAACAAGGACACGCAGCATGACCGACGTCCCCGCCCCCGGCTCCGCTTCCCCACGAGGCTCCGGCTCCTCCCCCGCCTCCCGACCGCCCGTCTCCGGCCCGCCCGACTCCGCCGGTTCGTACACCGCCGCCCCCTGCCCGCCCGATGCCGTCCGCCGCGTCGCCTGCGTCGGCGCTGGGGTGATCGGGGGCGGCTGGGTGGCCCATTTCCTCGCGCGTGGCTACGACGTCACGGCATGGGACCCGGCGCCGGACGCCGAGGTGAAGCTGCGCCGTCTCGTCGGGGCGGCCTGGCCCTCCCTGGAGCAGCTCGGGCTCGCCGAGTCGGCCTCCCCCGCCAGGCTCCGCGTCCTGCCGACCCTCGAAGAGGCCGTCGCCGACGCCGAGTTCGTCCAGGAGAGCGCTCCGGAGAAACTTCACCTCAAGCGCGAACTGCTGGGCCGGCTCGACGCCGCCACCCCGGCCGGTGCAGTCATCGCCTCCTCCACCTCCGGCTATCCGATGACCGACATGCAGGGCGAGGCGGCGGACCCCGGCCGTCTGCTCGTGGGGCACCCTTTCAACCCGCCGTACCTCATCCCGCTCGTCGAGGTCGCCGGCGGCGAACGGACGGACCCGGCGGCGGTCGCCTGGGCGTCGCGCTTCTACGAGGCGGCGGGCAAGTCCGTCATCACCATGGACCGCGAACTGCCCGGCTTCATCGCCAACCGTCTCCAGGAGGCGCTGTGGCGCGAGGCACTGCACATGGTCGCCAACGGCGAGGCGACCGTACGGGACATCGACGACTCGATCACCGAAGGACCCGGACTGCGCTGGGCCTTCATGGGCCCCTGCCTCACCTTCGCGCTCGCGGGCGGAGAGGGCGGCATGGCGCACATGCTCGACCACTTCGGGCCCTCGCTCAAGTCGCCCTGGACGCGGCTGGAGGCGCCGGAGCTGGACGCGTCGCTGCGCGATGCGATGGTCGAGGGCTGCGACGAGGCGGCCGGGGGCCGCTCCATCGCACAACTGGTGGAGGAACGGGACCAGGGCGTCATCGCCGTACTGCGGGCGACGGGGCGCCTGCCGGGCGGCACGGCGGAGGACGGTACCGCAGGAGCAGGCCGGCACCCCGAGGGAGAGAGCGCGTGAGCACCGAGCGGATCACGGATCACCGGGAGACCGTGCAGCCGGACTGGATCGACTACAACGGCCATATGAACGAGGCGTTCTACGTCCACGTCTTCGGCCGCGCCACGGACGAGATGATGATCCAGACCGGCATGGACGCGGAGTACCGCGAGCGCAGCGGCTGCTCCCTCTACACCGCGGAGGCGCATGTGCGGTATCTCCGTGAGGTCTCCGAGGGTGCCGAACTCACCGTCCGTACAGGGGTTCTCGGGGTGGACGCGAAGAAGGTCCGCCTCGGGCTGGAGATGTTCGCGGGCGGTGCGGAGCCCGTCGCGACGACCGAACTGCTGATGATCCACGTCGACCAGTCGGCGGGCCGCGCCGCCCCGTTCCCCGACGGGGTACGTGAACGCTTCGCGTCGCTCACCCGGCGCCCGCCCGAATGGGCGGGGCGCTCGATCGGGCCCGTACCCAGGGCGTGAGATGCGGCGTTGACGGCGCCCCGTCTCCACGCACACAATCGTTGACATGATCCCGCACACCTCCGCCGCCCTCGGACGCCTCGGCGTGCCCTGGCGGCGCGGGTGTGAGCGGTCCGGTCGATAGCGCGGCGTCCTCTCCCGCGCCCGAACACCCCTGACCGACCGCCGACTTCGAAGGATCATCACCATGACCGCAATGGCCGAGCACACCCCTGTCCTGCGCAGCGCCCGCATCCCCGAGGACGGGATGTACGAGGGGCGCCGCACGCTGCGCCGTCTTCCCGAGGGATGGCAGGAGCGCCCGTACGACCTGTTCGAGGTCGTACCGCAGGGCCGCATCATCGGCGCCGAGATCCACGGCGTCGACCTGTCGCAGCCGCTGCGCCCCGAGCTCCGCGAGGAGCTGAACCGGGCGCTGCTGGAGTGGAAGGTGCTCTTCTTCCGCGGCCAGTCCCTCACCTCGTCGCAGCAGCGCGACTTCGCCGCCCACTGGGGCGAGCTGGAGACGAACCCGCTGCTGGCCCGCGGCTCCTCCGAGGAGGTCGTCCGCTTCGAGAAGGGCGGCAGCGGCACACCCACGTTCGAGAACGTCTGGCACGCGGACGTCACCTTCCGCGAACGGCCCGCCCTGGGCGCCGTGCTCCAGCTCCACGATGTGCCGCCCGTCGGCGGCGACACGATGTGGGCGGACATGGCCGCCGCGTACGACAACCTCCCCGAGACGGTCAAGGCCCGCATCGAAGGAGCGCGGGCGGTGCACGACTTCATCCCCGGCTTCGCCCGCTTCTACGGGCCGGAGAAGCTCATCCCGATGCAGGATGAGTTCCCGCCCGTCGAACACCCGGTGGTACGCGCGCACCCGGAGACCGGCCGCAAGATGCTCTTCGTCAACACCTCCTTCACCACGCACATCGTGGGCATGGACCGCGACGAGAGCGACCGGCTGCTGAGCTACCTCGTCCGTCAGGCGCACGTCCCGGAGTACCAGGTGCGCTTCCACTGGCAGCCCGGCGACATCGCCTTCTGGGACAACCGCTCCACGCAGCACTACGCGGTCGACGACTACGCCCCGCACCGGCGGGTCGCGGAACGCGTCGCCATCGCGGGCGACCGCCCGTTCTGAGGCGCGGGCGCGAAACGACCCGCGGGACGGCGGGCCGGGCCTGCACCTGAGGCAGGCCCGGCCCCGGCCCGCACCCGGCCCCGGCCCCGGACGGTAACGCCACGTGGCCGCCGACGCGGCGACACGCGACAGCGGCGCGACTGCCGGACTTCCGGGCCCCGTTGAGCACACCGTCCCCTTCCGCCCGACTCGTACCAGGAGGGGCGGTCCTCCGGCACGCAGGCCGGCGCTTCCTCCTGCGCGCCCTCTTCCCGGGATACTGACGGGTCAGTACGTTCCTCTCGACGAGCCCAGCACTTCTGATCGTTGGGAGACCCCCCATGTCGTTCCCGAGCCGTACGAGAGGCACCGGCAGTGCCGGTGCGACAGGTTCAGCACGCAGAAGATCCACCCGAGGAAAAGCGGTCACCGTCTCGATGGCGGTGGCCGCTCTGTGTGCGTCGGGCGTCGCCGCGACCCCTGCGGCCGCCGCGTCGCCCTCGGAGCGGGCCGAGCCCGCCAAGTCCGAGCGGGCGGATGCCGCTGCCGCCGCGCCCGGCGACATCGTCAGCGCCGAACCCACCGAGTTCAAGGTGTTCGGCGTGCCCACCCCGACGCACGCCTGGAAGATCGAGTACGCCTCGACCGACGTCCACGGAGAGGCGAACACCGTCTCCGGCACCGTCCTCGTCCCCATGGACGGCCGCGAGGGCCCGCGTCCCCTGGTCACCTACGCGGTCGGCACCGTCGGCATCGGCGACCAGTGCGCCCCGTCCGCCAACTTCCCCGAGGGGACGGCCAACGAGGCGGCCCTCATCGAGGGGGCGCTGCTGCGCGGATGGGCCGTGGCCGTCACCGACTACGAGGGTCTGGGCACGCCAGGCGTCCACACCTACACGGTCGGCCGCGCCGCGGGCACCGCCGTGCTCGACGCCGCCCGTGCCGCCCAGCGTCTGCCCGGGGCGCAGGAGAAGGGCGTCACTGAGGACTCGCCCGTCGGCATCATGGGCTACTCGCAGGGCGGCCAGGCCAGCGGCTGGGCCGCCGAGCTGCACAGCTCCTACGCACCCGAGCTGAAGGTCAAGGGCACCGCGAGCGGCGGTGTTCCGGCCGATCTGCCGAAGGTCGCGGACTACAACGACGGCGACCCGGAGGCCGGACTCGTCCTCATGTCGGCCGTCGGCCACGACGCCGCGTACCCCGAACTCGGCCTGGACAGCTACCTGAACGACGAGGGCAAGCGGATCGCCGGAATCATGCGGGAGGGCTGTCTGGCCGAGAACTCCGAAGCGGGCGCGAACAAGACGATCGACGAGGTGACCGTCCGCAACCCCCTCGAAGAGCCCGACTGGCAGCAGCGCATCGACGCCGACAAGCTCGGCACCAAGGCACCGGGCCACCCGGTGTACGTCTACCACGGTGAGGGAGACGAGATCATTCCGCACGAGGTCGGGCAGCAGCTCCGCGCGGACTGGTGCGCGAAGGGCAACACCGTCGAGTGGAAGAGCTATCCCCTCTCTCCGCACACGGCCACGGCCGTCCTCGGTTCCATCCCGGCGATGAACTGGCTCTCCGACCGCTTCAAGGACGAGCCCACCCAGGGCGACTGCGGCAGCTGAACCGCTTCCGCACCGCCCGGCCGGCGCACCGCCCGCCTGACGCACCCCGCTCACGCGCCACCGGGCCACGCGCCACCCGGCCTCCGGCCCCGCCGACCGCTTCGGTACCCCCGTGCGCGGTCAGCGGGGCCGGAGGTCCTCCACCAGCCGGAAGCGCTCCAGCACCACCGCGGTCGCGTCGTCCACGACGAAGTCCGCCTCACCCAGCGCGGTACGCATCTCCGCGCTGTGCCAGAACTCCTCGTGGGAGGCCCGCCACTCCTGGACCGTCTCGTGTCCCTCGCCCTCGTCCCGCGCGTGGGCGGCGTCCACCTCGGCCAGCGGTACGACGCGCACGTCGGTGGTCTCGATGACCGCGACGGGGACGGCCGTCGAGTCGATCACCGCCGACCGCGTACCGGCCACGGGCAGCGGCTCGCCCTCGTGTTCGTACTCACGCAGCAGTCCCGTCGTCGCGGTCTTGCGGCCCTCGAGGACCGCGGCGACGAGCTGCTCCCGCAGCGGGCCCGGAAAGGCGAACTCCACCCGGGGCAGCTGCTCGTTCTCCTCGGCGGGGCTGGATGCAGAAGTCATCACCGCACTCTAGTGCTGTGGCCGCGGCTCCGGCTCAGCCCTCGTACAGCCTCGCGATCTCCTCGTCGTAGTCCCTCACGATCGCCGCCCGCCGCAGCTTCATCGACGGCGTGAGGTGGCCGGCCTCCTCGGTGAAGTCACCGGGCAGGACCTCGAAGCGGCGGATGGACTCGGCGCGGGAGACCATTCTGTTGGCCTCGTCGACCGCCTGCTGGAGGTTGTGCCGCAGGTCGCCGTCGTCGATGAGCTGCTGCGGCGTCAGACCGGTCTTCTTGTGCATCTGCTGCCAGTGCGCCAGACCGTCCGGCTCCAGCGTGATCAGTGCGGT
The DNA here is from genome assembly GCF_000424965.1 of Streptomyces sp. TAA204. Taxonomy (NCBI): domain Bacteria; kingdom Bacillati; phylum Actinomycetota; class Actinomycetes; order Kitasatosporales; family Streptomycetaceae; genus Streptomyces; species Streptomyces sp. TAA204. The sequence continues at coordinate 52,902 of NZ_AUKW01000021.1, forward strand.
GACGTACGGGCGGTTGTCGCCGACCACGAGGCACTGGCTGATCAGAGGGTGGGCCCTCAGCCAGTCCTCCAGCGGGGCCGGGGCGATGTTCTTGCCGCCGGAGGTGATGATGAGGTCCTTCTTGCGGCCGGTGATGGTGAGGTACCCGTCGTCGTCGAGCGCGCCGACGTCGCCCGTCGCGAACCATCCGTCGGCGCCGACGTCCGGCACCGCGGCCTGCCGCCGCTGGTCCCAGTAGCCGCTGAAGACGTGCCGGCCCTTTAGCAGCACCTCGCCGTCGTCCGCGACGCGTACCGCGGTGCCCGGTACGGGCCAGCCGACCGTTCCCAGCCGCGGCTTCAGCGGCGGGGTGCAGGTGGAGGCACCGGTGGTCTCGGTCAGTCCGTAGCCCTCGAAGACGGAGATGCCGGCGCCCTCGTAGAAGGCGGCCAGCCGGGGGCCGAGCGGCGATCCACCGCTGATGACGTACCGGCACCTGCCGCCGAGCGCCGCCCGTATACGGCGGAAGACGAGGACGTCGTAGAGGCCGCGGGCCGCCTTCAGGCCGGTCCTGGGGCCGCTGCCGCGCCCGTGTTCCTGCTCCTCGACGGCACGTCCGTACCGTCTGGCGATGCGTGCGGCGCGGTCGAAGGAGGAGGCGCGGCCCATCTTCTCGGCGGTGGCGCGGCCGGTGTTGTAGACCTTCTCCAGCACGTAGGGGATGCCGAGCAGGAACGTCGGCCGGAACCCGGCGAGGTCGGCGAGGAGTTCGTCGGTCTGGATGCTGGGCGCGTGCCCGAGGCGTACGCGGGCGCGCATGCAGGCGACCGCGACCATCCGTCCGAAGACGTGCGACAGCGGCAGGAAGAGCAGTGTCGCCGCCGGTTCGTCGCTGACGGACTTGAAGACGGGGTGCAGCAGTTCGATGTCGTTGTCCACCTCGGCGAAGAAGTTGCCGTGGGTGAGCACGCAGCCCTTGGGCTGCCCGGTGGTGCCGGAGGTGTAGATGAGGGTGGCGATGTGGTCGGGGCCGATGAGGGCGCGCCGCTGTTCGACCACCTCGTCGGGCAGGCTCCTGCCCGCGTCCGCGATCTGGGAGAGGCCGCTCGCGTCGAACTGCCACAGATGTTCAAGTGAGGGGACCGCGCCGCGTTCCGCGGAGAGCATCCGGGCCTGCTCGACGTTCTCCACCGCGCAGCCGCGCGCACCCGAGTTCTGCAGGATGTAGCGGGCCTGCGCGGCGGAGGAGGTCGGGTAGATGGGGACGGTGACCAGTCCCGCCGCCCATCCCGCGAAGTCGAGAAGGGTCCATTCGTAGGTCGTGCGGGCCATGACGGCGATCCGGTCTCCCGGCTCCATGCCGAGCGCGATCAGCCCCTTCGCGGTGTTCAGCACCTCCCCGGCGAACTCGTACGCGGTCACGTCCCGCCAACTGCCGTCCGGACGCCTGCGGCTGAGCACCGCCTCGGAGGGGGCCTCGGCGGCGTTGGTGAAGGGGATGTCGCCGAGCGAACCGCTCGTGACCGGCTCGGCGAAGGGCGGCGTGGTGACCTCGCGCACCACGCCGTCCACCGTCTTCTTCTCCGGCTCGACGAGCAGCGGTGGGCCACCGGCGGAGTGCGCGCCGGCGGCACCGGCTGCGGCACCACCGGCACGCACGGATTGACTCAGGGGCTGGGACGGCATGAGCGGCTCCTCTCCATGACGTACCTCGACGTACCTCGACGTACCTCGTGTGATGCTCCGGACCGGATGAGCGGACCGGTTGAACAGGTCGGGGAGTCGGGACCGGAGGCCGGACGGTCAGGCCTTCTCCAGTACCGCGGTCACCCCCTGCCCGCCCGCGGCGCAGACGGAGATCAGGCCGCGTGCGCCGGGCTTCGCCTCCTCCCGCCGGGCGAGAAGCTTGGCCAGGGTGGCGACGATGCGGGCACCGGTCGCGGCGAATGGGTGGCCGGTCGCCAGCGACGACCCGGCCACGTTGAGCCGGTCCCGGGGCACCGGAGCGAGGCCGCGCTTCTCCCAGGCGGCGAGAGTGGCCAGCACCTGGGAGGCGAACGCCTCATGGATCTCGAAGAGTTCGAAGTCCTCCATGCCCAGCCCGGCGCGCTCCAGCATCCGCGGCACGGCGTGGGCGGGCGCCATCAGCAGCCCGTCCTCCCCCGGACCGCCGTCCTCGTCGAAGAAGCTCACGGCTCCGGTCTCGTACGCGGACAGGTAGGCCAGCGGCCGCAGTCCGCGCTCCTCGGCCCACTCCTCGCTTGCGAGCAGTACGGTCGCGGCGCCGTCGGTCAGCGGTGTGGAGTTGCCCGGCGTCATCGTCGCGTCCGGCTCGCCGGTGCCGAAGACGGGTGTGAGCTGGGCGAGTTTGTGCGTGGACGTGCCGGGGCGCAGGTTCTGGTCTCGGGCCAGGCCGCGGAAGGGGACGACGAGGTCGTGCAGGAAGCCGCTGTCGTAGGCGGTGGCGAGGTTGCGGTGGCTGGCGGCGGCGAGTTCGTCCTGCTCGTGCCGGGTGACGCCCCACTCGCGGGCCGTACGGGCGGCGTGCTCGCCCATGGAGAGCCCGGTGCGGGGTTCCTCGTTGCGCGGTATCTCGGGGACGATGTGGTGCGGCCGTATGCGGGCCAGTTCCGCCGCCCTCTGTTTGAACGTCTTCGCCCTGCGGGTGGCCAGCAGGATGCGCCGCAGGTCGTCGTTGACGCCGAGCGGGGCGTCGCTGGCGGTGTCGGCGCCGCCCGCGACACCGGAGTCGAGCTGCCCGAGGGCGATCTTGTTGGCGACCGTGATCACCGCCTGGAGGCCGGTGCCGCATGCCTGCTGGATGTCACAGGCGGGGGTGCGCGGGTCGAGGCGGGAGCCGAGCACCGTCTCCCGGGCGAGGTTGAAGTCGCGGCTGTGCTTGAGCACGGCGCCCGCCACGAACTCGCCGACGCCGCGCCCGCCCTCCAGTCCGTACCGCTGGACGAGCCCGTCCAGTGCGGCGCCGAGCATCTCCTGGTTCGAGCAGGTCGCGTACGGACCGTCGGACCTCGCGAAGGGGATGCGACTGCCGCCGATGACGGCGACACGGCGCGGGCTGCGGGAACTCATGAGGCCGCTGGAAACCATCCTCGACCAAACTCCTGACCTGAAAGTAACCTTACTCCGAAGTAAATTTACGCGAACCGGAGGAGTTGGGGAATGGCCGACCGATATCTGCATTGGACCAACACACCGCCCGGCCGCCGCTTCACCCGCCTGCTGGGCCTCCCGCGGCCCGTACCGCTGCACCGCTGGTCGGCGGAGCGGCCCGTACTCGAAGGCGGCCCGCTGCTGCACCTGACGGCCCTGCCGCCGGGGGGCGAAGGAACGCACACGAATCAACTGGCGGCAACGCTCGAGGGCATCGGCCTGCCGGTCTCCACGGAAGTCCTGCCGGACACCCGGTACGCCGCCGCGGTCCTCGACGCCACGGGCATACGGACCGTCGCGGAACTGCGGGAGGTGCGGACCGCCCTCCACCCCGTGATGCGTTCACTCGCCGGCTGCGGCCGCGTCGTCGTCCTCGGCACCCGCCCCGACCCGGACGACCACCACCAGGCGGCGGCGCAGCAGGCCCTGGAGGGATTCGTACGCTCGCTCGGCAAGGAGACCGGCGGCGGACGCACCGCTCAACTGGTCCGCCTGACGCCCGGAACCGGCCCGGCCGACGCCGAGTCGACACTGCGCTTCCTGCTCTCGCCCAAGTCCGCGTACGTCAGCGGCCAGGTCGTGGAGATCGGCGACGCCGCCCGCCGGGGACGTACGGTCGGGACGACCGACTGGGAGCGGCCCCTGGAGGGACGGACCGCCCTCGTCACCGGCTCCGCACGCGGCATCGGCGAATCCGTCGCCGCGACCCTGGCACGCGACGGCGCCCACGTCGTCTGCCTCGACGTCCCCCAGGCCGAGGCGGACCTGGCCCGCGTCGCCGAACGCCTCGGCGGCACCGCCCTCCCCCTCGACATCACCGCGGACGACGCCGGGGCGCGCATCGCCCGGGCCCTGCCCGCCGGCGGCCTCGACGTCCTCGTGCACAACGCGGGCATCACCCGTGACCGCAGGCTCGCCAACATGAGCGCCGAGCGCTGGGACTCCGTCCTCGACGTCAACCTGGACGCGGTGCTGCGCACGACCGACCATCTGCTGTCCGCCGGCGCGCTGCGCGAGGGCACCGGCCGCATCGTCGGCACCGCCTCCATCGCGGGCATCGCCGGCAACGTCGGGCAGACCAACTACGCCGCGAGCAAGGCCGGTGTGATCGGCCTCGTCCGCTCGCTCGCCCCGCGTGCCGCCGCCGGACACGGCGTCACCGTCAACGCCGTCGCCCCCGGCTTCATCGAGACGAGGATGACCGCCGCCGTTCCCTTCTTCATCCGCGAGGCCGGCCGCCGCATGAACTCCCACTCCCAGGGCGGGATGCCCGCCGACGTCGCCGAGACCGTCGCCTGGCTCGCCTCACCCGCCTCGTACGCCGTCAACGGCCAGGTCGTCCGCGTCTGCGGACAGAGCCTGCTGGGAGCGTGACCGCCATGACCGTCCGTCATCTGAGCGCGCCTCCGCGGCTGCCGCTCGTTCTCGCCCGCGGGGCGCTCACCTCACCGGGCAAGCGCGGACCGTACGACCGTGCGCGGATGCCCGGCGAACAACTCGTCCTGCCGCGGGCACGCACACACGCGGCGCGGGTACGGACGTACTCCCGCGTCTGCGGCTTCGAACAGCCGGGCCGGGAGGCGGGACTGCTCCCGCCGACCTACCCGCACGTCCTGGGCTTCCCGCTGGCCATGGAGCTGATGGCCGCCGCCGCTTTCCCCTTCCCGCTGCTCGGCCTCGTCCACACCGGCATCGAACTCACCCAGCACCGGGCGCTGCGGGCGGACGACGCGGACGAGCAGCCGGAGATGGCCGTACGCGCGGAAGGGCTCGCCCCGCACCGGCGCGGCAGCACGTTCGAGGTGGTGACCGAGGCACGGCTGAGCGGGCAGCTCGTGTGGCACTCGCGCAGCACCTACCTGTGCCGGCATCGCACCCGCACCGCGGACGGGACGGACGCCGGGGACGCGGCTCGGGACACCGACGGGACGGACAGCACCGAAGGGGCGGGCGGCACACGCGCAACGGACAACCCCGCACGCGCGGCCGGCGGGCGGGAACCGGCCCGGGAACCCGCACCGCTGCCGGTGCACGACCTGTGGGACCTGCCCTCCGGCCTCGGGCGCCGCTACGGCGCCGTCTCCGGCGACCGCAACCCCATCCATCTGCACCCGCTGACCGCGAAGCTCTTCGGCTTCCCCCGGCACATCGCCCACGGAATGTGGACCTTCGCCCGTGCCCTCGCCGCCACGGAAGCGGCCGCCGGCGGCGAGCAGATCAGCGCCCGCGCACAGTTCAGGGCGCCGGTGCCGCTGCCCTCGACCGTCGCCTTCGGCCTCGCGGAGGACCACGGAGCGGCCCGGCCGGGCACAGCGCCGGCTCCCGGCGGGGCACCCCGGCACGTCACCCGCTTCGAACTGCGCGGGGCCGGCCGGGGAGTCGACGGGAACGAGGGGCAACGGCTGCACCTCACCGGTGAGGTGTCCAGCGGACCCCCGTCACCATCCGCCCCAGACCGGTCCAGCAGAAGTTCATGAGCGTGGCCGCGGTCTCCTTCGCCGACGGGGCGTCCTGACCACGGTCGTTCGCCCACACGGCGAGGGACTCCGCGGCCCCCACCATCGCGTGCGCGAGCCCCGAGACCTCCCGCTCGGCGAACTCGCCGTCGCAGCCCGCGTCCACGGCGGCCCGGCTCAGCAGCAGCCTCACCAGCTCCGTGATCTCCGCCCGCATCCCGGCGACCTCACTCGCGAAGGGCTCCCCCTGGGTGTTCGCACGGTGCAGCACGGACCAGCCGTCCGGCCGGGCCGCCGTGTGCGCGAAGAAGGCGCACAGCCCCTTCCACAGCTGCCGCTCCGCGGCGGCGTCCGGCTCCTGCGTGCCCTCCCGTACGGCCTCGACCAGCGCCGCACGCTCGCGCCGCAGACACGCCGTGAAGAGGTCTTCCTTCGACTTCAGGTACAGATAGACCAGCGGCTTGGAGACCCCCGCCTCCTCGGCTATGTCGTCCATCGAGGCGGCCTGGTAACCGTGACGCGCGAAGCCGACGACCGCGGCGTCCAGCATCTGCCGCTCCCGCACCTCGCGCGGCATCCGCCGGCGGCCCGCGCCGCCCTTGCTCTTCGTGCCCACCGCTACGCCCTCCACACCGCATCTCCCCACGGGCTCCTCCCACGTAAGCGTACGCGGACCCTCCGTCACCGCACCTCCGAGCGGCCGGCTGCCACCGTCCAGCGAGGGCGCACGCTCGCGCCCTCAGCACTTCGTGTGCGGTTCGCGGGCGCGGCGGGCGCGTACGTCCCGGGGCACGCGGCCGCACGTCTACGATCCCGTGCGTGGATCACACGCCCGCCCCCGCCTCGGAAGGCAGGGGCCTCGAACGCCTGGAGAACCTCTCCGACGGGGTCTTCTCCATCGCGATGACACTGCTGGTCCTCGACATCACCGTCCGGCGGGGGCTCAGCAACGCCGGCTTCCTCGAAGCCCTGCACTCCACGCTGCCCCATCTCGCCGCCTACGCTCTGAGCTTCGCCGTCATCGCCGAGTTCTGGCGCGACCACCGCCGCATCCTGGCGGCCTTCCCGTCGATGGACGGCACGGTCACGGGTCTGACACTGATCGGACTCGGCTTCACGGCGGTACTTCCCTTCCCCACCGCGCTGCTCGCCGAGTACAGCTACGAGCCCCTGGCGGTGGCCGTCTACGGATTCAACGTCGCCGCGCTCAACGCCGTCCATCTGACACTGCTGCTCACCTCGCACCGCCGCCTCGGACCCCCGCCAGACGGCACCGCGTTGCGCGCCCGGCGCCTCGACGCCGCCGACCTGGCCGCCAGCGTCCTCGTCTTCGGTGTCACCGTGCCCGTGGCCTTCGCCTCCCCCGCGTGGGCCAAGTGGGTCTGGCTCGCCCTGCTCCCGGCGAAGTTCGCGATCGGCCGCCGGAAGCGGAGCACCGAGGCCGCCTCGCCCTCCGTTCCCCTGACAGGCACTGACCGGCACTGACCGGTACTGACGGGCCGTCTCCCGCGCCACCCGGCTCCCGGGCTCACGGCCCACCCGTACGCCATCGGATTGACATACATAGTGACTCGCGGTCAGGCGCACTTCGCTGAGTGACCCTCTGCTTACGGTTTCGGAGAGGGGCGGGGCAGGGCTGTTCCATCCGACCAAGGAGAGCCGATGGCTGAGCACAGTGCAGAGCGAGGTACACGCCGACGCGGTTACGGGGAAGGCCTCAGCGGAGAGCTGCTCGCCGAGTTCCTGGGGACTCTTGTTCTTGTCCTGATCGGCTGTGGATCGGTCGCCGTCGCCGTCGTCGGACTCTCGGGCTCGGGCCGGCAGGCCGGCGAATTCGGCCCCTCGAACTGGCTGATCATCTCCTGGGGATGGGGCCTCGCCGTGGTCTTCGGCGTCTACGTCGCCGGAGGCATCAGCGGGGCCCACATCAACCCCGCCGTGACCCTCGGCTTCGCCGTACGCGGCCACTTCCCCTGGAAGAAGATCCTCCCCTACTGGGGAGCCCAGGTCGCCGGAGCGTTCGTGGCCGCCTCCCTCGTCTACGCGACGTACCACTGGGCCATCGACGCCTTCAACCAGAAAGAGGGAATGGGGAGGGAGGAGTCGCTGCCCACGTACTCCATCTTCGCCACGTTCCCGGCCGAGTACTTCGGTGATTCGTGGTGGGGGCCACTCCTCGACCAGATGGTGGGCACCGCCATCCTGCTCCTCCTCATCTGCGCGCTCATCGACCAGCGCAACACCGGCCCGCAGTCCAACATGGCCCCCTTCGTCACCGGCCTCATCGTCGTCGTGATCGGTCTGACCTTCGGCACGAACGCCGGCTACGCCATCAACCCCGCCCGGGACTTCGGCCCCCGGCTGTTCACCTTCTTCGAGGGCTGGGGAGACATCGCCTTCCCAGGGACCTTCGACTGGTTCAGCGGCTACTGGTGGATTCCCATCGCCGGACCGCTCATCGGGGGCGTCATCGGGGTCAAGGTGTACGACCTGTTCATCGCGAAGGTCATCACGGCGCGCGGCCCGGGAGAGCAGCCCGAGGGCCGCGTTCCCGAACCGGGCACGGGCGGGTGACCGGCGGCTCGGACTGAGAACTCCGATGGGCGGGGACCGCCGGTCCCCGCCCATCGCGTGCGAGCGGCCACCCTCGGCCCGCCGGGCGAAGTGGGGCACACCGGACTACATTGGTGCGAGTTCCCGCTTGCGGAACGACCGTCCGAGCACCCGGTCCCCACCGTCGTGACCTGCGAGAACGGAAGCCGCCGGCTCCGTTGGGCGCCGTATCCCCTTCCCCTCTCGTTCCGTGGAGGAGCACATGCTGCAGGGCTACACCGTTCCGCTGTCGCCGCGCGGGGAAGCGAATCTGGCCTCCGCACCGCCGTGGCACTACGCCGGAGACGTCGTCGGGGTGGAGTTCTGGACGGACCGGGCGGCGGCAGAGGCCACGCTCCCGGAAGGGCTGAGCCCCGACCCCGACTCCTCCGGGCGGGCGGTGGCACTGTTCTTCGACTGGCAGTACTCCGGAGAGCACGAGGAGTACCTCGACCCGGTGCGCAGCCAGTACCACGAGTTCTTCGTACTGATCGACGCCCGGTGGAAGGACCAGCCGGTCTCGTGGTGCCCGTACATCTACGTCGACAACGACGCGGCCATGGCCCGCGGATGGGTACAGGGCTTCCCCAAGAAACTGGGCGCCGTGCACCAGACCAGGGCCTACGCGTCCCCCGGCAAGGCCTCGCCGGTCCTCGCGGCGGGCAGCCGGTTCGGGGCATTCATGTCGGCCGCCGGACGTGGCCTCGCCGAGGCCATGGTCACGCTTCAGGAGCCGGTGAGCGACCCCGCGGCCATGCTCGGACGTCCCACGGTCAACCTCCGGCACTTCCCCCGGCTCGACCCCGGCCGCAACGGCAGGCCCGCCGTCCACGAACTGGTGATGGCGGTCTTCCACGATCAGCAGGTCGCCGACATGTGGGCGGGCTCCGGGGAGTTGAGCTTCTTCCCCGCCCCCGGTGAGGAGCTGGCCGACCTGGCCCCTGTGCGTACGGGCACGGGCTTCCGCGCGTCGATGTCGTACACGGTGACCGAGGTACGCGAACTGACCTGACGGCCGGGCCCTCACCCCAGAGCGGCGAGCAACTCCTGCTCGCGCCGGGCGCTGAGACCCGCACGCCGCTCCCGGTGCAGCCCCTGGCCGCGTTCCCACCGCAGCAGGTCCGCCAGCATCTCCGCCCGCGGCCGGTGCCTCAGCCCCGCGGCCTGCGCCGCGGACCCGCTGCGTGCCGAGAACCCTTCCCAGCCCGGCTCGGCCAGCCACATCGGCAGCGACTCCGTCCCCATGAAGCCGGCCACGCCCCTCTCGAGCAGCCAGGCCGAATCGGCGCCGACCACGGGCCCGGTGTGCCCGCCGGCAGCGCGGGACAGCTCGACCCACTCCCCGAAGGGAACAACCGGACCGACAGCGTCGTACGTGCCGCGGGTACCCGCCTCCGCGCTGTCGAGCATCCAGGCGGCGAGGTCCCGTACGTCCACCGCCTGCGTCGGCGCGGCCGGAGTGTCGGGAACCAGCATCGGCTCCCGCGGCCCCCGCGCGGCACGGGCGACCCAGTATCCGGAGCGTCCGCTGTGGTCCCCCGGCCCGCCGATGAGTCCGGCGCGCACGATGAGCAGACGGTCGCCCACGGCAGCCGTCGACGCCTGCTCGCAGGCCGCCTTCGCCTCCCCGTACAGCGAGCGGTCGACCTCGCTCCGCGCGGTCGGAGCGAGCAGGTCCGCCGACTCGTCCGCGTCCGGCACCGCGTGGGAGGCGTAGGCGCTGACGGAGGAGACACAGGCCCAGTGCCGCGCCCTGCCGCCCAGCACCTCCAGCGCCTCGCGGACGAAGCCCGGCTGCCACGACACCTCGATCACCGCGTCCCACTCCCGGTCGAGCAGCGGCGCGTACACCGAAGGGTCACGCCGGTCGGCGGCCACCAGCGTTGCCCCGTCCGCGACTTCGCCGCTCTCACCACGCGCGAGGCAGGTCACCCGATGACCGCGTCCCACCGCCTGCCGTGAAAGCTCCCGGCCCAACCACGCCGTCCCGCCCAGTACCAAGGTCTCCATCCCGACACCCAACCACCGCTAGCCCCCGTACCCGAGCGGGTTCACCGACAGCGGACCCGATCCCCGGCACCCGCCGGCCCGCGCCTCCGGAGGCCAAGGACCTCCGGCGCACCTCCGGCTCCTGACCGGCCGCTGGCGGGGCGGTGGACGGCAGCGGGTCCGGCGCCCTGTGTCGGCCATTGGACGGACCTGGGAGGCACTCGGCAGGATGGGCCCCCGCGGGCGGGTAACGGCCAGTCATGGTCCTGTCGTGGGAGGTACTGCCGGAGTCGGGTCTGCGTGAGGCGATCGGCGTCCTCGTACGTGTGGTGGAGACCGCGGGCGCGCTGATCATTTTCGTGGGGGCGGCCTGGGCGTTCGCGCGTTTCCTCGTGGCCGTGGTGCGTGGCAGGGGGCAACGGAGACGCTTCCACCGGATCCGGCTGACCCTGGGCCGGTTTCTCGTGCTGGGACTCGAATTCCAGCTGGCGGGCGACGTACTGCGTACGGCGGTGGCGCCCAGCTTCACCGAGATCGGACAGCTCGCCTCGATCGCCGCCATCCGGACGGCGCTCAACTACGTCCTGGGCCGTGAGATCGCCCATGAACGTGCCGAGCTCGAACGCGACGCGGAGGGCGGGCCGCACCAGGACACGGGAGCCGCCTCCGGCGCGCGGAAGGAGCCGTAGCGTGAACGCGGCGATCGAGGCAGCAGCGCTGCTGATCACCGCGGCCGGCGTCGTGGTCTTCCTGACGGCCTGCGCGACCACGCGCACCATCCGCGTCGCCCTGCCGCTGCTCCTGGACTTCCTCATGGCGGCCGGCCTGATGCGTCTCGCGGGCGATCTGTCATGGGGCAGCATCCTGCTGACGGTCGCGATCATCGCCGTCCGCAAGGCCGCCGCTTTCGGCGTCGCGGAGAAGAGCACATGAGCACGAGCGACTTCGACCCGAGCTGCTCCAGAAGGGTGAGAGCTCCATCGACCGACTGCCATCCACTGGTAGGGGCCGGCCGCAGAACTCGGGGACCACTGTTACTTCAATAGGCCGGTCAGTGGCGTTTCTTGACCAAGGCGAGACTGGCGAGGACCGCCAGAACCAAAGAAGTGGCCATGACGGCAGCCATGGGAGCCGGGCTGTGTGTGCCGAACAGACCGACGGCAGGTGAGGCTATCGCCCCTACGGTGAACTGCCCGCTCCCCAAGAGCGCAGAGGTCGCCCCCGGTGCGTGTCGGCCACGCTCTTGGGCCACGGTGGTGACCGCAGGAAAGAAGATGCCGAAGGCGCTGACGGAGACGAAGAGGCAGGACCAGGTGACAGGCACCCCCGTGCCGGCTGTCGCGTGCGTGATCAGCAAGGCGAGCGACCCGGCGAGCGCGGCCGTTCCTCCCGCGACCAGCAGTGACTCTGCACTCCAGCGAGTTGCGAGCCACCCGAAGGCAAGGCTTCCTCCCATGTTGCCAACTGCGTTGACTCCGTAGACGAAGCTGGAAGACGCCGGGGTGAGATGGTAAACACCCTGGAAGATGAAGGACGTGCCAGCGATGTATGCGAAGACGGCAGCCCCACCGAAGGCCACGGTCACAACACAGGCCGCCACATCACGTTGCAGAGCAACCTGACCGACTGATCGAAGGCTCGCCGCGAGCCCTCCCGGCGTACGTGCTGCGGGCTGAAGGGATTCAGGCACCCAGCGCAGCATCCCGATCGTGAGCGCCAGACCGATGGTCGTGAGCAGGACGAAAACCGACCTCCAAGGCGCGAAGCTCAGTAACAGCCCGCCGAGCAGTGGGGCCAGAATCGGCCCGAGCGCAGTGATCGCGCCCAACGCCGAGAACGTACGTGCCAGTTGCACCCCCTCGTAAAGATCCGTCACGACAGCTCGTGCCACGACGATCCCAGCCGCACCTGCAAGACCCTGGCCGGCCCGTGCGGCATTGAGGACCTCGATGTTCGGGGCCAGGGCACAGAGGCAGGACAATGCCGCGAACAGCGAAGTCCCCCACAACAGAACCGGTCGTCGGCCGACTGCGTCACTCAATGGGCCCCAGACGAGCTGTCCCACGATGACCCCGGCCAAGAAGGCCGTCAGGGAGACCTGAACTGCAGCCGCGTCCGTGCCGAGGGAGCGCGCCATCTCCGGAAGTCCGGCGACGTACATGTCCGTGGCCAGTGGGCTGGCGGCACTGAGTCCGGCGAGGATCAGAATGAGCCGGACATCGCGGCCATGTCGTGGAGTCGGCCCCTTGAGGCTCCGAACGGGGTCCGCCGGGTGCCCTGGGGTCATAGCGGCGGCGCCGCGCCATGAACATCGGGCTCACCGTCACGCGCGACCTGCGCCGTCGGCGAGGGTTCCGCCGCCGCGACCAGTTCCAGCAAGTCAGCTGCGATCCTCACCAGATCACGTTCCGCCGGCGTCAACGTCTGACTCAACGCAGCGGCTAGCCAGGCATTGCCTTCTCGCACATGCCCCGCCAGCGCTTCGCGGCCTGCGTCGGTGAGCGTCACGATCTGGCGGCGCCGGTCCTCCCGGCTACGGGACCGTGCGATGCACCCGTCCCCTTCCAGTTCGTTCAAGACTCGCGTCAGGGACTGCACCTGCAACCCCTCGACGAGCGCCAACCCAGTAGGGGTCATCGGACCGCTGTGCCTCAAGTTCGCCAGCACCGAAGCGGCCTGACGCGTCAGCCGGCGGCTCCCCGGCTGCTCGGCACGCAGACGGGAGGCAAGCCGTGAAACCGCCCATCGCAGCGTCTCTGCTGTCGTGTGATCGTCCTCAGATTCCCGCACAATACTAAGCTAACACTTGCAAGTAGGGCGCAGATACAGCAGTTATGCGCCAAATTAGCAAGTTTTTGCTTGTTACAAGCTTCGCACGCCACGCAGGAGTACCACCGGCTTCGCGTGCGCGAGCTGGAACTGACCGCCGACCACCTGGCAAAGCAGGGGAAGGAGAAGGAACGGCGACGCGAACTGCGCGCGCAGCAAGGCCCCCGAAGCAACGGAATGGAGAGCCGGCACCACCGCCTCATGGTTCTCCGGATCGCACGTGCCACGCGGAGTCCGAACGGCCGTGACGCGTAGCCCCGTTCCCCTGGCCGGCGTGCGGAGCTCCCGGGGTTCAACCCGCAGCGCGCACCGCTTCGGCGATCTCCTCGTCCGCCAGGGCCATGGCTGCGTCGGCCCGCCGGTACCAGACCTCCCGCCGGGCAGGGGCCAGGGTCGCCCAGGGGTGACGTTCGGCGGAGAAACCGAGCGTCGCGTACAGCGCCATCGCGTACCGCTCCCGGCGGTCGGCGTTGCCATCGGCCGTCACTCGGTCTCCTCGGTGCTGGTGTGCCGAACGAAGGTCAGCCATCGGTCACGTGCGTGTGCGGCGCCCCGCGCGCCGTCGGGACACCGGTGATCGGCCTCGACGCCGGTGCGAGCGCGAGGACTCTCGCGGTCGTCCCAGTCTGTACCCACGCCGGTCAATCGCCATGAGGGGGATGACATTTGCCGCTTCCTGCCCCGTCGGCGTCCTTCTCCAGCCTCGACGGCCACGGCGCCCCCCGGGGGCGGCGACCGGGACCGTCCGTTCCGGGGCTAGCGTGAGGCCTACCAGCACGAACGTGCCGTCTCCGTCCCCGTAGGGGAATGAGGCGCCCACGCGCGGGAACGAGGTTCCGTGCGTGGCAGATCGCCGGGCACGGTCGTGCCAGCCACGTCGTCAATCAGCGCCTGCGCCGAAGGAGAACGTTCCATGCCACAGGGCGAACCGGCCACCAGGAACCCCGAAAAGGGCTATGTCGCGCTCCTCGGCTGGAGTCTCAGCGCGGTGGAAGCCCTCGACCGGTTCGACCGGCGATATGTCGTCGTGGCGCCGGAGTGGGCCGAGGAGTACTGCGTCGACCACGGCATCCCCTACGTACCGTGGAATTTCGAACGGCTCAACGACCGCTCCATGGAGATCGCCGAGACTCTTCAGAACAAGGGTGTCGACGTCGCGATCCCGTTGTTCGAGGAAACGGTCGAATGGGCAGGCGCGATCAACTCCGTTCTGCTCGACAACCCGCGCTTGTACGGTCAGGCCATGCTGCTGCGGGACAAGGCGCTGATGAAGCGCCGCGCGCAACTCGGCGGTATCCGGGTCGGAATATTCGAGGAAGCCCACGACCGGGACGACGTGATCCGTTTCCTCAAGCGCGTCAATCAGACCCTGCTCAAACTGGACGGCGACCCGAACGACCCGATCCACCTCAAGGCGTTCGACAAGGCAGGATGCCTCGGGCACCGCGTCATCCGCACCCCGGACGAGATCGACAGCATTCCGGACGAGGAGTTCCCGGTGCTGATGGAATCCCACCTCGACGGCTGGGAGTTCGCGGTCGAGGCGTGGGTGCACAACGGGAAGATCAAGTTCCTCAACATCTCCGAGTACGTCACACTGGGATATTCGGTGTTCGCGCCGGCAACCCCGGAACTGGAGCGGTACCGCCCGCAGATCACCGCGCAGATCGAGAAGCTCGTCAAGACCTTCGACATCGAGTTCGGCTTCGTGCACCCGGAGTATTTCGTCACCAGTGACGGCGAGATGTACTTCGGCGAGGTCGCCTACCGGCCGCCGGGTTTCAAGGTGTTCGAACTGCTTGAGCGGGCATACGGCTTCAATGCCTACCATGGGCTGGTGCTGGCCTTCGACCCGAAGACGACCGAGGAGGAGATCGACGCCTTCTTCCCGCGCGAGGTCGTCGACGCCTCCGGGGTCGCCGGCTGCTTCGGTGTCTACCCGCGCCGCCGCGTCGTCAGCGCCCTGGAGATCCCGGAGGAGACAGAGGACCACGACTACTACGAGTCGCACGATCTTTCGACGCCGCTCGAGGAGACCGTCACCAAGAGGACCGCGTTCGGTACCCACTGGGGCCTGCTGTACTTCTTCGGTGATGACCCCTACCGGATGCGTGACCTGTTGAAGAAGCAGGAAGAGCTCGACTTCTACGTCTGACGACCCCGTGGACGCAGGAGACCAACCCGAGGGAAATCCTTTGAAACCGACCGCCGACGTCAGCGGTGAGGCCACGACGCTGGACAAGCGCGTGACCTCCCTCGACGACGCCATCCGGGCCATGGCCGAAACCCGCGACTTCGGCAAGCACACGAAGCTGCGACGGGTCCTGGAAGCATTGCGCCGGGTACTCATGCAGCCGGGCGGCCCCGCGGCGGTCCAGGCCAGGGCGCAGGCCATCGAGGAAGCCGGGGTGTTCCAGGAGACGGACTGGGCGTCACCGGAGATCCTGATCCCGTCGCTGGTCGGCCCGAGCCTGCACAGCGGAGCCGCGGACACCGTCGTCATGGAGGCGACCAGTGAGCTGCGGATACTCGCCGTCGCCCGCGGCGACTTCGCGCATCCGACGCTGTCCGCCGAGGACGCCCGCCACTTCCTGTCCCAGGTACTGGCGACGAACCTGGAGCTGCTGTTCACTCCGCCCAGCGAGGCCGAGCGAATCCAGCAGGGCAGGACCGCACAGCTCATCCGGGACCTGTTCCGGCACCTCGCCGACGAGATCGGTTACGACAGCGTCCTGGACAATCTGGTCGACGAGGTGTGGCGGATCCTGCGCCAGCGTCCGATCCAGGTCGAGGCGGTGAAGTCGCTGATCACCCGGATCGCGGTCTACCGCGACGACCCGGACGTCGCTCTCGGCGTGACGTCCGGGCAGGGCATCGACCGGCTCATCACGAGCCTGTTCGGGACCACCGAGGCGTGCCGGGAGGACCCGGGCATCGACGTCTTCCGCTCCCGGCTCGAGGCGATGGACGCCGGCGGCCTGCAGTACGAGGCCACGGGGTTCGCCCGGGCGATGCACGACACCGGCCTGGTGTCGCCGTACCACGCGGAGCTGCTCCGGTTCCTCCTGCGCGAGAGCGACTACCTCGTCGGTGAGGCGCTCGGGCTGTCCGACACCGGCCGGAACTGCCTGCTTCGCTACAGCCAACTGGTGCACCGGCTGATCGAAGTGGCCGTGCACCCGCAGACCGCGCAGAGCATCTACGGGCTGGCGCTGCTGCTCGACCGCGGCATCCTCTACGAGCCGCCGGTGGTGCCCGCGCTGTGGCGCCAGCTGGCGCTCGAACTCACCCCGGTCGCCCGGGAGCAGCTGACGACGGTTTTCGGCGACGAGCCGGGGCCGCAGGCGCGGCTGGCCGCGGGGGTGCTCTCGATGCTGGGCCAGCCGCTCGGCGTCGGTCAGGGCGACAACCCCACCTGCCAGTCGGCCCGCGCGCTGTCCATGTGGTCCTACAACGACCCGGACTACCTGCTGCAAATGGTCGCCTGGGCGGCCCGCGACGACGAGATCCTCATGCACTTCGAGGGCCAGCCGATCTCGTCGAAGGACAGCGCGGCCGGAGTCGCGAGCACGCTGCCGATGGACCTGGACCCCGTGTCACTGCTCGTCGTCCCCCACCTGGACCGTATCTACGCCGAGATGGGGCGGCGCTGCGCCACGCGCCCGGAGGACCCGCACCGTTGGGTCAATCCCGAGTTCCACGGCTGGTGGGCTGCCCGCGGATTCCACATCAACGTCGACGTCGCGACCGGAAACCTGGTCGACCTCGACGGATTCCTGCGGCAGTTCCACGCCGGCTACCACCCGTCCTACAACGGCGAACAGCCGCTGATCCATCCGCAGCCCGCCGGCGTCGCCGTCACCGACAGCGCGGCGCGCTACGTCGGCTGGCACGCGATCACGATCCTGCGGGTCGCACCGGACCCACAGGAAGTCATGCGGGTGTACTTCTTCAACCCGAACAACGACAGCGGCCAGGACTGGGGCGACGGCGTCGTCGTCTCCACCGCGGGCAACGGCGAGCGGTTCGGCGAGGCTTCACTGCCGTTCGACCAGTTCGCCTCGCGGCTCTACATCTTCCACGCCGACCCGCTCGAGCGCGGCGAACCGGAGCGGGTGCCCGCCGAAGACGTCGCGCGGATCATCGGCTACATCGAGCGCAGCTGGGGCAACGACCGGCTGTCCGCGGGGACGCTGCAAGCCCTCGAAGGCCCGCGCCCCTGTGAACCCACTGGGTGACCCGTAGCCGCAACCGCAGATCGACCGTTCGTCGGACTATGTCACCTCCGGTGAAGCCAGGGGCGCATGCGGTGTGACAGGACCGCGCTACGCCGCCGTGGCGGTCGGCCGGGCCTCCTGCTCGAAGCCGTCCAGGTCGATGCTGCGCGCACTCGCGTACTTGTCGCGGTCGAGGATCTTCTCCCGGGCGGAGAGCAGCACCGGTACGACCGACTGCCCGGCGACGTTCGTCGGCGCACCCCGACTATGCATGTTGGCCGGTGCGGTTGACCGACTGAGGGGGCATGTCATGGTCAAGCCCAGGCGAGTGGGGAGCTACGTCCGCATCAGCAAGGACCGCAAGGGGCAGGAGTTGGGCATCCAGCGCCAGGAGAAGGCGTGCCGTGAGCTCCGTGAGCGCTTGGGCCGGAGCGTACTGAAGGTCTATCCCGAGAACGACACGTCCGCGTCGACCACGGCCAAGAAGCAGCGGCCCATGTACACGCAGATGCTGCGCGACGCCCGGGAAGGGTGACACCTTCCCTGCGCCACCGGCCCGGAAGACCAATGGTTCAACACAGGTTTCAGCCGCAGGCAGGTGCGGAGGGAGGTGCCCTGTCACGGTCTCGTCGCCGTGCAGCAACAAGACGTGGTCCGTGCCGCTCACCTGCCAGAGTGGGCCGGGGGCAGGGGTAAATCGGCGCCAGAGGGGCGAGTTGACCTCTGGCAGGCGAGCACGTGCTCTCGCAGGCCGGGGCGCACCCTCCCCGGCACCTGTGGCAGGCAGTGGACGAAATTTCCGGTACTCAGAGTCACAACAGCGAGCGTTAGGCTACTCAGACGCTCAGAACGAGGATGCGCGCGCCCGGCATCAGGGGCGCTCGATGCCAGGAGGTTGTTTGTGGTGAGGGCGTTGGAGCCGGGGGATCCGCGTTCCGTCGGGGATTACCGGTTATCGAATCGTCTGGGCGCGGGTGGCATGGGCCAGGTCTTCCTCGGGATGTCACCAGGTGGCAGGCAGGTCGCGGTGAAGGTGGTGCATGCCGAGCTGGTGCAGCAGCCGGAATTCCGTTCCCGGTTCCGCCGGGAGGTTCTGGCCAACCGGCTGGTGAGCGGGGCATACACGGCCCCGGTGATCGACGCGGACGCCCACGCGCCCACTCCGTACCTGGTCACCAGCTATGTCCCCGGACCGTCACTCCAGCAAACCGTCGCCGACCTGGGGTCGCTGCCTCCACAAACGGTGATCGCGCTCGCGGCGGCACTGGCCGAAGCCCTGATCTCGATCCACTACGCGGGCCTCGTACACCGCGATCTCAAGCCCTCCAACGTGCTGCTCGCCGAGGACGGACCGCGGGTCATCGACTTCGGCGTCGCGCGTATTGACGAAGCCAGCAAGATCACCAGAACGGGCATGATGATCGGCTCCCCGGGGTTCATGTCTCCCGAGCAGGTCAATGGCTCAGAGATCACCCCGGCCAGTGATGTCTTCTCCCTCGGGGCGGTTCTGGCCTACGCGGCTACCGGCAGCAATCCGTTCGGCGAAGGCCCGGCCCACGCGTTGGGATACCGAGCCGTCTACACGGAACCCGACCTCGAGGCCGTCAAGTCGCCCGTCCTGCGCAGCCTCATCGCCGAGTGCCTGGCCAAGACCCCCGAAGAGCGCCCCGACCCCAAGGACATCCTCACCCGCACAAGCTTGGGCGGCGGACTGACCACCCTCCTCGACAGCGAAGCCTGGCAGCCCGCTGCCGACCGCGTCCGCGCCTCCGACCAGGCGGTCGCCAACGTCGAAACGGTCACTCGGAACGCTACTGAGTTCGTCGATGCTCCGGCGAATTCAGCACCCTCGACAGAGCCATGTCCGAAGCCGCGAAAACGCCCCGCTCGGCGCAAGGTACTGATTTCCGCTTTGGTCGCCACCGCCATCGCCGTGGGGGTACCGACCGGCCTCTATCTCAGTCGCGACGGGCAGGACACCGAAAAGGGTGATTCCCAGTCGCACAATCAAGGTCCGGACCCCATCGGTGCCTGGCCGCTCGACGAACGGTCGAAAGCCGCCGACAGCATCGGCAACAACGACGGAGCGACGTACAGGGTGCGCTGGGGAGAAGGGGACGGCGGAGCCGCCCTGTTCGACAGCCGGAGCGACGTCGTCATCCCTGACAGGGTCGTCAGTACGGGGCCGGGCAGGAAGTTCACCGTCTCCGCGTGGGTGTACCTCCGCAGGAAGCCCGGCTCGTTCGCCACCGCTGTCAGCCAGCTCGCGGGAGACACCAGCAACTTCTTCCTGCGGTACTCGTCCACTGATGGCCGCTGGGCCTTCGCAGACCGAAGTGGCGGTGCGACGTCACACGACCATCCCGAGATTTCGACCTGGACCCACCTCGTCGGCGTGCGTGAGGGCGGTGAACTGCACCTCTATGTCAACGGGGTCGAGCAGCGGTCCCACAAGGCAGCGCGCCCCGCTGTCGGAACTCCCGCCGACAAGCTGTTCATCGGCCGTGCCCATGGCGCCGACGGCAAGGCCAGAGAATGGTTTCCGGGCAGCATCAAGGACGTCCAAGTCTTCAACAAGGCGCTCTCCCCCGATCAGATCAAGATCCTCACGAAACAGAATGGAGAATGACCGCCTGAACCGGAGGTGACGACACGGCGCGGGAACACGGCAATTTCACAAACTTCAGGACAGCCACGCCAGTTGGCGGGCCGTGTTTGCCAGGACGCGCGCTACGCCGCCACGGCCGCCGGTTGCGCATCCCGTTCCGGGTCGAAGGAGTCCAGGTCGAAGCTGCGGACCCCCGCGAACTTGTCGCGGTCCAGGATCTTCTCGCGCGCCGACACCATCACCGGGATCACCGACTGCCCGGCGACGTTCGTCGCCGTCCTCATCATGTCCAGGATCGGGTCGACCGCCAGCAGCAGGCCCACCCCGGCCAGCGGCAGCCCCAGTGTGGACAGTGTGAGCGTCAGCATGACGGTGGCACCCGTCAGTCCCGCGGTGGCGGCGGAGCCGATGACGGAGACGACGACGATCAGCAGGTACTCGCGCAGGCCGAGTTCGATGCCGTAGAAGTCGCCGATGAAGATGGCGGCGATCGCCGGGTAGACCGAGGCGCAGCCGTCCATCTTGGTCGTCGCGCCGAAGGGCACCGCGAAGGACGCGTACTCCCGCGGTACGCCCAGCCGTTCCGTGACTCTCTGCGTGACGGGCATCGTCCCCACCGACGAGCGGGAGACGAAGGCCAGTTGGAGGGCCGGCCAGGCGCCGCGGAAGAACTGCAGGGGGTTGACCTTGGCGACGGTGGCCAGGAGCAGCGGGTAGACGCCGAAGAGGACGACGGCGCAGCCGATGTAGATGTCCGCGGTGAAGGTGGCGTACTGGCCGAGCAGTTCCCAGCCGTAGTCCTTGATCGCGGTGCCGATGAGTCCGACGGTGCCGACGGGGGCGAGCCGGATGATCCACCACAGTGCCTTCTGCAGCAGTGCGAGCACGGCCTCGCCGAAGGTGAGCAGCGGTGCGGCCTTCTCGCCGAGCTTGAGGGCGGCGACACCGACGACGACGGCCATGAAGACGATCTGCAGCACCTGCAGTTCGGTGAACGGCGTGATGATGTCGGTCGGGATGATGCCGGTGAGGAAGTCCAGCCACGATCCGGACTCCTCCGGCTTTGCGGCGTCGTCGGCGGAGAGTCCGGTGCCCGATCCGGGCCGGGTGAGCAGCCCGATGGCGAGGCCGATCGCCACCGCGATCAGCGAGGTGGCCATGAACCACAGCAGGGTCCTGGTGGCGAGGCGGGCGGCGTTGGCCACGTTGCGCAGGTTCGTGATGGAGATGGTGATCGCAAAGAAGACGAGCGGGGCGACGGCCAGCTTCAGGAGCTGTACGAATATCTCGCCGGTCTTGGTCAGGGCCGTCCCCAGCCAGGCGATGTCACCGCTGCGCGCGATCCAGCCCAGCAGGACGCCGAGGGCGAGGCCCGCCAGGATCTGCGCCCAGAAGGGGAACCTGGATATCCGCGGCCGCTCCGGCGCCGCGGGGGCGTCGGCGGAGGAGCCGGAGGACTCGGAGGGCGTCTTCGAGGAGGTCTCGGAGGGCGCGTCGGAGGACGAGGTCACGGTCGGCTCCCGCTCGGCGTTGGGACTTCGGCTTCCCCGGGAGGCTTCCCGTCGGGGATTACGACGACCCAGAACGTCCACCGCGGCGGCGGCCATTCCCGCACGAAGGCGGCAGGGGGTGTGACGGCCCTTACAGGCGGGACGTGACGTGCGAGGAAACGGACGCGGCCGGCGCCCGGCGGCGTCAGGTCGCGCCGTCCTCCTGCCGCTGGTTGGCGGCGAGCCGCTCCTTGGCCCTGTCCACACCGCCGACGATCTGCTCCGACATGGCCTCGCGCTGCCTGCGCAGCAGTACGAAGCTGAGCGGGGCCGAGATCACGAGCGCCATCAGTACGACCCAGAGCGGGTTCGACCTGCCGATGCCTTCGGGGATGATCCCGGCGTACGCCAGCACGGCGACGAGGACGAGGCAGCCGACGAAGACGCCGGCCCGCATGAGGGTGTAACGGAGCGTTGCGTGCGACTTGCTGCTCACGGGTTCTTCTCCGGACTTCTTCGTCGGTACGGCCTCGCGCCGCCCGTGCCCTCTCCGGATGCGCAGTGGATGCGCGCGTGGCACGGGACGGCTCGCGATCCAGTCAAACACAGCGCCGGGAGCGATCATCCCGGGCCCTCGTCCGGGGCCCGCTCACCGTGCAGTCAGGTGAGTGAGAGCCAGAGGATCACGTCGTCCCTGAGGTCGCCGTCGGCGACCTTGATCGCGTCCGGGAGGCGCCCGACCTCGCGGTAGCCGCAGCTGAGGTAGAAGCCCTCCAGGCCGAGACCGCCCCGGCACGTGAGCCGCAGGCCGGTGATGCCGTCCATGCCCCGCGCCTCCTTCTCGACGGCCGCCATCAGCTCGCGTCCGTACCCCTTGCCCTGGAGGCCGGGGTGGACCATCACCGTGTAGACGGTGCACCAGTGGCGCTTGAGCCGGTGGGAATTGAGGGTCAGGAACGCGCCGGCGGCGACCGTCCCCTGTTCGTCGCGGCCGACGATCATCCGTGTGCGTCCCGCGTCGACGGCGGCGAGGTGGTTCATCAGGTCGGGACGTATGTCCTCGGCCGTCGCGGGAGGTACGAAGCCGACCGCGCCGCCGGCATTGGTGACGTCCATCCACAACGAGCACAGCCCATCGCGCAGTTCACGCGTGATCGACGGGTCGAGTTCGTAGGTCAGAGGCATGCTGCCGACCCTAGCGCAGGGCAATCGTCCGGCCCCTTTCCCGATGCTCTGTTCGGCTTGATGGGAACGAGTGGATGTGCGCTAGTCAGTGAAAAAGGAAAGATGACCGGCGTGCCGCCCGATTTTCGATGATCGCCTTTGTAAAGGTCGCTCTGTTTCGTGACGGGAGGCGGAGTCATCCATGGTGAACAAGAGGAAAGCTGCTGCGCGCGGTCTGTGGTCCGCGGTGCTGTGCACGGCGGCGACGGTGTCGCTGTCCGCGCCGTCAGCCCCCGCGTCGGGCGCGGAGGACGGGGAATCGGTTCCCGTTTCCGGCCAGGCGCTCAAGGAGCGCTACCACGCCGTGCAGAAGGGCGGAATCGCCAGCGCGGCCAATTCGTCGATCACCTGCCGTGAAGCGGTGGGGGGAGCGGCGTCGTGCGGATCCGTTCAGAAGGGGGCGGCGGGCCGGAACAGCGACTACAAGATGTTCTACTCCGACGTCGACAAGGACCCCAACACCTACAACTCGACCCGGGCGGCACTGCGGATGCCGGAGAATTCCCGGGTCAGTTACGCCCGGCTCTACTGGGGCGGCAATCTCCGCGTCGGAGAGGTCAAACCGGCCAAGGACAACGGCCGCGTGCTGGTCGCCGAGCCCGGCGGCTCCTACCGGCAGGTCAAGGCCGACACGGTGAGCACGCACCGCCGCAGCGACGGCGCGGACGCGTACCAGTCGTCCGCGAACGTGACGTCCCTGGTGCGGAACAGCGGCCCCGGGACGTACACCGTGGCGCAGCTGAATGTGGCGATGGGCAACTCCAAGGCCGGAGCCTGGGGCGGCTGGACTCTCGTCGTCGCGTACGAGAACGAGAAGTCGCCGCTGCGGCAGCTCAGCGTCTGGGACGGTTTCGCCCCCTCGGGCGACGACTCGAAGAGCCTCCCGGTCGCCGGACGCCAGGCGAAATTCGCGCCCGGCGCGAAGGGCTCCGTCGGTGTCGTGGGCTATGACGGTGACCGCGGTTCCGGGAAGGAGTCGTTCACTCTCGCCGCGAACAAGCGGGCCGGTACACCGCTTTCGAATTCGGCGAACCCCCGGGGCGACACGTTCAATTCGACGATCACCGACCGGGGCCGCCAGGTTTCCGGCCGGGTCCCCGGCCACCGGAACACGCTCGGATACGACTCCGACGTCTTCGACGCGCAGCAGGCACTGCGCTCCGGCGGAAACCGTCTCCTTTTCCGCTTCTCGTCCGGCGGCGACGACTATCTGCTGGGCGCCCTCTTCTCGCAGGTCGAAACACGCCGCTGAAACGACCCCCGCCTGAGATCTGTCCGGTAGTGACGTTGAGGAGACGTTCGGGTGCTTCCACAGCGCAGTGAGGGAACGGGCCGGCTCACGGTCCTTCACCTGGCACAGCCGGTCGAAGGCGGGGTGGCGAGGGCCCTGACCGATCTGGTCGGGGCCCAGGCACGGCAAGGCGTCCGCGCCGTCGTGGCCTGTCCGGAGGGCGGCAGCCTGAGCGGACGGGCCGCGGCGGCGGGCGCGGAGGTGGAGCGCTGGGACGCGGTACGCGAGATCGGGCCGCGGGCAGCGGCCGAGACACGGCGGGCGTACGAACTGATCAGACGGGTGGACCCCGACGTGGTGCACGCGCACAGTGCGAAGGCCGGGCTGGCCGCCCGCCTCGCGCTGCGCGGCCGCGTCCCCACGGTGTTCCAGCCGCACGCGTGGTCCTTCGAGGCCGTCGAGGGACGCACCGCCCGACTCGCCCGTGCCTGGGAGCGCTGGGCGGCACGGTGGACGGACCGGGTGCTGTGTGTGAGCGAGGCCGAGCGCCGTACGGGAGAACAGGCCGGTATCCCCGCACGCTGGGCCGTCGTGCACAACGGGGTGGACTTCGACGCCTTCGACGCCTTCGAAGCCGGAGCGCGGCCCTCCTCGTACGCGGGGTCCGTGGCGCCCGCCGGAGAGGAGGCGGCGGCCCGCGAGCGCGCCGCGTCCCGTGCCGCGCTTCCGGCACTGCGGGCGGTACCGGAGGGCGCCCCTTTGGTGGTGTGCGTGGGGCGTCTCTGTCCGCAGAAGGGGCAGCGCACGCTGCTGGAGACCTGGTCCCGTGTCGCCGCCCGTGTACCGGACGCCTGGCTCGCCCTGGTCGGTGACGGCCCGGACGGGCGGGAGCTGCGCGCGGCGGCACCGGAGAGAGTGCTCTTCGCGGGGGCGAGCGCCCAGGTGGAGCGGTGGTACACCGCCGCGGACCTGACGGTGCTGCCGTCCCACTGGGAGGGCATGGCCCTCACCCCGCTGGAGGCGATGGCCTGCGGCCGGCCCGTGGTGCTCACGGACGTGGGCGGTGCCCGCGAATGTCTCCCGCCGGGTGCGGAGGAGCTCTGCCTCGTGCCGCCCTCCGACCCGGAGGCGCTGGCCGCCGCGCTCACGCATCTGCTGAAGGACCAGGGCCTGCGGGACTTCCTGGGTGAGGCGGCACGCAAGCACGTGCGCGCCGAGTTCGACGTACGGCAGACGGCGGCGTCCGTACTGCGTCTGTACGGCGAGCTCCTCGGCACCCCGGCCCTCGGCACGAGCGACGAGCAGGCGGCACGATGACGGCGGACAGCACCGACGAGCGGTCCCACGGCGCCGGCGTGGCGACCCGGCCGGCCGCCGGGGCGAACATCACCGTCCCTCCCCCCAAGACGTCGCAGGAACGGGCGGTTCCCTCCTCGGTGAACGTCCTGCGCCTCCGGCGCAACCGGCTGAGGCACCGGCACCGCGGCGCGGCAGCGCTGGCCTCCGCCGATGTGGCGGCCTCGGCGGCCGTCGTACTCGCACCGGGCGCCGGGAGCGCGGACCCGCTGCTGCTCGTCTCCGTCCTCTGCGGCGTCCTGGCCCTGAACGCGCGTGCCGGGCTGTACCGGCCCGGCCTGCAGGCCCACGCGCTGGACGAACTGCCGGCTCTGACGGCACGCGTGGCGGCGGCCTGGTGCGTGGCCACCGCGATCCTGGCCGCCTTCGAGCGGGCGGCCGCACTGCACTGGCCGGCTCTGCTGGCCGCGGTCTCGGTCAACGCCGCGCTCGCCGGTACGGCACGCGCCCTCGTGCACGGAGTGCGGCGCTCCAGGGCACGGCGGAGGCCCCGTGCCGCGCTCGTCGTCGGCAGCGGGAAGCTGGCGCGTACGGTCGCGGGGGTCTTCGCGGAGCACCGCCAGTACGGGCTGCGGCCCGTCGGCTTCGTCGACCTCGGTGCCGCGCGCTCCGAGGCCGTCCCCGCGGACGCCGACGGCCAGGACGACGAGACCGGGTCCGATGACGGCGCCGGTGACAGGGCCGCTGACGGGGCCGGTGACAGGGCCGCTGACAGGGCCGCTGACAGGCCAGGCCTGGCGCCGCTGCCGGTGGTCACCCTGCTGGAGGACGTGACCAGGGCGGTCATACAGAACACGGTCCGCGACGTGGTCTTCCTGTACTCGCCATGGGAGCAGTCGCAGAACGCGCTGCTGGCACGGCTGCTGAGCGAGCAGGGCGTGGCCGGGTGGCTGGTACGGCCCGGCTGCGCCGTCGGCGTCCACGGGACGCACGGCTCAGGGCCCGCCCACGTGTGGGGCTTCTCGTGCCGGCGCCTGTCCCTGGAGTGCCCCGGCTCCGGCTGGAGCTGGCGCAAACGGCTGCTCGACCTGGCCCTGGTCACTCCGGCTCTGGTGTTCGCGGCGCCGGTGCTGGCCGGGTGCGCGCTGGCCGTACGGTTCTCCGACGGGCCCGGCGTGATCTTCCGTCAGGAACGGGTCGGACTGGGCGGAGGCCCGTTCACGCTGCTGAAGTTCCGTACGATCCGGCCCGCCGACGAACGCGAGTCGGCGACGCTGTGGAGCGTCGCCGGCGACGAGAGGATGAGCGCGGTCGGCAGCCTGCTGCGCCGGACGTCGCTGGATGAGCTTCCCCAGCTCTGGAACGTGCTGCGCGGCGACATGAGCCTGGTCGGCCCGCGGCCCGAACGTCCCTACTTCGTGCAGCAGTTCAGCAAGGAACTGCCCGGTTACGCCCGACGTCACCGGTCGCCCGTCGGCATCACCGGGCTCGCGCAGGTGCACGGGCTGCGCGGCAACACCTCCATCGAGGACCGTGCCCGCTTCGACAACCACTACATCGAGACATGGTCGGTGTGGCAGGACGTGCGGATCATGGTCCGGACCGTGACGTCGTTCTTCCGCCTCGAAGGGCGGTGAGCGCCGTGACAGCCGTACTGCCCGAGAGCCGCCGTCCGCCGCTCGACGACGGGCCCCGACTGCCGCAGCGGGCCCGTCTCCCGGACGGGACGGCCCCGACCGGCCCGAGACCGCGCTCGTCCTGGACGGGCAGCAGGCACAGGCGGTTCTGGAGGCACTGGGCCCCGATGGTGCCCGTCGCCGCCACGCTGCTGACGCTGTGCGTGCCCCTCCAGACCGGCGACGCCAACTCTTCGGGCAAGGTCACCGCCGCAGACGCGGCCTCACTGGTGCTGGTGGTGTGGTGCCTGCTGAGGCTGCTGCGCGGACGCGGCGGCCGGCTCACGCCGAGGGCGGCGCTGGTGCTCGGGGCACCGGCCTTGGCTCTCGCCGTGGCCACCGCCGCGTCCGCCGATCCGTCCGCGAGCATGCCCGGGTTCGTGCGGGGCCTGCAGATCTTCGTACTGGTACCCGGGGCAGTGCTTCTGCTGCTGCGCGACACCCGGGACTGCCGGATGCTGTGCGGGGTCTTCGTACTGGTCGCGCTGGTCCAGGGGGCCGTGGGCGTCGCACAGAACCTCACGGGCACCGGCGCCTCGTACATGGGCCAGGACATCCGTGCTGTGGGCACCTTCGGCGCGAGCGACGTGATGGGGATGTCCACGGTGGTCTCCTACGGGCTTGTCGCTGCGCTGGCGCTGTGCCTGGCCGATCCCCGCGACAGCCCCCGGTGGCTGCGCCGGGGCGCACTGTGCAGCACGGCGGCGCTCGTGGTGCCGCTGGTCCTCTCCTACAGCAGAGGGGCGTGGATCGCCACGGCCGCCGCGTGCGCCGTCGTGCTGCTGCTGGCCGCGCCGCGCAAGGCGCTGCTCGGACTTCTCGCGCTGACCGCCGCCACGGTGGTGCTGGCCGGGGGCTTCGGCGTCGGCTCCTCGATGATCGAGGAACGCCTCGGCAGCATCGTCGACGTCAACTCCGCGCCGGACAGGTCCGTCAACGACCGCTACAGCCTCTGGTCCGCCGCCACGAAGATCTGGCTGAAGGAACCGGCCACGGGCGTGGGACCGAGGAACTTCGCCACGCACCGCGACGGGCACGCCCCCATCGGCCTCTCCTCCGGCAGCGACACCGCGGGCGCGGGCAGCGGCTTCTCGAAGGAACCGCTGCTCTCGCCGCACAACCAGTACCTGCTCGTGCTCAGCGAGCAGGGCCTGGTCGGCGGAGTGGCCTTCGTGGGCGGCGGTGCCGTACTCGCGGGGGGCGGCCTGCGGCGGCTGAACGCGGCGCGGCGTGCGGCGGGCCGCGCGGGTACCACCGCCCGGCCGGGTGCGGGGGACTGCGGACTCGTCGCTGTCGGACTGGTCGTCTGGCAGGGCGTCGACTTCCTCTACGCCGACACCGGCGGGCCCTCGACCGTGGCCACCGCCATGGTTCTGGGCACGGTGGCCTGGTGGGCGCTCGCCCCCTCCGCCTCTCCCCCGGCCTCTCCCTCCCCATCGGCGGCGGGGGCCACGGGGGCCGCAGCGCCCGGGGTGTCCTGGGCGGAGGGAGCGGACGGGGCGGACGGGGCGGACGGGGCAGACAGTTCGGGCAGGACGACCGGCGAGGCACCCCGCCCATGACGGAGACGCATGCCTCCCCCGCTCCGCACGGCGCACCGCCGTCCGCCGGGAAGGGCGGCGGCCCCCCTCCGCTGGGCAGGTTCCTGGCACGGGCGGCCCTCATCACCGCCGCGTTCACGGCGGCGGGCGCCTTCTTCGGACTGGTGCGCGACCAGGCAATCGCGGGCCTCTTCGGCGCCGACGCCGCGACCGACGCGTTCCTGATCGCCTGGACGGTCCCGGAACTGGCCTCGACGCTGCTGATCGAGGACGCGATGGCTCTCATCCTCGTCCCCGCCTTCAGCCTGGCCCTCTCCCACCGGGCGGCGGCCCGTGAGCGTCCGGAGGAGGAGGGCCCGCCGCCCGGACCCGACCCGGTGTGGGGCGTGGTGACGGCGACGCTGCCGCGCCTGGCCCTGGGGCTCGCCACTGCCGCCGCCGCCTTGGTGTTCGCCGCCCCGCTGCTGGTGCGCGCGCTGGCACCGGGACTGCCGGACGCGCGTACGGCCGTCGACTGCATGCGGCTGACGTCGCTGACCGTGGTGACGTTCGGCCTCGCCGGGTACTTCAGCGCCGCGCTGCGCGCGCACCGCCGCTTCGTCGCACCCGCCGCGATCTACGTCGCCTACAACGTCGCGATCATCGCCGTCATGTTCACCGGGCACTCCGCCTGGGGGGTGCGGGCCGCCGCCGTGGGCGTCGCGGTCGGGGGGCTGCTGATGGTGCTCGTCCAGCTCCCCTCCTTTCTCGCCCGGTTGCCCGGCCGCGAAGGCCGGCGCTCCGCACGGGCCTCCCGCCGGCCGGCCGGCGGAGGCGGGGCGGGAAAGCGCGTCGCCCTGCTGGGCTTCGGGATGCTCGCGCCGGTCGCGGTCTTCGCCCTGACGCGTCAGGGCCAGGTGCTCCTCGAACGCTTCCTGGCCGCACCGCTGCCCGCCGGCGCCATCTCGCACCTCAACTACGCGCAGAAGGTCGCGCAGATGCCGATGGTGCTCTCCCTCATGGTGTGCACCGTCACCTTCCCCGTCGTCGCCCGCGCCATGGCCGACGGGGACCGGCTGCGCGCGCGGCGGCGCGTGGAGCGCGACCTCGCGCTGGTGGGGATCGTCGTGCTGCTGGGGGCCGCCTACGTCACCGCCTGTGCCCCGCAGATCATCCAGCTCCTCTTCCAGCGGGGCGCCTTCGACGCCCAGGACACGGCGGACACGGCATCCGTGATGCGGGTCTACTGCTGCGGCCTGCTCGGACACAGCATGGTCGGCGCCCTGGTGCGTCCCTTCTTCTCCGGCGCCCGGCCGACGTGGTACCCGGCCGCGGCAATGGGCGCCGGGCTGGCCGTCACCGTGATCGCCGGTGCGTTCGCGGTGCGCCACTGGGGTGTTCACGGCATCGCCGCCGCCAACGCCGTGGGGATCACCACCGCGGCGCTGCTGCTCCTGCACGGGCTGGGCGCCCGCGTGGTCGCCATCGACGTCCGCCGCGTGGCGGCCGGACTGGCCCGGCTCCTGCTCGCCGGTGCCGCCGCCGCGGCGGCGGGCTGGGCCTCGGCCCGGATCGTCCCCGAACCGCTGGCCGCGGCCCTGGCCGGCGGAGTGACCGTGCTCGTCGTCTTCGCGTCCGTGGCTCATCTCGTACGGGCGCCGGAAGTGCCGCAGCTGTTCGCCACCGTCAAACGAAGGCTCGCCCATGTCCACTGAGTTCCGTACCCGTCTGCCCGCCCTGCCCCTCCCCGGGCCCCAGCGCCGGGTGCCCGCTCCGGCCGCCGCGCGGACGCCCGTCCCCCGGCCCTCCACCGCGTCCGTCGGTTCGCAGCGGCGACGGCCGCCCTGGGTGCTGATGTACCACTCGGTCTCGAGCTGCGCCGACGACCCGTACCGGATCACCGTCTCCCCGTACCGTCTCGACAGGCAGCTCCGGTGGCTGCGCGACCGCGGACTGTCGGGTGTGAGCGTCGGTGAGCTGCTGCGCGCCCGCGCGGCGGGCCGCGGAGAAGGGCTCGTCGGGCTCACCTTCGACGACGGCTACGCGGACTTCGTGGACACCGCCCTGCCGCTGCTGCGCAGACACGGCTGCACGGCCACCGTCTTCGTGCTGCCGGGCCGGCTGGGCGGTGACAACGCATGGGACGAACTGGGCCCGCGCAAGCCGCTGCTGAGCGCCGACGGCATCCGCACGGCGGCGGACGAGGGGATGGAGGTCGGCTCGCACGGTCTGCTGCACACCGACCTGACCACGGCCGACGACGCCACGCTGGAGCGCGAGACGCGGCACAGCCGCACCCTCCTCGCCGACATCACCGGCACCGCGCCGGACGGCTTCTGCTATCCCTACGGAACGGTCGACGCGCGCGCCGTCGAAGCCGTGCGCGCCGCCGGTTACGGCTACGCCTGCGCCATCGACCCGGGTGCCCTCACCGGGGTGCACGCCCTGCCGCGGGTGCACATCGACGCCTCCGACACGTCCGTGCGGATGTTCCTCAAGCGGGCGCTGCACCCGCTGCGCCGCAAACCCGTGCCGCGTACGGCTGCTCCGGGAGGGGCGGGGGACGGCATCCGTGCGGGTACCGGTGACGGCGCCGGAACGGAAGCCGTACCCGCGAACGGCACTCCGGCGAACGGCGCTCCGACTGAAGGCGTTCCGGCTGAAGGCGAAGGTGGCGGGGCCCGATGAAGGTCGCGCACATCATCACCGGGCTCGGAGTCGGCGGCGCGGAGCAGCAGTTGCGGCTGATGCTCCGGCACCTGCCGGTACGCTGCGACGTCTTCACCCTGACCGAGCCGGGTGCCGTCGCCGAAGGCATCCTCGCCGACGGCCGACGCGTCACCCATCTGGGCATGACCGGCAATCTCGACGCCACCGTCATGCCGCTGCTCGTCCATCTGCTGCGGGGCGGTGGATACGACCTCGTCCACACCCATCTCTACCGCGCCTGCCTGTACGGACGTCTCGCCGCGCGGCTTGCGGGCGTGGGCGCCGTCGTCGCCACCGAGCACTCGCTCGGCCACAAAGCGATCGAGGGACGGCGGATCAACCCCGGGGTACGCGCCCTGTATCTGGCGGCCGAGCGGCTCGGTTCGGCCACGGTCGCCGTGTCCGACACCGTCGCGCATCGGCTGCGGCGCTGGGGCGTCCCGGCGTCACGCGTGCACACGGTGCCCAACGGCATCGAGGCCCGGCGCTTCCGCTTCGATCCCTCTGCGCGCGCCGCCACGCGTGCACGGCTCTCCATCCCGGACGACGCCTTCGTGGTGGGCGGCGTGGGAAGGCTCGTGCCCGGCAAGCACTTCGAGACGCTCGTACGGGCCGTCGCCATGCTGCCCGGCGTGCGCCTGCTGCTCGCGGGTGACGGGCCGGAGCGCGCCACGCTGCGGGAGATCGCCGCCGGGCTGGGAGCGGGGGACCGCGTCCATCTGCTCGGCGAGTGCGACGGGCCGGTCGGCTCGCCCGGCGACGGCTCGTGGGAGATCCCCGAACTGCTCGCCGCCATGGATGTCTTCGTCTCCCCCTCGTCCGAGGAGTCGTTCGGGCTGGCCGTGCTCGAAGCGCTCGCCTCGGGCCTGCCCGCCCTGTACGTCACCTGCCCGGCGGTCGAGGACCTGCCGCCGGGCGGGACGCCGGGGGCGCGGCGCATCGGTACGGGCCTGCCCGAACTCATCGCGACGCTGCGGGAGTACGAGCACACCGGCGCCGTACGGATGCCCGTGCCGCCCGTCGTGGACCGCTACGACATCGTCCGCAGCGCGGAGCGGCTGATGTCCCTCTACAGCGCCGTGACCCGCACACCGCAACTGACCGCACCGGCGCCGCCGGCGGCGGCTTTCGCGCCGGTGCCGTCGTCCGTACCCCTGACAACGAGGTGAGTTCTGCCATGCCCGAAGCCGCACAGGGAACAGCCGAGTCCCCGACCGCGGACAGCCCGACGTCCGAGGGCGCCACTCGCACGTCCGAGCCGGAGCACACCGCGGGCGCCACGGTGCCGGAGAAGGACACCGGCAGCGACAAGGAGACCGGTGCCGGCACCGCAGCCGTGGCGCGGACGGCCACGGCTGACGAGGAGGAGCCGGACGCCCCCTCGGACGCTGGGCCGGAAGCCCCCTCGGAGGCAGTGCCGGACGCCCCCTCGGACGCCGGGCCCGGCGAGCCCGACACCGAGGCCGGGACCGCCACCGAGCCGGCCGCTCCCCGTCCGCGCAGGCTCAGGCGCGGCCGGTCCCGCTCCCGCGAGCGCAAGGCCAAGCCCGGCCGGACCCGGGACCGCAACCGCAACCGCACCCGCACCCGCACCCGCACCCGCACCCGCGGCAGGTTCAGGGCCCTGCTGCGTCGCGTGCCCCGCTGGTGGCCCCTGCCGCTGTGCCTCGTGCTCGGCGGTGCCGGGGGTGCTGCCTACTCCATGACGACCCCGCCGCAGTACGCCGCCATCAGCTATGTCGTCGTCTCACCCTCCGGCCAGTCGGAGGCATCGGGGGCTCTCGGCTACGCACAGGCGTACGGCAAGATCGCCACCGACCCGGTGGTCCTGGCCGAGGCGGAGTCCGACGCCGGGCAGCGCAGCAGCGCGCTCCGCGACAGCATCGAGGCCAGCACCTCGCCCGATGCCCCGATGGTTCAGATCACCGCCACCTCCGCCCGGCCCGCACAGGCGGCGAAGAACGCCGACGCCGTGGCGAAGGCGCTCGCCCACACGGCGAAGCAGTCCGTGAAGAGGACCGGTGCCAGGCTGACCGTCCTCTCCGACGCCGTGGCGCCGGGGGCGCCGGTCTCGCCCTCCTCCAGGGTCGCCGTCGCCGTGGGCGCGTGCGCGGGCGGGCTGATCGGCGGGCTCGTACTCCTCGCACGTCCGCAGCGGAGTCGCCGCCCGTCCGTGCCGGACACCGCCGTACCCGGCACGCCACCCCCGGCGCAGTCCGGTTCCGGACGTGCGGAGAGCGACAGCGACGCCCGTACGGAGACGGCATGACGGCCACGGCAGTGGCCCCGGAAGAGGCGGCGGTCCGGATCTGCCGCGACCCGGCGGAGTTCGGCTCCCTGGCCGCGCAGTGGGAAACGCTGCGCGGGAGGTGCCGTCCGGCCACGGCCTTCCAGAGCCACGCCTGGCTGCACTCCTGGTGGCTGTCGTACGGCAGGCCCGGCCGGCTCCGTGTCGTACTGGTGCGCAGGGACGGCGAACTGGTCGCCGCCGCGCCGATGATGCTCGTCCACCGTCCGCTGCCCACGCTGGTCCCGCTCGGCGGCGGCATCACCGACTTCTGCGACGTCCTGCTGGACGACGACTGCCCGCAGGCGCACTCCGCGCTTGCCGGGGCCCTGTACCGGGCGGCACGCGGTGCGGTGATCGACCTGCGCGAGGTGCGTCCCGGCGCGGCGGCCGAGCGGCTGTACGAGGCGTGGCCGGGACCGCGGCGGCGTCTGCGGGACTCGGTCTGCCTGGAGCTGCCCGGTGTCCCGATGGACGCCCTGCTGGAGCGGCTTCCGTCCGCGAGCGCCAAGCGGACCCGCCGGAAGCTGAAGAAGATCGACAAGATGGGCATCCGGGAGCGCGCGGTTCCGCCCTCGGAGGCGGTCGCTGCCGTACGGACGATGCTGCGCCTGCACGAACTCCAGTGGGAGGGCCGCGGGGTGACTCCCGAACATCTGCACCCGCGCTTCCGCGAGCATCTGGAGCGCAGCGTGAAGGCGCTGGCGGAGGGCGGCGCCGCTTCCCTGACCGAGTACCGGATGGGTGAGGAGACCGTCGCGTCCGACATCACCTTCACCTCGCAGGACATGGTGTGCGGCTACCTCTACGGCGCCCACCCCCGGCTGCGCGCAGAGAGGGTCGACATCACCACGATGCTGCTGCGGCACGACGCGACCTTCGCCGCGCGCAGCGGACGCGGAACGCTCAACCTGCTGCGCGGCACCGAACCGCACAAACTCCGGTGGCAGCCGGAGTCCGTCGCCAATCAGCGTCTGGTGCTGGCCCGCCGTGAACTGGCGCCCGCGCTGGGTCTGCACACTGCGAAGATCGCCGGCAGGGCTCTCGCGGCCGGGATGGTGCGCCAGCGGTCCGAGGGCGGACGGGGGTGGCGCAGCCGCACCGGTGTCCGCAAGGCCGGTGCCGGCGGGGCGCGGAACACGGAGGGAGCGGACGGGGCGGAGTGAGCAGACGGAGGGGGCGGGGCGGACGGAGGCAGGGCAGGCAGGCAGGCAGGGCGGACGGGGCGGCACAGTGAGCGCTCCGCCGCCCGCGGAGCCTCAGCGCCGGGTCACCAGTCGGGCAGCAGGTCGTCGTAGGGGATGCAGTCGTCGGCGACCTTGAAGCAGTCCTCGTCCCGTGGAGCTCTCGTGGGCGGCGCGGTGGGTGCGGGCGACGTCTGCGAGGGCGAAGGGGACGGAGAGGGTGAGGGTGCGGGGCTGCTGCCGGTGCGTCCGAAGAGCGCCGCACGGTACGCCTCCGCCGAGCCCGGGTTGTCCCGGCACTGCCACACGCCGTGCGGGCAGTAGTCGGTGATCGTCTGGTAGAGCGGCTTGTGCCGGTCGAACCATTCGAGCATCCGGTGGACGTACTCGGGATTGTCGCCGTTGCGGAAGAGTCCCCACTCCGGGTACGAGATGGCCTTGCGGTGCTCGGCGGCGAAATCCACCTGGGCCTGGAGGCCGTACGGTTCGCGCACGTGGTCCTCGAAGGACCGGCCGGCGGGCTGGTCATAGGTGTCCATGCCGATGATGTCGACGACGTCGTCGCCGGGGTAGCACTCGGGCCAGGGGATCGCGTCCAGGCCGCGGGCGGGTGTGAAGTCGAACCGGAACCGCTGGCCGGGCACCGACCGCATCATGTCGACGATGCTGCGCCAGTACCGCTTCCACGCCTGCGGGTCCGGCCCGCAACGGTGGCTGTACGTCGTGCCGTTCATCTCCCAGCCGAGCACGATCACCGTGTCGGGGGCCTTCATCCGCACCAGTCGCTCGGCGAGTGTGCGGTAGTGCTTGTCGAAGCGGCCCGACGCACCGGCGCGCAGCAGCTTCTGCACCTCGTCGTCGCCGAGGTTCTCCTCGTTGCGCTCCAGCATCGGCACGTTGAGTACGAACAGACGGTCGCGCTGACCCCGGCGCCACTCCGTCCAGGGTTCGAGGAATCGCGGCTGTCCCTCGATGTTGGACCACAAATCACCGGGCAGATAAGTATGACCGACTCTCAGGTCTGATCCGCCGAGCCACTTCTTCAGCCCCTCGATGGCCCTCACTCCCCGCGCGTCGGAGCGGAGGAATGCCCCCACCGGAGGCAGCGGGGCCGCGCTCGGCGCGGTCGCCGGAGCCGAGGGGGACGGGGCCTGCGGGCCGGTGCTCGCCTCGGCCGGAGCGGCGGGCCGGATGAGGGACTCGGGCCTGAACTCCGGCAGTCCCGGAATGACGGTGCAGGACGCCAGGAGCCCGGCGGCGAGGAATCCGCCGCAAACTGCTTTGAATGCGCGGCCTTTCGGGCGCCCCATCTTTCCTCCAGGTCTGTCGACGACAGCTGTCGTCGCGAAACACGCTTTCCAGACCTCACCCCCAAGAACGGTGCAGTGCGATCTGATAGCCCAATGGATAGATTTTCTCCCCTTTTGTCTCATTCATGACGCAAGGACATACCCATGCCGCTGTTCGACACGGACGTCCCCGTTCTCTTCGTCCGGCTCGACCCCAACCCGTTCCACCACGGAACGCTGGGGGCGCTGCGGTCCCTCGGCCGTGCGGGGATCGAGGTGCACCTCCTCGCGGAGCCGGCGGGAGGCCCGGTCAGCCGCTGCCGGTATCTGCACCGGGTGCACGCCCTTCCGTCCCGCGAGCAGCCGGAGACGCGGCGCGAGGGGGAGCTGGAGGGGGTACTGCTGCGCGTCTCGGAATCGGTCGGAAGACCGGCGGTGCTCATCGCACTGGACGACCGCAGTGCCATCGAAGTCGCCGCGCTCGCCGGGCGGCTGGCAGGCCGGTATCTGCTGCCGGAGATGGCGCCCGGTGTCCCGGGCCGCGTCGCCGACAAGGCGGAACTCTCCCTGCTCTGCCGCGACACGGGCATCGCGCACCCCACCACGGTGGCGCCCGGCTCCCCCGCCGAAGCCGCCCGTGAGGCCACGGCGCTGGGTCTGCCCGTGATCGCGAAGTGGAGCCGGCCCTGGCTGCTGCCCAGTGGCATGCGCAGCACGACCCTCGTACGGACGCCCGCGGACGCGTACCGGCTGTGCGAGCGCAGTGCTCTGGCCGGAAGCCAACTGCTGCTGCAGCGCCTCCTCCCGGGAGGGCGCGGCACCGACTGGTTCTTCCACGGGTACGCGGCCGGAGGGAGCGTCCTGCTCGCGGGCGGAGCCGGGCGCAAGGAGCGGTCCTGGCCGCCTCGTACCGGGCTCACCGCGGTCGGCACATGGCTCGCCAACCGCGAGGTGGAGGAGGCTGCGGCACGCCTCGCGGCAGCGGTGGGCTACCGCGGCGTCCTCGACCTCGACTTCAGGCTGGACACCGAGACCGGCGCGTACCACCTGCTGGACTTCAACCCGCGGCCCGGTGCCCAGTTCCGGCTGTTCACGGACGAGTCGGGGCTGGACGTCGTACGCGCCCAGCACCTCCACCTGACCGGGCGGACCGTTCCGCAGCAGCGCGGCGGCCCCGGCCGGGTCTTCGTCGCCGAGAACTACGCGCTGCTCTCCGCGATGGCCACCGGCGTGCCACCTCTGCGCGCCGGAGGGGACGGGGGCCGCGAACCGGAGCGGCCCGCCGCCCGGGAGACCCGCCGTGTGCGCGGTGAGGACCGCGGACCGGTGGAGCGCGCCTGGTTCGCCGCGGACGACCCGGTTCCGTTCTTCGCCATGGCGGGCGCCTGGCTCCTGCGCTGCGCAGGAAAGTTCTGGCCGCGCCCCGGGCCGTCACGGCCCCGCACCCTCCCGGGATCAAGCCCGGGGCCGCCGGCCGCACCGCATTCCCGCACCCCTCGTGACGAGCGATCAGTCAGTGATCAGAGAGAAGGAAACGCATGTACGACCTCGTAGTGGTGGGCGCAGGCCCCTACGGCCTCTCCATCGCCTCGCACGCTGCCGCCGCCGGACTCAACCTGCGCGTCCTCGGACGGCCCATGGCCTCGTGGCGCGACCACATGCCCCAGGGCATGTTCCTCAAGTCCGAGCCCTGGTCCTCCAACCTCTCCGACCCGGCCGGCACCCACACACTGGCCGCGTACTGCGCGTCACGCGGCATCACCGTCGAGCACGGACGCCCGCTGTCCATCGGCACGTTCACCGAGTACGGACAGTGGTTCGGCACCAGGGCCACCCCGGTCGCCGACGAGCAGACGGTGACCTCCGTCGTTCCCTGCGCCCGCGGATTCCGCGTCGAGACCGCCGAGGGCGAGGTGCTGGTGACACGGACGGTCGTCGTCGCCGTCGGCGTCATGCCGTTCGTGCACAAGCCCGGTCCGCTGCGCAAACTCCCCTTCGAACTCGCCTCGCACAGCAGCCAGCACCGCGAACTGTCCAAGTTCAAGGGCAAGGACGTCACGGTGGTCGGCGCCGGACAGGCGGCGCTGGAGACGGCGGCGCTGCTCGCCGAGGAGGGAGCGCACGTACGGGTCGTCGCCCGCGCCGACCGCGTCAACTGGAACTCGCCTCCACAGCCGCTCCAGCGCTCCGCGCTGCGTGCGCTGCGCGACCCGCACAGCGGGCTGGGCACCGGCTGGCCGAGCTGGGCATGGTCGGAGTTGCCGTGGGCCGTGCGCAAGCTCCCGGCGAGCCTCCGGCTGCACATCGCCCGTAACGCGCTCGGGCCGGCCGGCGCGTGGTGGCTGCGCGACAGGTTCGAGTTCGCCGTGCCGGTGCTGCTGAGCAGCCGTCTGCACTCCGCGGAGCTGGTGCGGGACCAGGTGCGGCTCCGCCTGGAGTCGGCCGACGGTGCCGTGCGGACGGTCGAGACGGATCACGTCGTGGCCGCCACGGGCTTCACACCCCGGCTGTCGCGGCTGCGGATGCTGGACGAGCCGGTACGCCGCATCCTGCACCGGGTGGGCACGAGCGACGCCCCGGAGCTGAACGCGCGCTTCGAGTCCTCCCACCCCGGGCTGTTCTTCGCCGGGCTGCTGACCGCGCCCGCCTTCGGCCCGTCGATGCGCTTCGTGCACGGCGCCACCTTCACCGCGTCCCGGCTGGTCCAGGGCGTGCAGCGGCGGCTGGCCGAACCGCGGCTGGCGACCGTGCCGCACGCGGCGCGCTCCCGGACCGCCACCGAGGAGAAGGCGGCCGCACACCTCGCCGGGCAGGCCGTGCCCGGGCCGGGCACGAGCCCGTCAGACGCCGAGCACCCGGGAAGCAGCCGACCTCAGCGGGCCTGAGTGAGAACACGGCACCGCCGGGCACACACGGTCCCGGCGGTGTGCGTGGTCCGTCCTCGTGCGTCAGATACGCATCGGTTGGGGCGCCTCGCGGCGCTCCGGGTCCGGGCCGTCGTACTCACGCAGGATCTCGTAGCGCGTGTTGCGCTCGACCGGCTGGAAGCCCGCGTCGCGGATCAGGTCGAGCAGGTCCTCGCGGGTGAGCTTGTCGGGGGTGCCGTAGTTGTCGGCGTCGTGAGTGATCTTGTACTCGACGACCGAACCGTCCATGTCGTCCGCGCCGTGCTGGAGCGCGAGCTGGGCGGTCTGCACTCCGTGCATGACCCAGAAGACCTTCACGTGCGGCACGTTGTCGAACAGCAGACGGGAGACGGCGAAGGTCTTCAGCGCCTCCGCGCCCGAGGCCATGGTGGTGCGCGCCTGGAGCCGGTTGCGCACCTTGCCGTCCTGCATGTCGACGAAGTCGTGCTGGTAGCGCAGCGGGATGAAGACCTGGAAGCCGCCTGTCTCGTCCTGCAGTTCACGCAGGCGCAGCACGTGGTCGACGCGGTGACGCGGCTCCTCGATGTGCCCGTACAGCATCGTGGAGGGCGTCTTGAGCCCCTTCTGGTGTGCGAGGCGGTGGATGCGCGACCAGTCCTCCCAGTGGGTGTCGTGGTCGACGATGTGCTGCCGCACCTCCCAGTCGAAGATCTCGGCACCGCCGCCCGTCAGCGACTCCAGGCCCGATTCGATCAGGACGTCGAGGATCTCGCCGGCGTCCATCCCGGAGATCTTCTCGAAGTGCTGGATCTCCGTGGCGGTGAACGCCTTCAGCGACACGCTCTCGGGCAGCGCCTCCTTGAGCGCGCTGAGCGAGCGCGGGTAGTAGCGCCAGGGCAGCGTCGGGTGGAGGCCGTTGACGATGTGCAGCTCGGTGAGGTTCTCGCCCTCCATGGCCTTGGCGAGCTTCACCGCCTCCTCGATGCGCATCGTGTACGCGTCCTTCTCGCCGGGCTTGCGCTGGAAGGAGCAGTACGCGCACGAGGCCGTGCACACGTTCGTCATGTTGAGGTGGCGGTTGATGTTGAAGTGAACGACGTCGCCGTTCTTGCGCGTTCGCACCTCGTGGGCGAGACCGCCGAGCCACGCCAGGTCGTCGCACGCGTAGAGGGCGAGGCCGTCCTCGCGCGTCAGCCGCTCACCTGCGCTGACCTTCTCCTCGAGTTCGCGCTTGAGTCCAGCGTCCATGCGTCGCCCTCCTGGGATGTCTGCTTCGAGCGCCTTGTGGAGCCTACTCCCCGCCTGTGCGGGGCGGGGGACCGGTGTGGTCCGCTCAGGTCTCCTGGGGAAGTTCACCGACCCGGTTCTCCCACTTCGTGGACAGCACGACGGTCGTGCGCGTACGGGAGACGCCCTTGGTACCGGAGAGCCGCTGGATGAGGGCCTCCAGGGCGTCCACGTCCGAGGCGCGCGCCTTGAGCATGTAGGAGTCGTCGCCGGCGATGAACCAGCAGTCCTCGACCTCGCTCAGGTCGCGCAGCCGTCCCGCCACCTCGTCGTGGTCGGTGGCGTCGGTGAGCTGGATGCCGATGAGCGCCGTGACTCCCAGACCGAGGGAGCGTGCGTCGACCGTCGCACGGTAGCCGGTGATCACACCGGCGGTCTCGAGCCGGTTGATGCGGTCGGTGACACTCGGGCCGGAGAGTCCGACGAGCCTGCCCAGCTCGGCGTAGGAGGCCCTGCCGTTCTCACGCAGCGCCTGAATGAGCTGCCTGTCCACCGCGTCCATGGGTCCTGGTGCCTTCCGTTGCCGAATGCTCGGGGTCTCCCCGCTGAAGGTGGGGGAAGCGTGGCTCCGTCATTTCTCCGGTAACGAATCTAAGGCATGGGGCCCGCTCGCCCTCAGACACCTCTCCCCAAGCGCCCGAGAGGGCATGCCGGCGGCCGCGCTCCCCGTGCGCTCCGGCGCACGCCCGCCCCCGGCTTCCGGGGACGAGGCCCACGCGTACGCTCGACGGCGTGACCGCAACGACCGACCGCCGCCCCTGGGTCGTCGGCGTCTCCGGCGCCTCGGGAACGCCGTACGCCGCCGCCGTGCTCCGCGCGCTGCTGCACGCCGGGGAGGACGTGGACCTCATCGTCAGCCGGGCCGCACGGCTGACGATCCTCGACGAGACCGGGCACCCCTTCCGCGACGGTCACGCCCAGGAGGACCTGCGACGCTGGCTCTCCCGTGGCGCCGACGGCGCCGCCGACGCCTTCGACCCGGACGTCTCGGCCGTACGCCACTGGCCCGCCGGTGACCTCGCCGCGGGCCCGTCCTCCGGCTCGTACCGCGTGAAGGGGATGCTGATCGTCCCGGCGAGCACCGCCTGTGTCGCCGGAGTCGCCCTCGGTCTCTCCAAGGACCTGCTGCAGCGCGCGGCCTCAGTCACGCTCAAGGAACGGCGTCCCCTCGTCGTCGCCGTACGGGAGACACCGCTGCACGGGCAGACGCTCAGACACCTGGTCTCGCTCGACGACGCGGGCGCGGTCGTACTGCCGGCGTCGCCCGCCTTCTACGCGGGCGGCAGCACCGCCCAGCACCTCGTCGACTTCGTCGCGGGCCGCGCGCTGGACTCCGCGGGTGTACCGCACAAGCTCTACCGGCGCTGGGAAGGCGAGTTGGGGGACCCCGACCGCCGCCCCTGACAGGGTGCGAGTGCGACCGGAGCCCGGGGCCACGGGGTTCACGGGGCTCCTGGGGCCACCGGGGTTCCCGGGGCCGCATGCGCCGCACTCTCCCGCCGGACTGTTCCGCTCCGACTGGCATTCCCGGCCGCCGATGCTGTTGGGTCGGGTCATGCAGTTCTCCCGTAAGCACCACCGCCGCCGTCTGCGGCTCGCCGCCGCCGCGGGAGGAGCCGCGCTGCTCACTCTCTCCGTCTCCGCGTGCAGCGCGACGGAGCGCCTGACGACCGGCATGAAGGTACGCAGCTCCGTGGTGAAGCTCGGCGACCAGCCCGCCGCCACCGTCACCGCCTCCGTGGACGGATCGCCGGAGCAGGCCTACCGCTTCCTGGCACAGGTACGCGGAGGGACCGGGGAGGAGAAACTGCGCAAGGACGCCGTCAGGCTCGCACGGGCCGAGGTGACGCTCGCGGCCGGCTCGGGCGACGACGACACACCGCTGAAGGAGATGCCGGCCTCCGACGCGGCCGACGTGGCGGCGGCGATGAACTTCGGCGGCACGGACGCCCTGGCGGTCAAGTCCGTGCGGGACAGGCTGTATCTGCGCGTCCGTCTGAAGTCGCTGGTACGGCAGACGGACGGCCCGCGTGACGCACGCAGGGCCGCGTCGGAGATCGTCGCGCTCGCGGACGATCTGCCCACCACACTCGGTGCGGCGAAGGACGCGCTGAAGGGCGAGTGGGTGCGGGCCGACCCGGACACCTTCGACGACTTCGCGCGTACGGCCGAGATGCTGGCGGCACGAGCGCAGGAGAAGAGCCGCGCGGAGGAGCCGGAGAAGGACGAGCATGAGGACGGCGAGAGCGACGAGGCCCGGCGCAGCCGGGAGATCCGCGACGCGGTGACCGTCGGCTCGGCACTCGACGGTCAGTCGCAGCGCGAGTTCGTGAGCGGTGTCCAGGAGCTGCTGCGCGAGCACGCCACGTTCGCCGACAAGGGCGAGCGCGACGGCGCGGAGCACGTACGGCTCACACTTCCGGGGCGGAAGGCGGCCGACGACCTCGTCGCCGCGCTGCGCCCGCTCGGTGCCGAGATCGCCCCGTCCCGCGTGCCCGGGCGGGACATCACCGCGGACCTCGCCATCCGGCGCGGACAGCTGACCACGCTCACCCTCGACCTCGGCCAGTTCACGGGGAAGGGCGTCCACCTCCCCCTCAGGCTGGACTTCGGGAGCGGCGGCGCCGTCTCGGTCAGGCCGCCCGGCGGCACGAAGGAGCTCGAGCCGCAGGACCTGGTCGCGGCGCTGATGTACGGCGCCCTGGGCACGGAGAACTTCTGACGCCATCCTGGAGAATGGAACTCCGCGTGGCCCGTGCCGCGTTTCCCGTGTGACAGGCACCGGCCCTGGCCCACTCTCTCTCAGGGGGAGACCCGATGGCGTACGGATCAGGCTCCGACATCAACAGCACCAGCAGCGGCAGAGCCACGGGCGGAGGCGCCAAGTCGGCGGCCAAGCTGATACTGCTGTGGACGGGGCTGCTGTGGCTGCTGGAAGGCGTGGACCACGTCACGGGGCACGCGCTGGACACCTTCGGCATCATGCCGCGTCAGCAGAGCGAGCTGGTCGATGTGATTCCGGCGGCGTTCATGCACTTCGGCTTCGGCCACCTCGTGGCGAACACCCTGCCGCTGCTCGTCCTCGGCTTCCTCGCGGCGCTGCGCGGCACCGCCCGGTTCCTGGCCGTCGCCCTCACGATCATCGTGGTCAGCGGGGTCGGAGTGTGGCTGGTCGCTCCCGAGGGGAGCAACACCGCGGGCGCGTCGGGCCTGATCTTCGGCCTCTTCGGTTATCTGCTCGTGCGGGGCTTCGTCGACCGCCGCATCACCGATGTCGCACTGGGCGGCGTCGTCGCGGTGCTCTACGGATCGATCCTGTGGGGAGTGCTGCCCACCGACAGCGGCATCTCCTGGCAGGGACACCTGTTCGGGCTGATCGGCGGTGTCGTGGCCGCCTTCCTCACATCGAGCAGTCGCGCGGCGTCCGGCGCCAAGCCCGACTGGCACTGAGGCCGCGCGGGAGCGCGCCGCCGGGACGCCCGGCCGCGCCCCGGCGCGTAGCCGGACCGGCGTCCGGGCGCGTCGCCGGCGCTCAGACGCCCAGCCCGCGCACCGTCAGGTCCAGCAGCGCGCACACGAACAGCGCGATGCCGATGAAGCCGTTGACCGTGAAGAAGGCACGGTTGAGGCGGGAGAGGTCGCCGGGCTTGACTATCGAGTGCTCGTAGACGAAGGCGCACGCGACGATCAGCAGGCCGAACCAGTAGAAGACCCCGGCCCCCGTCAGCGCTCCGAACCAGCACAGCAGCGCCACCGTGACGACATGAGCGCCGCGTGCCCCGTACAACGCGGCGGCGATGCCGAAGCGAGCGGGGACGGAACGCACGCCGTGCGCCCGGTCCGCGGCGACGTCCTGACATCCGAAGATCAGGTCGAACCCGCCGATCCACACCCCGACCGCCAGCCCCAGCACCACCGCGTCCCAGGACCACGCCCCGGTCACCGCGATCCATGCGCCGATGGGGCCGATGGCCTGGGCGAGACCGAGGATGGCGTGCGGGAAGTCGGTGAAGCGCTTCCCGTACGGATAGACCACCATCGGCACGACGGCGACGGGTGCGAGGGCGAGGCAGAGCGGGTTGAGCAGGGCGCAGACGCCGAGGAAGACGGCGAGGGCGACCAGCGCGCCCGCCCAGGCTGAGCGTACGGACAGCGCGCCCGTGACCAGCTCCCGTCCGGCGGTGCGCGGGTTACGGGCGTCGATCTCGCGGTCGATGATCCGGTTGGCGGCCATGGCGAAGGTGCGCAGGCCGACCATCGCGACGGTGATCAGCAGCAGCTCCCGCCACAGCACGGTGCCGCCCGCCTCGAACATGGCGGTGAGCGCGGCGATGTAGGCGAAGGGCAGCGCGAAGACCGAGTGCTCGATCATCACCAGCCGCAGGAACGCCTGCACGCCGCCGTGGCGCCGGGGCAGCTCCGCGCGTGCGCCGTCGCCCGTCGCGGCTTCCCCGCTCACAGGCCGTACTCCTTCCAGCGCTGTGTGACGCGCTCGGCGACCTGCGGATCGGACTCGATCATGTGCGGCCATCCGCCGTCGCGCGTGTACCCCTCCTCGGGCAGCTTCTCGGTCGCGTCGATGCCTGCCTTGCCGCCCCAGAACTGCTGGTACGAGGCGTGGTCGAGGTGGTCGACGGGCCCTTCGACGACTGTCAGGTCGCGGGAGTAGTCGACGTTGCCCAGCGCCCGCCACGCGACCTCGTGGAGATCGCGTACGTCGCAGCCCGCGTCCACCACGATGATCAGCTTCTCCAGGGAG
Source organism: Streptomyces sp. TAA204 (assembly GCF_000424965.1). Classification (NCBI taxonomy): domain Bacteria; kingdom Bacillati; phylum Actinomycetota; class Actinomycetes; order Kitasatosporales; family Streptomycetaceae; genus Streptomyces; species Streptomyces sp. TAA204. The sequence goes on from NZ_AUKW01000021.1 coordinate 97,562, forward strand.
AGCATGTGGGCGCCCCAGATCGCGTGCATGACCTTCTGGGCGTGCTTGGGGTACTTCTTGTCGATCGAGACGATCATGCAGTTGTGGAAGCCGCCCGCCTCGGGCAGGTGGTAGTCCACGACGTCCGGCACGATGATCTTGAACAGGGGCAGGAAGAACCGCTCGGTCGCCCGCCCCAGCGGACCGTCCTCCGTCGGGGGACGGCCCACCACGATCGACTGGAGGACCGGCCGCCTGCGCATCGTGACGCAGTCGACCGTCAGCGCGGGGAAGTCCTCCTGCGGCGTGTAGAAACCGGTGTGGTCGCCGAAGGGGCCCTCCGGCAGCGTCTCTCCGGGCTCCAGCCAGCCCTCCAGCACCACCTCGGCGTTCGCCGGCACCTGCAGCGGCACCGTCCTGCAGTCGACCATCTCCACCCGCTTGCCCTGGGTGAAGCCCGCGAAGAGGTACTCGTCGATGTCGCCGGGCAGCGGCGCGGTCGCCGCGTAGGTCACGGCGGGCGGGCAGCCGAAGGCGATGGCGACGGGCAGCTTCTCGCCGCGCCGGGCCGCGACCTGGTAGTGGTTGCGGCTGTCCTTGTGGATCTGCCAGTGCATGCCGATGGTGCGCCGGTCGTGCCGCTGGAGCCGGTAGAGACCCAGGTTGCGGACGCCGGTCTCCGGGTGCTTGGTGTGCGTCAGCCCGAGGTTGAAGAAGGAGCCGCCGTCCTCGGGCCAGGTGAACAGCGCGGGCAGCCGCTCCAGGTCCACGTCGTCGCCGTGCAGCACGACTTCCTGCACCGGCCCGTCCTTGGCCTTCTTCGGCGGTACGTGCGCCATCGCGCCCAGCTTCCCGAACGCCTCCCGCATGCCGACGAAGCCCTGCGGCAGCTCGGGTTTGAGCAGCCCGCCGATCTTCTCGCTGATCTCGTCGTAGGACTGGAGACCCAGCGCCTTCAGCAGCCTCCGGTCCGTACCGAAGACGTTCATGGCCAGCGGCATCGAGGAACCCTTGACGTTCTCGAACAGCAGCGCCGGGCCGCCGGACTTCTGCACCCGGTCGACGATCTCACCGACTTCCAGGTACGGATCGACCTCGGCCTTGATGCGTTTGAGGTCCCGGTCCCGCTCCAGCGCCCGCAGCAGCGAGCGGAGATCGTCGTAAGCCATGCGCCCAGTATCCGCCATGGCTTCACGCCCTCGGGCGCCCGCCCCCGGCGCCCGCCCCGCACCGTTACGCTTGCCCTGTACTCAACCGCGTACGTGAACCGCACCAACCGCTCTACTGGCCCGCCGCGCCGAGTCAGCTCGCCTAGGGGGCGTCCCGCATGCTCAGGTATCTGCCGTTCCTCCTCGTCCTTGCGGTGTGGATCTTCGCTTTCATCGACTGCCTGAACACACCGGAGAAGGAGATCCGCAAGCTGCCCAAGGTGGCGTGGGTCATCATCATCCTGCTCTTCGGACAGGTGCTGCTGGGCCCCATCGCCTGGTTCGCCGTGGGCCGTCCCCGCAAGAACGCGCCGTACGGGGCCACGCGTCCGCAGGAGCGCCGCTGGGTCGCCCCGGACGACAACCCGGAGTTCCTGAAGTCCATCAACGAGGGCAGGAGCGGCCCCCGCAAGGACGACGACGGCACGGGGCTGAACGACGGCGGCGACGCCCGCAAGTCCACCGAGGGCACGGAAGAGGCCGCGGCCCCCGGTCCCGGCAGCGCGAACGGCGACGGCAGCGGCGGGACGGGCGCGAACGGTGACGGCGACCGTCCGGACGCCGCGCGGCAGGAGGCCGAACTGCGCCGCCGCGAGGAGGAGTCACAGCGGCGTCGCGAGAACGGCGCGGACGGTACGGACGACGCACCGCCCCAGGGCCGCTGAGCGGCACAGAGACGTCGGAGCGGGCACGTCGGCGCGGGCACGGCGGCGCGGGCACGGCGGCCCGGAGGACCCGGAACGGGCGAGGGGCTCAGCCGACGCCGGCGTAGCTGTGCTTGCCGTTGAAGAAGATGTTGACGCCGTAGTAGTTGAAGAGGAAGCACGCGAAGGCGAGCAGCGCCAGACAGGCGGCCTTGCGGCCCTTCCAGCCGGCGGTGGCGCGGGCGTGCAGGTAGCAGGCGTAGGCGACCCAGGTGATGAAGGACCAGACCTCCTTGGGGTCCCAGCCCCAGTAGCGGCCCCACGCGTCGCCCGCCCAGATCGCGCCGGCGACGATGGTGAAGGTCCAGAACGGGAAGACGGCCGCGTTGATCCGGTAGGCGAACTTGTCGAGAGAGGCCGAGGAGGGCAGCCGCTCCAGCACCGAGGTGGCGAAGCCGCCCGGGGTGCCGCCGGCGAGCAGCTTGCTCTCGTAGCGGTCCCGGAAGAGGTAGAGGGCCGTCGCGACGGCGCCGAGGTAGAAGAGCGCACCGCAGACGATGGCCAGCGAGACGTGGATCCACAGCCAGTACGAGTGCAGTGCGGGCACGAGCTGCGCGCTCTCCGTGTAGAGCACGGTCACGGCCAGACCCAGGTCGAGCAGCACGGTGGTGACCAGCGGCAGCCCGATCCAGCGGACGTTCTTCTTCGCCACGAGGAAGGCGAGGTAGGCGCCGACGGCGACCATGGAGAAGGCCGTGGAGAACTCGTACATGTTGCCCCAGGGGGCGCGCTGCACCGACAGCGAGCGTGCGAGGACACCGGCCGCGTGCAGCAGGAACGCGAGCGTCGTCATGGAGACGGCGATCCGCCCGTAGAGGTCGCCCTGTTCGTCGCCGCCCGCGGCGCCCGGCCCGTCGGGCAGGTCGCCCCGGCGGCCCGCCGAGGAGCGTACGACGACCTTGGGGCGCTCCAGCACCGAAGTGGCGCCGCCCGTACGTACCTTGACGGCGGGGGCCTCCGGGCCGGCTGCCGCGTCGCCGCCCTCGTCCTGATTCCCGCTGAGCGCCGCGGCCGTGCGGGCGACCTTGCTGCGGCTGCCGAAGACCCACTCGGCGATGTGCGCGACGAAGGCGAGGGCGTAGACGGCCATCGCCGAATAGATCAGCCAGTTGCTGATCTCGGCGAGACTCTCGTTCGTTGCGGCAGCGATGTTCACTGGCGTTCTCCTCGGGACGAGGCTTCGGCGCCGCCTTCGTGGCCGGCTTCGGAGGTGGTCGTTTCGGGCGGGGTGGATTCCGCGGGGCCGGACGTGGCGGCGGACGGAGGCGCCCCGGCGCCGGCTTCGGCTTCCCCGTCGGTGTCGGCTTCGGTGTCGGTGTCGGCTTCGGTGTCGGCTTCCGTGTCTTCGTCCGCGCCGGCCTCCAGGCGCTCGGGAGGCGCGTCGGCCTGGAGGCTGAAGGCCAGATCGCCCAGCTCCTCGGGAAGTCTCGCGGACTCGCTGCGGCCGAGACCGGCCATCTCCACGACCGTACGCCCGTCCGCACCTGTGACGGCCCGCACCCACACACGGCGCCGCTGGATGAACAGCGACCCGGCCAGGCCCGCGATCGCGGCGAGCGCGCCGCCCAGCGCCCAGCCGTTGCCCACCTGGTGGACGACCTGGAACTGGGCCCACTTCCGTACGCCCTCGAACTTGAGCGAACCCCCGCCGTCGGGGAGCTTCATCGACTCCCCGGGCAGGATCTTCTTCGCGAGCGGACTCCCGTCCGAGGTCTTGAACTGCTTCATCCGCTCCGTGTCGAGCTGGTAGACGCTCTGCGCCGCCCCGTAGTCGAGCCCGAGGTCGCCGTGGTAAGCGGTGAGGAAGAGCACCGGATACTGCAGGGCCGGGGACTGCGAGAACATCGTGCCCGCGCCGGAGCCGCCGAAGGTCGGCACGAAGAAGCCCTGGAAGCCGAGCTGGTCCCTGCGGCCCTTCCCGTCCCGGTAGTCGGTGACCTTCACCACCCCGGACGAGGTCAGGTTGCCGTCCTGCGGAAGGAAGGCGACGGGGCCGCGGTAGGCGGTCCGGCCCTTGCCGTCCTTGACGGAGACGACGGGGGCGTAGCCGTTGCCGTTCAGATAGACCTTGGTGTCTCCCACCTCCAGCGGGTGGTTGACCCTGATCGAGTCCTTCTTCTCCTTGCCGTCCGCGCCCTGCCAGTACGAGATGTCGGCACGGAAGGTGCGTGCCGTCCCCTTCTCGGGGCCGCTCTCCTCGTACGTGGCGTGGAACTCCTCGAGGCTGAAGCCGAAGGAGTCCAGCTCCTCCGTCTCGAAGAGGGAGCCGGACTTGAAGTCGTCGTACTGGGTGAGGGTGTTGGAGAAGCCGTCACCCTGGACGATCAGTTTCCCGCCGTCGGACTTCCACAACTGCCCGGCGGCGAAGGCCAGCAGCAGCACGATCAGGGCGATGTGGAAGACGAGGTTGCCCGCCTCCCGGAGATAGCCCTTCTCGGAGGCAACCGCGTCGCCCTCGCTGTGCACGCGGAAGCGCCGCCCCTTCAGCAGCTTCGCCGCGCCGTCCAGCGCTTCGTGCGGGGGGACGTCGGTGTTCCAGGTGGTGTAGACGGGCATCCGGTCCAGGCGGCGCGGGGCACGCGGCGGCCTGCCCCGGAGCTGACCGGTGAACTGCCAGGTTCGCGGGACGATGCAGCCGGCCAGTGAGATGAACAGCAGGATGTAGATCGCCGAGAACCACACCGACGTGTAGACGTCGAAGAGCTGGAGCTTGTCGTAGACCGGCGAGAGCACGTCGTGCTTCTCGCGGAACTCCTGGACCTTGACGCTGTCGACGTTGGTCTGCGGGACGACGGAGCCGGGGATCGCGGCGAGCGAGAGCAGGAAGAGGAGGATCAGCGCGACCCGCATCGAGGTGAGCTGCCGCCAGAACCAGCGGGCCCAGCCGATGACGCCCATCGAGGGGACGTTCAGCCTGTCCTCGCTCGGCGCGGTGGACAGCTGGGACTCGGCCTCCCGCGCAAGCCTCCGCTCCTCGGCCGGACCGCCCGAACCGGCCCCGGCGGCGTCGGTGGCCCCGGCGGCGTCAGCGACCCCGGTGGCTTCGGTGGGGTCGGTGGCGCCGGGCTCCCGGTCGGTCGCCCCCTCGGCGCCCGCGCTGCCGGTGCCGCTGTCCGTCGTACGCATCTCAGATTCCCACGGTGTAGTCGGACGACCAGACTTGCAGGTCGTACACGATCCGGTCCCAGACCCCCGTCACAAGCAGGAGGCCGACGAGGACCAGCATCCCGCCGCCGATCCGCATCACCCAGACGTAGTGCCGCTTCACACGGTCGAAAGCGCCCAGTGTCCGCCGGAAGGCGACGGCCGCGACGACGAAGGGCAGGCCGAGTCCGAGACAGTACGCGACGGTCAGCAGCGCACCGCGTCCCGCGCTGGCCTCGCTGAAGGCGAGAGTCTGCACCGCGGCGAGTGTCGGTCCGATGCACGGCGTCCAGCCGATGCCGAAGAGCACGCCGAGCATGGGGGCGCCCGCCAGCCCGACGGCCGGCCTGCGGTGGATGCGGAACTCCCGCGACGTCAACCGCGAGAGCGGGCCGCCCAGCACGCCCATGAACGCCAGACCCAGCAGTATCGTCAGCGCCCCCAGCACACGGGAGATGATCACCCGGTGCTCCTGCAGCGTGGCGCCGAATCCCCCGAAGAGGGCGCCGCCGGAGACGAAGACCGCCGTGAAGCCGAGCACGAACAGCCCGGCGCCCAGCAGCATCCGGCCGCGGCGGGCCTGGGCGAGGTCCGTGCCGCTGACCCCGGTGACATAGCTGAGGTAGCCCGGAACGAGCGGCAGTACGCACGGGGAGAAGAAGGAGACCAGACCGCCGAGCACCGCCACGGGCAGGGCCAGCAGCAGCGCTCCGCTGAGGACCGTCCGGTTCACCCCGGTCGAGGTCGCGGCGGCGGCATCGGCGACGGCGGCGAGCGCGCTCATGGAGCGGTCACTTCTCCGCCATCAGGGGATCGAGCGCGGAGCGCAGCTCCTTCTCGCTGAGTTCCTTCAGAGCCCGTACGGCGATCTTCCCCTCGCGGTCGAGGATGAGCGTGGAGGGGATGGCCTGCGGGGAGAGGCTGCCCTTGGGGAAGCGCAGGATCAGCTTTCCGCTGGGGTCGAAGAAGCTCGGGTACTCGACGCCGTAGTTGCGCTCGAAGGCCTTGGCGTTGGCGCGGTCGAGATCGCGGGTGTTGATGCCGACGAACTGCACGTCCTCGCCCTCGGTCTCCTTCGCGACCTTGGCGAGGTTGGGGGCCTCGGCCCGGCAGGGGGCGCACCAGGAGCCCCAGACGTTCAGGACGACGATCTTCCCCTCGTAGTCGGAGAGTTCGAGCCGCTTCCCGTCGACACCTTTGCCCGAGATGTCGGGTGCCGCCTGCCGCTCCCCGCCGGGCACCTCGGTGATCTTTCCGGTGCCCTGCACGAACTTGGTGTCCCCGGAGGACGTCCCCGTCTCCTCGCCGCCGCATCCAGCCAGCACCGACGCACCGGCTGCCACCGCGGCGATCAGCAGGGCAGGGCGGCTTCGGAAGGCGCGGGTCCGACTCATGTGAAAAGTTTCGCATGAGCGCAGAGGGGATCTTCCACGCCCCCCTCGCCCGGTACGTACGGCCCGCACGGCCGCCCTCAAGCGCCGCGGCCCCCCGCGCCCTTGACGCGCTTGGCGTGCGCGCGCAGGTGCGGCGGCACGAGATCACGGGCGGGTTCCGTGTAGCCGACCGAGACGATCTCGTCGCCGCTGAAGGTGAAGGAGGTCAGCGACGCGAGCGTGCACTGCCGGCGGCGCGGGTCGTGCCAGAGCCTGCGCCGCTCCACGAAGCTGCGCAGCGTCCAGATCGGCAACTGGTGGCTGACGCACACCGCCTCGTGGCCGCGCGCCGCGTCCCGTGCCGCGTCCAGGGCGGCACGCATCCGCACAACCTGATGCACATAGGACTCGCCCCACGAGGGACGGAACGGGTTGAACAGGTGCCGCCAGTTCGCGGGCCTGCGCAGCGCGCCGTCGCCGACACCCACGGTGGTGCCCTGGAAGACGTTGTCCGCCTCGATCAACTGGTCGTCGGCGCCGACGACCAGGCCGTGTGTCTTCGCGATGGGCGCCGCCGTCTCCTGCGCGCGCTCCAGGGGAGAGGCGACGACGTGCGTGATGTCACGGTCGGCCAGGTGCTCGGAGACCCGCTCGGCCATCCGCCGGCCCAGCTCGGACAGGTGGTAGCCGGGCAGCCGGCCGTAGAGGACGCCGCTCGGATTCTCCACTTCGCCGTGGCGCATGACGTGCACGACCGTGACCGTCTCGTCCGCCGCCGCGGCGCCCTCCTGGCCGGATCTCGCCCGGTCGTTCCCCTCCTCCGGGCCGCCGGAGGGAGCGGGCGCAGGTCCGGCGCTCACTCGGACGCCTCCGCGGCGGCGCGGGCGGCGTCGGGCAGGGCCCGGGCCACCCGCTCCAGCGCCCCGTCGTCGTGCGCGGTGGAGACGAACCAGGACTCGAAGGCGGACGGGGGCAGATGGACACCCTGGGAGAGCATCGAGTGGAAGAACGCGGTGAAGCGGAACGCCTCCTGGGCCCGTGCTCCTTCGTAGTCGGTCACCGGGGAGTCCGTGAAGAACACCGAGAACATGTTGCCCGCGACCTGGAGGCGGTGTGCGACACCCGCCTTGGTCAACGCCTCGGTGACGGCGCCGCGCAGCTGCTCGGAGGCCGCGTCCACCGCCGCGTACGCCGCCTCGTCCAGGAGGCGCAGCTGGGCCACACCGGCGGCTGTCGCGATCGGGTTCCCGGAGAGGGTGCCCGCCTGGTAGACGGGGCCGGACGGTGCGAGGTGCTCCATCACGTCACGTCGTCCGCCGAAGGCCGCGGCCGGGAATCCGCCGCCCATCACCTTGCCGAACGTCATCAGATCGGGGGTCACGCCGTCGATGCCGTACCAGCCCTGCCTGCTGACCCGGAAACCCGTCATCACCTCGTCGGAGACGAAGAGCGCGCCGTGCGAGCGGCACAGCTCCTTCAACTGCCGGTTGAAGCCCTCCAGGGGCGGCACGACACCCATGTTTCCGGGCGCGGCCTCGGTGATGACACAGGCGATCTCGTCCGGCTGCGCCTCGAACGCGGCCCGTACGGCGTCGAGATCGTTGTACGGCAGGACGATCGTCTCGGACGCCTGCGCCCCCGTCACACCAGGGGTGTCGGGCAGCCCGAACGTCGCCACTCCCGAACCGGCCGCCGCGAGCAGCGCGTCCACATGCCCGTGGTAACAGCCCGCGAACTTGATCACCTTGGCGCGCCCTGTGAACCCGCGCGCCAGCCGGATCGCCGACATCGTCGCCTCGGTGCCGGAGGAGACCAGCCGCACCTGCTCGACGGGCGCGATCCGGTCGGCGATCTCCTCGGCGAGAGCCACTTCGCCGGCTCCGGGCGTACCGAAGGAGGTGCCGTTGCCGACCGCGTCCTGGACGGCCGCGATCACCTCGGGATGAGAGTGGCCCAGAATCATCGGCCCCCATGAGCAGACGAGGTCGACGTACTCCCTCCCGTCCGCATCCATCAGGTACGGACCGGCGCCGGACACCATGAACCTGGGCGTACCGCCCACGGCGCGGAAGGCGCGGACCGGAGAGTTCACGCCTCCGGGTGTCACGGCGGCGGCGCGGTCGAACAGCGACTGCGATACTGGGGCGTCGTAGGAGTAAGTCACAAGAGCCATGGTGTCAGAGGCTTCTGAGCCGCGAACGTGTCCCACCGGCACGTACGGCGGGTGCGGGCGGTGCCGGAAGTACCGGCCGGGCAGCACGGGGTTCACCCGGGCGCTGCGGGCGCGTTTCACGCCCCGCAGGACGGGGAGGTCTCTGACACGATGATCGGGTTGCGCGGCGGTGGCCGCGAGTGATCGGGTGGTGACATGCAGCGCGGTGGTGGACTCGGCGAGGGTACCGGGGACCTCGGTCCGGAGCGCGCAAGAGGACGTCACCGTAGAGACGCGGCGGAGAAGGACACTGGGATCAGCAAGGGTGGCGGCCGAGTGGGGGTGACCTACAAGTACTTCGGTGCCCCGGACGGAGCGACCGCGGCGCGGGTCCCTGTGTCGATGCGTCCCGAGGAACTCGGCGGGGACGAACTGGGCCACGGCATGTTCACCAAGATCAAGCCGGAGACGATGGCCGCGATGGTGCTCACGGGCATCGAAGGCATACCGCTGCACAAGGTGCCGCCGCTCGAACTCGTCGTGCTGCACCCCGACTACGCCGTGGTGAAGCTTCCGATGACGGTCGTCGACCCGCTGCGCGGCATCGGCGAGGAGTCCGTGGGCGCGGCGGCATTCATCTGGTCCACCGTTCCCGACCGGGCCGGCCCGCAGGACGCCTTCAACGTCTACCAACTCCTGCACGAGTGGCAGGACTTCTCCGACCGGCTGCACATGGCCGGCCACCAGCCCTACTGCCTCGTGTGGCCGTGAACCGCCCCCGGCGGCCGTGATGTTCGCCGTTTCGCTTCCACCGGCCCGCGCGTGGGCGTGCGATGTGCGCCGGGCGTGCGGATGGGCGCGCCCAGCCGTACGCGTACGGGCGCACACACCCGGTCCGGTGCGTGCGCCCGTCGCACTGGCTGCTCCGCCCGCTGATCAGCCCTTCGCGGCCTTGCCGGCCGCCTGCTCCGCGATCGTCTTGAACTCGCCGAGGTCGTAGTTCGTCAGCGCGGCATCGAGATTGGTCAGCGCTCCGAGCCGCTCCACGAAGCCCTCCGGGGTGTACTCGATCTGCAGCGTCACCCGGCTCGTCGTGTCACCGAGGCGGTGGAAGGTGACCACTCCGGCATGGTCGACGCCCTCCGTGGTCTTCCACGCGATGCGCTCCTGCGGGATCAGCTCGGTCACTTCGGCGGTGAAACTCTTGTCCGCACCGGGAAGCGAAAGCCACCACGAGAACGAACGGTTGTCGATGCGGACGACTCTCGCCACGTGGCTGAGGAACTTCGGCCACTCGGTGACATCGCTCCACAGCGCCCAGCTCACCGATACAGGAGCTTCGACGTCGACAGTCTCCACCAGGGAGGAGGACACGCTACGACACCTCTCATCAGGTCGGAATCACGATTCGCTGCTGAGTACCCCTGATGAGCGACTCAAGGCATCGGCCGCGGCGCTGATTTCGGCCGGCGGCCACGCACCTGCGGAGTGCGGCCGTGGCTTTGGCGGTGGCGGTGGCGGTGGCCGTGGCTGTGACGGGCCGGAGCACTTGGCCGGGCCGCGCGGCTACGGCCCCTCGGCCGTGAGGTAGCGCTGAACCACGGGCCCGAGCCAGCCGACGATCTCCTCACGGCTCAACTCGACCGCCGGGGGCAGCTTCAGGACATACCGGCTCAGGGCCATGCCCAGTATCTGCGACGAGAGCAGCGCCGCCCGCGTGGGGACGTGCGCCCCGCCCGGACAGACGTCGGCGACCAGCGGGGCCACCTGATCGCGGAAGACGGCCCGGAGACGCTCGGCTCCCGCCGCGTTGGTCACACCGACGCGCAGCAGCGCCGTCAGTGTCTCGTCACCCTCCCAGCGCTCGACGAAGTGCCGTACGAGCAGCGAGCCAACCTCCTCGCGCGGAACCTCGGTCAACCGCGGCAGCCGCAGGTCGAATTCGCAGGCCGCGGCGAAGAGTCCCTCCTTGTTGCCGTAGTAGCGCATGACCATCGAGGGGTCGATGCCGGCCTCACGTGCTATGGCGCGGATCGTCGCCCGCTCATACCCGTCGGCGGCGAAGCGGTCGCGCGCGGCCAGCAGGATCGCCGCCCGCGTCGCATCGGAGCGCCGCTGCGGGCGGGGCTCCGCCCCGGCGGTGCCGGGTGCGGTGGCCGGGGGAAGCGGGGCGGGGTGCGGGGCCCCGGCGACGACTCCCGCGGCGCCCGCGTCGGCCGCGGCCTTCTCCTCATCCATGCCAACAACTGTAGGCCACCATGTGTTGACAGGCCAGAAGAGCCCGCTCTACCGTTGCCAACGAGCGTTGACCAACAGTCGTTGGCACCAGTAATCGGCACCAGATCGTCGGCACCAGATCGTCGAACAGGGCACCGGATCCCGGGGAGGACGCCATGACGCGCAGCAGCAGCACCGGTACGCACGGCACATCACCCGCCGGTTCCTCCGACGTGCTCGTCGTGGGCGCGGGCCCCACGGGGCTGCTCGTCGCGGGGGATCTCGCCGCGGCGGGGCACGACGTCACCCTCGTCGAGCGGCGTGACGCCACCACCGGCAACCTCTCCCGCGCACTCGTCGTGCACGCCCGCACGCTTGAGCAGCTCGACGCGCGTGGCCTCGCCGACGAACTGGTGGGCACGGGCGGGGCGGTCGACCGGCTCAGGCTCTTCGGCCGCGCCGAGCTGGACCCCACGAGACTCCCCGGTCGCTTCCCCTTCGTGCTGGTCACGGGGCAGTTCGAGGTGGAACGGCTGCTGGAGAGGCGTGCCCGCGAAGCCGGTGTGACCTTCCGTCTCGGCACAGAGGTGACGGGGCTCCGACAGGACGACGACGGCGTCGAGGTGGACGTCACCACGGCGGGGGACGGGGCCGGACGGGGCAGGGGGACGGAAACGGGCACAGGCACGGAGACGGGCACAGGCACGGGGACCGACACGCTGCGCGCCTCGTACCTCGTCGGCGCCGACGGCGTGCACAGCACCGTCCGTGGAGCCCTCCGGCTGCCGTTCCCCGGCAAGTCCGTTCTCCGCTCGATCGTTCTGGCCGACGTCCGCCTGACCGAACCGCCGTCGTCGCCCTTCCTCATCAACGCCACCGGGGATTCATTCGCCCTGATCGGCACCTTCGGGGACGGCTGGTACCGCGTGATGGGCTGGAACCGCAACCGCCAGCTCCCCGACAGCGAACCCGCGGACCTGGAAGAGGTCCGGGACTTCACCCGGCAGGCGCTCGGCTCCGACCACGGCATGCACGACCCACGCTGGATCTCCCGCTTCCACAGCGACGAACGGCAGGTCCCGCACTACCGGGTCGGCCGGGTCTTCCTCGCCGGCGACGCCGCGCACGTCCACTCCCCCGCCGGGGGCATGGGCATGAACACCGGCATGCAGGACGCCGCCAACCTCAGCTGGAAGCTCAGTGCGGTGCTACGCGGCCACGCACCGTCCACGCTGCTGGAGAGCTACCACGAGGAGCGCCACCCGGTGGGCACGATGGTGCTGCGCGCCAGCGGAGGCATCATCCGGCTCGCGCTCGCCCGCTCCGCCGCGGCCCGCGCGTTCCGCTCCGCGGGCGCCGAACTCCTCAACCGGGTCCGCCCGTTGTCCGACCGCGCGATCCGGACCGTATCGGGAATCGGTATCTCCTACCCCGCCCCGCGCGGCTCCCACCGGCTCGCCGGCACCCGCGCACCGGACCTGGCGCTCACTTCCGGACGTCTCCACGAAGCCTTGCGCCAGGGCGACTTCGTCCTGGTGACCCCCGCGGACAGCCCTCCTCCGGCCGCCGGCCGCGCCGTCCACGCGCACGAGAAGGGGACCGGCACACGCACCCTGCTGATACGTCCCGACGGCTACATCGCCTGGGCCAGTGACCGGCCCGACCCCGAGGGTCTGGACCGCGCACTCAGCCGGTGGACCGGCGCACCTGCGGCCCGTACGGCGTAGCCTGCGGCCATGCTCGTCACACGCTCCCTGGCCCTGTTCGCTCTCGCGGCGCTCATGGAGATCGGCGGTGCCTGGCTCGTCTGGCAAGGAGTGCGGGAACACCGGGGCTGGATCTGGATCGGCGCGGGCGTCGTCGCGCTGGGGATCTACGGCTTCGTCGCCACTCTCCAGCCCGACGCCAACTTCGGCCGGGTCCTGGCCGCGTACGGGGGCGTCTTCGTCGCCGGGTCGCTGGCCTGGGGCATGGTCATGGACGGCTTCCGGCCCGACCGGTGGGATGTGACGGGAGCCCTGGTGTGCCTCGCCGGAGTCGCGGTGATCATGTATGGCCCGCGCGGGGGCTGAGTCACGGCGACACGACGTAGCCTCTGTCCCATGACAACCCGAACTGCCGTCATCAGCGGCGCCAGCAGTGGCATCGGCGCCGCCACCGCACGCCAACTGGCCGCAGCCGGTTACCGGGTGGTCCTCACCGCCCGGCGCCGGGACCGTATCGACGCCCTGGCGGAAGAACTGACCGCCGCCGGGCACGAGGCCGTCGCCCAGGGGCTCGACGTCACCGACCGGGCGGCGGTGGACGCCCTCGCCGCCGGACTCGACCGCTGCGACGTCCTGATCAACAACGCGGGCGGCGCGCTGGGCACCGACCCGGTCGCCACCAGCGATCCCGCCGACTGGCGGCGGATGTACGAGGTCAACGTCCTCGGCGTGCTGCACCTGACACAGGCCCTGCTGCCCGCCCTGGCCGAATCGCCCTCCGGCGAGGGCACGGTACTGGTCGTCTCCTCCACCGCCGGCCACGCCACCTACGAGGGCGGCGGTGGCTACGTCGCCGCCAAGCACGGCGCCCACGTACTGGCGGAGACGCTGCGCCTGGAGCTGTGCGGCGAGCCGGTGCGCGTCATCGAGATCGCGCCCGGCATGGTCAAGACCGACGAGTTCGCCCTCACACGCTTCCGCGGGGACGCGGAGAGGGCCGCCAAGGTGTACGAGGGGGTGGCCGAGCCGCTGACCGCCGAGGACGTGGCGGACACGATCGCATGGACCGTCACGCGCCCGCCCCACGTCAACATCGACCTGCTGGTCGTACGGCCGCGGGCGCAGGCGTCCAACTCCAAGGTCCACCGCGAACGCTGACGCCCGCGAACGCCGACGCCCGCGGCCGCAGAGGCGCCCGCGGCGCACGCCCCGTCCCCCGCCGGCAGGTTCACGGGGCGTGCGCCTCCCGGGCGCGGGCCCGGCGCGGGGACCTCGGCTGCGGGGGCCTCGAGTGCGATGACCTCGGCTGCGGGGACCTCTCGAAGATCCTTCCCCCGCGGCGTCCCCTCCAGGATGCCGCCGCGGCGCGGCCGTTCCGGCTCAGCCCTTCACGCAGACGACCTGCTTCAGCTTCGCCACGACCTCCACGAGGTCGCGCTGCCGGTCCATCACCTTCTCGATCGGCTTGTAGGCACCGGGGATCTCGTCCACGACCCCCTGGTCCTTGCGGCATTCCACGCCCCGCGTCTGCTCCTCCAGGTCCCGCGCGGAGAAGCGCTTCCGGGCGGCGTTCCGGCTCATCCTCCTGCCCGCGCCGTGCGACGCGGACTGGAAGGACGCGGCGTTGCCGAGCCCCCGCACGATGTACGAGCCGGTGCCCATCGAGCCGGGAATGATGCCGTACTCGCCCTCGCCGGCCCGGATGGCGCCCTTGCGGGTCACCAGCAGGTCCGTGCCGTCGTAGCGCTCCTCCGCGACGTAGTTGTGGTGGCAGGAGATGACCGGCTCGAAGGTGGGTCTCGCCTTCTTGAACTCCCTGCGCACGACGTCCGTCAGCAGCGCCATCATCACTGCGCGGTTGTGCCTGGCGTACTCCTGCGCCCAGAACAGGTCGTGCCGGTACGCCGCCATCTGCGGTGTGTCCGCGATGAAGACGGCGAGGTCGCGGTCGACCAGGCCCTGGTTGTGGGGGAGGCCCCGGGCCACTCCGATGTGGAAGTCGGCCAGCTCCTTGCCGATGTTGCGCGACCCGGAGTGGAGCATCAGCCACACCGACCCCTCCGTGTCGAGGCAGCATTCGAGGAAGTGGTTGCCCGCTCCCAGCGTCCCCATCTGCCTCGTGGCGCGCTCCTGCCGGAACTTGACCGCTTCGGCCACGCCGCCGAAGCGCTTCCAGAAGTCGGCCAGCCCGCCCGTCGGGCAACCGTGCAGCCGCGCGGGGTCCACCGGTTCGTCGTGCATCCCGCGCCCCACAGGGACGGCCTGCTCGATCTTCGAGCGGAGCCGGGAGAGGTCGCCGGGCAGATCGTTCGCGGTGAGAGAGGTCTTCACCGCCGACATGCCGCAGCCGATGTCGACACCGACAGCGGCCGGGCACACGGCACCGGACATCGCGATGACGGAGCCGACCGTGGCGCCCTTGCCGTAGTGCACGTCCGGCATGACCGCCAGCCCCTTGATCCAGGGGAGAGTGGAGACGTTGCGCAGCTGCTCCATGGCGACGTCTTCGACGGCGGCCGGATCGGCCCACATCCGGATGGGCACCCGGGCCCCCGCGACTTCGGTGTAGGACATCTCACTCAACTCCCCCGTGGGCAAAGTCCGGATAGCACGCCAAACTCATAAAAGGGAAAAAGCAGACTTTGCGCAACATAAACATCGGCGGACCGGACGGCCCCGTCGTGCGTGCGGTAGACATTGTCCTCTGGAGCCCCGTCACGGCGGCAACACGTTTTCACCGGACAGCAGCAGGACCGAGCGTGGAGGCAGGACAGTGCAACGGAGGGCAAGGACGTACGTCACCGGCGTCGCGCTGGTCGTCATGCTCTCCACAGGGCTCACCGCCTGCACATCCTCACCCGAGGACAGCGGTGAGGACACGAAGGGGGGCGAGAACACCGCCAGCGCGCCCCCGCCACCGCCCGGCAAGTACCAGACGCTCCCGGAGCCCTGCGGATCGGTGGACGTCGGCACCCTCAAGAAGCTGCTCCCCGGCGCCGAAGCCGCGCAGGACGCCTCCGGCAGCACCTCCGGCAAGGGCTCGGACGGCGGCGAGGACGCCTCCGCGTACGAGGGCAAGGCCGTCGTCACATACGACACGGACCGGAGGGCAGGCTGCCGCTGGAAGAGCGCCAACAGCCTCGCCACCCGCCACCTCACCGTCGACTTCGAACGCGTGGTCTCCTACGACCCTTCCGTGAGTGACGACGAGCAGGCCCAGCTCCTGTGGGACGAGCGTGCGGGCCAGGCGGAGATCCCGACGGCGAGCGACGCCCCCGACGACGACGACGACGGCGACAGCGCCGACGGCGCCGGTTCCGGGGACGGGGACGGTTCCGGAGACGGCAGTGCGGCGGAGGAGAACGGAAGCGGCGAAGCCGGCAGCGGCGAGGACGACGGCAATGGCGGCGACAGCCCGGACGGCAGTGAGAAATCCGACACCGGCTCGCCCGGCCCCGATGAGTCCGAGGACGGCTCCTCCCCGTCCCAGGAGGGGGACCTGTCCCCCCGTATGCTCGACGACATCGCCGACAACGCCTACATCGACGACGAACTGGACACAGGTGACTCCGGCGTCCACCGCGACATCACGCTCGTCTTCAGAAGCGCGAACGTGATCGCCACGGTCAAGTACGACCAGTGGCTCACCGACAAGCAACGCACTCCGGACAGCGCCGAGTTGCAGGAGAAGGCCCGTACCGTGGCCCAGGAGCTCGCGGCGGGCTTCTCCGACGACTGACGCGGACCGACCGGTGGCCGGAGACGCCGGACCCGACTGGAAGCGAAGGAATCATGCCCCGTAACGCCCAGCGAATCTCTCAGCGAAGCGCACCGCGTCTCGCGCGGACGCTCGCCTGCGCGGCAGTAGCAATTCCCGCACTGCTGGTCGCAGGCTGCTCCTCCGACTCCGGGGGCGACAGCGGCGAAGCGGCATCCTCGGAGAAGGGTGACAGCACGCCGAGCGCGGCCCCGGTGAAGTTCAAGGAACTCCCGGACGCCTGCAAGACGCTGTCCAAGGACACCGTGAAGGAACTGACGCCGGAGACGGACAACGCGTCCGGCAAGCGCATCGGCACGGGCAACACACAGGACTCGGGCAGCTGTCTGTGGAGCGGTCTCGACAAGTTCGACTACCGGCAGCTGACCGTGTCGTTGAAGCGCTTCGAATCCGACGCCTCGCGCGGCTCGGGTGACAAGCTCGCCACCGCCTTCACGGAGCAGCAGGCCGACGCCCTCAAGTCGGACAAGGACAACAAGGACCTCAAGACAGCGCCCGTCAAGGGCATCGGCGACCAGGCCACGGCCATCAGCTACCAGGCCGAGAAGAAGGACGGCGACACCTCCGAGACGTTCAACGAGGAGCGTGTCGTGGCCCGCAGCGCCAACGTCGTCGTCACCGTGGACTACGCGGGAGCCGGCTTCGAGGACGGCAAGACCCCCAAGTCCGAGGATCTGAAGAAGAACGCCGAGAAAGCGGCCAAGGAAGCGGTCGCGGCACTGAAGTGAGGCCCGTCCCCGCCGCGGACCGCGCGGCGGGGGCTTGACGCGTGTGCCAGTCTGGTGCGCCGCGCCGGTTTCCGAGGGTGGGGGACAACTCCAGTGCAGGCCGTACAACTGACTCGTACACACCGCATACTTGTCGCGGTGGTCGTCATCGGTGCCGTGACGATCGCCGCGATCGGTTTCGCCGGTTCGTTCGCCGCCGTGCGCGACCTGGCGGAGAAGAAGGGCTTCGGCGCGTTCGCGCCGTTCTTCCCCATCGGCATCGACGCGGGCATCGTCGTGCTGCTGGCGCTGGATCTGCTGCTGACCTGGATCCGCATACCCTTCCCGCTGCTGCGGCAGACGGCGTGGCTGCTGACGGCCGCGACGATCGCCTTCAACGGCGCGGCCGCCTGGCCGGACGCGCTGGGCGTGGGGATGCACGCCGTGATCCCCGTCCTCTTCGTCGTCTCGGTCGAGGCGGCGCGGCACGCGATCGGGCGGATCGCGGACATCACCGCCGACAAGCACATGGAGGGCGTACGCCTCTCACGGTGGCTGCTGGCCTTCCCCTCCACGTTCAGGCTGTGGCGGCGGATGAAGCTGTGGGAGCTGCGCTCCTACGACGAGGTCATCCGCATGGAGCAGGACCGGCTCGTCTACGAGGCGCGGCTGCAGGCCCGTTACGGGCGCGGCTGGCGGCGCAAGGCTCCCGTGGAGTCGATGATGCCGCTCAAGCTCGCCCGCTACGGCGTCCCGCTCGCCGAGACCGCTCCGCAGGGACTGGCGGCGGCCGGCATCGACGCCCCCGCCACCACGGCGGGTTCGGCGAGAGCCGGCGCGAGCGCCGAGGCGAGGGCGCTGCGGGACCGGCCACCGGCGCTCACCTCGGGGGCGCAGACGGGGGCAGAGACAGGAGCGCAGACAGGGGCGCAGACACAGCAGGCGCCTCGGCCCGCACAGCCTCACCAGGAACCGTGGACGCACCAGCAGGCGGCGGGCGTCGAGGCGTACGAGCACGGGTTCGCCTCCGAGGCCCACGCACCGGCACCGGCACCGGCACCGGCACCGCCGCCCGTCCCCGAACCCGCCCCGCAGCGGGCTCAGGGCGGGACGCAGGAGGAGATGCGGGCCGGGGCGCAGACGGAGGGACGGCCCGGGACGCAGGCAGAGCCACAGCCGCCCGTACCGGGGTCCGGCGGTGTTCCGGCGGCTTCCGCTCCCCCGTCCGAGTACGCCTACGCCGCCGAGACACAGCCCTCCGGCCCCCAGGTCACCGTCCCCGTCGGTCCCGGACGGCGCCGCGCCCTGGGCAACTCCAACGCGCCCGTCAACGGCGGCCCCGCCTATCTGCCGCCCCAACGGGGGCAGGAGCAGGAGCTGTTCGTGGAGCCGACGCTGGCCGGGGGCGGGCAGGCAGCGGGCCGTCAGGGGGAGTACGCGCAGGAGTTCATCCCCGATCCGGACCCGCCCGCGCCCGCTCTGTCCGTCGACGCCGAGCCGGTGGGCGTCCCCGACGGCGTGCCCCGTGAGGAGTTCTACTTCCAGGCGTACCGCGAGTTCGTCGCCGCCCACGCCGGTTTCCCCAACGCGCGGCAGCTCTCCCGGACGCTGCACGAGCGGCACGGCGTGACCAACGCCGACGGCACCCTCCTCAGCGAGGGGTATCTCCGCTCGTACATGCGGGAATTCAGGGAGCGCTACAACACCGAGATGGGGCTCGCGGGCTGAGCCCGCCGCAGGCCCGGCCCTGACGGATCACGCCGCCGCGGGCCTCCCGCTTGATCCGTCACGCCGTACGCCGTCTCCCCGTCTCTCCCTCGGGCCGCCTCTCCCTCGGGCCGTCTCCCCGTCGGGCCGTTGGCCGTCACGCACCGAGCAGCTTGCGCACCCTGTCCGTCCCGACGGCGAGCAGCAGCGTGGGCAGCCGCGGACCGGTCTCGCTGCCGACGAGCAGCCGGTACAGCAGCGCGAAGAACGCCCGCTGCGCCGCCTTCAGTTCGGGCGTCGGCTTGGCGTCCGCGGACATCCCCGCCTGCACCTTCGGCACCCCGTAGACGAGCTGCGTCAGCCCTTCCAGCGACCAGTGCTCGTCCAGTCCCTCCAGCAGCAGCCGCAGCGACTCGCGCTGCCGCTCGTCCAGCGACTCCAGCAGCGCCGTGTCGGGCTCGTCCCGTACGCGCGTGCGCTGCTCCGCCGGAACCTGCGTGCTGATCCAGCGCTGTGCCCGGTCCAGCCGTGGCCGTGCCTCCTCCAGGGACCGCACCGGACGCTCCGGGTCCAGTTCGCTGAGGATGCGCAGTGTCTGCTCGTCGTTGCCGGCGGTGACGTCCACCACGGACGCCAGCGTGCGGTACGGCAGGGGACGCGGCGTCGAAGGCAGCGGCCCCGCGGCGGTCGTCGACGCACGCAGGTGGGCGGCGATGTCAGCGGGCTGCGCGTCGCCCGCGGCGAGCTTGCGCTCCAGCGCGTCCCACTCGTCGTACATGCGCTGGATCTCCTGGTCGAAGGCGACCTTGAAGGACTGGTTGGGCCTGCGGCGCGCGTAGAGCCAGCGCAGCAGCGGCGCCTCCATGATCTCCAGCGCGTCGGCGGGCGTGGGGACGCCGCCCTTGGAGGAGGACATCTTGGCCATGCCGCTGATGCCGACGAAGGCGTACATCGGTCCGATGGGCTGCTCGGCGCCGAAGATCTCCTTCACCAGGCGGCCGCCGACGACGAAGGACGAACCGGGCGACTGGTGGTCGACGCCGCTGGGCTCGAAGACCACACCCTCGTAGGCCCACCGCATCGGCCAGTCGACCTTCCACACGAGCTTGCCGTGGTCGAACTCGCTCAGCAGCACCGTCTCGCCGTGCCCGCAGGCGCAGGTGTAGGTCAGCTCGGTCGTCGCGTCGTCGTATGCGGTGACGGTGGTCGCGTCGCGTCCGCACACGGTGCAGTAGGGCTTGTACGGGAAGTACGCGCCGCCGCCCGCGCCCGAGCCGTCGTCCTCGGCGGCGGCGCCGGAGCCCTCTGCCGCCTCGATCTCGGCCGCGTCGGGCTCCGCCGGCTTCTGCTGCTTCTTCCGGTTCTGCTGGGTCTGCTGGGCCTGCTGGTTCTGGCTCTTCCCGCCGCCGGCCGCCGCCTTGTCGAGCGTGCGGTAGCGGTCCAGCACCGCGTCGATGCGCTCGCGTTCACGCATGGCGAAGAGGATCTGCTCGCGGTAGGCGCCGGAGGTGTACTGCACGGTCTGGCTGATGCCGCGGTACTCCACCCCGAGCTGGGCCAGCGAGTCCTCCATGGCCGCCCTGAAATGCGCCGCCCAGCTCTCGTGTGCGCTGCCGCGCGGCGCGGGCACGGACGTCAGCGGCTTGCCGATGTGCGCGTCCCAGGACTCGTCCACGCCCTCGACCCCGGCGGGCACCTTGCGGAACCGGTCGTAGTCGTCCCAGGAGATGATGTGCTCGCACCCGACCCCGCGGCGCCTGATCTCGTCGGCGACCAGATGCGGGACCATCACCTCGCGCAGGTTGCCCAGGTGGATCGGGCCCGAGGGGGAGAGTCCGGAGGCGCAGACCACCACTTTCCCGGGCGCGCGACGCTCCGCTTCGGCGATGACGTCATCGGCGATACGGGAGACCCAGTCGGTCTCGGTGGTGGTCCGATCCACGTCCGGCACTTCCTTCTCTCTGCTGTCTCTGTGCTGTCTCTCTGCTGCTGCCTGCCTGCGGGCCCATTCTCCCACTGCGCGGAGCACGGTTCACACGGGATACTCAGGCGCGGGGCGGGCCGTCCACATGGGATACTCGGCCGCTGAACCATCCAGCAACGACCACGGAACGGCTCGCATCCATGGCCTCGGTCCCCTCGCTCGCCGCACTGCTCCACCAGCACCTCGCGGAGGCCCTCTCGGCAGCCCTGCCGGACGAAGGCGCGGGAGGAGAGACGTCCCTTCGCCCGTCGGGCGGAGAGGACCCCGCGTCCGGCCCCGCCGCCTCCCCGGACCCGATGCTGCGCAGAAGCGACCGTGCGGACTTCCAGGCCAACGGAATCCTCGCCCTCGCCAAGCGGCTCAGGACCAACCCGCGTGAGCTGGCGGGCCGGGCCGTCGAGTGTCTCCCGCCCAACGAGGAGATCGCGGCCGTAGAGGTCTCCGGGCCCGGCTTCCTCAACATCACCGTCTCGGACGCCGCCGTCCTGCGCACCCTCGCCGCCCGCGCCGACGACGACCGGCTCGGCGTTCCCCGCGCGGACCGGCCCGGCACCACGGTGATCGACTACTCGCAGCCGAACGTCGCCAAGGAGATGCACGTCGGGCATCTGCGCTCCACGGTCATCGGCGACGCGGTCACCCAGATCCTGGAACACCGGGGCGAGACAGTGATCCGGCGCCACCACATCGGCGACTGGGGCACCCAGTTCGGCATGCTCACCCAGTATCTGATCGAGCACCCGCACGAGCTGGACCACGAGTCGGACACCGCGGACGCGAAGGACGAGGGCGAGGCCGCCATGGCCCGTCTCAACCGGCTCTACAAGGACTCCCGCGCGCTCTTCGACTCGGACGAGGAGTTCAAGGGCCGCGCCCGCGACCGCGTGGTGGCACTCCAGGCGGGCGACGAGGAGACCCTCGCCCTCTGGCACAAGATCGTGGACGAGTCGAAGACCTACTTCCAGGGCGTCTACGAGCAGCTCGACGTCGAGATCCACGACCGGGACATCCTCGGCGAGAGCGCGTACAACGACGATCTCCAGCAGGTCGTGGAGGAGTTGGAGTCCTCGGGCGTCGCGGTCCGGTCCGAGGGCGCCCTCTGCGTCTTCTTCGACGACGTCAAGGGCCCCGACGGCACCCCGACGCCACTGATCGTCCAGAAGTCCAACGGCGGCTTCGGCTATGCCGCCACCGACCTCGCGGCGATCCGCGACCGTGTCGGCACGCTGAAGGCCGACACGCTGCTGTACGTGGTGGACGCCCGCCAGGCACTGCACTTCCGGATGGTCTTCGGGACGGCGCAGCGTGCCGGCTGGCTGCCCGAAGGCGCCGCCCGGCAGCTCGCGTTCGGCACGGTCCTCGGCAAGGACGGCAAGCCGTTCAAGACCCGTGAGGGCGAGACGGTGCGGCTGGTGGACCTGCTGGACGAAGCCACGCAGCGCGCCGCCGTCGTCGTGCGGGAGAAGGCGCGGGACCTCACGGAGGAGGAGATCCAGGAGCGCGCGGCGCAGGTGGGCATCGGTGCGGTCAAGTACGCCGACCTGTCCAACTCCATGACGCGTGACTACGTCTTCGACCTCGACCGGATGGTCTCCCTGCAGGGCGACACCAGCGTCTACCTCCAGTACGCCCACGCGCGGATCAGGTCCATCTTCCGCCGGGCCGGGGATCTCGTCCCGCAGGTGCACCCGACGCTGGAGCTGGCGCCGGCGGAGCGTGCACTCGCCCTGCACCTGGACGAGTTCGGCGACACCCTCGCCTCGGCGGCCGAGAGCTACGAGCCGCACAAGCTGGCGGCGTACCTCTACGAACTGGCCACGCTCTTCAGCCCGTTCTACGAGAACTGCCCCGTGCTGAAGGCCGAGTCCACCCAGCTGGCCGAGAACCGGCTGTTCCTGTGCGACCTGACGGCCCGCACGCTCCGCCAGGGCATGTCCCTGCTGGGCATCCGCACGCCCGAGCGGCTCTGAGCTCTCACTCGCCCCGGCCTCGGGGATGCATGTCCCCCGCGCCCTGCCGGCCCCTCGCGCGAAAGCGCCGAGTGTTACGGCGTCGTGCGGGTCCGGTGCCGGGTGGGCCGGGTGGCGTGTGGGCCGGGTGGCGTGTGGGCCGGGTGGCGTGTGGGCCGGGTGGCGTGTGGCCCGGTGGCGTGACGCTCCGTCATCGTCCGCCCCGCACAAGGGTAATGAGCACGCGCGGCCGTCTCCGTGCAAGTACCATCCACCGCCGGGAGCACCCGGAATTCCGCCAGCCTCAGGAGGAGACGTATGAGCCCGGAACCGAGCAGACGCACCGCACTGTACGGTCTGGCCGCGGCAGCCGCCGTCGTCGGATTCGACCCGGCCGCACACGCCTGGGCCACCGAGCGGCCGGTGTCGCCGGGTTCCGGCTTCGAGGACGTGCCGCCGCTGGACGGGACGCTGCTCACCGACGGCGCCTCGCGCGACGCCGCCGCGGAGGACTTCGGGCACATCGTTCACCGCCGTCCCGCCGCCGTGCTGCGCCCCGGTTCCGTGGACGACATCGTGAAGATGATGCGCTTCTGCCGCAGGCACGGGATTCCCGTCGCTCCCCGCGGCGAGGCCCACACCACCTTCGGGCAGGCGCAGGTCGAGGGCGGGCTGGTGATCAGGACGAGCCCGCTGAACCGTATCGGCAAGGTCACCGGCGGGACGGTGAAGGTGGGCGCGGGCGCCCGCTGGAGCGAGGTCACCAAGGCCACCCTGCGGCACGGTCTGACACCGCCGGTCTTCACCGACTACCTGGAGCTCTCCGTCGGCGGCACCCTCTCCTTCGGCGGCCTCGGCGGTCAGACCCAGGAGCACGGTGCGCAGACCGACAATGTCACCGAGCTCGAAGTGGTCACCGGTGCGGGCGAGTTGACGCGCTGCTCGGCGACGCGGAACGCCGGGCTGTTCGACGCCGTACGGGCGGGCCTGGGCCAGTGCGCCGTCATCGTCAGCGCCACCGTCCGCCTCGTGAAGGCCCCCGCAACGGTGCGTCACTTCCAACTGCCCTACGCCGACCTGTCGGTGTTCATGGAGGACCAGCGGCGCCTGATCGAGGAGCGGCGCTTCGACTACGTCGAGGGCCTCGTCTTCCCCGACGAGACGGGCGAGTTCCGCGTCCACATGCTGGAGGCCGTCGCGTACGGGCCGCCCGCCGGGCCCGAGCCCGACGACGAACAGCTGCTGGACGGCCTGCGCTTCGCCCCCGAGGGCATGGTGGCCGAAACCATCGACTACTACACCTTCCTGGACCGGCTCGCACCTTCCGTCGCCGAGCAGAAGGAGACCGGCGTCTGGGACGACCCGCACCCCTGGCTCAATCTGCTGCTGCCCTCGTCCGGGGCCGAGTCGCTGGTCTCGGGCATCCTGGACGGTCTGCGGCCCGAGGACCTCGGTTCGTCCGGTGTGGTGCTGCTCTATCCCCTGAACCGGGAGAAGCTGCGTACGCCGCTGCTGCGCATGCCGCACGACCCGGTGCCGTATCTGCTGGCCGTGCTGCGCACCGGCCCGCCGGACGACCAGGCCACCGTGGACAGGCTGCTCGCCGCGAACCGGACGGCCTACGAGCAGGTGCGCGACGCCGGCGGCAAGCAGTACCCGGTGGGGTCGGTCCCCTTCGAACGCCCCGACTGGCGCGACCACTTCGGCCCCGCATGGGCGGCTCTGTCCGCGGCCCGGCACCGCTACGACCCGTCGGGCATCCTCACCCCGGGCCCCGGCGTCTTCTGATGGGCGCACCGCCTCCCCCCACCCCCGGGGCGGGTTGTGCCGGGGATGTGCACCGGGCAGGCAGGGGGCGGCCGTGAGCGGGCCGGAAGTGGTGCGCGATCCTCGGGACCTGCTGGCGCGTGCCACGCGGCTCGCCGACGCCGGCGGCCGTCGCATCCTCGGGATCGCGGGGCCGCCGGGCGTGGGCAAGTCCACCCTGGCGGCCTTCCTGGTCGACTCCCTCGGCCCCGGGAGGGCCGTGCAGGTCCCGATGGACGGTTTCCACCTCGCGGACGCCGAACTGCGCCGGCTGGGCTGCCTCGACCGCAAGGGCGCCCCGCACACCTTCGACCCGTACGGCTACGCGGCGCTGCTGCGGCGGCTGCGCACGCCGCACGAGGACGAGACGGTCTACGCGCCGGGCTTCGACCGGGAGTTGGAGCAGCCGGTGGCCGGTTCGCTGCCCGTACCGCCACAGGTACCGCTCGTCGTCACGGAGGGCAACTACCTGCTGCTGGACGACCCCGCGTGGCGGCCCGTACGGCCGCTGCTGGACGCGTGCTGGTGGGTGGGCCTGGACGACGGCATACGGCTGGGGCGGCTGGTCGAGCGGCATGTGCGGTACGGCAAGACGACCGCTGAGGCCGAGAGTTGGGTGCGGCGTTCGGACGAGGCCAACGCCCGCCTCGTCGCCGCGGGCCGCGAGAGCGCCGACATCGTCGTCGAACTCCCCGACTGAGCCTCATGGATGCCTTCCCCGTCCCGGCGGCGGACCGCGTGCGGTTCGCCACCGGGACGGACCGCACCTGAGCGCGCTCAGAAGCTTCAATGTGCAAGCACCCCTCTGATAGCTTCAACTGGACTGCACCGACGCCCCGTTGACGGACGGCCGAGGTCGTGGACGCTCCGGACGGTGCTGCGCACCATCCCGGGCGCCGGGCCCGGAGAGCTGGAAGGGGACCTCCCGCGAGGTCACTTCCGGGAACACGACGCGGGCACGGAGCGTGACCACCCCGCACCCGTCCAGGCAGCGGCAGAAGAGGAAGCACCACGATGAGCGGTTCCGGCGCACAGCCCACCCCGATCGACACCAGCAGGGCCCATTCCGCCCGGATGTACGACTACTACCTCGGCGGCAAGGACTGGTATCCGGTCGATCAGGAGGCGGCCGAGAAGGTCAAGGAGGTCTTCCCCTTCATCGTGACCGGCGCCCGGGCCAACCGGGACTTCATGCACCGCGCCACACGCACCCTCGCCTCCGAGTACGGCATCCGGCAGTTCATCGACGTCGGCACCGGAATCCCCACCGAGCCCAACCTGCACCAGGTCGCCCAGGAGACCACCCCGGACGCCCGTGTCGTCTACGCCGACAACGACCCGACGGTGCTCGAGTACACGGACGCGCTGACGCTCAGCACTCCGCAGGGCCGCACCGCCTACGTACACGCCGACCTGCGCCACGACTCCATCCTCGACGACCCGGGGCTGCTCGCCACCGTCGACCTGGACGAGCCCGTGGCGCTGTCCATGCTCGCGGTGACGCACTTCCTGCCGGACGAGTACGGGCCCCTGGAGATCGTGCGGGCGATGGTCGACCGGCTCGCCTCCGGCAGCTTCCTGGTGCTCTCGCACGCCACCCCCGACTTCAACCCGGCCGCCCAGAAGGCCGTCGAGGTCTACCGCCAGAGCGGCACGCCCGCCCAGATACGCACCAGGGCGGAGATCGAGCGCTTCTTCGAGGGCCTGGAGATGATCGAGCCCGGTCTGACCACCACGCACCGCTGGCGCCCCGAGGGGGAGTCCGGCATCACCGACGAGGACGCCTTCTTCTACGCGGGCATCGGCAGAAAGCCCTGAGCCGCGTTCCCGTTCTTCCGCTCCCGTGCGAAACGGCCCCCGTCCGGGGGCCGTTGGCGAAGGCGAAGCTGCGTGTGCCCTTGAGGCCGCGGGTGCCGTACGGGCGGCGGCCTACAGGCGGCCGGCGGCCTCCGTCGCCCAGTAGGTGAGGATCAGGTTCGCGCCGGCCCGCTTGAAGCTGGTGAGGGTCTCCATGACTGCCCGGTCCCGGTCGATCCAGCCGTTCTGCGCCGCGGCCTCGACCATCGCGTACTCGCCGGAGACCTGATAGACGCCGACCGGTACGTCGACCCGCTCGGCGAAGTCACGGAGGACGTCCAGGTACGGCAGCCCCGGCTTGACCATCACCATGTCCGCGCCCTCCGCCAGGTCCAGGGAGAGTTCACGGAGTGCTTCGCGGGCGTTGGCGGGGTTCTGCTGGTAGGTGTTGCGGTCGCCCTTGAGAGAGGAGCCGACGGCCTCGCGGAAGGGGCCGAAGAAGGCGGAGGCGTACTTCGCGGTGTAGGCGAACAGCGACACGTCCTGGTACCCGGCCTCGTCGAGCGCGCGGCGTACGTGGCCGATCTGTCCGTCCATCATTCCGCTGGGGCCCAGCACGTGCGCCCCGGCCTCCGCCTGTACGCACGCCATCTCGGCGTACCGCTCCAGGGTGGCGTCGTTGTCGACCCCGCCCCGCGCGTCCAGCACACCGCAGTGCCCGTGGTCGGCGGTCTCGTCCAGACACAGGTCGGACATGACGACGAGGTCGTCGCCGACCTCCGCCCGCACGTCGCGCAGCGCGACCTGGAGGATGCCCTCGGGGTCGGTGCCGGGGCTGCCGACCGCGTCCTTGTCCTGCTCCTCCGGCACGCCGAAGATCATGATTCCGCCGACGCCCGCGCGTACGGCCTCGGCCGCGGCCTTCTTCAGCGTCTCCCGCGTGTGCTGGACGACGCCGGGCATCGAGGAGACGGGCACCGGCTCGTCGATGCCCGCGCGTACGAAGGCGGGAAGAATCAACTCGCTCGGGTGCAGCCGGTGTTCGGTGACCATCCGGCGCATCGCCGCGGTCGTACGCAACCTGCGGGGACGGACGGCCGGGAAGCCCCCGCCCGAGACGGAACCGGCGCCGGCGGAACCGTGCGCGTGCGCTGTCACGATGAGCGTGCCCTCCTCCTGGCCGGGCGCTTCTCGCTCGGCCGCTTGACCACGTCGCCCGCCGCGACGGCCTCCGCGCGGCGCTTCGCGCCGAAGTCTGCCAGCGTCTCGGCCAGTTTGAGCACCGAGGGCTCCGGAGACATCACGTCCACCCGGAGGCCGTGCTCCTCGGCCGTCTTGGCGGTGGCGGGACCGATACAGGCGATGACGGTCACGTTGTGCGGCTTGCCGGCGATGCCGACGAGGTTCCGCACCGTGGAGGAGGAGGTGAACAGCACCGCGTCGAAGCCGCCGCCCTTGATCGCCTCACGTGTCTCCGCGGGCGGGGGCGAGGCCCGCACCGTGCGGTACGCGGTGACGTCGTCGACCTCCCAGCCGAGTTCGATGAGGCCGGCCACCAGCGTCTCGGTGGCGATGTCGGCGCGGGGGAGGAACACACGGTCGATGGGGTCGAAGACCGGGTCGTAGGGCGGCCAGTCCTCCAGCAGCCCGGCGGCGGACTGTTCACCACTGGGCACCAGGTCCGGCTTCACACCGAACTCGACCAGCGCCCTGGCGGTCTGCTCCCCCACGGCAGCGACCTTGATCCCGGCGAACGCGCGGGCGTCCAGCCCGTACTCCTCGAACTTCTCCCGCACCGCCTTCACGGCGTTGACGGAGGTGAAGGCGATCCACTCGTACCGCCCTGTGACAAGGCCCTTGACGGCCCGCTCCATCTGCTGCGGCGTGCGCGGCGGCTCGACGGCGATGGTGGGCACCTCGGCCGGCACGGCACCGTAGCTGCGCAGCTGGTCGGAGAGCGACTCCGCCTGCTCCTTCGTACGAGGCACCAGCACCTGCCAGCCGAACAGGGGCTTGGACTCGAACCACGCGAGCTGCGGACGTTCCGCGGCGGCGCTGCGCTCCCCGACCACGGCTATCACCGGCTGGCCGCCGTCGGACGAGGGCAGCACCTTCGCGGACTTGAGGACCTGCCCGATGGTGCCGACCGTGGCCGTCCAGGTGCGCTGACGGGTGGTGGTGCCGGCGGCGGTGACGGTCAGCGGAGTCTCGGGCTTGCGCCCGCCCGCGACGAGTTCACCGGCGACGGTCACGACCGCGTCCAGCGTGGTCGAGACGACGACGGTCGCGTCGCTCGCGCCGACCTCCGTCCAGCATCTGTCGTCAGCCGTGCGTGCGTCGATGAAGCGCACGTCGGTGCCGTGTCCGTCACGCAGCGGCACCCCGGCGTACGCGGGAACCCCCACGGCCGTCGCGATGCCCGGCACCACCTCGAAGGGGATGCCCTCGTGCGCGCACGCGAGCATCTCCCGTGCGGCGTCGGCGTCGAGACCGGGATCGCCCGTGACGGCCCGCACGACCCGCTTGCCCGCCCGTGCCGCGGCCATGGCAAGATCTACCGCGCCGCTAGCGGAGGCGGACGCCGACCGGTCCGACGGCCCGTCGGCCTCGTGAAGCGGCGTGTCCACCCCTGCCCGCGCGTGGGTGCGGACGACGTCGTACACCTGCGGATCGGCCACGAGCACATCGGCCTGCGCGAGCGCGTCGACGGCACGCAGCGTCAGCAGACCCGGGTCACCGGGCCCGGCACCGAGGAAGGTGACGTGTCCCTGTGCACCGTGGAGGTGCCGGGCTCTCGAATTCTGGGCAGTGGTGGGGCTCAAAGTGCTCGCTCCCCCATCAGACCGGCCGCACCCTTGGCGAGCATCTCGTCGGCGAGTTCACGCCCCATGTTCTGCGGGGTCGCTGTGTCGACGGGTGATGCCGGTACGGGACCGGTGGTGGACAGCTGCACCAGCGTCTCGCCGTCGACGGTGCCGACGACGCCACGCAGGCGCATTTCGGTGACAACCTGCCCGTCGCCAAGCAGGTCGGCGAGCGCACCGACGGGTGCGCTGCAGCCGGCCTCCAAAGCGGCGAGCAGGGTTCGCTCAGCGGTCACGGCGGCCCGTGTGTACGGGTCGTCGAGCTCGGCGAGCTGAAGAGCCAGGTGCACGTCGCCCGACGCGCATTCGACAGCCAGTGCCCCCTGGCCGGGGGCAGGCAGTACGGCGTCGGGGCTGAGCAGCTCGGTGGCCTCTCCGAGACGGCCCGTGCGTTCCAGCCCGGCGGCTGCGAGCACCACGGCATCCAGCTCGCCGGAGCGCACATACCCGATGCGCGTGTCGATATTCCCCCGGATCGGCACGGTGTCGACCTCCGCGCCGAGACCGCGTGCCCAGGAGTTCAGCTGCGCCATGCGGCGGGGCGAGCCGGTGCCGATGCGCGCCGGACGGCCCGTCGTCCGCGACGTGTACGCGAGTCGCGTGAAATCCAGTCCGTCACGGGCGACCAGTACGTCGCGGGCGTCGGCGCGGGGCGGTACCGCCGCCAGCGTCAACTCGTCGGGCTGCGCGGTCGGCAGATCCTTCAGGGAGTGCACCGCGAAATCGATCTCACGGCGCAGCAGCGCGTCGCGGAGCGCCGTGACGAACACCCCGGTGCCGCCGATCTGGGCGAGCTGCTCCTTGCTGGTGTCCCCGTACGTCGTGATCTCCACCAGTTCGACGGGGCGGCCCGTCGACTGGCGTACCTGCTCGGCCACTAGACCCGACTGGGCCATGGCGAGCTTGCTGCGCCGGGTGCCCAGCCGGAGGGCCGGTGCCGGTGTGTTGCTCATGGGCTCACCTCGTGGCGCCCGTCCGTGCTCCCGCACGCGGCGCCTTCTTCGTCGACTTGCTCACTCCGGCTCCGGCGGCTCCGGACACTCCGGATGCTCCAGCTCTGCCGGTGGGGGCGCTGGACGCTCCGTCGTCCGGTTTCAACTGCCGTGTGTACTGCGTTCATCACGACCGCCCGCCCGTCGTGGGGTCGGGGGTACGTTCCTGCGTGCCCTGGGTGCCCTGCGTGCCCCGGGTGCGCTCCGGTGATTCCGCGGGCGCGGGGACGCCCGTGGGAGCGGGTCTGCTGACCGCCGCGACCGCCTGCGGGTCGAGGTCGAAGAGCTCCCGCAGGGCGTCCGCGTAGCCCGCGCCGCCCGGCTCACCCGCGAGCTGCTTCACCCGCACCGTCGGCGCGTGGAGCAGCTTGTCCACGACGCGGCGCACCGTCTGGGTGATCTCGGCTCGCTGCTTTTCGTCGAGTCCCTGCAGCCGTCCCTCCAGCCGTGCCATCTCCGCGGCGACGACGTCGGAGGCCATGGTCCGCAGGGCGACGACGGTCGGCGTGATCGTCGCTGCCCGCTGGGCCGCGCCGAAGGCGGCGACCTCCTCGCCGACGATGCCGCGTACGGCGTCCACGTCGGCGGCCAGAGGCGCGTCGGCCGCCGCCCGGGCCAGCGACTCGATGTCCACGAAGTCGACGTGGTCGACCCTGTGCACGGCGGCGTCGATGTCCCGGGGCATGGCCAGGTCGAGCAGCGCCATCCCGCCCGGAGAGGAAGAGGAGGCGGCGGTCGTGGAGGTGGAAGTGGAGTTGGAGGTGGAGGTGGAGGAAGCCGCGGCAGGCCGCTGGGCGAGCGCCTCGCGCACGGCGTCGGCCGTCAGGACGAGCCCCGTGGCTCCCGTGCAGGAGACGACGATGTCCGCGCGGGGCAGCTCGGCCGCCATGCCGCCGATGGGCAGTGCGTGAGCGCGCGGGCCGTCCTCGCCCGTCAGTGCCGCGGCGGGTGCGGCGCCCGCGGCGAGCCCCGACGTCAGACCTGAGGCGAGCCGCTCCGCGCGGTCCAGGGTCCTGTTGGCGATCACCAGTTCGGCCACACCCGCCCGCGCGAGCGTGGTCGCAGCGAGCGAGGACATCGAGCCCGCGCCGATGACCAGGGCACGCTTGCCGCGCACCCACTCCTCGACGGGCTCCTGGCCGGCGAGCTGTTCGAGGCCGAAGGTGACCAGCGACTGGCCCGCCTTGTCGATGCCCGTCTCGCTGTGTGCGCGCTTGCCGGTGCGCAGAGCCTGCTGGAAGAGGTCGTTCAGCAGCCGTCCCGCGGTGTGCTGGTCCTGGGCGACCGCGAGGGCGTCCTTGATCTGGCCGAGGATCTGCCCCTCGCCGACCACCATCGAGTCCAGGCCGCAGGCCACCGAGAACAGATGGTGCACCGCCCTGTCCTCATAGTGGACGTACAGATGCGGAGTCAGCTCGTCCAGAGCGACACCGCTGTGCTGCGAGAGCAGCGTGGACAGCTCCGCGACGCCGGCGTGGAACTTGTCCACGTCGGCGTAGAGCTCGATCCGGTTGCAGGTGGAGAGCACCGCGGCCTCCGCCGCGGGCTCCGCGCCCACGGCGTCCTGCAGCAGCTTGCCGCGTACCCGCGGTGCGAGCACGGCCCTCTCCAGCACGCTCACCGGCGCGCTGCGGTGGCTCAGACCGACGACCAGCAGACTCATGCGGGCATCACGGCGGGGACGTCCCCGTCAGATCCCGGCTCGGGGCGCTTGGTCACGGCGGCGGCGGGCGGGGCCGCCGGCGGGGCGGTCTCCTCCTCGGGGGCGTCCTCACCGGCCTTGCGCTGCTCGTGGAAGGCGAGGATCTGCAGCTCGATGGAGAGGTCGACCTTCCGTACGTCCACGCCCTCGGGGACGGCCAGCACGGTGGGCGCGAAGTTCAGGATGGAGGTGACTCCGGCGGCCACGAGCCGGTCGCACACCTGCTGCGCGGACCCGGCCGGGGTCGCGATGACTCCGATGGAGACGCCGTTGTCGGCGATGATCTGCTCCAGCCCGTCGGTGTGCTGGACGTCGATGCCGGCGACGGGCCGTCCCGTGAGGGTGGGGTCCGCGTCTATGAGTGCGGCGACGCGGAAGCCGCGGGAGGCGAAGCCTCCGTAGTTGGCGAGTGCGGCGCCGAGGTTGCCGATACCGACGATGACGACGGGCCAGTCCTGCGTCAGGCCGAGTTCACGCGAGATCTGGTAGACGAGGTACTCGACGTCGTAGCCCACGCCACGCGTGCCGTAGGAGCCGAGATAGGAGAAGTCCTTGCGCAACTTGGCCGAGTTGACCCCCGCGGCGGCGGCCAGTTCCTCGGAGGAGACCGTGGGCACCGAGCGCTCGGACAGCGCGGTCAGCGCCCGCAGGTACAGCGGTAGCCGGGCGACGGTGGCCTCGGGGATTCCTCGGCTCCGGGTCGTCGCCGGTCGGTGGTTTCGGCCAGTTGCCACGGTGCTCCTGCCGGTTGCGCGAAGCGGTGAGCGATCCTGCGCGGGACGCGCGCTCCGACCGCTCCATCGTGACCAGGCTATGCCTTTGTGAACGCGTGCACAAAGATGGCATCCGATTTGTCCGGTCAACGTGACCGGTGCCACATGCCCCGGCAGCGACACAGGTCACTCCTCACGTCATGACTGCTACCCCTGCAGGGCACTGCGCAGCCGCTGGGGGTCGACCCTCCAGAAATCGTGCTGTGCCCCGTCCACGAGCACAACCGGAATCTGCTCCCAGTATTTCCGGTACAGCTCCTCGTCCTGGTTGATGTCCCTCTCCTCCCAGGCGGCCCCGGTCTCCGCGCACACCCGGACGATCGTGTCCCTCGCCACATCGCACAGATGGCACCCGGGCTTCCCGATCAGCGTGACAGTCTTCATGCGCCCCATTGTCACGCTTCGCCGTCACCACACCGCACGTTCGCCGTACTTCACAACCGGCGCACACTCCTCCGGCCACCTCCGCGGCGACCTGCGCTTCCGCGGAGGTGGCCGGGGGCGACGGCCCCGCGACGCGCTGAATCCCCTGCCACCGGTACGGCCCCGCTCTGCCGCACATGTGCGACAGAGCTGTCCCAGCCGTGTGCCGGAGGGCCAACAGCCGTACACCCGGGTGTAACAGAGCGGGTGCAACGAGTCGCTATCCTCGAAGGCATGCCCTCCCGTCTCTCCTACCGTCCCTCGTGGCCCTGGCTGGCCCTGCGCAGCCGTTCCGCGACCGAGAGCAGCGTGCTCGCGGGGGAGGCCTCCGCCGAGGCGGCGCGCAAGCAGGAACTGGAACAGGATCGAGAACTGGCCGCGCCGGCGCCCCCGGAGGAGGAGTTCCCCGTCGCCGGCGACGTCCGCGCCGCCGCCTTCTTCGACCTCGACAACACGGTCATGCAGGGCGCCGCCCTCTTCCACTTCGGCCGGGGCCTGTACAAGCGCGACTTCTTCGAGAAGCGTGAACTCGCCCGCTTCGCCTGGCAGCAGGTCTACTTCCGGATGGCAGGCAGCGAGAACGCCGGTCACATGGCGGACGTACGCTCCAGCGCCCTGTCGATAGTCAAGGGCCACCGCGTCAGCGAACTCACCGAGATCGGCGAGGAGATCTACGACGAGTACATGGCCGGCCGCATCTGGCCCGGCACCCGCGCGCTCGCCCAGGCGCATCTCGACGCGGGCCAGAAGGTCTGGCTGGTCACCGCCGCCCCCGTGGAGACCGCGACGATCATCGCGCGCCGCCTGGGCCTGACCGGCGCGCTCGGCACCGTCGCCGAATCGGTCGACGGCGTCTACACGGGCAGGCTCGTCGGCGAACCGCTGCACGGCCCGGCCAAGGCCGAGGCAGTACGGGCACTCGCCTCGGCCGAGGACCTGGAACTGGAGCGCTGCGCCGCCTACAGCGACTCCGCGAACGACATCCCGATGCTCTCGCTCGTCGGGTATCCGTATGCGATCAATCCTGACAGCCGGCTGCGCGGCCACGCGCGGGAACTGGGCTGGCGGCTGCGCGACTACCGCACGGCCCGGAAGGCGGCGAAGGTGGGCATTCCCGCAGCCGCCGGCGTAGGTGCCGTCGCCGGCGGCGCGGCAGCCGCCGTGGCCATGCAGCGCCGCCGCCGCTGACGGTCCCGCGCGGGACGGGGACCGGGCCCGGACAGGCCCGGACAGGCACAGGCGGACCCGGACAGGAACAGGCGGGCACAGGCGGGCACGACAGGGACCGACAGGTCCGGCGCGCCCGTACGCGCGCTCCGTGTGCACCGGTCGGTGAGGCAATTCCCGTGCACTGCCCGCCCCCTGCCCCCGCCAGTCACGCTTGCGGGCCCCGGCCACAAGTCATCACTCAAGTGACAACTTGTGAACACAAAGTGATCAGAGAGCCGTTCACGCTCGGTGTCCAATGAGGCACCAATGCGTAACACAACGGACCGAACCGGCGATTTCAGCAACTCGGCGTAGCACTGTCTGCACGAAGCGTTATTCTCCTCAGACGCAATCGGTACCCACCCGTCCCAATCCGGGTCGAACGGTCCCGTACTGCACATGATGGAAGCTCTGCCTCTGGGAGTCCCGTGTACCCACACGTCGGGGTTGACGCCTCGGGCCTGGCTACGCTGCGCAGCACGGTCGCCGCCGCCCTCGGCCGGCTGTGCGACGCGCTCGTCCCCTACGCGTACGCCGTCCCCGCCCCTGCCACAGCCACGCCCGTCCCCGCGGGCCCCCGCTACGCCCTGGCGGACCGCGCCCCGGCAGGGGCCGCGCACTCCACCGCGGCCGCCGCGCCCGCCGGCAACGTCGGCAGACGCGCCCGCGGTTCGGCCTCCGCCGGAGCGGCCACGTCGACCGCGCGCCGGGCGCGCCCCGCGGCCTCGGACACCGACAGCCGGCGGATGATGGACCTCGTCGAGCGCGCACAGGCCGGCGAGGCCGAGGCCTTCGGGTCGCTCTACGACCAGTACAGCGACACCGTGTACCGGTACATCTACTACCGCGTGGGCGGCAAGGCGACCGCCGAGGACCTCACCAGTGAGACGTTCCTGCGCGCACTGCGCCGCATCGGCACCTTCACCTGGCAGGGCCGCGACTTCGGCGCCTGGCTGGTGACCATCGCGCGCAACCTGGTGGCCGACCACTTCAAGTCCAGCCGCTTCCGGCTGGAGGTGACCACCGGCGAGATGCTCGACGCCAACGAGGTCGAACGCAGCCCCGAAGAATCGGTCCTGGAGACCCTCTCCAACGCCACGCTGCTGGACGCCGTGCGCAGGCTCAACCCCCAGCAGCAGGAGTGCGTCACCCTCCGCTTCCTGCAGGGCCTCTCCGTGGCCGAGACGGCCCGCGCCATGGGCAAGAACGAGGGCGCCATCAAGACCCTCCAGTACCGGGCGGTGCGTACGCTGGCCCGGCTGCTGCCGCAGGACGCCTGCTGAGTCAGGCCTCCCCCGCAAGGCGTCCCAGGTGACCGCCGGTGAGGGCGGAGATGCGTGCGGTCACATCATCGTCAGTCCGTAACCCGACTGGCTTGCGGCTCGTTGTGGGGGTGCAGACTCCCCGCACCGTGGCACGCAAGAGTTCACTCCCTCGTACGAGTGAACCCGAGCAGTTCGCCGCACAACCTTCCATCAGTAATGGGGAGTGGACCGTGCTGACGAGAGGAGGTGTCGCCCGTGATCGGGTCCGTAGCCAGGAACCGGCAGGCAACCGCCTTCGCCCAGGCCCTGGAGCACGAGCTCGACGAGGCCACGGCGGCCGACCGGACGACGGGTGACGGGGGCGCAAGTGCCCTGCCACCCGCCCCTGAACGCCTGCCCGCGACCGGCGAGGGCCTCAGATCCCACGGCGGCACCGCGAGCCCGAGCGAAGGTGACCGCCCCGCCGAGCCCGAGACGCTCCTCGGCCTGGCGGAACGACTCGAGGCCCTGCCCCGGCCCGAGTTGGCACCCGATGTGAAGGCGGCACAGCGCGCGCAGCTCGTCGCCGCGATGGAGGCCGAGTTCGCCACACCCCAGGCGCGTGCCGCCACGGTGCCCGAACAGCGCGGCACACGTGCCCGAAAGGGCGCGCACCGCGCTCCGGCCCTCGGCCCGCTCGGAAAGTTCCGGCCCCGGTCCCGGCTCACCAAGGGACTCGCGGCGGGCGGGCTGGGCGTCGGCGTCGCAGCCTCCGCCCTGGGCGGGGTCGCGGCGGCGAGCAGCGACGCGCTCCCCGGTGACTCGCTCTACGGACTCAAGCGCGGCATGGAGGATCTCCGGCTGGACCTCGCCGGTGACGAAGCGGACCGCGGTCAGGTGCATCTCGACCACGCCTCCACCCGGATGCAGGAGGCCCGCCGTCTCATGGAACGCACGCGCGGCGGCGCCGAACTGGACCGCGAGTCGCTCGGCGAGGTCCGCAGGACACTCTCCGGCATGCGCACCGACGCCGCCGAAGGCCACCGGCTGCTCAGCTCCGCCTATGAGAGGGACGGCAGGATCGCCCCCATGCGGTCGCTCTCCTCCTTCAGCTCCGAGCACCGTGAGGGCTGGGCGCAGTTGCGCGACCGGCTGCCCCTCCAGCTCTCCGACGTGGGCGACGCCGTCAGCTCGGTCTTCGACGACATGGACCACGACGTCCGTCCCCTGGCGGAACTCATCTCCCGGTCGTCCGGGGACACTTCACGCGAGGGCGGGCAAGGCGACGGACGCGCGGACGACAGCCGCACATCACCCCGGCCCTCCTCCTCCCAGGACTCGGCCGACTCCGGTGCCGGTGACGGCGAGGAGAGCGGTACGCCGGCCCCGTCCGGCTCCGACAGCCGTACGGGCGAACTGATCGGCGGTGGCGGCCTCCTGGACCCGCCCTCCGACCGGCGCGGCGAGCCCTCCAGCCGTCACTCCGGCAAGGGCGGAAAGTCACTGCCCGACTCGGAGGTGACCCTGCCGCCCATCCTCCCGGAGGTACTGCCGGAGCTGAAGGGCCTCCCGGACGACAGGAAGTAGGGCACCGGGAAGCGGTGCCACCGCCCCTGGCGGTGCAACGGACGCGGCCCGGCCCGTCCGTTGCACCGCCAGGGCTTCGCGCTGGGCCGTGTACGGGCGAGCGCCGCCGGCCGCGACGCCGGCTAGAAGAAGACCGACCGCCGCTGCACCAGCAGCTTGTAGAGCGTGTGCTGGATCGTCTCGCGGATCTGGTCGGTGAGGTTGAACATCAGCATCGGGTCGTCCGCCGACCCCTCCGGATAGCCGCTCGTTTGAATCGGCTCGCCGAACTGGATCGTCCACTTCGTGGGAAGCGGCACGGCGCCGAGCGGGCCCAGCCAGGGGAACGTGGGCGTCACGGGGAAGTACGGGAAGCCCAGCAAGCGGGCCAGCGTCCGGGAGTTGCCCACCATCGGGTAGATCTCCTCGGCACCCACGATCGAGCACGGCACGATCGGCGCACCGGCCCGCAGTGCCGTAGAGACGAACCCGCCGCGTCCGAACCGCTGGAGCTTGTAGCGGTCGGCGAAGGGCTTGCCCAGTCCCTTGAATCCCTCGGGCATCACTCCCACGACCTCGCCCCTGCTCAGCAGAGCCTCGGCGTCCTCGGCGCAGGCGAGCGTGTGCCCGGCCTTGCGGGCGAGCGCGTTGACCACCGGCAGCATGAACACGAGGTCCGCCGCGAGCAGTCGGAGATGCCGCTGCGCGGGGTGGTGGTCGTGGACGGCGACCTGGAGCATCAGCCCGTCCATCGGCAGCGTCCCGGAGTGATTGGCCACCACCAGTGCCGAACCCTCGCTGGGAAGGTTCTCCACGCCGCGCACCTCGACCCGGAAGTACTTCTCGTAGAGAGGACGCAGCAGCGACATCAGCACCTGGTCGGTCAGCTCGCGGTCGTAGCCGAAGTCGTCGACCTCGTACTCGCCCGTGACCCTTCTGCGCAGGAACGCCAGCCCTTCGGAGAGCTTGCGCTCCCAGTCGCCGCCCGCTGCGGCGCTCTCCCGCTCCTGCCCGGCCTCCCCGCCCTCGCCGGGGCCGCCGGCCGTGCCGTGCGTGCCTTGCGTACCGCCGACCTGTCCCGTGCCGCCCGTCCCGGCGCTGCCGTCCGGCCCGTTCCCGGACCCGGCGTCACCGGACGCCCCCGACGGCATCCCGGAGACCGCCTGCACGGCACGCGTACGCTCCCCGTGCCGCCGGTCGCGGCCGTCGTCGGGGGAACCGAAAGGAATGACCTTCGCGTCAGCCATGGTTGCCGACCTCCTCGTCCTGCCGTTCTCCCCCCGGTTGCCGGCCCACCGTTTCAGCGAGCTTGTCGACCGCACGCGCGAGCGTCTCCGGAGGCAGCAGCCCCGGCCCCCTGCTGTCCGCGAAAGCGGCGAGGGTCTCTGCCGACGTGTACCGCGGCTCGAAGCCGAGGGTCTCCCGCATCTGCACCGTACGCACGACACGGCCGTGGGTCAGCAGCCGTACCTGTTCGGGTGAGAAATCCGTGGCGCCGACCGCCTGCAGCGCCGACCTGCCCCAGTTGATCGCCGGCAGCAGCAGGGGCACGGTGGGCCGCCCCAGACGCCGCGCGCACTGCGAGAGCAGCAGGGTGCCGTCACCGGCGATGTTGAAGGTCCCCGAGTTGAGCGTTCCGCGCCGCGGAGTACGCGCCGCCGTGCGCAGCACCTCGACGGCGTCGTCCTCGTGCACGAACTGCAGCCGCGGGTCGTAGCCGAGCACCGTCGGAAGCACGGGCAGAGCGAAGTAGGCCGCCAACGGCGAGTCCACCGAAGGGCCGAGCACATGCGCGAAGCGCAGCACGGTCACCGACACGTCGGGCCGGCGCCGGGCGAAGCCCCGTACGTACCCCTCCACCTCCATGGTGTCCTTGGCGAAGCCCCCGCTGGGCAGCGACTTGGCGGGCGTCGACTCGTCGAAGACAGCGGGGTCGCGGGGCGCGCCGCCGTAGACACTCGTCGAGGACTTCACCACCAGCCGCCTGACCGAAGGCGCCTTCTGGCATGCGCCGAGCAGCTGCATGGTCCCGATGACGTTGATTTCCTTGACCGAACTGCGGCTTCCGCTGCCGGGGACCGCGGGCGGCGAGCCGTGCACATCCATGTGGACGACCGTGTCCACCCCGTACTCGGCCAGGACGCGGCCGATGTCGGGCTGCCGGATGTCGGCGCTCACGAACTCGGCGCCGCCCAAGTCGTGCGGGGGCTCCAGGACATCGACACCCACCACCCGGTCCACGTCAGGCTCACGCTGGACACGGCGCACAAAACGGCCGCCGAGCTGACGGGCGACTCCGGTGACGAGTACGACCCTGCCCAAGATCCCTCCCTCGCCGCCCGCCCCGGGCGGCTGTGCCCCGGCGCTGCGGCCTCACGCTCAACGACGTCCGGTCTACCGCTTGTCCGCAGCGCGACCCGCGAAACGGGGACGGCACGAACAAGACCGCCGCCCTGCCACTCCCGCACACTGGTGCGGGCAGACAGAACGGCGGCCTCCTACTTGCTCGGCGCGCTCGCTCACTTCTTGTTGCGACGCTGAACTCGCGTGCGCTTGAGGAGCTTGCGGTGCTTCTTCTTGGCCATCCGCTTACGCCGCTTCTTGATTACAGAGCCCACGACCACCCTCGCTTACAAATCATCTCCACCGACGCGGAGAGAACTGCCTTCACTCGGCGCGGGGCGTCCGAGCCCACACCACCTACATGAGGTTCAGCCTACCCGTCGCCGAGTGCTGCTCGTAATCCGAGGGTCAGCAGCTGGGCACCGTCAGGCGGTCTCCACCCCCACGTAAGACTCCTGGAGGTACTCATGGACGGCCTGCTCTGGGACCCGGAACGACCTTCCCACCCGGATCGCCGGCAGATGACCACTGTGCACCAACCGGTACACGGTCATCTTGGACACTCGCATCACCGAGGCGACTTCCGCCACGGTCAGAAAGTTGACCTCGTTGAGAGGTCCCTTGCCAGCAGCCATGTCACACCTGAACCTTCCGCACATGTCGGTCACCGGCTTCCCCTTCCGGTGACTCCCGCTCGCATGCGCGCTCCTCCCCAGATTAGGGGCGGGTGATGCAAGTGGGGAAGAGGAGTAGCGTTCGGTCTACTACTGTGACAGACGGGCTTGTTTGAGTACATAGCGCGCCAGCGGACGGTAGTAGGCGGAACGCACAGCGTCATCGAGCGGCACCGCCACCGACACCCTTCCCTCCGCCTGACCCACGAACAGCGCGGGGTCGTCCGTGTCCGCCGGCCCGATTGCCTCAATACCCAACTGACCTGCTGCGCAGACCCAGCCGTGGTCCCCGACGACCAGTTCCGGCAGCGGCCCTCCCTCCGCGGCCGCCGCAGCCAGCACCGACCGCAGGGGCAACGGTGAATGAGTGTGTACGCCCGGCGCGACAGGGGTCGCGAATGCGCCCGGTTCTCGTACCGACGCAACCCCTCGCACGTAGCCGAGGCTGAGTTGACGTACGCCGAACCGGGTCGTTATGTCGATACGTCGCCCCTCCGCTGATGTGAGGAGAGTGCATCCCGCCGACGAGAGCGCTGATGCCAACGAGGCGTAGAAGTCGAGGAGTCGACCGGGGTGGCCTGTGCCCAACAACACCGGAATGCGCCGATCGGCGGCGATACGCAGCCGTTCGGCGAACGCGTCGAGCGCAGCGACCGTGCGCTCGGGATCGATGGTGTCCTGTCCCGAGACCGTGGCAGGATCGGGCGAGACCCCGCACCGCTCCGCCATGAGCGCCAGCAACGCCGGTACGGTCCAGTCGCCTTCGGGCTCCAGGCCGAGCAGTGCCCGGGGGTCTCTCGCGGCGAACTGCCGGTAGCGGCGCAGACTCTTCTCCCGGCTGGTCGCGGTCGTACCGGCCAGCTTTGCCGCCAGCAGATGCGCCCGCAGCGCCTCGGCGCCCGGCGCACCGCATCCGGGGGCCTCCGGCCCCGGGCGCCGTCCGGGGCGTACGGGGCGTACGGGCCCGTCGTTCACCCACCCGTCATGCCGCGGCCCGGGACTCGGCGGCCACGGACGCGACGGCCCGGCGCCGCACGACAGCCCGGCGTTCCGCGTCGACTCTCCACCGCTCAGCACACCGGCCATGCTTGCCGCTGCGAGGCAGCGCGGTCCGTCCGGCCGGGCCGGACCACCTGGCGAATCCTTGTGCGGGCCACGCCCGTTGACGTAGCCGCGGCAGACCCCCTACGGGCGCGCGCCCTACGGCATCAGACCATGCGCCGGGAAGGCGGCCTTCCGCGTCGCCTGCACCGCCTGGTCGAGCGGGTCGGCCGGGTCGTAGCCGGTCTCCCGCCACTTGCGGCACACCGGCTCCCGCCCGTCCGTCATACGCCTCGGCGCCACCGGACTCTGCGTCTGCGCGTACACCAACTGACGCCAGGACTCGGGTACTTCCGTCTCCGGGGGCACCGGAGCGCCCGCCGCGACAGCGACCAGATGCGTCCAGGTGCGCGGTACGACATCGACCACCGCGTACCCGCCACCGCCGAGCGCCAGCCAGCGTCCCTGCGCGTAGTCGTGCGCCCACCCGTGCAGAGCCTCGGCCGCCGCCCGCTGGGCGTCGACGCTGACCGCGAGGTGCGCGAGAGGGTCCTCGAAATGGGTGTCCGCACCGTGCTGGGTGACCAGCACCTGTGGCCGGAACTCGGCGAGCAGTTCGGGCACGATGGCGTCCAGCGCCCTCAGCCAGCCGTCGTCCCCTGTACCGGCCGGCAGGGCCACGTTCACCGCGCCGCCCTGGGCGTCCTGCCCGCCGCTCTCCTCCGCCCAGCCGGTGCCGGGGAAAAGCATCCGCGGGTGCTCGTGCAGCGAGATCGTCAGTACCCGCGGATCGTTCCAGAAGGCGTCCTGCACGCCGTCACCGTGGTGCACGTCCACGTCGACGTATGCGACCCGCTCGGCACCCTGTTCCAGGAGACGGGCGATGGCCAGCGCCGCGTCGTTGTAGATGCAGAACCCGGACGCGGAGGCGTGCATCGCGTGGTGCAGCCCGCCCGCGAAGTTCACCCCGTGCTGGACGTCCCCGCGCCACACCGCCTCGGCGGCGCTCACCGACTGACCGGCGATCAAGGCGGACGCCTCGTGCATACCGGCGAACGCGGGATCGTCGGGCGTCCCCAGCCCGAACTCGCCGTCCGCCGAGGACGGGTCGGCGGACACCCGCCGCACCGCGTCGATGTAGTCCTGTCTGTGCACGAGGCGCAGAGTCGAGTCGCCCACGGGCTTGGCCGCCGCCACATTCAGATCCTTGTGGGCGTCCAGGCCCAGCGCCTCGACCAGCCGCATCGTCAGAGCCAGCCGGATGGGGTCCATGGGATGACCGGGGCCGAAGTCGTAGCCGGTGACTGCTTCGTCCCACATCAACTGCGCGCCGCCACTCATCCGGACACCGTACCGGCCGTGGACGCGGTCGCCTAAGCTGCCGTCGGCTACGACAGGAGCGCCGGCAGATCCCTCATGTCCGTGAAGAAGGCATGTGCCCCGGCCAGGCCCTCGCGGGAAGTCATGGCCGCGTACCCGTACACGTCCATGCCTGCGGCGACTCCGGCCCGCACGCCCAGAGGGCTGTCCTCGATGACGGCACAGCGCTCCACGCGTGCGCCCATCCGTGCCGCAGCGTGCAGAAACAGATCAGGGGCGGGTTTGCCCTTCCCCACGTCCTGCGAGCTGAAGATGCGTTCCTCGCCGAAGTGTTCGTACAGACCGGTCCTGCGCAGCGCGACCCGGATGCGCTCGTGACTGCCGGAGGACGCGACGCAGTAGGGCACGCCCTCGGCGTCCAGCTTCGCCAGCACTTCGGGCACGCCGACCGTGGGGCGCAGTTCGCGCCGGAAAGCGGCGAAGACGCGGGCGTGGAACGTCTCGTCGAAGTCCGCGGGAAGCCGCCGGCCTGAACGCTCCAGCACCAGGTCGTGAACGCGGTGCACCGCGGCGCCCATGTAGTCACGGATCGACTCTTCGTACGTCGTGGGATGCCCCAACTCGGTGAGATGGTCGGCGAGAACGCGATTCGAGATCGGCTCGCTGTCCACCAGCACACCGTCGTTGTCGAAGATGACGATGTCGTAGCTGCCCATGCGGCAACTGTATCCGGATATGGGAGAAGCCCTGTCGGGGTGGCCACGCCACACCCGACAGGGCTTCTCTCACGTGTTGTTCGGCGGTGTCCTACTCTCCCACACGCTCCCGCATGCAGTACCATCGGCGCTGTCAGGCTTAGCTTCCGGGTTCGGAAAGTAACCGGGCGTTTCCCCGACGCTATGACCACCGAAACTCACACCCCCCACTTCTCCTGGGCCTGCCACACGTAGTGGTGGCCCCGGCAAGGGGGGGAAGTCTCAGCAAACACACACTGTTCACATGTCACGTGGTGGTGCTGGGTGTGGGGTTGCTGTCTCAGAAACCGCACAGTGGACGCGAGCAGAAGTACCTGTGGTCAAGCCCTCGGCTTATTAGTACCAGTCAACTCCA